>NZ_VZAD01000077.1 GCF_009495355.1 Segatella copri
GATTATTCGACTAAAAAACGTGCCAAATTTTAAACGGATTTTGAACACCCTACCTTACAGGGCGACAAGTTTGCGAACATGATAACCCCAGGGCGTTGCCCTGGGCTAGGAGCTTCTGCCCTTTCAGGGCGTGCTGCTTGTGTCCATAACACCCCTGGGCTATGAGCTTCTGCCCTTTCAGGGCGTGCTGCTTGTGTCCATAACAACCCTGGGCTATGAGCTTCTGCCCTTTACCTTTGCTTTACCCTTCGGCCAGCGATTTCCAATTCCCTTCGGCCGGTGACCGTTGGCTCAGGGCGTACTGCTTCAGGGCGTGTGGAGTTTACATACGAAACTTTAATTACAAACTAAACATTTAAAAAAACATGGAAACAATGATTATGAAAGTAGTGGCGCAGGGAGAGACTTCCCTCGTCGATTCAGTGAAGAGTGAGAACGGGAAACTCGCCAAGTGCAACATCGTGTTGCAGGAGTTTGGCGGAAAGTTTGAAAACCAGTTTGCCGCGGTAATGCTTGGCAAGGACGCACAACTTAGGTTCTATGCCGGAGAGGTGGTCGTGGTGAAACTGCGCTTTCAGACCCATGAGTATCAGGGACAGGTGTATCAGGACATCCTGGTGCAGGACATCGAAAAAATAATTAAACATTAAACTAATATGGCTTTTGGAATATCACAAAGCGTAAGGAGCAGGGAGGTGCAAGTATGCACCCCCGAGCTCTTCCACCAGGCTACTAAGAGCAGCAGGGTGAAGGACGTATGCGCACAGATAGAGGATGCACTGGAGCGCAAACGCCGGGGAGAGATAGGGCAGGAAGACTACGACACGATGAAGACACGGCTCAAGAGCCAATTGCCCATACTCACGCCCCACGCCACCTTTCGCAATGGCCGACGACTCAATGCCGACGCCATACCCAGCGGACTCAGCATCTACGACAAAGACCACATCGCCGACCCTACGGGATGGTGGAAAGCAAAGAGCGAAGAACTGAGAGTGAAGAATCCTCAGGTGCTGGCGAGAATACTGCTCGTGCACGTCACACCGTCGTTGGAGGGCCTCAGGCTCGTCTTCGTCATGCCAGAGGGCATGAACCTGGCAGAGGCTCAGAAGTGGATGTCGCAGCAGCTCGGCGATGAGGAGTACGACGTGTGTGTGAAAGACCTGGCACGCCCGTCGTTCATCGTGCCCGAAGACTACATCCTCTTCATCGACGAGGCACGGCTCTTCGCAGAGGTGGAAACTCCTTCGGATGCTGACGATGCTGCCCCTCATGCGAATACCCACGAAAACACTAACCACAACACAAATGAAAACCCAAATGAAAATGAAAACAAGACCGAAAAAGAACATCGACCTGAGAGCGATAATAGCTCTGCTGCTCTTCCTGCTGGCACTGCTGTTGAGTATGCCCAGTCTGCTAATCATGATTGTGCTGATGATCATCATATCGGCAATCATGGAGTGGATCAAGATCATGGCGGAGAGGAGAGGCGACAAGACTTCGCCCAAGAATACGACGGAATCCCCTACGAGGCGATAACAAGCAAGCTCGTAGAACTGCTCGGAGGGGAGCCACAGCACGGTTCGCGCAACTCGTTTATCTTCACGCTGAGCTGCTATCTGCGCTATCTGTGCGACGACAACGCCACGTGGATCAAGCAGGTGATTCCCACCTTCGGCGAGGAGAAGAAGCGGGCCTTCACCACCGTCGACAGCGCTTGTCAGAGGAAGCAGTCGCACCGCATGCCGATGATCGTGCGCAAGGCCGTCAGCCTGTGCCAGGAGGAGAGGGCAAGGGGGAAAGCCGACGACTATGATGCCGACGAGTTTGGCGACATCCTGAACCCCGACTCCTACTTCTATCGCATACACGAGATGCCACAGAAACTGCCCCGCCTCATCCGTCTGCTCGTGAGCAAGACGCCTGCCATCTATCAGCCTGCCGTGTCGCAAGCCGTCTTCCCAGCACTGGCAAGCCATCTGTGCGACACCCGCTTCCGCTACATCGACAACGTGGAGCATGAGGCCACGCTGATGAACATCCTCTGCGCGCCCACAGGAAGCGGCAAGGAGAGCATCACACAGCCCATCAACCGCATCATGGCGGACATCAGGGCACGCGATGCCCAGCAACGTGAGCGAGAGAGGGCATGGAAGGACGAATGTAACCGCAAAGGCTCCAACAAGGACAAGCGTGAACGACCCGAAGGACTCGTCATCCAGGAGGTGAACATCGACATGACCAACCCTGCCTTCGTGCTGCGAATGAAGGAGGCTGAACGGCACTTCCTCTATGCCAAAGTGAATGAGCTGAACCTCTTCGATGCCCTCAAGGGCAAGACCAACCAGCACTTCCGCATCATGGAGCTGGCATTCGACCTGGGCAACTATGGACAAGACCGAGTGGGCGTGCAGTCGGTGACCGAGACCGTGAAGGTGCGCTTCAACTGGAATGCCTGTTGCACACCGAAGAAGTGTCGTGACTACTTTCGAAGGGTGGTGACCGACGGACCCGTGAGCCGCATCTCGTTTGCCACCATCGAGCGACGCCCGTGCGGATCGGAGATTCCCGTCTATGGCTCCTACGACGCCGCCTTCGACGAGGAACTGAAACCCTACATCGACAACCTGTTGAAGGCCCGCGGACTGGTGGACTGCCCCCAGGCTCTCCGGCTCGCCCGCAAGCTGATGGAGGAGAACGCTGAGTTTGCCCGTCTGTCGCAGAACTATGTGTTCGAGAACCTTTCCTTCCGTGCCAACGTCATCGCCTATCTCAAGGCCTGTGTGCTGTATGTCGCCAACGGCATGAAGTGGGAGAAGTCGATAGAGGACTTCGTGCGCTGGAGCGAGCGTTACGACCTGTGGTGCAAGCTGAAGCTCTTCGGACAAATGATCTACGATGCCGATGGCGAGCAAGACAAGGTGAGCCGCACAGCACCCAACGGTCCTAAGAACCTGCTGTCGCTCTTGCCCGACGAGTTCACCATGGACGACTACGTGAAGGTGCGTCGTGCTCAAGGCTTCGACAACGACAACGCCAGGCGCATCAGGGATGCCATACACCAATGGGTGCACCGTGGATATGTGGCTAAGGTGGAAGGTGCTGACACTGACACTGACAGTCCGATTTTCCGCAAGGTGAAGTTCTTGAAAGGATGAGAGTTTTTCATAAAAATACTAAACATTAAACGTTATCTTAGAGATGGAAATCATATTGAAACGCATAGCCAAGAGAGCTACTTACACCATCGGCCGACTGTATATCCTGCCCGATGGAAGTGTGGAACGAGAGTTGATACCCGGCAGGAGGAGGGACGACAAGCGCACTGTGCGCTGTCGTGTGGACGAGAGCCTGCTCACCACAGAGCATTACTTCTGCGACACCCTGGAGCCTACATGGCGCAACCTGCTGGGCATTCCGCTTGCCCCGAGGGAGGTGGATGCTCGCCACGGCAGGGTGTCGGGCAAGATGGCCCGCAAGGTGCAGGGCAAGACGGCTATCCCCGAAGGCTCTTACACCGTGGTGGTGAGCAAGTCGCCACGATTCAAGAGATGGTTGCCCCTACTCGTGGGCGTGCCCCTCTTTGAGGGCATACGCATCCATGCTGGCAACTATCCTGACGACACGCAGGGCTGCATCCTCGTGGGCGAAAACAAAATGGTGGGCATGGTGGTGAACTCGCAACAGTGGTTGCGCCAACTCATCGACCTCATCACCCAGGCTCAGCAGAACGAAGAGAGCATCTGGATCACCGTGGTGTGAGAGGGAGGGTGCGTTTAGGCTTGCCTGTCTCGGTGAGGGGCAGGTGGTCGATGTGCAGAAACTCCCGTGGCACCCAGTATTTGGGCAGGGTGTTTCTGCATATTTCTTCAATGTGGGTCAGGTCGGCCGACTCGGTGAGGAGGATGGCCTTTTCGCCCAGCATCTCATCTTGTTTCTTGACGATCATGAAGGGGGAAGACAGATGAGGGCGCAAGGTTTCCTCCACCTCCTCTATCTGAATCTTGATGCCTCCACTGCACACCACGTTGTCCTTGCGGCCCTTGATGCGGAAGAGCGTCTTGCCCGTGCGGTCGTCGGTGCGTAGCTGGGCGATGTCGTTGGTGACAAGGGGTTCGGCACATACCTCGGGGGCGTCGATGACAAGGCATCCGTCGGCATTGAGGCTTATGCCTACGCCGTCGAAGGGGGTATACCAGAGGCTGGCATCAGGACCGTTGAGGCGGCGCAGGGCGATGTGCGACAGGGTCTCGGTCATGCCATAGGTGCTCCATACGGCATTGGGTAGGGGCTTGATCATCTGTGCCAACTCGTCGCTGATGGCTCCTCCGCCTATGATGAGGTGACGGATGTGCATGAGCCGTTCGCGCTCGCAGGGCACTTTCAGGCTGTTGTACACCTGCATGGGCACCATGGCGGCAAAGGTGAAGCTGGGCAAGGCATCGTCGGCCAGGGGATGGCTGCTCGGGCGCACGGTGGTGAGCCGAAGGTCCCGCTGGAGGCTTCGCACCACCATCATCTTGCCTGCGATATAGTCGAGGGGCATGCAGAGCAGGGCGGTGTCGCCCGGCTTCAGTCCTAAGAAGTCGCAGGTGATGCGGGCTGAGTTGAGCATCCGCCTCTTCTCCACCATCAGGGGCTTGGGTTTACCCGTAGATCCGCTGGTGTGTACCAGAATGCGGGGGTTGTCATTGTGCCATTCGGCAAGAAATTCGTTCAGTTCCATAAAGGGGAATTTTAATTTTTCAGGAGTAATTTTTTCAGGAGTCATTTTTTCAGGAGTTAAGGAGTTAAAGGAGTTAAAGGAGTTAAGACAACAGCTTTTGTGGGTGTATTCATTGAGCAGCATGCCCTGAAGGTACAAAGCAGCACGCCCTAAAGGCACAAAGCAGCACGCCCTAAAAGGCACAAAGCAGCACGCCCTGAAGGGGCAGAAGCTCTTAGCCCAGGGCAACGCCCTGGGTTATCATGTTCGCAAACTTGTCGCCCTGTAAGGGCAAAAGCTTTAAAACTCTAGGGGGCAATTTGTAAAGCTTTTGCCCTTACAGGGCGCCTTGCTGATTGCCTTTATACCCAGGGCGCTGCCCTGGGCTAGGAGCTTCTGCCCTTTCAGGGCGTGCTGCTTGTGTCCATAACAACCCTGGGCTAGGAGCTTCTGCCCTTTCAGGGCGTGCTGCTTAATGAATACACCCATAATGACTGTTGTCTTAACTCCTTAACTCCTTAACTTCTGAACTTCCGAAATTAGACACGAACAAAGATCTTCTCTCCCTTGATTTCCAAAGGCATGGGGATGTTGTCGGTGAAGAGTTGTCCGGTGCCAAGGCCTTGAGGCATGGAGACCCCGGGACCATAAGTCTTGGCGCAGAAATGGGCGATGGCACTGAGCCCCACGTTGCTCTCCAAGGCCGATGTGATCCAGCTTCCGATGCCCCGTTCGCTTGCCATCTGTATCCATTCGCGGCATCCGTAGATGCCTCCGTGGAGCGAGGGCTTCAGCACGATGTACTGAGGGTGTATGGTGTCGAGCAATGCCTGCTTCATCGATCGCACGTTCACGCCGATGAGCTCCTCGTCGAGGGCGATGGGCAGGGGTGACTCACGGCACAGGGCTGCCATCTTGGGCCACTGGTGCTGGCGTATGGGCTGCTCTATGGAGTGGATGTCGTACTGTGCCAGGGCTTCCAGTCGGCTCATGGCATTTTCGGGCGTGAAGCCACCGTTGGCATCCACGCGCAACTCTATCTGCTCCTTGCTGTACACCTGGCGTATGCGCTTGATGAGGTCGAGCTCCTTGAAGAAGTCGATGGCACCAATCTTCAGTTTCACGCAGTGGAATCCGCTCTTCAGCTTCTCCTCCAGTCGGGCGAGCATCTCGTCGTAGGTGCCCATCCATACCAGTCCGTTGATGGTGATGCCCTCCTCGCCCCGTGCGAAGGGCGTGTCGTAGAGGCTTGCCAGATACGTCGCCCATGCCGGCACGTCGATAGCGGGGCACTGACGGAAGAAGTCGGCAAAGGCGGTCTCCAGTCCGAAGGTGATGCTGGGGTAGGCACGTATCATGTCGTAGGGTATGCGCCCCATCTGTTCCACCATCTGGCACACCTGTCGGAGCGTGAGCTCGTATTCGGGCTTGGCATCGCAGCTCAGGTCGGGCAGGGTGGCACATTCGCCCACGCCCCTGATGCCCGGATGTTCTGCCGAGGTGAGGGTGAGGTAATAACTGTGCCGGGTGGTGTAGACACCCCGTGAGGTTCCGGCAGGCTGCTTGAAGTGGAGCGTGCGCTCCGATATGTCGATCTTGTACATCTTTATTTTTTCTTCAGCTCATAGAGGTCCTTGCGGCGGTCGCGCAGGTTGCGCACGGCACCATAGGTGTGGAGCTCGTTGAGCAGGTTGAGGTCAACGTCGGATACGAGAATCATCTCGGTGTTGGGCGTAGCCTCCGATCGCTTGCCGTCGTTGGGGAAGGCGAAGTCGCAAGGCGTGAACACGGCACTCTGAGCATACTGTATGTCCATGTTGTGCACACGGGGCAGGTTGCCCACACTGCCCGCAATGGCCACATAGCACTCGTTCTCGATGGCACGGGCCTGAGCGCATACACGCACACGGGAGTAAGCGTTCTGGGTATCGGTCATGAAGGGCACGAAGAGTATCTGCATGCCGTCTTGAGCCATGAGGCGTGAGAGTTCGGGGAACTCCACGTCGTAACAGATCACGATGCCTATCTTGCCACAGTCGGTGTCGAAGGTCTGGATGCGGCTTCCACCGGTAAGACCCCAGCACTTCTGCTCGTCGGGGGTGACATGAATCTTCTCGTACATGTCCACACTTCCGTCGCGTCGGCACAGGAAGCCCACGTTGTAGAGGGCGCCGTCGTCCTTGACGTAAGGCATGCTGCCCGTGATGATGTTGATGTTGTAGCTGATGGCAAGCTCACGGAACCGGTCGCGTATCTGCTCGGTGTACTGTGCCATCTGTCGGATGCTCTGTGCCTCGCCCATGTCGTTGAACTTAGCCATCAGAGGAGCGTTGAAGTATTCGGGGAAGAGGATGAAGTCGCTCTTATAGTCGCTCACCGAATCGACGAAGAACTCCACCTGCTCGAAGAGGTCGTCGACGGAGGCATAGGGGCGCATCTGCCACTGCACGAGACCGATGCGCACGGTGGGCTTGCGGTCTACATAGGAGTCCGTAGGTGGCTGATAGTAGATGTTGTCCCACTGCAACAGGGTGGCGCAGTGTTCGCTCTCCTCGTCGCTGGGCAGATAGTTGCGTATCACACGGCGCACGTGGAAGTCATTGGACAGCTGGAAGGTGAGCACGGGGTCGTAGATCTCACGACTGCGCACTTTCTCGATGTACTCCTTGGGGCGCATCTGGTCGGCATACTTGTGATAGTTGGGTATGCGTCCGCCAAACATGATGGCCTTGAGGTTGAGCTTCTCGCACAGCTCCTTGCGGTATTCGTACATGCGTCGGGCCAGTCGGAGGCCACGATAGTCGGGGTGGATGAAGACCTCGATGCCATAGAGGATGTTGCCGTTGGCATCGTGGGTGTTGAAGGTTTCATTGCCTGTCACCTGGGCATAGGTGTGGTCGCCCTTCACCATGTTGTAGTTGACGATGATAGAGAGGGCGCAGCCCACGATCTTGTCGTCGACGATGATGACTACCTGACCTTCGGGAAAGATGGTAATGAGCTTTTTGATTTGAGAACGTGTCCAGAAAACGTCCGAGTCGGCATAAATGCGCTTGAACGATTTCGCCAGTTGGTCGTAATCCTCCATGTGGAGGTTGCGCAAACTTACTTTTTCGATTTTGCGTGTTGAGTCCATTGTTTTCTACTGTTATTGACTTATTCGGGTGCAAAATTACAGCAAAAAACTGATATAGAGAAAGAAAAGAGAAAGTTTTTTGAGGAGTTATTTTTAAGGAGTTAAAGGAGTTAAGGAGTTAAAGGAGTTAAGACAAATGCTTTAGTGGACTTAAAATTAAACATTCCTTAGAGGCTGTTGTCTTAACTCCTTTAACTCCTTTAACTCCTTTAACTCCTTTAACTCCTTAAAAACAACTCCTTTATATGCTAAAATCCACATTCTGCCTGTGGGATAGCCTCGTTGTGGTCGTTGAGGTAGAGCAGAGGGGCGGGACGATAGGCAGGGCTCGCCAACGACTCGTGCTCTTGGCGGAAGCGCGTATTGATGCCCCCGATATTGAGCATGGTGTGGAAGGCGGAACGGCTGCTCTGTGCCTGCTTGTGGCGGTTGGCGGAGAGAGCCTGTGCCACGGCTGGCTCCTGATGCTGGAAGCTCTGCGATGTCCATACCAGGAAGGGCACATGCAACTCGTACTCCGAAGCTCGGGGCGAAGCATGAAGGAAGAGCTTGTGACTGTCGTCGAAGATGTTCTCGCCATGGTCGCTCGTATAGAGCATGGCGCTCATGCCTCCGTGTGCTCTCAGGCGCTCTATCACCCCACTGAGCACAAGGTCGGTGTAGCGGATGGTGTTGTCGTAGGCGTTGATGAGGTCGGGACGGTTCTCCTTCTTGGCCTCGCAATGCGTGTCGGGCTGGAAATGCGCCATCTGTCGGGGATAGCGGTCCATGTAGTTGAAGTGAGAGCCATAGGTGTGGAGCACGATGAACTCCTTCTTGCGCTTCCGGGCCAGTATCCTGTCGAGGATGGGCAACAGGTCGGCGTCATAGTAGTTGCCGTCCTTGCCCGGGGCTTCGGCCAGCTCACGTCCAGCTGGGTTGGCATCGCCCGTCTTGAGGAAGAGCCACTGGTCGGCCTGTTCGCCCAGGAAGTCGATGAACGAGTGGTTGGGGCGCTGATTGCTCAGAAACACGGTGTGGAAGCCTGCCTCACGGAAGGCCTGCAGGATGCCTTTCTCGTGGAAGAGACGCTCGAAGTCGGAGGCCGAAGCCTGCGAGAGGAGCATGGGCACACTCTTGTGGGTGGTGTTCGACTGGGTGGTGACATCGCTGAACGTCACCAGTCCTGGGGTCTTGCTGAGCCGTGGATTGGTGTCGCGCTGATAACCATAGAGACTGAAGTTCATGGCTCGTGCCGTCTCGCCTATCACCATGACGTAGACCTCGCAGGAGTCCTCGGGATGGGACGGCCTGGCATCGAAGCGGAAACGGGCAGATGCCTCCTTGTAGTGGATGGAGGCGTTGTTGCGCTTCATGGCAAGGTAGAGGTTATAGAACACGTTGACGGGGTAGAGGTCGTTGAGCACGCTATATTGTGGGGCGTGATGGTCGTCGAGCTGTGTGTTGTCGGAAGGACGGGAGAGACAGGCCGTGGCAACAAGGATGCATCCTGCTATGGCGATGCCACCAGCCCACAGGGCATATCGCTTTCTGAGGGCAGAGGACAGCACGGGTGCCTTCTTGCTCCGTATGGACACCACGCCCAGGATGAGCAGGGGTAGATAGAGGATGAAGACACTCGCCACGCCAGGAATGAGGTTGTCGAGCAACTCCATGGCCTCACCAGGATTGGTGGTTACGAGGTTGAGGAACATATCCACGGCTATGACGCCCTTGCCGAAGAGATAGAGCAACACGATCTGGAAAGCCGCAAAGAAGATGATGGGGAAGAGCCACCACACCATCTTGCCCGGCTTGCGACAGATGCTCATCAGAGCCATGTAGACACCAAAGGGCAGCACGGTGTTGGCAAGGGCTGCCCATGTGCTGAGGTGCTCGGTGAAACAAAGGGCCACATTGGGCACGGTAAGCGCGATGACGGCATACCAGTATATGATTTTGTTGAATGATTTCATGTTGTGTGTTGTTTTCTTTTAGAACGCCTCGTTGATATTGAAGAGGAATCCTCTCTGTCCGCCCTTGCCGAAACCATAGTCGAGACGCACGTTGACGTTCTTCTTGAATTCCCATCGATAGCCCACACCGCAGTTGGGCAGGATGTGACGGCTTCTCATCTGGCTGAACTTGGGGAAGACGGTTCCTGCGCCTATCCAGGCCGTGAGCGAGTTGCGTTTCCACACGTGCTGGCGAAGTTCGACAGTGGCTTCTATCATGTGCTTGTCGCGATATCTTCCCTCGTAATATCCGCGCAGGGCATTGCTGCCTCCTGTCTGTGCCATCATGCCCCACGAGGGATTGCCAAAGTTGAATGTGGAACGAAGGTCCTCGGCCAGTACGGCTCCTCGCCAGGGTTGCTGGTAGGTGTTGAGCTGCAGTTCGGTGGTGCTGAAGGCATAGTCGTTGCCCATGAAGCGCGGACGGAACATCTGGGTGAGGTTCACGTAATAACCCCGGTGGGGATAGGTGAGGTTGTCACGGTTGTCGAACATGAAGGTGAATCCCACGCCATAGTTGTCGGTATGTCGGTCCATTCCCGCCAAGAGCTCTGGGCGCTCGATGTCCTTGCCGATGATGTAGTCGTAGGCCACGGAAGGACCGAGGAAGAGGTTGCTGCCAAGGTTCCACAGGAAGCTTCCCTTCACGTGCACCTGCCATCGCTTCATGTCGCTCTCGTTGTCGTCGTTGTCGCCCATGTCGTATCCCATTCCCCAGAACTTGCTGGGGAAGGAATAGAAGTAGAGCGTGTAGACGGCACGGTAACGGTCGTGGGGGAAGATGTGGGTTCCGCGCACACCGAGCAGATAGAAGCCCACCGTGCTGACATCGCCAAAGAGCGACACATTGGAGGGGAGGAGGAGCGTGTCGGCTGGGTCGGAGCGATAGATGCCTGCTGCCACTAAGCCTAAGCCCAACTTGGTGTCGGTGGCATAGTGTGGGCCTCCGATAATGCTGAAGTCGAACCGCTTGTCGTTCTTCTTGTTGGCATCGTTGAAGTAGTCGAGAAAACGGGTGATGAGCGATTTCTTCTTCTCGTCCGCCTTCTTCACTTCCGCCTTTTCGTCCGCCTTCTCGTCCACATTTTCGTCCACCTTTTTTCCTATTTTTACTTCCTCTTTTTCCATCCCGGTATGTGGCGTGAAGGTAGAGTCAGCCTCCCCTGCCATACCAAGAGTAGGCAAGAGAAGGCATGTAAGGCATGAGAGTAGAAGCTGCTTCATGTGTTATATATATAATAATGTGTAGGGGTGTTAATATGTGATAAACAGTTAGTATACGAGTGCCACGTTGTCTATCCAGAGCGTGTTGCCGGGCGTTCCGATATAGGCTCCGCCATGACTGGAAGAGAACTGCAGGATGAGGTGTGTAGGGGTCTCGTTGGCCGAAGCCCATCCTGTCTCCTTGATGATGACGCTCTTGCCTTTGCTATTACGAGCATAGTCACAATTACGAAGTCCCATGAGCGAGGCGTTATAGCCTGCCATGTGTCGGATGTCGCCATAGTGGATGGTGTAGGTGGCGTCGTTCACCCATCCATTGGTGCTCTTGCTGTACTTCACCACCATGGTGCCCACACGCTTGGCCGTGATGTTGCCGTGGGCATCCTCGTGACGCTTCTGCAGATAGAGGATGGCGACGGCATAGTCGCGTCCTGCCACTTTCGACGCACTGCTGAAGCCGTTCTGCTTGATGCGGGTGGCTGAGTTGGGCAACAGGGTCTTATAGTCGAAACGCACCGCCTTGGGACGATGGGTGAAAGGAATACCCCAGTTGATGGCCTTAGGACCGTCCTTGGTTCCGGTGATGGGTTCGCGCACGTCGCCCAGGAAGAGCGAGCCTGCTGCAAGCACCTTGATATTGATGAGTCCCAATACCTTCACCTTCTCGATATGGGTGACGAGCTTGGCGCAATGGCCGTTCTCGTGCTTGTCGCGATATACTGAGTTGTTGGTCTTATAGATGCCTGAAACGTGGGCAAGCACATTGGAGGTTCCCCAGGGCGAGCCGCCCTTGTTGGTGTAGGGGATATTGCCATTGATGGTCATCGACGGACCTACGGCATAAACCACCTTCTTGTTTCCGCCTATGATACCTGATTCCTTGATGTTTCTGATAACCCAATTATCCATGTTTCCATACTTGATGGGTACAATCTTTTCGGCACTTTGCGCTCCCATCGTGCAGGCGAGGCAAAGTGACATTGTCATGCTTAAAATACGATGTTTCATTTCTGTTATAATAAAAAGTGGTTGCAAAGTTAGGAAAATATTTGTATCGTTATAGTTTTCTTACTGTATAATTATAGTTATTTAAAGATTATTTTATAAAAATTAAAACTGACGGATGTGGAAAGGTGTTGAGATGTTAGAGCCAATGAGACAAAAAATATGCCCAGAACCAACGATGACGAATGGTTCTGGGCATCATGTATATGGGTTTCAACTTCTCTAAACTTAGAAGCGGCGATGTCCGCCTCCTGGAGGTGGTCCCATGGGAGGTCGTCCGCCATTGAAGGGGCGTCCGCCGAAGTCGGGGCGTCCGCCATACCTCATCGTCTCGCGTGCCTGCTTGCCTCCGATGATATTCAGTCGGTAGATGACGTGGAGCATGGCATAAGAGTTGATGCTGTTGTACTCGGTATCGGTACGGGCCATGGCAGTAAGGGCACGGCTCAAGGTGCTCTGCTGGTGCAGCAGGTCGTAGAACTGGATCATCACGGTGAGGGGTTTGCCCTTGAGGAAGCCTTGTGAGAGTTGGGCGTTCCAAACCAGTTCGTTGGTGTTCATCGACTTGTCGCTGTATCCTCGTCGGCTGCTCTGGCTCAGGTCTGTGCTCAGGCTCATGCCCCAGGGCATGGTGGCTGTGATGCTCGGTCCGTAAGAGAACTGCCAGGTGTTCATGTTGCTCGATGCCTGAAGCTTGTTGCGGGCATGGTTGTAGTTGAGGGTTCCGTTGAGGTTGACCTCAAGCCAGTTGTTGCGATAGCCCATGGCGATTCGCTCGCCCACCTGAGTCTGCTTGGTGGTGTTCTTCTGCGAGGTCTTCCCGTCGAGGCTCAGATAGCCCACGGCATTGGTATAGGCGAGGGTGGTGAAGGTGTTGATGTTCCATACGCCAGCGCTGTCGATGGCTGTATTGAACATGAAGGCGCCTCGTGCGTTCCAGTTGCCGTTGATGTTTTCGGGCTGTGTGGTTCGTCCACCGGTCTTGTCGTCGTAGGTCACCATGTCGCTGATGCTGTTGCGTGTCATCGAGAAGTTGACGAAGGTCATCAGGGCTCGCTGGTGCTTCTCTATATAGTCGTTGTAGAAGAGTCGGAAGTTGTGGGTGAACGATGGCTTCAGTCCTGGATTTCCCTTCTTGATGTTGAGCGGATTGCTGTCGTCGGTGATGTCGAGCAGGTCGGTCATGGAGGGTTGCGAGGTGGTTCCGCGATAGTTGATGCGCAGGTTGCTCACCATGCTGAAACGATAACGGAAGTCGAGGGCTGGTGAGAAGTTGGTGACGTTGCGTGTCGTTTCGATGTGCTGCCCCATATAGTCGTAGATGAAGTTCGACCTCTGTGGCTGGAGCATAGCTCCGAAGCTGAGGTTGTACTTTGGTCGGACGAATCGCATCATGAGCTGCATCTCGTGAATGTAGTTCTTGTATTCGGAGAATCGGCTCTGGTCGCTGTCGAAGTACTCGTCGAGAGGCGAGCGCAGAGTGCCTAAGTAGTTGCCCCATCCACGATACTCGGGAGTGATGGAAGCCCACTGGTTTGCCTCCTCATCGCTGAAGTCGGAGAAGTTGTAGGTGGAACGGTCGGTCTTCGAATACTTGTAGGTGAACTTATAGCTCAGTTGCAGGAAGGTGGCACGCCAGAGCGGCTCACTGTAGGTGGCCTGCAGAGAGTAGCTGTAGTTGCGGGTAGGCGTCACGTTGTAACGATAAGTGTTGTAGTGGTCGGTCTCGTTGCCGTTGGCCACATCTACAAGGTACATGTAGGCATTGGTGAGTGAGAGGCTGTTGGCATCGGTCTTGCCGTAGCTGGCATCGGTGCGCACGGTGATGTTGCGTCCCATCGCACTGAGTCGGCGATTGTACTGCAACATGCCTCTCAGATTTTCAGACTCGCTATAGCTGATGCTGCTCGACGACTGCAGGTTGACGAGAGCTCCAGCCTGCTGCAACAGACTCTTGCTTGTGCTTACGTCCTCAAGTCCCAGCTCGGCACGTGCTGCGTCCTCGAGCGGGTCGTTGGTGATCTGGTAAGGATCGGCATTAAACTGTGCCGACAAGCTTCGTGCCAGTGCATCGCTGCTCTTGATGGTGAACGATGGACGGAACATGATATTGGTCATCGTGTCGGGGGTCCATTCCAGACGGAAACGTCCGTCCCAGCTGTTGCTGCGCGAGAAGTTCTTGGCACGGCTGTTCGAGAAAGACGAGTTTTGGCTCACGAAGTTCTCGGAAGCCACCGTGCTGCTGATGTCTCCATCGCTGTGGTTCCATCTCAGCGAGGCGTCCATCTTGAGCTTATCCTTGTTCTCGTAGTTGTAGTTCAGACCCAGCATCTTCGAGGCGTTGAGTCCCTGCTTGTTGAATCCCCATCCGCCAGGGCCTCCACCTCCGGGGAATCCCATGTCGTTGGTGTTGTTGGCTGATGCGAACATCATGAGTCGGTTGCGGTCGTTGAAATAAGCCGCCATGCCTCTTTCGCTGTATCGTTGCTTGGTGCCCATGCTGAGGTCCATGTTGGCGATGAGTCCCTTGTTCATGCCTCTCTTGACGCCGAAATCGAGCACGGTTTCCTCTTCTCCGTCGTCGATGCCCGTCACCTTAGCCAGGTCGCTCTTCTCGTCGTAGGCCTTGATCTTGTCGATGATGCTGGTGGGCAGGTTCTTCAGGGCCGTCTTGGTGTCGCCGGTCATGAACTCCTTGCCGTCTACGAGGATCTTCTTTACTTCCTTTCCGTTGATTTTGATGCTTCCGTCGTCGCTCACCTCAGCACCAGGCAGGCGCTTCACGAGCTCTTCGATGGTGGAGCCTTCGGGTGTGCGATAAGCCGCAGAGTTGTACACGAAGGTGTCTTCCTTGAGCACCACTTTCTTTGCCATGGCGGTGACGGTGGCGGCCTTGAGCATGATGGCCTCTGCGTTGATGTTTATCTTGCCCATGGCGAGGTCTTTGCCCTGGGTCATCATGATGCGCCTTACGGTGGGCTTGTATCCTACGCTGGTTATCTTGAGCAGATAACTGCCGTCTTCGGGAGCCTGAAGGCTGAAGAGTCCATTCTCGTCGCTGATGGCGCCTGAGATATAGGTGCTGTCCGCGCGTAGCAGTTGTACGGTCGATGCCTCGACAGGGTCGTTGGTTCCCTTGTCGATAATGGCACCCGTGATGAGGTGTTGCTGTGCCTGCATCATCATGGCGCTGAATAGCAGGAGCAGGGTGAGTACTGATTTTCTCATTTCTTTATTTTATAGGTTTTTTTTGTTCACTTGATAGCTTAGACGCATCCTTTGTGATAAGGTTTAGTCTAAAATGTGTGAAAAGAATGCTAAAAGTGTGTTCTTTTGCATCAAAATGCAGAAAAATACGTACCTTTGCACGCAAGAATTACATTATTTATAATATATTGATAAATTTATTTTATGAGTCAGAGAGTCATCATTTCTACCAATCTCGAAAGTGAGATAGCCGAAGCCTTGGCAGAGTGCGAGCACGACAAGATTTTTGTGCTTACCGACGAAACCACAGTTGTCAAGTGCTGGCCTGTTGTGAAAAATTATTTCTCGCTCAAGGATGCGAAGGTCATTACCATTGGTGCTACCGATACGCACAAAGACCTCGACACGATGGTACACGTATGGAAGTCGTTGGGCGAGGGCGGTGCATCGCGCCATTCGTGCATGATAAACCTGGGTGGTGGAATGGTTACCGACTTGGGTGGCTTTGCCGCAGCAACTTTCAAGCGTGGCATCAACTTCATCAACATCCCCACTACGCTCCTCTCGATGGTGGATGCTTCGGTGGGAGGAAAGACGGGCATCAACTTCGGTGGACTGAAGAACGAGATAGGCGTGTTCTGCGACTCCAAGTTTGTCATTCTCGATACTGAGTTCCTGCGCACGCTCGATGCCGAGAACATCTGTTCGGGCTATGCCGAGATGCTGAAGCATGGTTTGATTTCGGACGAAAAGATGTGGGCGGAGTTGGTTGGCTTCGACCTGGCTCATCCCGACTTGCAGCAGTTGCAACGCATGGTGGGCGATAGCGTGGCGGTAAAGGAGCGCATCGTAGAGCAGGATCCTCATGAGCACGGCATCCGCAAGGCGCTCAACTTGGGACATACTTTCGGTCATGCCTTTGAAAGCTGGGCACTGAAACGCAAGCCTGTTCTGCACGGCTATGCTGTGGCGTTCGGTCTGATTCCGGAACTCTATCTGAGTGTGATGAAGACGGGATTCCCAACGGAGAAGATGCGACAGACGGTGAACTTCATCAAGGAGTACTATGGCTCGCTTCCTATCACCTGCGATGACTACGACGAACTGATAGAACTGATGCGCCATGACAAGAAAAATCAGGATGGCATCATCAACTTTACCTTGTTGGGTGGAATCGGTGATATTCGCATCAACCAAAGTGCCACCATCGACGAAATCAAAGAGGCTTTCGACTTCTTCCGTGAAGGATAAAGCCAAAGCGTTATAAAGCACAATAAGTTTTGAGCTTTGAATATTGAGTATTATGAGAGTTATTTGTTTTCTCATAATGATTCAATGTTCAAAGCTCAATTTTTATGCGTAATGCTCAAGCTCATGTCTTAATGCGTAAAAAATCAAAATTTTTCACGCCTTGGCTTGACAAATTTATTTGTTGCCGTACATGTTCTCGTAATATTTCTGATAGTCGCCAGAGGTTACATTGTCCATCCATTCCTGGTTGTCGAGATACCATTTCACGGTTTTCTCGATGCCCTCTTCGAACTGCAGACTTGGTTCCCAACCCAATTCGCGCTGCAATTTGCGTGAATCAATGGCGTAACGCATGTCGTGGCCTTTTCGGTCGGTGACGTAAGTGATGAGGTCGAGGTCTTCGCCCTCCTTGCGACCGAGAAGACGGTCTACGGTCTTGATAACCACCTTGATGATGTCAATGTTTTTCCACTCGTTGAAACCTCCGATATTATAGGTCTCAGCCACCTTTCCTTCGTGGAAGATGACATCGATGGCACGGGCATGGTCTACCACGTAGAGCCAGTCGCGCACGTTCTCACCCTTGCCATAGACGGGCAGAGGCTTGCGATGGCGTATGTTGTTGATGAAAAGAGGGATGAGTTTCTCTGGGAACTGGTAAGGACCATAGTTGTTGGAGCAGTTGGTCACGATGGTAGGCATGCCGTAAGTATCGTGGAAAGCACGTACAAAGTGGTCGCTGCTGGCCTTGGAAGCCGAGTAGGGAGAATGGGGATTGTACTTGGTGGTTTCTACGAAGAACTCCTCGCCATAAGCCTCGTGGTTCTTGCCACTTGATGCCTTGGTAGAGAATGGTGCTGCCACGCCCTCGGGATGTGTCATCTGCAAGGCGCCATACACCTCGTCGGTAGAAATGTGGTAGAAGCGCTTGCCCTCATAGCCTTCGGGCAGACTCTCCCAGTAGGTCTTTGCTGCCTGCAGGAGCGAGAGTGTTCCCATCACGTTGGTCTGTGCAAAGGTGAATGGATCCTTGATAGAGCGGTCTACATGGCTTTCTGCAGCCAGATGGATAATGCCGTCTACCTGATAGTCGTTCATCAACTTGAGCATCAGTTCGAAGTCGCAGATGTCGCCCTTCACAAAGGTGTAGTTGGGCTTATCCTCGATGTCCTTAAGGTTGGCCAGATTGCCTGCATAAGTCAGCTTGTCGAGGTTGATGATGTGATACTCGGGATATTTGTTCACGAACAGACGGACAACGTGTGAGCCGATAAATCCGGCGCCGCCTGTGATGATGATGGTTCGCTTCATTATATTTATTATTTAAAATGTTACTTAAGGAGGTTTGCAATGCACTGCTGTAACGAGTCAATCCAGTAGGGCACTTTCACGCCGAAGGTTTCCTTGATGGTTCGCTTGTCGAGCACGGAGTAGGCAGGACGGGCCACTGGCGAAGGATATTCCGAGCTGTAGCAGGGCTGTATGTCGCACTGTGTGTGTCCGGCTATGCGGGCTATCATCTGTGTGAAGTCGTACCAGGAGCACACTCCCTCGTTAGAGAAATGATAGATGCCGGTGTATTTGCTCTTGTCGTCGGCCGACTTTATCTTGTCTATGACAGTGAGGATGGCGTTGGCCAGGTCGAGAGCATAGGTAGGAGTTCCGCACTGGTCGAACACTACCTTCAACTGTGGCTTCGTGGCAGTGAGGTTGAGCATTGTCTTACAGAAGTTCTTGCCAAACTCAGAGTAGAGCCATGCGGTGCGGATGATGACATACTGGCAACCGCTTGCCATGATTTTCTGTTCGCCGTGAAGCTTGGTTGTACCATATACGCCTGTAGGAGTTCCCTTCTGCTGGGGTCCGCAAGGCACATTGTATGGTTCCTTGCCAAAGACGTAGTCGGTGGAAATCTGCACGAGCAGTCCGCCTGTCTCCTTCATTGCCAAGGCAAGGTTCTCAGGAGCGTCGGCATTCAGCTTCTCTGCAAGTGCTGCCAACTTCTCGTCATTTTCGCAGGCATCCACATTGGTCCATGCCGCACAGTTGATGATGGCGTCTATGTGGTTCTCGCTCACCATCTTGCGTATGGCGTCCATGTCTGTAATGTCGAGGTAAGTGGTTTCCACGCCTTCCACTTGGTTCACGTCGGTGAAGAGGTAGTGGTCTGCGGTGTTCTTGCTCACGATTCTCATCTCGTTGCCGAGCTGTCCGTTGGCTCCTGTTACTAAGATATTCATTTCCTTTTTTTGTTTTGTTGTTGTTTTTTGCTCTGCAAAAATACTACTTTCTGTTGATACAGCCAAGACTTCATTGCTAAAGTTTACTAATGCTCTCTTAATGAGCTATAAAAACAGAGCCCCCGCAGACTTTCCTTGATGTGGGGAAGAGTCTGCGGGGGCATCTCTATGAATAAGCGACAGGCTCTACTGAGAAATGCCTGTCATGGGCCATCGCTAAAGCTTAGAGCTTGAACTTGTAACCCAAAGTGATCTGGAATACTGAGTTTTGGCCTGCATCGCCATCTGCAATTTTTGATACACCGATATTGTAACGAGCATCGAGGCAAACGTTCATGTACTCGTAAGAAATACCCACAGGAATAGAGAAATCGAATGTCTTTATCTCTGCTCCATCTGGTGCATATTTGTCGTAGTCGATACTGATGCCGTCAATTTTTACTTTATTACTTACGTTGAATGCTGGCTGAATACCAGCTTTCAGTGCCAGGCCTTTTGCAACATAGGCGTTTACCAAAATAGGAATATTCACATAATTCATTTGCAATTTAGGATCTCCTTCTGCGTCTTTAACCGAGGCTCCTTGCATAGAATAGAGAAGACCGGCGCTGATTCCTACCATGGGTGAAACGTGGTATTCTCCTTCTACGCCACCAACAAAACCTGCTATGTATCCTGCTTCGTCTTCTGTAACGGAAGATACGTTCAAACCAACTTTAGGCTGAATCGTAATATCGCCTGCTGAATACTGTGCGAATGCACCTACTGAAGACAGCACCATAGCTGCCATAACCAATAATTTTTTCATACTCTCTGAATTTATAAATTAATAATAATGTGTTGCACAAACTTACTAACAAGAATGTACTGCTGTCCAATAGGATGTGTTTTAAACTTCTTATTCTTAGACGGGGCAAAGGTATAATTATTTTTTTTTAGATGCAAACAAATTTTATAATATTTTTTATTCTATGGAAAAATAAGGTCAGTAATATAGAAATATATAATCGGTGGAGAAATTACATTAAGCTAAATGAACAGAACTAAACTTGCTTTGGAATAGCCATGGCGAGAAAAGTGTCATGAAATAAAAATTGTTACTCATAAATGAAAGCACGATAAAGGGCATAAAAAAGTATCTTAAAATAGTTTGCAACTATCCTAAGATACTTTATCGAGTATCCAGCCCTTCTTTTGTCTCCTTGCTATGTTTTCATCTCACAGCAAGGAGCGAGAGGGTGGATGGGCTTATGAAAAGCCTGTTGTTCTGAGCTTAGAGCTTGAACTTGTAACCCAGTGTTACCTGGAATACAGAGTTGCAGCCCTTAACATCTTTCCAAACCTTGGTGCAACCGATGTTGTAACGAGCATCGAGACTGATGTTCATGTACTCGTAAGAAATACCTACAGGTACAGAGAAGTCGAATGTATTAACTTCTTTTGCATCGTCTTTTGCAACCATGAAAGCTGGCTGAACACCAGCCTTCAATGCCAAACCGTTGGCAACATAGAAGTTGGCAAGGATAGGGATGTTGAGGTAAGCTGGCTTCCACTTGACATCAACATCTTCATCTTCTACTGACCACTTGCATCCCTGCTGAGAATAAAGAAGACCAGCGCTGACACCAATCAATGGAGAAACGTGATATTCTGCCTCGGCACCAACAACCAAGCCTGCCTTGTAGTCGCCGTCAACGTCGCCACCAACAGAAGCAATGCTCAAACCAATCTTAGGCTGAATAGTGATGTCGCCTGCTGAATACTGTGCAAAAGCACCTACTGAAGACAGCACCATGGCTGCCATAACCAATAATTTTTTCATACTCTCTGAATTTATAAAGTTAATAATAGTATGTTATGCAAATCTCCTTAATGGATAATCTGCCGTCCAATAGGATAGGTTTTAAACTTCTTCTTAGACGGGGCAAAGATATAATTAATTTTATTAAAATGCAAGTATTTTTTAAATTATTTTCATGAAATGGGTAAAATTGTGACTAAAATGCTATATTCCATGTATAAATAGTCAAAAAACGTGCTTAAGAGTAAAAAGTGATGGTTGCAAGTGCTGAAAACGTCTTAAAATCGACCGAAAACAATTCAAAATCGACCGAAAACAATTCAAAATCGTGCGAAAAGCCGTTAAACGGCCGACATGATACGGTTTTTCTTCACACTTATTTAACAGAAGTTCGAATGTTAGCTCCACACGCCCTGAAGGGGCAGAAGCTCTTAGCCCAGGGCAGCGCCCTGGGTATTATAGCAATTGGCAAGGCGCCCTGTAAGGGCAAAAGCTTTATGTATTGCCTTGATTTTTAAAGCTTTTGCCCTTACAGGGCGACAGATTTGCGTCCAAAACAACCCAGGGCGCTGCCCTGGGCTAAGAGCTTCTGCCCTTTCAGGGCGTATTGGGTAATTTCAACCGTACAGGTCGAAACATTTAAAAATGTTTTCTGTTTATAATGAATTTGTTTTGTTTCTTATGAATAAATCTATGTTCTAAACTTTAGAACATAAGTTCGGTACTTTCGGATACAAGTTCGAAACTTTAGAACATAAGTTCGATACTTTAGAACATAGATTTTATAGGTTAAAAAGAACATTTATTCTATGTCGTCATCATCGTCGAAGCCAAAGAGGGCAGGATCGATGAAAGCATCGAGGGCACGGCGCTCTTTCTTGGTAGGACGTCCTGTTCCGCGGGCACGGTCAACGAATCCGCTGATACGGCTCATTTCCAGCAGTTCGTACTGTCGAGGATCGGTGACGTTCTTGTAAACGGCAAAGAGCATCTTGGCTCCCACGCGCTGTTCGATGCAGTCGAGCACTTCGAAGGAATAGGTGATGGGCGCTTTCTTCACGCTCACCACATCGCCTCGCTTGATGATGAACGAAGGCTTGCGCGAGATGCCTCCCACGGTGACACGCCCGTTCTTGCAGGCATCTGCTGCGATGCTGCGTGTCTTGTATATGCGGGCAGCCCAGAGCCACTTGTCTATTCTGGCACTTTCCTTCATAGCTGTATTAGTGTTTATTGAACTTTTACAAGTTCAGAAGTTATAGAAGTTAAAGAAGTTGTCACTCCCTTTGGTCGTGAGAAGTTATAGCCAACAGCCTTGGAGGGAATGTTAAACTCGTTCTTACTTTTTCCCCAATTTATTGTATTGGTTCATCGTGGCGTCGATGCCTTGCAACACGAAACTCTTGATGATTTCCACGCCCAGGTCGAGTGCAGGCTGCAGTTGGCGCATGTCCTCCACAGTGTAGTGTCCCAGTACCCAGTCCACCTGTCCTCCACGGGGATAATCGTTTCCGATGCCCATACGCAGACGGGCATAGTCTTGTCCGATGAGTTGCTGGATGTGTCCCAGTCCGTTGTGTCCGCCGTTGCTTCCGCCAGCTTTCAGTCGGAACGCGCCCAATGGCAGGGCAAGTTCATCGCTGATGACGAGCAGTCGCTTCTGGTCTATTTTCTCCTGCTGCAGCCAGTAGCGCACAGCGTTTCCGCTGAGGTTCATAAACGTGGTGGGTTTGAGCAGGAACACCTTTCGTCCCTTGATGCTTGTCTCGGCAACAAAGCCGTAACGCTTATCCTCAAAATGAATATTGGACGCCTTAGCAAAAGCGTCCAATACCATGAATCCTGTGTTGTGTCGGGTTCCGGCGTATTCGTCGCCAGGATTCCCGAGACCACAAATCAAAAATTTATCCAATTTCCGAATGTACTTCTAATTGATAATTATGCCTCCTCCTCTTCAGCGGCGGCAGCAGCGGCAGCGGCAGCAGCATTACGTGTCATCTTGATAGAGCAAACTACTACAGCCTTGCTTGTAGCGAGCTCGAGACCCTCGAATGAGAGGTCGCCTACCTTGATGCTCTTACCGATCTTCAACGCAGTAACGTCGATATCGAGGTGCTCAGGAATAACCTGGTAAGGAGCAGTAACGTCGATCTTGCGGATAGAGAGGTTCATACGACCACCATCGCGAACACCCTGTGCCAAACCTACCAACTTCACTGGGATGCCGATAGTGATAGGCTTCTGGTCGTTCACCTCGTAGAAGTCTACGTGCAGAGGAGCGTCTGTTGTTGGGTGGAACTGAATCTCCTTCATGATAGCTGTGTGGCTCTCACCATCGATGATGAGGTTGATAACATATACGTGAGGAGTGTAGATGATCTTGCGGAGCTCAGCGAATGGAACTGCGAAAGACAAAGCCTCAGGAGCGCCGTTAGCGTCCTTCTTCTCGCCATACAAGTTACATGGGATCAAACCCTCTTTGCGCAATGTTTTAGAAGCTTTCTTGCCAAGGTCTGTGCGCTTCTGACCTGTTACATTAATCTCTTTCATTGTGTTACTCTAAATTAAGTATTAATTAATAAAATGTGCCTTAACTCGCCATCACACGGATTAGCTTTGAAAAAGCGGTTTTTTACAAAACGGATGCAAAATTACTACTTTTCTTTGGAATTTCCAAATTTAGTGGTCAGAAATTTGAAAAAAAGAGATTTTATCATTAAAAAATGAGAAATAACTCTGTTTTTTCTTGTTTATTAGGAGATAAATACTTACTTTTGCAGCAAAATACATTTAATCCGTAAATTATTAGAGAATGATTAACAGGGACTTGATTCGCAGAAAGATTGTGCAGTTAACCTATGCGTACTATCAAAACGGCAATCGTAACATGGACAACGCCGAGAAGGAGTTGTTCTTCAGCCTGTCCAAGGCTTACGATTTATACAATTATCAATTACAACTTATTGTAGAAATCACCAAGGAAGCGCGCAAGCGTTACGACTTGGAGGTGTCACGTGTGCAGCGTGAGGGAGGCGATGCTCCATCGCAGAAGTTTGCTTTCAACCGCTTTGCCGTGCAGCTCGAGGAGAACAAGATGCTTGGCGAATGGATAGAAGCCAAGAACTCTTCATGGGATGACGATATTGAGGTGGTGCGCCGTGTGTACACTGCTGTTGTGGAGAGCGACATTTATCAGGAGTATATGAATGCCGAGGAAGACAGTTATGATGCCGACCGTGAGGTGTGGCGCAAGTTGTACAAGAACATCGTGATGAACAGCGAGGACATCGAAGCCATGCTCGAGGAGAAGAGCCTCTATTGGAACGACGACAAGGACATCATTGATACTTTCGTGCTGAAAACCATCAAGCGATTCGACCCTGCCAACAAGGCCAACCAGGAGCTTCTGCCCGAATACAAGGACATGGAAGACCGTGAGTTTGCCCGCAAGCTGTTCCGTGCCACGATTCTCAACGCCGACGAGTATCAGAAATATATGGGACGGATTTCACGCAACTGGGATTTCTCGCGTCTGGCATATATGGATATGGTCATCATGCAGATTGCTATCGCCGAGTTGGTCAACTTCCCTGGCATTCCTGCCACAGTAACCATCAACGAGTATGTGGAACTGAGCAAGATCTACAGCACACCACGCAGTGGCGGCTATGTGAACGGAATGCTCGACGCCATCGCCCGTTCGCTGATCGAGACCGGTGTCATCATGAAAGAATTGCCCGAGCGTCCTCATCGTGAGCAGAACGTTCAGCGCCGTGCAGGCCGTGGAGGATTCGGAGTTCATAGTGGTGCCCGCGAAGGACAGCAGCGCCGTCAGCGCATTGGTCAGCCACGTTATCGCAACAACAATGGTAATGACTGGAATGACAATAACGGCTATCAGTATGATCAGCCTTCTTACGATCAGCCTTCTTACGACCAGCCTGCAGAGCCAACAGCTCAGGACAATGCTGCCGAGGAGGAGAAGTAAGACCGGAAAAGTGAGATTTACACCTTATTATATATATAGGTTCATATCTTGATGATATTAACAGAAAAAATAAAACTTTAGAAATATGACAAATTTGTTTTTGCAGAGCGGTAGCGGCCAGAGTGGCTTGCCTATGCTCATTATGATGGTAGCTATCTTCGCTATCATGTGGTTGTTTATGATTCGTCCACAGCAGAAGAAACAGAAGAAGATTCGCGAGTTTCAGAATGCGCTGAAAGAAGGCGACAAGGTAGTGACTGGTGGCGGTGTATATGGCACAGTAAAGCGTGTCAATGCCCAGGAGAACACTATCGATATCGAGGTGGCACGTGGCGTGGTTATCACTGTAGCCAAGGGCTATGTGTTTGCCGATGCCACATCGCAGACTCCTAATGCATAGGCCCCGGTATAGCTTATTCAGTACACTCAGCAAACTCCTTTTTGGCACCGTCAACAAGGAGTTGCTGATATTCTTGTTCTTTCTCGCTCTCAGCGGCATCTTCTGGTTGATGATGACGCTCAACGAGACCTACGAGAAGGAACTTTGTGTGCCTGTGCGCCTGACAGACGTGCCTCGCAATGTCGTGGTGACGGGCGATCTTCCCGATACGGTGCGGATTACCGTGCGCGACAAGGGATTCACGCTCGTAACCTACGAGTATGGACACGTGCTGCGTCCGCTCTCCTTCAAGTTCTCGGCTTATGCCGACGAGGACAAGGGCAAGGGCGTAGTGCCATTGACCGATGTGCAGCGACAGTTGCAGGCACAGCTTTATGGCTCCAGCAAGTTGCTCTCCGTAAAGCCCGGCGAGTATGATTTCTACTTCACCTATGGCGCCTCCAAGCAGGTGCCTGTAGTCTTCAAGGGAAAGGTGACAGCCAGCAAGAGCTACTATCTTGCCCATACCGACTTCCTGCCAGCCGAGGTGACGGTCTATGCCAACAAGGATCAGCTCGACAAGGTGAATTATGTGGAGATAGAACCTTTCAACATGCGCAACCTGCAGGACACGATCCATACGACGGTTCGCCTTCGCAAGATTCGCGGACTGAAGATGGTTCCAGGCACGGTTCGCCTGTCTGTCTATCCCGATGTGCTCACAGAGGAAACCATCGATGTGCCCATCACAGCCATCAACATGCCCGAGGGATTTGTGCTTCGTACATTCCCGTCGAAGGTGACTGTGCGGTTTACGATTGGCGCAAGCCTGTTCCGCACCATCCGTCCGGATATGTTCAAGGTAGTGGTCGACTATAATGAACTCTCTCAGAATCCTTCCGACAAGTGTACGCTGCAGCTCATCGGCGTTCCGCATAGTGTGAGCAAGGCCAGACTCGACTTCCAACGAGTGGATTATCTGCTCGAACAGCAAGTGGAGTAAGGAGAGTGAGGAACTTACTCGCGAAACTTGAGTAATAAGCGGAACTCTTGGAAGAGCAAAAAGTGAAGAAATCTTGGACAATCGGGAAGAAGAGATGAAAATAGCGATAACAGGAGGCATTGGCAGCGGCAAGAGTTTTGTTTGTCGCGAACTGGAAAGACATGGCATTCGTGTCTACGACAGCGATGCGGCAGCCAAGCGGCTCATGCGAAGCGACAAGCCGTTGCAGCAGAGTCTTTGCTCGCTGGTAGGCGAGGGTGTGTACGATGCTGAGGGCGTGCTGCAGAAACCCGTCTTGGCGCGTTTTCTGTTGGCAAGCGAGGCCAACAAGTTGGCTGTCAACGATGTGGTTCATCCTGCCGTGGCGCGAGATTTCGAGCAGAGCGACTTCGAGTGGCTCGAGAGTGCCATCCTCTTCGAAAGTGGATTTATCCATCGCACTCATTTCGACTTTGTGGTCTGTGTCACGGCTCCAGAGGAGGTTCGCATTCAGCGAGTAATGGCGCGCGACCATATAGACCGCAGCAGAACCTTGGAGTGGATTCATGCCCAGATGTCACAGGCAGAGGTTGCAGCCCGCTGCGACTTCGAAATCGTCAACGACGGAAAGGCTGATGTGGCGCGGCAAGTGAATCTTTTGCTCGAAAGGGTGGAAGAGTGGCGAAAAGCAGCAGAGAAAGACTGAAGCAGAGTAAGACTGCACCAAAAAGAGAAAAATAATCAGTGAAAAATTAAAGAAAATATAACCAAATGGAAACAATTTTATCTATTGCAGGCAAGCCAGGCCTTTACAAACTGGTTTCACGTGGTAACCGCAATCTTATCGTCGAGACTATCGACGAGACACACAAGCGTATTCCTGCCTTTGCCACCGATCGTGTGACAAGTCTTGGCGATATCGCTATGTATACTGATGCTGACGAGATAGCACTCTGGAAGGTGTTCGAAAACGTAGGCAAGAAAGAGGACAGCAAGGAGAGCAGCCTGAACTATAAGAAGGCTTCTGCACAGGAGTTGCACGACTACTTTGCTGAGGTGTTGCCCAACTACGACCGCGACCGTGTTCACGACAGCGATATCAAGAAGCTGTTGCAGTGGTACAATATCCTCGTTAAGAACGGCTACACCGACTTCAAGGCCATCTTGGCTCCTACTGAGGGCGATAACGTAGACGACCGTCAGGAGGAAAGCGCAGAATAACGAAAGTTCAATATAGACAATAAAAAAATGAGAAGCTGTGAAAATAGCTTCTCATTTTTTTATGACGTAGGCTGTATGAGCCTCTGTACTTGCTTGATGCAGAATTACTTGTAGATTTCGGCCAACTTCTCGAGCAGATCCTCGGCACGCAGGTCGCAGGCTACGATAACGCCATTAGGGTCGAGGAGCACGTTGCTTGGGATGCTGTTTACGCCATAGGCATCATGTGCAGCGCACTGCCAGCCCTTCAGGTCGCTCATCTGAGGCCATGCCAGACCTAAGTCGTTGACACCCTTCTTCCAGGCTTCCAACTTGTTGTCGAAGCTCACGCCTACCACCTCGAAGCCTTTGCCGTGATACATTTCGTAGGCCTTCTTCACGTTAGGCATTTCCATGCGGCAAGGTCCGCACCAAGAAGCCCAGAAATCCACCAATACATACTTTCCGTTGCCAACAAACTGGCTCAACTTCACCTTGGCGCCGTTCATGTCCTGCATGTTCAGGTCGGTGTACTTGATGCCTGGCTGACGCTTGGCAAGCGATTCTATCTGCATCTTTGGGCGGCGCATCATGGGGTGGTTGTAGTAAGCGGTGCTGGGATTGCAAAGTTCCTTCAGCTTGGCAAACTCGAAACCATAGAAGCTGTCCGACAGGATGTAGGCAGGCAGCACATTGTCCTTGTTCTCCTTGCAGAAAGCGGCAATCACGGCGTTCTGCTCTGCCTCCACTGCGTCTATCTTCTGTTCCAGGGCCTTCATCTTGGTCTTGCCCTCCTCGGTCTTGTCGCCGCGGAGCTTCTGCCATTCAGGAGCCAGATCGTTCATCTTCTTTTCTATTACGCTCATCTTGGCGTAATATGTGTTCAGCTTCTCGTTGAGTTCCGAACCGCCAACCTTCTTGTTTACCAGGTCGATGTTGATGGTTTTTGTACCGTCGATAACGGCAGCCACCATCAGCTGGTTGCTTGCAGCCACGGTGATGAAGGTTTCGGCAGGCTGATTGCCTTTCACCTCGAACTTGCCCTCCTTGGCAGCAATGGGCTGAGCCTCGTTCATCTGTCCGTTGTAGAACACGTAGAGTGTGTCAACACCCTGTGGTGCAGTGCCTTCTACGGTGAAGGCGACGTCTTGCGCTTCGGCACAGCTGACAGCCATCATGGCAGTCAGGGCCATAGATAAGATTTTCTTCATGTTTTTTCTTTCTTTATTTATCTGTTTTTTATTCTGTCAAATTCCATGCAAAAGTACATATTTTCCCTCAAATATGGTGAGATATTGCCCTTAATATTTTGTAAATAGAAGAAATAATCGTAATTTTGCATAAAACAACTCAACTTTCGTATGTACGGAAGTTGAGAGAGAAGTTTTAAAGCTATTAGTTTGATTCATATGAAAAAAATCTTTATCCTTATCTATTTATGCCTTTATTGCAATGGTATCTTGTGTGCACAGGATGCGAAAAAGATGGTTGTATATGACGAGAAACAAGGCATGAATCAATGGCACATTACCAAGATGTTACAGGATAGAATGGGATTTATATGGATTTCTTCCTGGGATGGACTTACCCGATTTGACGGTTACGAATTTGTAACTTTTAAGTCGCGTCCTGGCGACGACTCGCCCTTGGAGAACAATCGGGTGAGAGATATACAGTTGGCAGCCAATGGCGATATTTATTGCTTGGTAGACGATCGATGGTTTCTGTTTTCGCAGTCTAAAGGAACCTTTATTAATATTTCTGATGCTGAGAACGAAAAGTTGAATAAGGTAAAGACGAAAAACAGGCTCCGCCATACCAAGCAGAAGAAAGTTCGGAAGACCAGTCGTAAGATGACCGACAGGCAGGGCAACGTATGGCTCAGTACTCCCGACAGTATCGTTAAGACCATAAATTATCGTAAGCCTGCAGTTCCGTTTGTTTTGAGAAGCAGTGACCAGGCTCGTTGTTTTTTCGTTGATAGGAGTGGAAACTACTGGGTTTCAACACAGAAAGACAAGTATGTGAGCATTTACAATCGTGGCAATAAGTTGCTGGGTTATCTCACTCCTACTGGCGAAATCTCTAAAAAGTATGTGCCTTTTTCATCGGCTGTGTATGCTATTTATCAGCATAACGATGGCTGCATCTATTTGGGGACCAAGCCTGGCGGGCTCTACAAGCTGAAAAGTCGTAAGGAAGACTTTGAGGTGCAGCATATCAGCTTAGGCAATGATAAAGCCAATTCCATCTATGACATCAAGGCCGATCGTGTAGGCCGACTATGGTTTGCTACCTTTGATGGCATCTATTGTCTGCATCAGGGAAGGGTAGAGCATGTAAGACAAACGAAGGGATGGAAGGTGAGATGTCTTCATTTCACCCAGCGCGATATTCTTATGGCAGCCACAACGACAGGACTTGCTGTCGGAAGATTGTCGAATAAAACGATTGGTGACATGAAGTTTCATTTGCATTGTCGTGAGCCTAAACGTGTGGAAAGTTTGGGTAATAGTGCAACGATGGATATACTGGAAACCGCTGACCATCAAATCTATGTGAGTACCGAGAGTGCTGGTGTAGACAAGATTATGAGCCACGACCTGCTGGCAGACCAGCTGGAGTTCAAACATTTCGACAAGACGATGGGGCTGCAATGCGAGACGATTACAGCTATGGCTCCTTACCGTAAGGATTGGATATGGGTCGTTGGTGGTTACACCCTCATGATGCTTAACACCAAGACGGGCGAAGTGAGAAATTATGGCACAGGATTCTTTCACGATGCATATCGGTATAGCGATGCCCGTCCTGTGTGTCTGCCTGATGGGCGATGGCTGTTTGGCTTGCAGAATGGTGCTTTCTGTCTTTCGGAGAGCGAACTGTCGAAGCCAGGTACAGAACAGCGTGTTGTCTTTACAGGTATCAGTGTGGAGCATGCTCCGATGCAGTATGCTGTAGCCCATATCCACTCGCTTACTCTCAGCAAGGAAGAGCGCAATCTGAGAATAAGTTTCTCCACACTCGACTTTTCTGACATCGAAGCCCCCTGTTATGCGTTTCGTCTGCACGAAGGCGACAAGTGGATTTTCATCGGCAAAGAACATACTGTCACCTTGCCCGATATGCAGCCTGGCGACTATGAGCTGCAAGTGAGGAGCGCCAACTCGGCAGGTGTGTGGACACCAGGAATCGCCACGCTTCGCATACATGTCACGCCCAAGTTCTCGGAAACGATATGGGCGGTCATTCTGTATATATTCTTATCCTTGGCTACTATTTTCACCTTATTATATATATACCTCTACATTCGTCGCATCAAGCGCAAGCAGCATGAGGTGCTCGAAGCATATTTAGCGTTGCTCGAAGATAAAAATGGAGTTGGGCAAGAAGTGACAAAGGAGAGAGAGGAATCAGAACAGATTGTTTCTACCGAAGAAGACGACCAGATGATGAAGCGCATCATGCAGTTTGTCGATGAGCATCTTTCTGATGCAGAAATCGGTATTGTAGAGATGGCAGAGGCTGCGGCTATCTCCCGCTCTGGACTGAATCGTAAGATGAAGAAAATAGTAGGTTTGACGCCAGCAGAGTTTCTGCGTGAAACTCGCATCAAGCGTGCCCAGCAGTTCTTGCTTGGTACGTCAAAGGGTGTGTCGGAGATAGCTTATATTTGTGGTTTTGCCGATCCCAAGTATTTTGGCAAGATATTCAGGTCGATGACAGGCGTATCGCCCACAGAATTTCGCCAAAATGGCAGGAAAGCCGATAAATAAAGGCTTTTGCGACAAAAATACCCATTATTTGAGAAAATAATCACCATCCAGTTTAGTATTTTAAGACTACTTTTGCAACCGAAGAACGAACGTTCTGACTTGCATATCATACAAAACTTAAAATACTAAACAATGAACAAAAAACTAACATGTCTTTTCTTTTTGGTGTTGTCGCTGTGCGGCATACTCCAGGTGCAAGCCATCACGGTACACACCATTGGTGACTCAACGATGCAAACCTATGATGAAAGTAGTACGGTTACTCGTGGATGGGCGCAGTATTTCCAGCAGTTTTTCCAAAACGTCACCATCAATAATCGTGGTAAGGCAGGAGCCAGCAGCAAGAGTTTCTATCAGGAACCCGCATACTGGCAGAGCGTGAAGCAGCAGATGCAGCCTGGCGACTACGTGCTCATCCAGTTTTCTCACAATGATGAGAAGAACAATGGTATGGATGGCGATGAGCTGAAAGCCTATTATAATAAGGTGGGAGAAACCGATAAGGCTGCCGCTACAGATTATCGTGGCACCACGCCTTCGGGAACCTACAAGAATTATCTGCGCAAATATGTGGAGGAGACACGAGCAGCTGGGTGCCATCCTGTACTTGTGGCCCCTATCTGTCGCATGTATTTCTCCGGCAACACAATCCGCCGCGCCGGACAGCATGATTTGGGCGACAAGTTCAGTAAGTTGACCGATACTGGTGTACTTGAAGGTCAGAGTGTTCCTGTCACAGACCATAGTATGGACTATGTCTATCAGATGAAGTCGGTGGCTGAGGAACTGAATGTGCCTTTCATTGATTTGACAACAGCTACCAAGAATCTTTATCTGAGTTATGGAGATGCAAAATGTCATGACTTGTTGAGTGACAATAATGGTAGTACTCATCTCAGCACTATAGGTGCCACACTGATAGCCCGTCAGGCGGCTACGCTTCTGAAGGCAGCAGGAATCCTTGTCGACAATATTGTCATTCCTTCCGACCTGAGTGTTTCGCCCGCAGAAGCCGATTTAGGTGAAGGATATAAAGGACAGACCATGACAAAGGAAATATCTGTCAATGGTTTCGGACTTACACCTGCTGACGGTTCTGTGAAAATATCGGCAACAGCAGGACTGAAAGTTTCGCTCGACAAGACAACGTGGGCCGACCAAATCTCTATACCTTATTCTGAAGGTATGCTCGTAAAAAACTTTTATGTCCAAATAGAGCTTACTGCTACAGGCTGTAACGAGGGAATAGTAACCTTAATACAAGGCTCTAAGACCATAAAAATACCAGTCAAGGCCACTGCCATTAGTCTTGAAGGCGGAACAGCTGTCAAGGCCTATTGGCGACTGGAGAAGAACGACGAATGTCAGCTTACGGGGCCTGTCACTGTAGTGCCCCAGTCGTTTGAGGGCATGTATGTGCAGAAGTATTCCAGTCCTAATGCCAATACCGTGTGGCCAGAATGGACTGGCTATGATGCCACTCGCAAGACACAGCGTTGTCTGATAGTAGGTGACAACTGGCCTGAGGGCGAGATAGACGAGGTTTCCACCCGATACATTCAGTTTGGTATCACTGCAGCCAAAGGAACAACGCTCAAGATTGACAACATCAGCATGTTTGTATGTGGATGTGGAGGAAATGGAATGCGTTGTCACATCAACTATTCCAAGGAACCTAATTTTGCCAATCAGCACACCATTTTCTCGCCCACCAGCATGCCTGCCAACAATATGCTCGAAGTGAAGGACACGCCAGTCATCTCTCTCGATGAAGGCGAGACACTGCTTGTGCGCGTCTATCCCTGGTACGACGGCAAGGCTACAAGAAAGACCATCTGTCTGAGCGACGTGACTATCAGCGGAATGGCGCTGGACAAGGAAACAACAGGTATCAGCAATCTGCAGTCAGAGACGCAGAAGTCAGACTGCCAGTATTACACGCTCTTGGGTGTTAAGGTCGACAAGCCTGGCAAGGGAATTTATATTTGCAATAACAAGAAAGTCGTTTTCAAATAAAACCCTAAAAAAACACCCTAATATGATGATGAACAAGTTTAAACATCTATTCTTAGCACTCTTGTTGGTCATGGCGCAGCTTCCGCTGTGTGCCACCAATATAGAGCTGGCGTGGAGTTTCAATCAGGGCGATGCCAAAGCCCTTCAAGGCACAGTTTCGGAAGAAGGTCTGTTTTCGTATGCCACAGCATCGTTGGGCAGCGATCTGGAATTCTTAGGAACCAACAAGGCTGGTAGCCTTATCGTAACCAAGATACAACCTAAGGTGAAGGCATCAAGCAATGGCGATGCCAATGCCATCAGTTTCTCGTTGAAAACCAAGAAAGGTCTCTCGTTGTCGGGTAAATCCTTCAGCTTCGATGCCTGTAAGTTGGGAACCAATGGTGGTAATCTGGACGTCGTGGCAGAAGTTAGTGGTAAGAGTTACGAACTGCTGAAGGCGCTGAGTCCGCAAAACGCCAAGACCGATCCATATTTCACGCATTATACCGCCGACCTGTCTCAGATTCCTGCCACAGAAGGCGAATGGGTAATCAAGGTGTTTGTCAAGAATGTGGCAACCAACAAGCAGTATGGTTTTGCTAATTTTGCCATCGCTGCCACCACCGAAGGCAAGGTGGAGCAGGTCAACAGCTATAGCCTTTCTGCCACATCGGCAGATGCCAAGGCTGGCAGCATCAAGGTTTCGCCAACAGGCGATATCTTTGACGAGGGAACCAGCGTTACGCTGACGGCAACCGAGAATTTCGGCTATCACTTCGAAAAATGGGTAGACGGTGAAGGCAAGCTCGTTAGTACAAGCAATCCTTATACTTTCACCATCCATACCAACACTACATTGCAAGCTGTTTATACAGCCAAGCAGGTGTATGCGCTTCATCTTTCTACCACAAACGGAGCGCTGGAACATCTTGTGACTGTCGTTCCTGAGGGAAATGTTGTAGACGGAATACATTATTACGAGGAAGGAACCGATGTGAAACTCGTGGCTTCCAACAACAAGATTCTCACCTTTACCCATTGGGAGGACAACTCCACCCAGGCAGAGCGCATGGTGCAGATGGATGGCGAGAAAAATGTCGTGGCAGATTATTCGGCTTGCGACTACATCGTAGGCTGGGATCTTTATAACACTGCACTTCGTCAAGACCGTGCTGCCGACTATGCTTCGGAGACTGAAAATGCAGGTTTGCTACAGTTGCGTGATGCTGAAGGCAACTCGAAATCGTGGCTGGGTTCGGTGATGCGCGACAAGTACAGCGCAAGAGTATGGCGCCCATTGACCGAGAAAGACTATTTTGAGATTTCCTTCTCTACCAAGGGCTATAAGAACATCAAGGTGGCAGCGGCCATGGGCGATGACTATAATGCTTATTCGGTCAACTATATGCAGGTAAGTACCAATGGTACAGACTTTACAACCGTAGGAACCTACAATCTGCCCAACCGTGGTTGGGATTCTAAGGAGTTTGTCCTGCCTGCATCGTGTGAGGAGCAAGCTAAGATATGGGTGCGCTTCATGCCCGATTACACTTCGCCTCTTATCGGAGTGGAAAGTGTTAATGACGGAACGGCAGTAGCCGAGATATTTGTTCTTGCTGACTCCAATCAGGCCGCCGACCATGAGGCTCCGCTGTTGGTGACCAGTATTCCTGCTCAGAATGAGGAGGGAGTTTCGGCAACAGGTTCTGTTATTCTGACCTTCAATGAGAAAGTGGTGCTGGGTGAAGGCAATGCCATGCTCGATGGTGAGACACTGCAGCCTACCGTGAGTGGCAAGACCGTGGTTTATCCTTACAACGGACTTAAATATGCCCAGTCTTATGAGTTCACACTGCCTGCTGGCGCCATTGCCGACCGTAGTGGCAATGCTTTTGAGGGAGTGACTATTCGTTTCACAACCATGGCTCGCAAGCAGCCTGCTGCACGCCTTTACGATGCTGTGGTGGCTCAAGACGGAACAGGTGACTATACCACTGTGCAGGCTGCCATCGATGCTGCTCCTGCAGGTCGTACTCAGCCTTGGCTCATCTTCATCAAGAAGGGTGTATACAAAGGCCATCACGACATACCTGCCAACAAGCCCTACCTTTATTTTATCGGACAAGACCGCAACAAGGTGAGCATTTCAGACAATCGTCTGAGTGGAGGCGACAATGCCTATAAGGTGAACGATGGTGCCACGCTGACAGCCAATTCGGACAATCTCTACTTTGAGGGTATCAACTTTGTCAACTCTTATGGCGTGAAGAAAAACGACGGTCCACAGGCCTTGGCTCTCTATACCTTGGGCGACCGTGTGGCACTCAACAAGGTGGGCTTGCTCTCTTATCAGGACACATGGCTCACCACCACCAAGCTCAATAATCGTCATTACATAAAGGACAGTTGGATAGAAGGTGCTGTAGACTTTATTTATGGTCAGGGAAATGTTTATCTGGACCAGGACACCATCAATATCGTGCGCAAGAGCGGTGGCTACATCGTAGCTCCTAATCATCCAAAAGAGACAACTTGGGGATATGTGTTCATGAACAATGTCATCACAGCTCCAGGCAATCCTGACGAAACCGATGTGTGGTTGGGACGTCCCTGGCATGATACTCCTATCACACTGTTTATCAACACTCGTTCTTACGTCAAGATTCCTGCAGCAGGCTGGTATCCTACTATGGGCGGACTGCCCAAACTCTGGGCAGAATACAACACCATGGATGGTGATGGAAATCCTGTAGATTTGAGTCATCGCATCACCGAATATTATTACTATGCTGATGCTGACAAGACGCAGAAGGTGACTGGACATAGCGAGAAGGCAGTGCTCTCTGCTGAGGAAGCAGCGCGCTACACGGTGAAGAATGTGCTATCGGGTAGCGACGGATGGCAGCCCACTCTCCTTTGCGAGGCTTGTGATGCGCCTGAGGTGAAGAAGGTGAACGCTACGTTGGAGTGGAAGAAAGTGCCTTATGCCATCAGTTATGTGGTGACGGCAGGCGACGAGGTGATTGGCTTCACCGAAAAGACTTCTTTTGAGGTTCCTGCTGCTTATCAGGATGCTGTGCTTCGTGTGCAGGCTGTCAATGAGAATGGTGGTCTGAGCGCTTACGGCAAGGCCTCGTTGTCGACAGGCATCGACGAGATTGCCACTCAGGAGAGAAGCGACGACAAGGCTTGGTACAACATGATGGGTATGAAGGTAAATGCCGAAAGCAATGGCATCCTTATCCATCAGCATAAGAAAATAATTCGCAAGTAGGTTTTTAGTATTATGTAGTAGATGAGGCAAGCTGTATGCTTGCTTATAGACAGGACTCCAGATGGTGTGTGAAACATAGTCTGGAGTCTTTTTATTTATTCACCTATGAAGAAAAAGGCAGATAACAGCCTCGAAATTTGGCAGTTTCAGATAATAATCGTAATTTTGCAGCCGATTTTGCAAAGGATGGGTAGTTCCTCCTTTATATTTATGAACTCGAGTGCTTGGTAAACCTCGTAAAAAACAAGAAAAATGAAGAAAGAAAAAACTCAAGTGAGCGTGCTGTTCATGCTTTTCAGCATCCTCTTTTGCGTTTGCCTTATAGCGGCAAACGTGCTCGAAACAAAGCAAATTGCAGTAGGTTCGGTTTCTCTTACCGGAGGTCTCATCGTTTTCCCCGTGAGCTACATCATCAACGACTGTGTGTGCGAGGTGTGGGGCTATCAGAAGGCTCGTCTGCTGATATGGACGGGTTTTGCCATGAACTTCTTCTTCGTGGCATTAGGAGCCATCTGCGACATGATTCCCGCAGCTCCCTACTGGCACAATCAGGAGGGCTTTCATGCCATCTTTGGCTTGGCTCCCCGCATTGCCGCTGCCTCGTTTGTGGCTTTCATCGTAGGTTCTTTTGCTAATGCCTACGTGATGAGTGTGATGAAGATTCGTGATGGCGGAAAGCGTTTCTCGGCTCGTGCCATCTGGAGTACGGTGGCTGGCGAGAGTTGCGACAGTCTCATCTTCTTCCCCTTGGCATTGGGTGGAGTGGTGCCTGCTGCCGAGTTGCCTAAGTTGATGATTTGGCAGGTGGTGCTCAAGACGGTGTACGAAATCATCGTGCTGCCTGTCACCATCCGCGTGGTCAGGTTCCTGAAGCGTCATGAGGGCGAGGATGTGTACGATAAAAACATCTCTTACAACGTGTTTAAGATTTTCAGCCTGAATTGATTCTAAGGAGATATACTCAGGAGTTAAAGGAGTTAAGGAGTTATCGCTCCCTTCGGTCGCTGAGGAGTTAAGACAAATGCCTTTGTGGGTTTGAATTCAAGCAATAAGACTGTTGTCTTAACTCCTTAACTCCTTAACTCCTGAAAAAAACTCCTTCACAAAAGAAACAATAAACAAAGATATGGATAGAAAAGAAGACGGTCTGAAGGCATTAGGTGCCAAGACCCAATACAGAATGGATTATGCGCCCGAGGTGCTCGAGACTTTCGTCAATAAGCATCAGGGCAATGACTACTGGGTGCGTTTCAACTGCCCCGAGTTCACATCGCTGTGTCCTATCACAGGACAGCCCGACTTTGCCGAGATTCGCATCAGCTACATTCCTGATGTCAAGATGGTGGAGAGCAAGAGTCTGAAGCTCTATCTCTTCAGCTTCCGCAACCACGGCGACTTTCATGAGGACTGTGTCAACATCATCATGAAGGATCTCATCGCCTTGATGGATCCTAAGTACATCGAGGTGACGGGCATCTTCACACCCCGTGGCGGCATCAGCATCTGGCCTTATGCCAACTATGGCAAGCCCGGCACCAAGTACGAGCAACTGGCCGAACAGCGTTTTGCCACGCACGAATAAGTATTGGTTCAGGGCGTGTGGAGCTTACTTGCGAAAATTGAGACATTCAAGAAACGTTTAAGCGCCGTTAAACTTATTGAACAAATAAAAAAGGCAGGACTTCGATGATGGAGTTCTGCCTTTTTTATGTACTTTTGTGGCATTGAAAACAGAAAATATCAACATATAAAACAATGAGAACAAAAAGCTTTTTCCTGGCTCTGCTGTCATTTGCCTCGCTCACGGCATCTGCACAGCAGTCTGAAACCCAAACAACAGACAGTTTGGTAAAGGCCGCCTACTTTATCGACGGTAAGTATTATTCAAAGGAGCTCCCTACTGATGCAGCTGCTGCCCAGTCGATGGGATTCGTGAGCTTGAGCAAGGATTATATGATTGTAAACATCACCCTTCGCAAGGGAGCTACTGTGCCCCAGTCGTGGGCCAAGTATGAGATACCCCGCAACCGTGTGAAAGGAATCGCCGAGATAGACGAAGAGATAAAAAACCGTGAGCTGATGAACAAGCGCATGTTTCCAGAGGGAGGCTATAAATATTTAGAACTTGAGGTTGGTAAACCTTTGCCAGGGCATTTTGCCGAGTATGACATCGATGGCAATCCATGGACCGACGAACTCATCAAGGGCCGAAAGGTGGTTGTCAATGCCTGGTTCTCGGGCTGCGGACCCTGTCTGCGCGAGATGCCGATTCTCTCTGAATGGAAGGAGCAGTTGCCCGACGTGCTGTTTCTCTCGGTCAACTTCGAGAAGGCCGACAAGGTGCGTCGTATCACCCAGCAGCGTGGGTTCAACTGGAACCACATCTACGACGACAAGTATTTCGTGCGCTTTGTGGGCACAGGCGGCTTTCCGCTCTTCCTCGTGCTCGACGAGAAAGGCATTGTACGCTATGTAGGCAATGGCACCAATGATGGCAAGCGGGCTGAGATACTGAAACTCATCAAGAGCTTGTAGGAAGTCGCTATAACTCCTGAACCCAGCGAAAAATCAAAAAAAAGAGCATCACCAGCAGGCGATGCTCTTTTTTTTATCGAATAAGCAAAGGAGAGGATTAGTTCTCCATGAACTTCTTGGCTGCTCTGAGCTGGTGTCTCATCACACTGAGGAACTCCTGGCTCTCCTGCAGTACGTTCAGATAGACGAGCGAGATCTGCATCAGCGTGTTGTCTTTCATGTTCTGCAGACGATCGATGTGCTTCTTGCGGATCACTGAGAGCTCGTCCTTGCAGGCATCAGCCTCGGCGAGAATCTCACGATAGTTCTCATAGCGACTTGTCTCTATCTGTTCGCAGCTCATCTTCATCAAGTCGTTGATCTTTTGGCGTATAGGCATAAACTCGTTGATGTATTCAGTGGGCAGCGGGTTAAAATTGTTGTCTACGTGCTCCTTGATAGGGTCGAGCATACGGCGTAGTGAGTAGATGAACTGCTGGTTGCTGTTGGCACCCAGATGGAACCATGTGTTGCGCTCGATGGCAATCTCCAAAGGCGAGCGTTTCAAGCCTAACATCTCCTGGCGGCGGAACTTTTTCTGCATGTCCTGCTCCTTCTTCAGCTCCTTGTTGGCATGGCGCAGCTCGCGGGTGTTCTCGTTGGCAAGACCGTCCATGATGAGGTTGAACTCACTCAGGGCGAAGCGGCATACGAAGCTCTGTGTGCGTGACACATGACGGCGAAGCAGATCCCATACGATTTCTGGATCGTGCGAGCGCATCATCAGCTGGAAGGTGCTTCCCTTGCTCTCCTCCTTCGACTTCTTGTTGTACTGGATGTTGCTGCGTATGAGCATGAAGATAACGAGAACAATGAAGGCTGTCTGCACGAGGATGCCGCCAAAATGCATGGCGAGGCAGACGAGGGCGCAGGCTGCGAAAGCCACACCGGCTGTGATAAACCATCCACCGATGACACTCAGCACACCTGTTACGCGGAATACGGCACTCTCACGGCTCCAAGCCTTGTCGGCAAGCGAAGAACCCATGGCTACCATGAAGGTTACGTAGGTGGTAGAGAGAGGCAACTTGAGGTTGGTACCGATGGTGATGAGCATGGAAGCCAATACCAGGTTGACGGCTGCGCGAACCACGTCGAAGGCAGCGCTTTCCTCCAACTCTACATCGTTCTTGTCGAAGCGGCTGTTGATCCACTGCTTCAACGACTTGGGCATGAAGCGGTTGAGCCATGAGTCGGCACTCTGGCAGTTGCGTACGATGACGCGTGCTGCAGATGAGCTACCAAACATCTCGTCTCCCTCGTCCTGGCGGCTCAGGTCTACAGAGGTCTTGATCACGTTCTGTGCCTTCTTTGAGGTGGCCATGGCGACAATCATCACGAAGCCTGCAGCGAGCAGATAGACGGGAGTGGTCTTGGCACTCTCCATCAGCGATGTCATCATGAAGCTGTCGGGACCCACGCCGTTGGCATTGGCCATATAGTCGTTGTAAGAAGAAAGTCCGGCGAGAGGCACACCGATGAAGTTCACCAGGTCGTTGCCGGCAAAGGCCATCGCCAGAGCAAAGGTGCCCATCAGCACAGTGAACTTGAAGATGTTGACACGGCAGAGGTGCAGGAACTCCATCACGATGGCTGAAACCACGAAGGTGGCACAGAGCAGCGAACCGATGTTCTGGTCAATGAAATCGCGCCATTCTGCTGGCAGGTAAGGGCTCTTGCCCAAGCCCTTCATGAAGATGAAGTAGGAGAGGGCTGTGAAAGCGATACCGCCGAAAATGGCAATCGAATAGCGGGAGTGCTTGCGATAGTTGAAGGTGAAAACCACACGCGAGAGCCACATCACGAAAGCACCGAAGACAAAGGCGATGATGACTGATGAGAAAATACCCATAATCACCTCCAAGGCCTTGTTGCTGTTGAGCAGCATACCGTAGTTGAGGCTGTCGTCGCCTATCATCTTCAGGGTGGCGAGGATGAAGGCACCTCCCAACAACTCGAACACCAGCGAAACGGTGGTAGAGGTAGGCATACCTAACGTGTTGAACACGTCCAGCACGATGACGTCGGTTACCATGACCGCGAGGAAGAGCGTCATTACTTCCTCAAAGGTGAAGCGGTCTGGACTCATGATGCCGTGGCGGGCGATGTCCATCATTCCCGACGACATAATGGCTCCGAGCACTACACCACAGGAGGCGATGATAAGAACCGTGCGAAACTTTGCCACCTTAGCTCCGATGGCTGACTGCAGGAAGTTGACAGCATCGTTGCTGACTCCCACGAAGAGATCGAACACTGCCAAACAGAGCAGGAAGATCACAATGCATAGATAAATTGTACCCATTTATTTTTGATAAATTATTGTTTCCCGATGAAATGAAAACGAGGCTTTTCCTAAGCTTTCCGTCTGCTTTTCCTAAGCTTTCCGTCTGCTTTTCCTAAGCTTTCTTTTGACTTTTCCTAAGCTTTTCGTCTGCTATTCCTAAGCATTTTTTCAGCCGTCGCCTTCCTTTTCGGGTGCAAAGGTACTCATGCCATGTTACAGGCTATTTAAACAGATGTTACAATTCTGTTAAGAAATGGGTAAACATGAAGTTTCATGTATATGAATCCGGATTGTTTTTGTGCTTTTCAGCTACGTTTTTTTGTGCTTCTCAGCTTCATCATCTTGTGCTTCTCAGCATTGTTCCGTGTGCTTCTCAGCATCATCATCTTGTGCTTCTCAGCATCTTTGCTTTCTTCCTCCCTGCTTTTATAGCGCTACTTTTGGGGCTTAATAGATGACCGGCGCCGATCGTCTATTGTGACCTCCCGTGGTCATAATAGACGACCACTGTTGAGCGCTGCTTGAGCTCTTTTGTTGTCTGCAGCGACAGAGCAACAGCACCTTCAGGATTATATATATACTTTATTGAACAAAAATTGTATTTTCCAAAGTTCCTTAATGACTAATGACTAATGACTATTTTGGGGAGTGTGTCTCTTTTACACTTCTTGCTGTGTCATTTGTGTCATTAGTGTGAATGGACACTATTCCTGGTTCGGTAGATGATTGACTGTTATTACCTGAATATAGCAGTCTTTATTCTGTAAGAATATTTGAGTAGTCTGGTAACTCTTCCAAATATAAATATTTTTTACCATCATAATCCATCTTGCAGACATAGTGCTGCAGCCCGTTGCTCACCACCAAGTAGTCTACATGCAGCAGCATATTGTAGGTGACAATCTGGTCGAAAACAGTCTGCGTGATAGGTATGTGAGGAGCCTTGTATTCAACGATCATGACCGGCTGCAGCTGCTTGTTGTAAAGGATGGTGTCGGCCCTGAGAACCTTGTCGCCCACATGCAGCGAAACCTCGTTGGCAAGCAGTGAGGCAGGGTAGTGGCGGTGCTCCACCATGAAGTGGACGAAGTGCTGTCGCACCCACTCTTCGGGAGTGAGCCGGACGTAGCGTCTTCTCAGAAAATCGAAAATCAGAGGCGCCTGCTTCGTGCCTTTCAGGCGTACGTCGAAGGGCGGTAAGTTGAGACTTGTCATGTTTGTTTTACCTTTTATATATATAGTCGCCGATTTCTTTCCTTTCTGGCAGATTGTTAGAAAAATATTTCGTATCTTTGTGGCTGAAATAAATTCCCGACATCGGCGAAGCTGATGCAAAGATACAAAAAATATCGTAATGGCAGAAAAAAAACAAGGCGTAAGTTATGAGTCGGTCATGAAAGATCTGAAGGCTCGCAACTTCTCACCCGTCTACTTGCTGATGGGTGACGAGTCGTACTATATCGACAAAATTTGTGATTACCTGATGGAACATGCGCTCCAGCCGGAAGAACGAGATTTCAACCAGGTGGTGCTTTTCGGGTCTCCCTCTGTGACGGCAGTCCAGGTGGTAGACCAGTGCAAGGGTTATCCTATGATGGCAGAGCATCGGGTGGTGATTCTGAAAGAGGCTCAAAATTTGAAAAATTTCGAGGCACTCGACAAGTATCTCGAAAATCCCGTAAAATCGACCATCTTATGTGTGTGCTATAAAAACGGAACTTTGAAGAGTCCGAAGACGCTCCTCACCAAGGTGGCACAGACGGGTGTGCTCTTGGAGAGCAAAAAAATGAAAGATTACCAACTGGCGGGTTTCATAGAGAAATATCTGAAAGTGCGCAACACCACCATCGAGCCGAAGGCCACACAGATGATTGCCGATCACATCGGCCCCGACTTGCACCGTCTTACTTCCGAACTGGACAAGGTGCTCATTTCGCTGTCGGAAAACGACAGGAGAGTGACGCCCGAAATCGTGGAACGCGAAATCGGAGTGAGCAAGGATTTCAATGTCTTCGAGCTGAGAAATGCGATCATCAACAAGGATGTTTTCAAGGCAAATCAGATAGTACAATATTTTGACAATAATCCAAAGTCGGGTGGAGCCTTCTCACTTCTCCCGTTGCTCTTTTCTTATTTCCAAAATTTGATGTTGGCGTATTATGCACCCAATAAACAGAACGAAACAGAGCTCGCAAAATTCCTGGATTTGAAATCAACCTGGGGTGTGCGCGATTATACGACAGGAATGAGAAACTATAATGGAATGAAGGTGATGCAGATTATTGCCAAGATGAAGGAGGTGGATGCCAAGATGAAGGGCTTCAACAACCCCAATACTTCGGCTGGCGAACTGATGCAGGAACTCATCTTTTTCATCCTCCATTAAGCTGATCGGGCAGTCTGGTTTTTCTGCTTTTGGGGCGGCTGTCTTGTCTCCAGTTTTGTAATTGAGTTTTCTAAAAATACAATGGGCAATCCTTTCCGGGGTTGCCCTTTTTCATGTTTCTGATGTTGCCCATTGGGGAGTGTTGCGGCATGGAGCAGGACTCCTCTTGTAGGAAAATGAGCCGGAAATAATGCCAGAAAAAGTAAATATAGGGGCTCTGTTGAATGAAAATAGGGGTAAAAATAGGGTGAAAATCAAGAAAAATAGCCAAAATTGTCCCTTTTTCTCCTCTGTTTGACCTATTTCTGATTTAAAAGGAGATTGCTTGAAAACAGTCTTGTTTTTGTGTAAAGTGTTGATAAATAGTATTTTACGTTTCTGAATCGTTGTTTATCCTCCTCAAAACTCGCGAATTTGGATGTGGGTTAGCCTGTGATAAGCAAAACAGAAAAAATGAAAATTTGAGCAGTTTTATTGCTTCAAATATTTATCGTTTATATTTATTAAGATTTATAATCGTGAAATTTAGAAATTTATATTTTAAAATTTTAAATGAGAGATGTGGCAAATTTCAGTTACAAAACTAAAACTAAATATATTTATAGTTGGTAATTATTTAATAATATAAACTAAACTATCTTCTTATAAAACATAAACGAATAAATATACATACCGTTTTTTATTCATCTAAAACACAGAAAACCAATGATTTATGTAAATTTATCGATTTAGAAAGCATAAAAAACAATCACTATACATCAAAAACCTGCATAAAGCACCCTTTATGCGCCTATTTACGTGAAATACTATGCTAAATCCCAGTTTATTAGCCTTTTATTATAAATAATTTCTTTGTAAATACTTTGAAACACTAAATATAGGTTTATAAATCTAAACCCGAAAACTTGCGTTTAATAGATGATAATTTATAAATTAAAATAGATAAATATAAACTTTACAAATCAAAATTCTCTTTATATTTCTTGGTTGTTTCAAAAAAAAGATTTACCTTTGTAAAATCTTAGAAAAAGTACAAAAATAACACCTATTCGGTATGAAAGATAGAATAAGACAGATTATGGAGGGCCAGCATCTCACCCAGCAAAGCTTCGCTCAGATGACTCAGATCTCCACTCCTACCCTGAGCAACATCCTCACCGGTAAGAGTCGTGCAACACTCAATACGGTTGAGTTAATCAAACGCAAGTTTCCACTCATCAGTCTCGACTGGTTGCTCTACGGAGTCGGTCCGATGTATATTCATGACGGTGCTGCGCCCACCCCATCGGATGCAACTTCTGGTAGCGGTTCGGCTGCGCGTCATGAGCCCACGGATATGGCACTCGATTTTTCGGACGACGATTCTGCTGAGGTTGCGTCTTCCCCTCAGTCGGCTTCTGCTGCCTCTTTGTCGGCACATTCTTCCTCGCAGCCATCTTCGGCTTATCCTTCAGGTTCGCTTTTTGATCAACCTGTAAGTCATAGTGTAAATCCTACACGCAAAAATATAGCCCAAACAGAAGTTAAATATATTGACAAACCGCAACGTAAAATCACCGAGATTCGTATCTTCTATGATGATCAGACCTGGGAGACTTTCGTACCCAAGAAATAGTCATTCTATTCCTCGAAAGTGGCATCTTTCGGAGCTTTCAGATTCGCTCTCCTGTCAGTAAGAAATGAATGAGTCGAGACAAGTGTTTTAAGTCATTTTTTAGCTGAATGGCTCTTGTCCTGGCTTCTTCATTTCTTGTTTTAATAGCTTCTTTTTTTATACTTTTTCTCCATTTGTCTGTTTTTTGTTTTGTGTTCCCTATTTTTTTCGTACCTTTGCAAAAGTTAAAGCGGCACTCGGCAATTTGAAAGCAAGCCATCATGATAAAACAAGCCATTATGATGAGTGTACGTGCGTATGCGCGCAATCATTAAGAACAATAAGAGCCGTAGTTAACAAGAACAGAATACAAACAAGACGAACAAAACTCAAATCCTGAAGATGAAAAAATACATTTTAGACCTCAAGGTGGTTTCGGTAGAACCATTGAGCGACAAGCACGTGTTGATTAAGTTGACCGACGACAAGGCGCTCCCCGAAATCCTGCCAGGACAGTTTGTGGAAGTACGTGTAGACCATTCGCCTGCCACGATGCTTCGCCGTCCTATCTCCATCAACTTTGTAGACCGTGAGCAGAATCAGCTGTGGCTTCTTGTGGCTGTTGTCGGTGACGGAACCCGTCAGTTGTCCAAGCTCCAGCAGGGCGATGTGCTCAACTGTATGTTGCCTCTTGGCAATGGTTTCACCATGCCAACGGCTCCAGGCCAGCGCTATCTGCTGGTGGGCGGTGGCGTAGGTGTAGCTCCGTTGCTCTACTTCGGCAAGCTGCTGAAGGATCAGGGTGCCGACCCCGTGTTCCTTTTGGGAGCCCGTACTGCAACCGACCTGCTCGAGCTGGACGAGTTTGCCAAGTATGGCAGAGTGTGCATCACCACCGAGGACGGCAGTGCTGGCGAGCAAGGTTTTGTTACCAACCATTCCATCCTTCAGCACGAGCATTTCGACATGATCAGCACCTGTGGTCCTAAGCCCATGATGATGAGTGTGGCGCGTTATGCCAAGAAGGCTGATGTGGAGTGCGAGGTCTCGTTGGAGAACAAGATGGCCTGTGGTGTGGGCGCCTGCCTGTGCTGCGTGGAGAAGACTGTGAAAGGCAACCAGTGTGTGTGCAAGGATGGTCCGGTCATCAATGTGAAGAATCTGCTCTGGGATTGATATCCCTCTTGATTTGTCAATATCTTATACTCATTATAGTTTCGCATTAATCCTTTATTTGTAAAGGAAAATGAATTAAAAACAACAGAATATTATGGCATCATTAAGCGTAAATATACATCATCTGAAGCTCAAGAATCCCGTGATGACAGCCTCGGGAACTTTTGGTTACGGACTGGAGTTTGCCGATTTTGTACCTCTTGACGAGATAGGCGGCATTATTGTAAAGGGCACCACGCTGGAGCCTCGCGAGGGCAATGACTATCCCCGAATGGCAGAGACACCACAGGGAATGCTCAACTGTGTGGGCTTGCAGAACAAGGGCGTAAATTATTTCTGCGAGCATATCTATCCTCAAATCAAGGATATCGACACCAATATGATTGTCAACGTATCGGGTCATTCGCCAGAGAATTATGCAGCTTGTGCGGCCCGTATAGGCGAGCTGGACAAGATACCTGCCATTGAGCTCAACATCTCTTGCCCTAACGTGAAGGACGGCGGAATGGCATTCGGTGTGACCTGTGAGGGTGCAGCCCAGGTGGTAAGAGCCGTGCGTCAGGCATATAACAAGACGTTGATTGTTAAGTTGTCGCCCAATGTGACCAATATCGCCGACATAGCCCGTGCCTGCGAGGCTGAGGGAGCCGACGCCGTATCGCTCATCAACACTCTGATGGGTATGGCTGTGGACATCGAGAAGCGTCAGCCGCTGCTAAGCATCCGTACAGGCGGTCTGAGCGGTCCATGTGTCAAGCCTGTGGCCCTCCGTATGGTGTACGATGTGGCTCATGCCGTCAAGATTCCAGTTGTAGGCTTAGGCGGAATTACTACAGCCAAGGATGCCATTGAGTTCTTGATGTGTGGTGCCACTGCGATAGAGATTGGTACAGCCAACTTCCTTGATCCAGCCGTGACCAAGAAGGTGAAGGACGGCATCAACGACTGGCTCGACGCTCATGGCTGCTCATCCGTGCATGAGATTATCGGAGCCATCAGATAAGTGAAGGAGTTTATCTGAGTCCACTTGAAAAAGTCGAAAATCGTATTTTTTTGTCTTTGCAACTGAAGTTTCGCAAGTTTTGCCCCACACGCCCTGAAGGGGCAGAAGCTCTTAGCCCAGGGCAGCGCCCTGGGTTATTACGGATGATAGCCTATCGCCCTGTAAGGGCAAAAGCTTTAAAACTCCTAATAATTTATAAGGCTTTTGCCCTTACAGGGCGCCTTGCCGATTGCCATTATACCCAGGGCGCTGCCCTGGGCTAAGAGCTT
>NZ_VZAD01000051.1 GCF_009495355.1 Segatella copri
AATACCTGCGACTGGAGTTAAACCAGTTAGGTTAGTGTCATGCCCGACACACAAACAAAAAAAGCATCTTTCTAAAAGAAAGATGCTCTTGGTTGGGATACCCGGATTCGAACCAGGAATGACAGGACCAGAATCTGTAGTGTTACCATTACACCATATCCCAATGTCTTTTTGTTGTTGCAATGTCATTTCTTAATTGCGAGTGCAAAGGTAATACTTTTTTCTGAACCCACAAAATTTTTCTCAACTTTTTTATCGAAAATCGTTATTTTTTTCATTTTTATGCCTTTTCGGACAAAAAACACGTGGTTTTGCGCCATACCAACCTTAAAAAAACAGAAAAGTTGGAGGAAAGTAACGCATACTCATTTTTTTGCACTATCTTTGTAGTCGAATAAACATAATAACAACTCAATGAATACAGCAAAACAATTAGTAGAGACAATTAAAGAAGGAATACAAGAGAAAAAAGGCAGCAATATCGTCATTGCAGACCTGAGCGAGATAGACGGCACCATAGCCAAGTACTTTATTATCTGCCAAGGCGGTTCACCCTCCCAGGTAGAGGCTATTGCAGAATCAGTAGGCGACTTCTGCCGTAAGAAGTTGGGCGAGAAACCTGTCAACGTAGCAGGATTAGGAAACGACCAATGGGTAGCCATCGACTTTGTGGATGTACTCGTACACATCTTCCAGCCTGAGGTAAGACAGTTCTATGATCTGGAACACCTCTGGGAAGACGCCAAACTGACAACCGTGCCAGACGTGATGTAACCGTCGCGCGTACATTATTATATATAATAAGAAAGAAAGCAAGAAACAAAAGTCTTTTTTAAAACAAAAAAAGGAAAGGAAACATTCAATATGGAACAAGGCAACAACAAGAACAATCCCGGCGGGCCCCAACCCCCCAAGATGCCTAAGTTCAACATGAACTGGCTCTATATACTTATCATCGTCGGACTGATGGTAGCCTACTTGAGCGGAGGCACAAACTCTTTAGGAGGAAGTGCCACACAAGAAGCCACCTACACACAGTTTAAGCAATACGTGGAAAAAGGTTATGTGCTGAGCGTTGTAGCCAACAAGACCGAGAACACCCTGAAACTGTATATCAACCCCAAGTACTCACGCGAGGTGTACAAAACCTCAGCCAAGAACTTAGGCACCAACCCTTATGTGGAGGTGCAGTTTGGTTCGGTAGATGAGGTGGACAGGTTTGCCAACGCCATGGTGCAAGCCAAGAAAATCAATTCGTTCAGTTATAAGAACGAGTCAACGGACGGTTTCCTCAAAATCTTGTGGAATATCTTCCCGCTGATTCTTTTCTTCGTCTTCATCTGGTGGATGTCGGGACGTATGGGCGGCATGGGCGGCTCAGGCGGAGGAATCTTCAATGTAGGCAAGAGCAAAGCACGTATGTACGAGAAAGGCAATGCCATCGGCATCACCTTCAAGGACGTGGCAGGACAGGAAGGAGCCAAACAGGAAGTACAGGAAATCGTAGACTTCCTGAAGAACCCCAACAAATATACCGACTTAGGTGGTAAGATACCTAAGGGAGCCCTTCTCGTAGGACCTCCGGGAACTGGTAAGACTCTCCTTGCCAAAGCCGTGGCAGGCGAAGCTGGCGTACCTTTCTTCTCGATGAGTGGTTCCGACTTCGTAGAGATGTTTGTCGGCGTAGGTGCATCACGTGTGCGCGATCTCTTCCGTCAGGCTAAGGAGAAAGCACCTTCCATCATCTTTATCGACGAGATTGATGCAGTAGGACGTGCCCGCAGCAAGAACCCATCCATGGGAGGCAATGACGAGCGCGAGAACACGCTCAACGCCCTGCTTACCGAGATGGACGGATTTGGAACAAACAGCGGTGTCATTATCCTGGCAGCCACCAACCGTGTGGACATGCTCGACAGCGCCTTGCTGCGTGCAGGACGATTCGACCGTGAAATACACGTCGACCTTCCTGACCTGAATGAGCGAAAAGCCATATTCCTGGTTCATCTAAAACCTGTAAAGGTAGACAAGAGTGTTGACGTAGACCTGCTGGCACGACAGACACCAGGATTCTCGGGAGCCGATATTGCAAATGTGTGCAACGAGGCAGCCCTTATAGCAGCACGCCACGACAAGAAGAGCGTAAGCAAACAAGACTTCCTCGATGCTGTAGACCGCATCGTAGGCGGACTGGAGAAAAAGACCAAGGTGATGACAGCAGAGGAGAAGCGAAGCATCGCACTCCACGAGGCTGGCCATGCCACCATTTCATGGTTCTGTCAGTATGCCAATCCACTTATCAAGGTAACTATCGTTCCACGCGGACAGGCTCTCGGAGCAGCCTGGTATCTGCCCGAAGAACGACAGATCACCACCAAGGAACAGATGCTCGACGAGATGTGTTCGCTCATGGGAGGACGCGCTGCCGAGGAACTCTTTACGGGTCATATATCATCGGGAGCCATGAACGACCTGGAAAGAGCCACCAAGAGTGCCTATGGCATGATAGCCTACTTAGGTATGAGCGACAAGCTGCCTAATATATGCTATTACAACAACCAGGAATATTCCTTCCAGCGTCCATACTCCGACACCACTGCCCGCATGATAGACGAAGAGGTGCTCAAGATGGTGAACGAACAGTATACCCGAGCCAAGAACATCCTCGTAGAGCACAAGGAAGGCCATAACGCCCTTGCCGAGCTCCTCATCCAGAAAGAGGTGATCATGGCAGAAGACGTAGAGAAGATCTTTGGCAAGCGTCCATGGCTTAGCCGTTCACAGGAAATCATGGAGGACGAGCAGCCCAAGATTGACGACAAACTGAAGGAACTGCCCGAGGTTCAGGCAGCCATCAAGGCTCACGAGCAGGCACAACAGGAAGACAACTCGTCTGAAAGCACCGAAAACAATGATACCGACGTGCAGAACGACGAGAACTCAGAAGAAACAAACAACAAATAAAATAAGGAATCACAAATGACCGACAAACAAAAGAATCTTATCGTGAGGTCTATCACGGGCGTCTTGTTCGTGGTGTGCATGGTGTCTTGTTTCCTCAACCCAAGAGCCATGATTTTCCTCTTTACCATCATTACAGGACTCAGCATCTGGGAATACTGCGGACTGGTAAACAACGAGAAGGAAGACGTCACCGTCAACCGTCTGATCTGCACCATTGCCGGAGTATACTTTTTCCTGGCCGTGGCAGGACTGCGAATGGGCATCGTAGGCAATTTCATTGTCTTTGTTCCCTATCTGCTCACCATCGTCTACCTGTTTATCAGCGAACTGTATACCGGCAACAAAGACGCCATCAACGACTGGGCCTACACCATGCTCTCGCAGATGTACATCGCCCTACCCTTCTCTATGATCAATATTTTGGCTTTCGAATACTCAGCTTTCGACGGCCAGATACACTACGACATGCTGTTGCCACTGAGTATTTTCATATTCCTTTGGACAAACGATACCGGAGCCTACTGCAGCGGTTCGCTCTTCGGCAAGCATAAACTCTTCCCACGCATCAGTCCTGCCAAGAGTTGGGAAGGAAGCATAGGCGGAGGTATATTCGTTCTGATTGCAGCTGCCGTGATTGGTTACTTGGCAAATGACGGCGAGGCTCACCGACTCAGCATTGCCGGATGGATGGGTTTAGGCCTGGTTGTCGTATTCTTCGGAACATGGGGCGACTTGGTAGAGAGTCTCTTCAAACGCACTTTGGGAGTAAAGGACAGCGGCACACTGCTGCCAGGACATGGCGGTATGCTCGACCGTTTCGACTCTTCGCTCATGGCCATTCCCGCAGCCGTCATCTATCTCTATACACTGCAGCTTTTCGTATAAAAAAAGAGGCTCATGAGTTTCCCTTTTAACTCATGAGCCTTTTTTTAGGAACTTTTTTTGTCTTTGTAACTTATTGATAATCAATAGCAAGTTTTCATATTTTACTACGGCTCATTTATTTCCTGCTGGCTCACCCGCTCTGCCTCTTCAGCTTTCTGCCGGGCGATGGCAGCTTCCTGTTCAGCCTTGACACGAGCCAGCTCTGCAGCTTTGGCGGCAGCCTTGGCAACAGCCTCAGCACGTTCTTTAGCCAGACGTATCAACTCAGCACGATGCTTTCTCAACAAATCTACCATGATAGAAGCAGCTTCGTCGGGCGCCACCTTACTTCCCAACTCTCTCAGCACTTCCTGATATTCAGCAAGCATTCTTTCGCGTGCAGGCTGCCCTGGCATAATCTTATACAGCTCGTTGGCTATTCCGTCTATCGTAAACTTATCGGCGAACATCTCTGGAACCACTTCCTTATTGGCCACCAAGTTGACAAGAGAAATATAGTCAACCTTCAGCACGTGATTGAAGGCAAAACGAATCAGTTTTGGCAAGGGAGTTTCATAGCACACCACTTGCGGAACATTAAACAGGGCTGTCTCGAGCGTGGCAGTTCCACTGGTTACAAGAGCCGCCGTGGTGTGAGACAAGAGCTGGTAAGTCTTATTCTTCACCACTCTGACAGGAGAACCTTCCAGGAATTTATCGTAATATTCATCCTCTATCGACGGAGCTCCAGCCAACACCATTTGATAATCTTCAAAACGTTCAGCCACCTCTATCATGGCAGGAAGATTGTCCTTAATTTCCTGTAGTCGGCTACCAGCTAAAAGAGCGACAATCGGCTTACGACTGTCAAGATTATTTTCTCGACAAAACTCCTCATGCGTCTGATGATATCCTGCTCTGAACTCTGCCACTTCCTGAGCAGTGGGATTGCCCACATAGTGAACGGGATACTTATGTTTCTGCTCATAGAAAGGCACCTCGAAAGGCAGTATGGAGAACATCTCGCTCACATCACGTTTGATGCTTTTAATACGCCATTCCTTCCAGGCCCAAATCTTAGGCGAAATATAATAGTAGACAGGTATCAACGTATTCTTTTTCAAGAACTTGGCTATATTGAGATTAAAGCCTGGATAATCGACTAAGATCACAACATCGGGTTTCCACGCCACAATATCCTCCTTGCATCTTTTCATGTTCGAGAAGATGGTGCCCAGATGCAGCAGCACAGGTACAAAGCCCATATAGGCCAGTTCCTTATAATGCTTGACACGAGTTCCTCCCTCAGCAGCCATCAAGTCGCCGCCGAAGAATCGAAATTCAGCCAATTCGTCATATTTTTTCAACGAGCGCATCAATCTGCTGGCATGCAGATCGCCACTCGCCTCACCTACTATCAGATAATATTTCATCCTTATTGTCGAATATTCTTAGTTAATCGTCAAGTTCAGAAGCTTCCGTGTTGAGCGACCTGTTGTTCTCAAGCCACTCATAGTCGGTCACATCTATTCTTGTAGGCGTAATGGCAATGTAGCCATGACTGAGCGCCCACTGATCAGTATCTACAGCCTCGGGCTCATCATTGCGATATTCGCCCACCATCCAGTAATAGTCGTAACCACGAGGATGATGCTCCTTCACCACCTCATTGATCCACGAGCCCCATGTCATACGGCAAACCTTAAAGCCCTTGAAAGGAGGTTTGACGGGAAAGTTGACATTAAGACAAGTTCCCTTGGGCAGTCCTTCACGAAGCACTCGCTTCACGATGCTTACCACTCCGTCACGCAAGGGTGACAGATCGGCGTTCACATCATAGTTGCAACTACTGAACGCCACCGAGGGAATATACTTCATACAGCCTTCCTTGGCTACGCCCATTGTGCCCGAATAATGATTGTTCACACTCGAGTTGTCGCCATGGTTGATACCACTGAGTATCAGGTCGGGAACACGAGGAGCCAGCAGCTGGTCGAGAGCTATCTTCACACAGTCGACAGGCGTTCCAGAGCACGACCACACTTCCACCTCCTCGCCCATGTTGTGTCTGCGTTTCAACAGCAGTGGTGATGTTACCGAGAAGGCGCATCCATAGCCCGACCGTCCACTCTCAGGAGCCACCACAAGCACCTCGCACCAGTCTTTCAGAAATCCAACAAGCGTCTTGATGCCATTGGCATGATAGCCGTCATCATTGGATATTAATATTAAAGGTTTCTTATTTTCCATAAAAATATCGCTCTTTTTGGTGCAAAAGTACGAAAAAACCTTTAAAGTAACGTCTTTCTCGCATAAAATATGTATCTTTGCAGAAATTTTGTGATGATTTTTAATATAGAAAATTAAGAATATGGGAAAAATAATCGCATTGGCCAACCAGAAAGGCGGTGTCGGCAAAACGACAACCACCATCAACTTGGCAGCATCATTGGCCACACTGGAGAAGTCGGTTCTTGTTGTAGACGCCGACCCACAGGCTAACGCCTCCAGCGGCTTAGGAGTAGACATCAAGGAGGTAGACTGCTCTCTGTACGAGTGCATTATCGACCATGCAGATGTTCGTGATGCCATCTATACCACCGATATTGATGGGCTCGACATCATCCCCAGCCACATCGACCTTGTCGGTGCAGAGATAGAAATGCTCAATCTGCAGAACCGCGAAAGGGTTATCAAGAATCTGCTCGCCCCTATCCGCGACGAGTATGATTTCATCCTTATCGACTGTTCGCCATCTCTGGGACTCATCACAGTCAACTCGCTGACAGCAGCCGACAGCGTCATCATTCCTGTTCAGTGCGAATACTTTGCCCTGGAAGGCATCAGCAAGTTGCTCAATACGATTAAGATTATCAAGAGCAAGCTCAACACCAAGCTCGAGATTGAGGGCTTCCTGCTTACCATGTACGACAGCCGTCTGCGTCTGGCCAATCAGATTTACGACGAGGTGAAGCGCCACTTCCAGGAGTTGGTGTTCAAGACCGTCATCCAGCGCAACGTGAAGCTGAGCGAGAGCCAGAGCCACGGTCTTCCCGTCATCCTCTACGACACAGAGTCGAATGGCGCCAAGAACCACTTGGCGTTGGCAAAAGAAATTATCAACAAGAACTCATAAAGTAAGAAAAAAAGAGTGAAGACATGCTCACTCCTTACTAAGAAATAGAAAATGGCAGTACACAAGAAATACAATAACGGAACCAAGAGCAATGCCCTGGGACGAGGTCTCGACGCACTTATCTCTACCGAAGGAGTGCGCACACAGGGCAGCAGTACCATCAACGAGATTCCTCTCGACCAGATAGAAGCAAACCCCAACCAGCCCCGTCGCGAGTTCGACGACGAAGCTCTCCATGAGTTGGCAGAAAGCATCAAGGCCATAGGCATCATTCAGCCCATCACCTTGCGACAGGTGGCAGAGAACCGCTTCCAGATTATCGCAGGTGAACGTCGCTGGCGTGCCTCCCAGTTGGTTGGACTGAGAGCCATACCAGCCTATATCCGTACCATCAGCGATGAGAATGTGATGGAGATGGCACTCGTCGAGAACATCCAGCGCCAGGACCTCAACGCCATAGAAATAGCTTTGGCATACGAGCACCTGATGGAGAACAACGAGATGACTCAGGAGAAGATAGCCGAGCGCGTGGGCAAAAGCCGCGCTGCTGTAGCCAACTACCTGCGTCTGCTCAAGTTGCCAGCTCAGGTACAGATGGCACTTCAGAAGAAAGAAATCGACATGGGCCATTGCCGCGCCCTCTTGGCACTCGACAGCCCTTCACTTCAGATCAAGCTGTTCCATGAAATTCAGAAGAACGGCTACTCTGTGCGCAAGGTAGAGGAGATGGTACAGCAAATAAAGGACAGCGAGGACAACGAGACAGCCAGAAAGGTAATCAAGGGAAAAGCCGAACTGCCCGAGGAGTTCACCCTGCTGAAGAACCGCCTCTCGCAGTTCCTCAACACCAAGGTTCAGTTTACCTGCTCACCCAAGGGCAAGGGAAAAATCAGCATTCCCTTTGCCAACGAGGAGGAATTAGAGCACATCATGAACGTTTTCGACCAATTAAAACAAAACTAATTAGGTGAAATCGAAAATATCACATATTTGTATATCAGTCTTGTTGACCAGCCTACCCTGGGCTGCTCAGGCACAGAAGGCTGTCACAGCCAGTCAATCCACTGCAGGCGAAGATCAGCCTGCCGTAGTGGCACCTGCAGATACAACATTCTCTGCCAAAGACAGTCTCAAGCTCAACAGTATGCTCCAGGTTGCTACCAAGAAGCCCAAGCGCGACTGGTCCACATGGCGTCCTGACACCAAGCGTGCCATGTGGCTTGCCATCGTTCTGCCAGGAGCAGGACAGATATACAACCGTAAATACTGGAAACTACCTATTATATATGGTGGTTTCGTAGGCTGTGCCTATGCCATCACCTGGAACAACCAGATGTATCACGACTATTCACAGGCCTATATGGACATCATGGACGATGACCCCACTACCGACAGTTACAACCAGTTCCTGCACTTAGGAGCCACCATCGATGCCAGCAACATGGACCGATACAAGGAAATCTTCCGCAAGCGCAAAGACCGTTACCGCCGCTGGCGCGACATGGGTGTGTTTGTGATGATTGGCGTTTATGCCTTCTCCATCATTGATGCCTATGTGGATGCATCACTCTCCGAGTTCGACATTTCCGACGACCTTACTCTGAGAGTAGAGCCTGCCTTCATGAACAGCAACCCGCAAAGCCGCAACCCCTTCCGATCAGGAACATTGGGACTTCAATGCTCACTCACTTTTTAAAGTGAGGAACACAATTGTGTAGAATCTTAAAGAAACTTATAGAAAAGAAAGAATAACATAAATGAAAAAAATACTATTATTAGCAGCTGCAATGTTACTTGGTATGCCTGCACAGATGCTGGCGCAAACCGACGACACTGAAGAGAAAAAAGAAGATGTAATCACAGTCACCGACAAACAGGGCAACGAGGAAGAGATAGAAGTCCCTGTAGGACTGGAGGACAACCTCGACAGCCTACTGCATCTTTATAATGCTAAGACCTATATGATGCAAGACACATCTTGCAACTATCGTGATGTCAACCCAGTCTTCGACAAGGAGGTTTACATCGACCGGCTCAAGCGTCTGCCCACCATCATCGAGATGCCTTACAACGATGTGGTGCAGAAGTTCATCGACCGCTACAGCGGCAAGCTCCGCCGCTCTGTGAGCTATATGCTGGGCGCAGGCAATTTCTATATGCCAATCTTCGAGGAGGCTTTAGAGGCTTACAACCTTCCCCTCGAGCTCAAATATCTTCCTGTCATCGAGTCTGCCCTCAACCCTACTGCCGTTTCACGCGTAGGAGCCACCGGCCTCTGGCAGTTCATGATAGGCACAGGCAAGCGCTACGGACTTGAGGTCAACTCACTCATCGATGAGCGTCGCGATCCAGTGAAATCCTCTTATGCTGCCGCCCACTATCTGAGCGACCTCTATAAGATTTTCGACGACTGGAGCCTTGTCATCGCTGCCTACAACTGTGGCCCCGACAAGGTCAACAAGGCCATCCACCGCGCCAAAGGTTCTGCCGATTACTGGAACATCTATCCCTACCTCCCCAAGGAGACACGCGGATATGTGCCAGCCTTCATCGCAGCCAACTACATCATGAACTACTATTGCGACCACAACATCTGTCCTATGGTGACCGAATTGCCTATTAAGACCGACACCGTGGTTGTCAACAAAGACCTTCATCTGGAGCAGATTGCCCAGGTGCTCAACATCAACATCCAGCACCTTCGCAGCCTCAATCCACAATACCGTCGCGACATTGTCAATGGTCTCAACAAACCTATGACAGTACGACTTCCCTCATCTCTCGTTGGCCCCTTCATCGACCAGGAAGACTCCATCTACAACTTCAAAACCGACGAACTGCTGCTCAAGCGCTCTGTCGTAGAGGTAAACCAAGAAGAGCCTAAGGTAAGCCGCCACAGCTACCACAGCAGCCGCCATCGCTCCTCTGCAACACGCAGCAGGAGCCGCAAGAGCAGAAGCAGAAAGAGTAAGCGCGGAGGAAGAAACGTAACCATCAAGAGTGGTGACACCCTGTCGGAGATAGCAGAACGCAACCACACTACCGTGGCTAAACTGCGCAAGCTCAACAAGATTTCGGGCAACCATATCCGTGCCGGCAAGAAACTCAAGGTGAAGTAATATACACATTATTATATATATAGTTATTAATCTGACTAACACAAAGCGCAGGAGGCAAGAACTATGGACGATCAGAACCTCAAAGACTTAGAGAGAGAACAGGCCGACAACAAACTCATTGGCGATGCATTCCAGCATCTGCTCGACACCTATGTAGCTTCACGTCACCGCAAGAAGGTAGACATTGTCACCAAAGCATTCAACTTTGCACGCCAGGCACACAAGGGCGTACGTCGCCTCTCGGGCGAACCCTACATCATGCACCCTATCGCCGTGGCTCAGATAGCCTGCGAGGAAATGGGACTGGGATCCACCAGTATCTGTGCCGCACTCCTGCACGACGTGGTAGAAGACACCGACTATACAGTAGAAGACATCTCCAACATCTTCGGAGAGAAGATAGCCCAGATTGTAGACGGACTAACCAAGATCAGCGGTGGTATCTTTGGTGACAAGGCATCGGCACAAGCCGAGAACTTCAAGAAACTGCTGCTCACCATGAGCGACGACATCCGCGTCATCCTTATCAAGATCTGCGACCGTCTGCACAACATGCGCACACTCGCCTCGCAGCCTGCCAACAAGCAGTACAAGATAGCCGGCGAGACGCTTTACATCTACGCTCCATTGGCCAATCGTCTGGGCCTTAACAAAATAAAGACCGAGCTCGAAGACCTCAGCTTCCGCTACGATCATCCACAGGAATACACCAACATCGAGCACAAACTTGCCGACACCGAGGCACAACGCGACACCCTCTTCTCACAGTTCACACAGCCCATCAGGGAGGAACTCGACAAGATGGGCATACAGTATAAGATCAAGGCACGTGTAAAGAGCCCTTATTCCATTTGGAACAAGATGCAGAATAAGCACGTGAGCTTCGACGAAATATACGACATCCTTGCCGTCCGCATCATCTTCACACCCAAGGAAAGAGCCAACGAGGTCAACGAATGCTTCAATATCTATGTGGCCATCAGCCAGATATACAAGAGTCATCCCGACCGTCTGCGCGACTGGCTCAACCATCCTAAAGCCAACGGCTATCAGGCACTCCACGTCACCCTCATGAGCAAGCAGGGACGCTGGATAGAGGTACAGATAAGAAGCGACCGTATGGACGAGGTGGCCGAACAGGGATTTGCTGCCCACTGGAAATACAAAGAAGGCGAAGACGCTGAATACACAGAGGACGAGAACGAGCTCAACGACTGGTTGGGCACCATCAAGGAAATCCTCGACGATCCACAGCCCGACGCCATGGATTTTCTCGATGCCATCAAGCTCAACCTCTTTGCCTCAGAGATCTTTGTCTTCACCCCTAAGGGCGAGATCAAGACCATGCCAGCAGGCTGTACAGCCCTCGACTTCGCCTTCCAGATACACACCTTCTTAGGAAGCCACTGCATCGGAGCAAAGGTAAACCATAAGCTGGTGCCACTGAGCCATAAACTGCAAAGCGGCGACCAGGTGGAAATCCTCACCAGCAAGAGTCAGCACGTACAGCCTTCATGGATAAACTTCGTGAGCACAGCCAAGGCAAAGAGCAAGATTCAAGCCATACTGCGACGCGACAACCGCGAGATACAGAAGAAGGGCGAGGACATTCTGAACGAATGGCTCAAGAAGAACAGTCTGGAGGTCAACAACTCCATCCTCGACAAGCTCTGCGACTATCACCACATACAGAAACACGAAAACTTCTTCCAGGCATTGGGCGACCACTGCATTCTGTTGGGCGAGAAAGATCTTGACGAACTGCAAAGCAAGAACAAGAAAGACAAGAGCTCAAGCAGTTGGCGCAACTATATCCCCTTCCTCGGCAAGAGCAAGGACAAAAAGGCTGACGAAAAGGACAACAAGCCGCAACAGCTCATGGTGGTGGGCAAGGACTTCAACAAGAAGAAACCCCTCATCATCACCGAGGAGAACATCTCGCAGTTCATCTTCCCCTCATGCTGCCATGCCATTCCTGGCGATGACATCATGGGCTACATCGACAACAAGAACCGCATCGAGATACACAAGCGCTCCTGCTCTGTGGCAGCCAAGCTCAAGTCGAGCTATGGCAACCGCATCGTCGACGCCAAGTGGCAGATGCACAAGCTGATGTACTTTGACGCCACCATCGAGATAAAGGGCATCGACCGCAAGGGATTGCTCCTCGACGTGAGCCGTGTCATCAGCGACCAGCTCAATGTCAACATACACAAGCTCACCATCAGCAGCGACAATGGCATCTTCGACGGTTGCATCGAAATCAGAATTCACGATCGCGAAGATGTAAAGGTGATCATGGATAATCTGAAGATCATCGACGGCCTGCAGGATGTACAGCGCATCCTGTAAGCCATAGGACAGAAAAAACTATAAAACAAATATCAACCTACAAAAAACAACGACAATGAAAAAACTAATCCTGTCTATCCTCACCACGTTGGCAGTCCTCCCAGTGCTGGCTGCCAACAAGTACGACAACCCCGACACACTCTTCGTTTCACGCGACGGTACCTGCGAGTTCCGCACCATCGACGAAGCCATAGAGGTGTGCCGTGCCTTCATGGACTACACCAAGGTCATCTACGTCAAGAAAGGCGTTTACAAGGAGAAACTCATCATCCCATCATGGCTCACCCACATCACCATCTGTGGCGAAGACCGCGACCAGACTATCATCACCTGGGACGACCATGCCAACATCAAGATGCCAACAGGCGGACTCGACTCCGAGGCTGCTGTCAAGGGCAAGCCCATCGGCACATTCCGCACCTACACACTGAAGGTTCAGGGCAGCTACATCACCCTGAAGAATATCACTATCGAAAACAATGCCGCACGATTAGGACAAGCTGTAGCCCTGCACACTGAGGGCGACCACATCCTGGTACAGAACTGCCGACTCTTAGGCAATCAGGACACCGTATATACAGGCGTTGCCGGCACACGCATCGCCTTCTACGACTGCTACATCGAGGGAACAACAGACTTCATCTTCGGTCCTTCCATCGCTTGGTTCGAGAACTGCGAAATCCACAGCAAGTCCAACAGCTATATCACAGCCGCGTCCACACCAGCCGGTCAGCAGTATGGCTACGTGTTCCATAAGTGCCGCCTCACCGCCTCGCCCGAGGCCACACAGGTTTATCTGGGCCGTCCATGGCGTCCATACGCCTACACACTCTTCATCGACTGCGAAATGGGCAGCCATATCCGTCCTGTAGGCTGGGACAACTGGCGCAATGCAAGCAACGAGAAGACCGCCCGCTACTTCGAGTACGGCAACCATGGTCCTGGCGCCTCAACCAAAGCCCGTGCACCCTGGACACATCAGCTCAGCAAGAAGGAAGCCGCACGCATCACCATCGCCAACGTCTTCGGTGAAGACTGCTGGTAAATAAGTTTTCCAACGCTATAAACTATACAAGAGACAATGGACATCAAGAATATCAAGAAAGAATGGAACGCAGCCATACTCGACATACTGAAGACATTCATCAGTATCTGCCACACACACAACCTGCGCTACTACTGCTGTGCAGGAACAGCCATAGGGGCTGTGCGCCATCATGGTATGATACCCTGGGACGATGACATCGACGTCATCATGCCACGCCCCGACTACGACCGCTTTCTTGAGATAGCACGCCACGAAGACTTCGGCAACTACGAGGTGGTAACGCCCTACAACAACGAGCGTTACCCTCTCTATTTCTCCAAGCTGGTCAACAAGAACACCACACTCATCGAGGAGAAAGAGCGCCCTTGCATCATCGGACTCTTCGTCGACATCTTCCCACTTGATGCCACTGCCGACGATGTGGAACAGGCCAAGGCACTGCAGCGCAAATATGTGAAGCACATCAACTGCCTCAACGCCATTTCCACCCGAAACACCTTTGGCGAATACCTGACATTGCTCACCCATCGTAAGACCTGGGGACGTTTTGTCGTCAAGACGGCAGCCTTCTTCTTCCGCAACCTCATGCGCAGACATTTCATAGCGAAAATGGATCATCTGAGTCATCTCTACGACTTCGACAAAGCACTGAACGTACAGGTTTACACAGGCTCCTATCATGAACGCGAAATCTTCCCTAAGGCATGGCTTGGCAACGGCAAACCATTCCCCTTCGAAGACACCACCGTTCTTCTGCCTGCAGAATACGACAAGTATCTCAGCCACTTCTTCGGCAACTACATGCAGTTGCCGCCAGTAGAACAACGGGTAGAGAAACACCTGCGCTATTATCTCAACATGGAGAAAAGAGAGACATGGCAGGAGATTTCAAAGAAACTTCTATAACTTCTGAGCAAACGAAACTTCTATCGTGTGCCCGAAACCACTCTCCACATCCCAGAGCGGTTTCCATCCCAATGCCTTCAGCTTATCGGTATTGAAGGTTGCCTTGGTGACTGGGGTCGTATTCCCCTTCATCACGTCGTCTTCGGCAATGTCGAATACCACCTTGCGGTCAGCCTTCCTTGCTATCAACTCCGCCAACTCACGGATAGATATATTCGACTCCGAATGCGCCACATTATAAGCATTTGCCCTCTCGCCGTCGAGCAGGAGGCGCAAAATGGCATGGGCAGCATCCACTACGTAAAGCCACGACCGGAAAGCCTCACCACGACTCTTCAGCACAATATCCTCACCGCGCAACACGTTGCGGATAAACTGCGCATACACTCTGTTGTCGCTCTCCGTAAAGCCTGGACCGTAAGTATGGCTCAACCTGGCTATAACGACATCAGCGCCATACTCTGCCCCATAAGCCATACAGAGCGTCTCAGCTGCACGCTTCGACGAAGGATAACAAGCCCTCACCGATGCACAGTCCACGTAACCGCTGCTTGTCTCTGAAAACTCGCTGCCGTCGCCCTCGCCGTAAACCTCGCCCGAAGAGATGTACACCATGCGCTTCATGCCATGCTGCAGGCCAAACTCTATCAGATGAGCAACACCATCAAAATTCGCTTTCATCACCTCCACAGGTTTCTCGCGGAAGAAGTTGGGACTCGCATTACTTGCTGCATCGATGACAAAGTCTATACCCTGCGCAGACAGACCATGAGCCTCACACTGTTCGTCCATAGGCTGCGTAACATCCATCTCGACAAAGCCAAAGTCGGCCTCGTCCCAGTAAGCAGCAAACTTCGTTCTGGCACGCAGCCTGTTGCGTCCTGCCGCCACAACCCTGTAACCTCTGTCAGGATTCAGCATCAGCACGTCGACCACACAACTGCCAATCAGTCCTGTAGCACCCACTACGAGAATCGTCTTCCCATTGAGACGCTTCAAGTCGAGCCCCTCATCGAAGAGGCGGTCTATATCTTTCCTGTATATTGTTTTTTCCGACATTGCTAAATGATTTTAACATCTGTCAACTTACTTAATCCATCCCTCGGGCTGCACCTTCATCAGGGCCTTGAGAATCTCAAGGTCTTCTACGGTTGTAATCTTGATATTCTTCTCCGATCCCGGCACGATGTGCATCTTTCTTCCACCCAGCTCAGCCATCAGCGTACACGATGCCACCGAGTTGTCGATGCCTTTGGCCTTAGCCTCCTCGTGCGCAGCTATCAAGTTGCCCAGCCTGAAAGTCTGAGGCGTCTGCGTACGGATCAGCTTGTCGCGCGGAATACTTGTCGTTGTCGTAAACCCGTCCTCACTCTCCAGGATAGCCTCACGACACTTGATGCCCGTAATCGCATAACCATACTTCTGGCAAATGGCGATGTTGGAAGAGATAATATCCTGCGAGAGCAGAGGCCGCACGGCATCATGCACCAACACAAGGTCATCGTCGCTGCATCCAGCCTCTTTCAGACCATAGATACCATTGTGTATCGACTCCTGCCCATTGGCTCCACCAGGGAAAATCCACTTCAGCTTCGTAATACAAAACTGGTTGGCGTACGACTGCAGCACCGTTTCCCATCCTGCCAGGCACACCACGGCGATTCCCTGTATGTCGGGATGCTTCTGAAATGCCATCATCGTATGGATGATAATCGGACAATTATCCACGTGCATAAACTGTTTGGGAATGTCCTGTCCCATTCTGTTGCCAGAACCGCCGGCTATAATAAGAGCATAGTTCATATCAATAATTCTTTTATCTTGTTTCACACAAACACGCACCATGCATGTTGTCGTGGTGCAAAGATACAAAAAATAAAACAACTATTCCCCTTTTCTCGAAAAACTATCAATCATTTCGCCAAATTCTTCTTCATCCACGGCCTGCTGTCACATCCAACGACGGACGAAATCGGGTTCACGCCCACCTCAGCCTTAGTGAATTGAGCACTACACTCAGACTCGAGCAAGCCATAAGTCCACTTGCCCACATCGGAGTAATCTGGAAGTCGATGCCAAAGATGTGGAGCGCACCTGCCGCCAGGGGAATGCACACGATGTTGTAGACAAAAGCCCAGAAGAGATTCTGCCAAATCATGCCCACAGTCTTGCGGCTCAGCACGACAGCATCAGGAAGAGCCATGAGGTCATCGCCCATGAGCGTTATCTGAGCCACATCCATCGCCACATCCGTTCCCCGCCCTATCGCGATGCTCACATCTGCCAGGGCAAGAGCCTGCGTGTCGTTGATGCCGTCGCCCACCATAGCCACTCGCTTGCCTTGCTGCTGCAACGTCTTCACCAAAGCCTGTTTGTCACCAGGCAGCACCTTGCTGTGATAGTTGCCGATGCCTGCTTCCTGCGCCCAGTAACGGGCAGCCTCCTCTTTATCGCCACTCATCATGTACACCTCGATGCCTTCCTGCCGAAGTGCCGTCATCGCTTCCTTGGCATGGGGTTTGAGCGATTCACGCTCCTGCAGAGACAGTTGGTCTTGTCGGGTGAAATCAATATTGGGATTGGGAATAGTAAGCGTTCCCGTCTTGTCGATTACAAGTGCATCCACCTTTCTGAGATTCTCCAAAGCCGATGCGTCCTTGATGAGGATTTGCTTCTGAGCCGCCTTTCCTATACCTACCATCAAGGCCGTGGGAGTGGCCAGTCCCATGGCACATGGACAGGCAATCACCAAAACGGCAACAGCCGACAGGATGGCTTGCGGCAGCGCCCCATTGCCACCGACAATCAACCACACCAGGAAGGTAAAGAAAGCTATCGCTGCCACTACGGGCACAAACACCACGGCTGCCTTGTCTACAATGCGCTGCACTGGTGCTTTACTGCCCTGAGCTTCCTGAACCATTCGGATGATGTGGGCCAGGGCGGTGTTCTCGCCAATCTGCTTGGCTCTCATGCGAAGCTTTCCCTGGCTCGGAATAGTGCCAGCCAGCACGTTGTCGCCAGCCTTTTTCATCGCCGGAGTCGGTTCGCCGCTTATCATCGCCTCATCCACATAGGCAGCATCGGCAGTCATGAAACTCTCAGCCTGGGTCACCACGCCATCCACCGGAATCTTCTCGCCGGCTCTTACCTCTATCATGTCGCCTATCTGAATGGTGGAAATCGGCACTTCCTCCATCTTGAAGTCATTGGTGCCTTCCATCTTCTCGCGAGTCACCAGTCGGGCGGTCTTCGGCTGCATGCCCATCAGCTGTCGGATGCTGCTCGCCGTACTGTCCTTCGCCTTTTCTTCCAGGCATCTGCCGGTCAGCACGAAGGTGATAATCATCACGGAAGCATCGAAATAAGTGTGCCATTCTATGCCTCTCGCTCCCCAGACCATTTCTCCGAAGAAGGTGTTGAAGGTGCTGAAAAGGAAGGCGATGAGGGTGCTGAGCGCCACGAGTGAATCCATGTTTGCCGTATGATGCAGGAGCTGCTTCCAGGCGGAAACATAAAACTGTTTGCCACAATAGAGCAGGTTGGCGAGTGTCAGGAGCAGACAAATCTGGTTGGCGAAGGAACCGGTATGTGAAATCCATCCCATGGAGAAACACATCGTCAGGATGGCGAAGAGCCATGAAGCAAGGGTTCGGCGGCGCAGGAGGGTGAACTCACGGCGGTTGATTTCCTCCACGCTTCTGTCGTTTTCGATGACGAGGTCGTAGCCGGCGTTGCTGATTTCCCGTTTCATATCTTCCAGGGAGATGATGTCGGGGTTATAATCTACCAGGGCTGTTCGGCTCGCCAGGGAAACCGAGGCGAAGTTGATGCCTTTTAGCGACCGTAGTTTCTTTTCGACATTGGTAGAGCATACGCTGCAAGCCATGCCTATTACTGGAATTGTTTTCTTCATTTTTGTCTTTTTAAATCCTTTTCTTATTTCTTGCATTTTAAAGTGGGCTCAGTGTTCTAATTCAGTGTTCTAATTCAGTGCTCTAATAATGCAATTAAACATTTAATGTAATTGTTGTAGAAAATACTTCACCCATTTTTCGTATGTTCCAGATACTTCAACAGAAGCAATGCCGGTGAAGTATTTGAAAGAACTGCTCATCAGATTTTTTGAAAGCGAGAGCACAGGTTGTTGGATGACATTCCTATCCATCAAAAAGAGCAGGGTTAGCAACCTGCCTATTCTTCCATTTCCAGCGATGAATGGATGAATCATTTCAAATTGATAATGAATGAGCGCCGCCATGATGAGAGCGTCAGTCTGTTCCTCGTAATGGATATAGTTTTCTAAGTCGGCAATAGACTTTGCCATATCCTCATAAACAGGTGGAATGAAGGGAGCTGTTGCCAGCGTGTCATCTTTTGTTCCAAGCCAGATAGGTGAGGTGCGCATCTCACCAGGGTATTTCCTTTCATTGTGCTCACCTTGCATCATTACCCAGTGTACATCCTTGAGCAATCGGCTGCTAATAGGCAGTTTCTGCATACGTTCTACGGCAAATCTTGTGGCTTGAAGAAGGTTTTGTTCATCTAATTTGCGTTTCTTGTCTTCCTTATCATCTGTTTCAAAGAAAGCTAAGGCTAAAGACTTCTTTTCGCCATATACCAGATTCACGGAATTCTCAACTTCTTCCTTCTGCAATGCATCAATATCAGAGAGGTTGCGATTCTTTAATCTTTCATGTGCTTGAGCAAGCAGTGTTTGCATTTCTTCATCCATTTCCAGGTGAATATCCTGTAAAGGGGTTGGGACGAAAGAGCGGTATGCTCTCTCGTCCCTTCCTATTGTTCTGTAATATCCTTGTCTATCCATTTGTATTCAATTCTTTGAGCGACTGGGCTATATCGCCAGCAATACCCACGCTCTTTTCTGCTATCTCCTGTGGAATATAGAGCTCTTGAGGCATGTTGAGCGTGATATATTTAGCATTCGGCTCACGATAAGCCAGCTGCATGATTGGTAGCTTGATGAGTCGGTTGCGCGAGCCAATACCCAACTCTAAGATAACGAGCTTTTTGCCAGAATATTTTGTAAGAAAGTGATGGAAGAGTGTGTTTTTCTTGGGGTCTGGCGCTGCCGAAAGGTCGGTCATGACACCTTCTATCTCGAAGATGCGATTTTCATCAAACCCTGATTTCTCCAGATGCAAGTCGCCATTGCTGGTAAGGATGAAGTAATCCTTCTGCCCAATCACTTTCATGAGGTTATACATTACCTGTGAAGGTTCGTAATCGTCTACCCAAAACTTCACCAATCGTCTGTGGAACTCTAAGCGTGCTTCAACAGTAGGATACTGAAAGTAAAGACCTTCCACAACGTTTCTGAAACCATATTGCTGCTGCATGTCGCCAAACTGTCTTCGAAACATCTTGTTGTTGGCAAAGATATGATAGCCCTCGGCGATAGAAAGTCCGTTGCTGGCTCCTATGAGAATGGCATCAGCCTGGGCTATCCATTCTTGGGCAAGAGTGATATTTGCATTCATATTTAATATATCCTTCCTGGTTCGAAATTTGTATCTGATACGATATGATCTGCCGGTTTGCCCAACAGTTTCTTTAATGTCACAGCGATATCTTCCTTAATGGCAATACTCTTTTTGGCAATCTCCCTTGGAACATAAGCATCCTTTGGATTGATTACAGCATAAGTGGCATTGGGCCAGCGATATACCATGTTCATAAATGGCTCCTTGATAAACATTGGAGTCATCATACCCACACCAAGCTCGAGGAAAAGCACTTTCTTGTTCATGTTCTTCTTGAGGAAATCCATATAACGTTGCATTTCTTTTCGGTAATAGCTACCCTCCAGAAACTCGTGACTGCGCCACCATGGAATCATCTCCGTACCGCAATGTGGACAACGGGGAATCAGGTCGTCGGGCAGTCTGTCACCTTCTATCTTGTCCAGCAACTCATACACCTTCTTCTTGTTGGGATAGATTTCGTCTGTACAAGTATGCTTACACTGCCAGTAGCGGAAATCGCCCTGAATGCGAGTGATCTTCTCGACAGGAAAGGTGCGGAAAAACTGCGCATCCTGATTGGTGGTGGCAATATAATAGTTCTTGCCATCGAGTAGTTCTGCCAGATCCTCGTATGGCTCACCAGTATGACACTCATACAGGTACTTGTACTCGCGGAGCAATGCCGCCCATAGTTCCCCTTTCTTGATTTGCGGATGATAAAACAGTGGGAAACAACCATCAGCATGATATTTCTCGCCCAACTGTCCGGCTATCTGTTTGAATGTGGCATCATTCATATAATAAAAGCGGAAACCTGCTGCTGCCGACATTCCAGAGGCACCACCCACGATGATGGCTTCTGCCTCCTGAATATTTTTTTTCAGTATTTCTATCTGTGTCATAATTTCTATCTGTGTCATAGTATCAATACTTGTCCGTCTTCTGGTATCATCAGGCGTTTTTTATCCACCTTTTCATATTCAGCCTGATTACGGAGAATAGCCCTTGTTGTCTGTCCATGATCTATGGCATCCATATGAACCGCAATAAAACGAATCTGAGGATCGCAGTCCTTCAGCATTTGCATAGCTTCCATTTCATTCATCGTGATATCTCCATCTGTCTTTGACTGTGGTAGGAAAATGTTTCCACCAGTATTGATTACTATATAATCTGGCTTATAGGTAGATACAGCTATCTGGGTCTTCTCATCCCAAATGCAATCGCCCATAATGTAAATGGTTGGCTGTTTCTTGGCTTTGAGAATGTAACCAGAACTTGGTCCCATTTGCGCACCAAGTTGTCCACGTCCGTGATTGCCTCTGACGCGGATAATGGTGATTCCTTCATGCTCAATGCTGTCTGCAACGCCCACGGCATGAAAGAAGCCGTCTTTCTCCTTTACCTGCTCTACATCTTCAGTCTGTACGAACCACGGCATATCCTTGCGAATCAGCTTGACTGCTGTTTCATCATAATGGTCAGGATGGTTGTGGGTTAAGAGAGTGAAATCCAGTCCATCAAGCACTTCTTCCACGGGCATCGTCAAGTTTACACGAGGATTTGGATTTACGCCAAGAGCCGACCCGAAAGAGCCTTTGGCACTAAGCAATGGATCAACAAGAATTTGCTTACCTGCATATTCCATCTTCAGGGTTGCATTGCGAATGAGGCGGATGTAGTTCTTTGCACTCAACTGAGTAAAAGCCGACATTAAAGCCAGCATCAAAATCATTTTTTTCATACTTATGCGAATTTTAATTCCATTATATATTTACCTTCATTATTCCGACTGCAAAAGTATGAAAAAACACTGATGTATCAGATACCGGAAAACCGCCAAAAACTACCAAAATGATAAATTATTCTCATTCATACACCCCATTCTTATAGTCCTCCTGGAATTCTCGACATGTCTTGCCCGTCTGCTGCTTGAAAAAACGCATCAGGTGGGGTGGTTCGGGGAAACTGAAAGCGTAGGCTATCTCACTTATAGACTTGCTGGTGAACAGAAGCTCGTTTTTGATTTCTGCCAGCAGTCGCTGTTTCAGCAGATAGGTAGCCGATACTCCATACTGCGCCATCACGCTATGGTTCAGGGTGATACGGCTAATCTTGAGCAGCGAGGCGTAGTCTTGCACACGCTGCAACTTCCGGATGTGGGTTTCCATCAATTCCACAAACTGAAAGGCGTAATAATTCTTAGGAGCAGCCTGAGGCAATTGATGCTCACGGACATAATGGCGATTCATAATTGCCAGCAGATAGTAGAGTACGCTGACGATGATGTTGTAGCTGTCGGCTTGAGGCTGCCGAAGTTCTGTCCGTATTTTCTTGAGCAGCTGATTATATTCTTCACATTCATTTCCTGAACACATCAAATAGGGCGGTGTTTCGGTCTGCTGGCAGTATTGAAGTCGATAGACAAAGAATTTGTCGGCAATGAAGGTTCGCATAAAATCTTCACGGAATATCAAAAACTCGTAGTCGAGAGCTGGCTCATCAATGTGCCATTCCTGCTGCTGGTGTGGCTTCACAATGAGCACCATGCTGTCTTTCAGGTTTATCTTCCTGTAGTCTATCAGCACGTAGCCATTAGCTTTCTTGATGAAAAATATTTCGAAGAAGTCGGTCTTGAACACTTCATGCTCCGTAAGCACCCAAGGGCACTCTCCGCCATAAGCTGTGTTGATGTAGAAATCTACGCCGCAATCCGTCTTGTTGAACGGCACTTCTACCAGACGCTGTCTTTGCTTTGCCATAATCTTAATCTTTAATCTGAAGTTTCGCAAGTGAATAAATATCAACTTGCTTGGTTATATATATTATGTGTCGTATGGGCAACAGGCAATGATAGCCCATATCTTGTCCGTTACGGATAAGCAGAAACTTTGATAGCTGCTCTCCAGCCTGCAAAATTACAAATTAACTATGACCACCGCAAGATTTATGGAAGAAATAACCCGATGGATAGATGAAAATCATTATAATAGGGTAGATGAAAAATGCGATGATTCTGGTAAGGACACAAAAAAGGCAGGTTCCAAATTGCTTTGGAATCTGCCCTCAATCATTTATGCGAAATTGTTATTTGACTTCGATCTTCTTGGTTGTCTTAGCCTCTTCTTTAGGAGTAAGCTTTGGAATCTCAACCTCAAGAACACCGTCAGTTACCTTTGCTGAAATATGCTCACGGTCGGCATCCTCAGGCAAGGTGTAACACTGCTGGTAGTTGCTGTAAGAGAACTCACGACGCAGATAGTGCTCGTGCTTGTCTTCATCCTTATGTTCCATCTTGTTCTCTATGGCGATGCAGAGATTGCCGTCATTGTCGAGATTGATGCGAACCCATTCTTTCTTCAAGCCAGGAGCAGCAACCTCCATGGTGTAGACTTTATCGTTCATCTTGATATTAGTGGCAGGAGCTGTAGCGACATTTACGCGTGGCATCAAGTCTGTATCAAAGAAAGTGTCATCAAACCAATTACTCAACCAATTAGAATCATTATTTCTACGAGCTAATAACATAATTAAAACCTCCAATTTTCTTTTACTCGTCCTCTCGGTGTCTTGCGACTCCGTCGGGATTTCTATTTGTTATACTTTTGTTTATTATTCACTTTTGTTTGATTGCCTCGAGTCTCAAGACTCATCCAACTCATTGATTGTCATCGTCTTGTAGCTTTACGCTTTCACGGATGGATAGTGCAAGATACGTGCCAGTTCACGATGCAGTCCTTTTGTTGCCAGTTCTGTCGCAGGCAAATGCCAAAGGTGTCAGCAAAGTTTAAAATAATTATACTTTGCTGACAAAGCTGTCGGCAAAGTATAAGGTGATAAAACAAATGACTTTGAACCGGTGAGTCATAAGTCAAATCCTATACACTCAGAAAAGTTACACAGATGTCACAGATTTACACAGAACTTAAAACGTTGAATATAAAAGCTTTGTATAAAAAAAATAACGAGTGATTTCTGTATCTGTTTTCAGAACATCTAACAGGACTTCCTGCCAGTTTGGTTACCAAATAATGTTAATTGGCTACCAATTAATTGTTGTTTCAATAAAAAAGTGTATCTTTGCATCATAAACTAATATATATTGAATGATGGTTGTAGTTAGTACAAGAGACTTTCGCACTAATCAGACAAAGTATCTGAATTTGGCAAAAGCAGGAGAGCACGTAGTCCTAAAATCGCGTGCTGGCAATTTCCGCATCTTCCCCGATGACGGAAGCAATACCATTGACGCACCGCGCGACTTGATGAAAGAACTCAGAAACGCTTTGACGGAGGTAAAAGAAGCCATTGCCGGAAAGCGTAAACTTCAATCTGCTGAAAGTTTGCTCGATGAGTTGTAATATTACAATATCGGTTTCTGACGACTTTGCAAAAGAAGCAAAACGTCTCGCTAAGAAATATCCAAGTTTTAAACAAGACTATAAGGATTTTCTTGTAAGCATTAAGAATAATCCCCTGCAAGGCGATGAGATTACAAAAAACATACGCAAAATCCGTATGGCTATCAAAGCTAAAGGCAAAGGAAAATCTGGTGGAGCAAGGGTCATTACTTTCAATATCCTTACAGATATAGAAAATGGTCATGTGGTTTTTCTTCTTCTCTATGATAAAGAGGATGCTTCAACTGTCAAAGTCAATGTTGTCAAGCAACTTGTGCGAGACATGGGATTTGATCTTGAATAGAATCTATAATGAAGCTGTTGGACTCTAACGTATTCCAACAGCTTCTTGTCGTATATGCAGGAGAAATCATTAAATAGTTGTGATTTAATGATTTGATCCTTGTTTTATTTGCAAAAGCAGTAACTTTTAAATCGAAAATGACTAATGACTAAATCTTGCGAAAGGTCATCAAAAGTCGAGTTTGACCACTTTGACCATGACCACTTTGACCACAATACAAAATAATCAGGCTCACCCCTTATGGAGCGAGCCTGATTGTATTAGATTTTCCTGTCACGTTTCCCCAGAGTTGCTTATCACCTCTGCTGTCAAGTCGCCCTTGGTGAGGCGGAAGGTGCGGCCCAGGGCGTGCCAACCGTACACATCAAAAATGGCCGACCTCCAACTTAATAAATGTTATAAAGGAATTCTTTTTCGCCCATTAGGTTGTTTTGTGGGGTATTTATTGTAAATTTGCAGTATAATTAATAAGGTATACATATTAACCCAAGATAGAATTAACGAAAACAAAATAAAACATGATCAAGAGATTATTGTCATTTCTCGACGCTTCGCCAGTCAATTTCCTGGCTGTCAAGAACCTTACCGAAGAGTTGCAGCAACATGGTTATCGCCGCATTGACACTACCGAGACCTTAGGCACTGTAAAGGCCGGCGACAAGTTTTTTGTCACCAAGAACGATTCCTCCATCTATGCCTTCCAAATAGGAAGAAAACCCCTGGCTGAAACGGGATTCCACATGATTTGTGCCCATTGCGACTCACCCACATTCCGCATCAAGCCTCATGCAGAGATCGACTGCGAGGGAGGTATCGTGAAGCTCAACACTGAGGTGTACGGAGGTCCCATCATGTCGACATGGTTCGACCGTCCGCTCACTCTCGCTGGAAGAGTCATCGTGAAGAGCAAGGACGTGATGACCCCCACTACCCTCCTGCTGCACGTGAAGCGCCCATTGCTGCAGATAAGCAACCTGGCCATTCACTTCAACAGACAGGTGAACGATGGGGTGAAACTGAGCCGACAGAAAGATGTGCTTCCTATCCTGGGAATCATCAACGACGAGCTGGAGAAAGGTAACCTGCTGATGAACATCATCCTCGAGGAACTGAACAAACAGCAGACCGTGGCTCGCGAGGACATTCTCGACTTCGACCTCTATCTGGCTGATGCCACTCCTGCCTGCACCTTTGGCGCGCACAATGAATTGATCTCTTCGGGAAGACTCGACGACTTGTCTATGTGCTTTGCCGGACTTGAGGCGCTGTTGGCTTCACAACCCACCGACACCACACAGGTGCTTGCCATCTTCGACAATGAGGAGACGGGCTCGCAGACCAAGCAGGGAGCCGGAAGTCCTTTCCTCTCCTACATGCTCAAGCGCATCGCCCTGGCTCAGGGCGGAACCGAGGAGGCTTATTATCAGGCTGTGGAGCGTGCCTTCATGATTTCGGCAGACAATGCCCATGCATGGCATCCCAACTACTCCGAGAAGTACGACCCTACCAACCATCCTATGCTGGGAGGCGGACCGGTCATCAAGTTTAATGCTGCCCAGAAGTATGCCAGCGACGCTTATTCTGCATCGGTCTTTGCCGGCCTGTGCAAGAAGGCAGGTGTGCCTTGCCAGCGCTTTGTGAACCACAGTGATGTGGCAGGTGGAAGCACACTGGGCAACATCCTTGCCTCTTCCATTCCGCTGCGCGGTGTCGACATGGGAAATGCCATCCTTGCCATGCACAGCTGCCGCGAGACAGGAAGCACTGCCGACCATGAGTTCTGCGTCAAGGTGTTCACACAGTTCTACCAGGAATAACATGACACGATGAAAGGCATTCAATTGTATCAACAAAGATATGATGAAAAGTGGATATCGGAAGATTGTCATAGCATGCGACTCTTATAAGGGTTGCCTTACGAGCAGGGAGGTGAATGACACAATAGCAGGAGCTTTGTCGGCTCCCGAAATCATAACCCTCGAAATGAGTGATGGGGGCGAGGGAATGCTCGATGCCTTTCTCTCGGCAATGAAGGGTGAACGGGTGAGGATTCATGCTCATGATGCCCTGATGCGATGGACGGAGGCTGAGTACGGAATAGTGGACAATACTGCTATTATCGAGATTGCGCAGACAGCAGGCCTGGCTTTGATAGAGCCCGAACAGCGCAACCCGATGAAGGCTACGTCCTGGGGTGTGGGCGAGATGATCGTGAATGCCTATCGCCGGGGCGTGACCCATTTCATCGTGGGATTGGGCGGAAGTGCCACTTCCGATTGCGGTATAGGAATGCTCAAGGCTATGGGCGACGACTGGAAGACGATACGCAGGGAATGCAGCTTTGTGCTGGCTTCAGACGTTACCAATCCTCTTTGCGGCGAGAACGGCGCGGCTCATGTCTTTGCTCCTCAAAAGGGAGCAGACTCTAAGATGGTGGAAATGCTGGATGCCCGTGCCCGGAAGTTTGCCGAGGTGAGCGCCAAGCATTTCGGTTATGACAGGAGTGAGGCTCCGGGAGCTGGTGCTGCCGGTGGTTTGGGCTACGCCTTCCTGCAATATTTCAATGCCAAGGCTCGTCCTGGGGCTGAGCTTCTTTTAGAGAAAATTGGGTTTGACGCCTTGATTCAGAATGCTGACCTTGTGATTACAGGCGAAGGACATAGCGACCGGCAGACCTTGATGGGGAAACTGCCACAAAGAATCCTTGAGCATGTTACCAATCAGAAAATCTGGCTTGTATCGGGTGGCGTGAGCGACAGGCAGGCGATGCTGGATGCTGGTTTCGACAGAGTGATTCAGGTTACTCCGGACAACATGCCTTTGGATATGGCATTGAAGCCTGATGTGGCACGCAACAACATGATAAAAGCGATCATAATGGAAGAGAAACAATGAAATACATCATTTTTGATTTTGACGGAACTATCGGCGACTCACAACGGCTGATAGTAAAGACCCTGCAGGACACGATGCGGGAAAGAGGACTCGAGGTGAAGTCGGACGAGGCTTGCGCCAAAACGATCGGACTTCGGCTCGACGAGGCCTTTGTGGCACTCTTTGGCATGAGTGCCGAAGAGGGTAAAGCCTGTGCTGCCACTTATCGCGAGATATTCATGAAGAACAAGGAAATCATGATTGTCGAGCCTTTCCCTCATGTGATAGAAACGCTCCGTAAACTGCATCAACGTGGTTTCGTACTGGGCGTGGCAAGCAGCCGCAACCATTGTTCGCTCGACGGCTATGTCAGGCAGATGGCGCTCGACAACATCTTCACCTCTATAGTGGCGGGCGATGATGTGGAGCATGTGAAGCCTGCCCCCGACATGGTGTGGCGGGCTCTGAAAGAGATGAATGGAGAAATAGAAGAAGCCTTGGTCGTTGGCGACATGACATTCGATGTGGACATGGCGCACAACGCTGGTTGCAAGGCATGCGCCGTGACTTATGGCAACGGAACCCGCGAGCAACTTGCCTCAGCCGACTGGATCATCGACGATTTCGCAGAATTGCTGCAGAAATTGGATTTTTAAATATTGAGTCCACTTTCGTATATTACCCTTCTCCTTCCACCTTGCAGCCATTGAATCCCATTTCCCTGGCTTTATCCGGACCAAAAGTAAAGTAAACGGCTTCGCCCTCGTCGCAAATCTCGCCTGCTGAATTTTCAAGAGTAAGATGAATGGTGGCTATGTTGCGACGCTGGTTGGCTAAATGTCCACGAACCGTAATTTGAGTATCTGAGGTAAGAACAGGCTTCTTATATTTCACATTGAGCTGCATCGTCACGCCTGTAGTCTGAAGCTTACGGTTGATTACCCATCCTGCCACTTCGTCCATCAGCATTCCGATGATGCCTCCGTGAAGGGTGTTCACCCATCCCTGATAGTTAACACCTGGAGTCCAGACAGTGAGCACATCATCGCCATCTTCCCAAAACTCGAGATGCAATCCCACAGGATTGCCTGGAGCACAACATACACAGTTGTATTCCGGTTTGCCTAAATAAGGATTCAATATCTTCTTCATGACTCTAAAAAAACTCCTTAACTTCTTAACTTCTTAACTCCTTTAACTCCTCAAAAAATTAATCTTGTTTTTCGATGATCTTCATTCCTTCTTCCACAGCCAGCATGTTGAACACCTTGGAGTTCTTCATCTCGGCAGCCTTGTCCATGGCATCAATGCGATAGACGGTAATGTCCTTGCGCTGTGGCGGATTGATGACTCCATAGCCGTCATAAATAAGGATTCCTCCAGCCTTCACCTTGGGCTCAAACTTATCGAGCGACGGCTGGTTGAGCACGATGGCCACATCGTAATGGCTGAGGATAGGCGATGAAATTCGCTCATCGCTCACGATGACTGTCACGTTGGCTGTACCGCCTCGCTGCTCGGGTCCATAGGCTGGCATCCACGTAACCTCCTTATCCTCCATCAGTCCTGAGTAGGCCAGGATCTTTCCCATAGAGAGGACGCCCTGTCCACCAAAACCGGATATAATGATTTCTGTCTTCATTTGTTTCTATTTGTTTTAGGGAAGAGCAAATGATTTTTTTTCACTCTTCATTCTTCGCTCTTCACTTACATTCCCGTTGTATCCTTCAGGTCTCCCTTCACATACTCCTTGAACATATGCTCCTCCATCCACTTGTTGGCTTCTACTGGTGAAAGTTTCCAACCGCTGTTGCAGGTGGAGACGATTTCCACAAGACTGGAACCAAGTCCCTTCATGCTTGCCTCGAAAGCTTTGCGGATGGCTTTCTTGGCTTTGCGGATGCTGGCTACGCTTTCCACACTCTGACGGCTCACATAGCAGGTTCCCTGAAGATGTGATGCCAGCTCGGTAATGTTGAGTGGATAACCATGAAGGTCGGGCTGACGTCCGTAAGGACAAGTAGAGGTTTTCTGTCCAAGCAGTGTTGTCGGTGCCATCTGTCCTCCCGTCATGCCATAGATGGCATTGTTGATAAAGATGGCTGCTACGTGCTCACCACGGTTGAGGGCATGGATGGTTTCGCAGGCTCCGATACAAGCCAGGTCGCCATCACCCTGATAGGTAAAGACGAGGCGGTCGGGCCAAAGACGTTTTACTGCTGAGGCACCGGCAAGAGCTCGTCCATGAGCTGCTTCCTGCCAGTCGATGTCAAGGTAACGATAGGCAAAGACGGCACATCCTACAGGACAGATACCCACGGCTTTGTCTTCAATTCCCATTTCCTCGATTACCTCGGCCACGAGCTTATGCACCACACCATGAGAACAGCCCGGGCAGTAATGCATCGGGGTGTCGTTCATCAATGTTGGTTTCTTGTAAACCAGGTTTTCTGGTGATATGATATTGTTCGTCATTATTTTGTACTTTGAGTATTGCTGATAAGTTGTTTTACAGCCTCAACGATTTCTTCTGGTTCAGGAACGATTCCTCCCAAGCGTCCGAAATGTTCTACGGGGACTTTTCCATTGACTGCCAGACGCACGTCTTGTATCATTTGTCCGGCATTGATCTCGGCTACAAGTATGCCTTTACAGCGCTGTGCAAGTTCATGAAGCTGCTTCTCCGGGAAAGGCCATAGGGTGATGGGACGGAAAAGTCCAACCTTGATGCCTTGCTGACGGGCAACCTCGATACTCTTCTCTGCTACACGGGCGGCACTTCCGAAAGCCACGATGACATAGTCGGCATCTTCGATATGCTCAGTAGCATAACGCACTTCTTTCTCGCGTATGGTTTGGTATTTCTGCTGCAGATGTAGGTTGCGCTGCTCCATCACCTCAGGCTTAAGCTCGAGCGAGGTGATAATGTTGGGCTGGCGGTCTTTGCTTCTGCCTATAGTTGCCCAAGGACACTCGCGAGCGATTTCCTCTTCGGTGCGACGGGGCTTCATCGGTGGCAACACCACACGCTCCATCATCTGTCCGATGACGCCATCACTCAGTATCATGGCAGGATTGCGATAACGGAATGCCAGGGTGAAAGCCAAGTCTACGAAGTCGGCCATTTCCTGTACCGACGCCGGGGCAAGTACGATCACGTTGTAGTCGCCATTGCCTCCTCCACGCGTTGCCTGGAAATAGTCACTCTGCGAAGGCTGGATGGTTCCCAGTCCTGGACCGCCACGCTGCACATTGACGATAACGCCAGGCACTTCTGCACCTGCCATATAGGCGATGCCTTCCTGCATGAGAGCCACACCAGGACTCGACGAAGTGGTAAGCACACGCTTTCCGGCTCCGGCTCCTCCGTACACCATATTAATAGAGGCTACCTCGCTCTCTGCCTGGAGCACAACCATACCTGTCGTCTCCCAAGGCTTGAGGAGCGCAAGGGTCTCAATGATTTCTGTCTGTGGAGTGATGGGATAGCCAAAGAAACCATCTGCTCCACATCGTATACAGGCATGGGCGATAGCCTCATTGCCTTTCATAAGTGTTACTTCTTGCTCTGCCATTGTTAGATTTCCTCCTTTTTTCGATAAACGGTGATACAACCGTCCGGGCACACGATGGCACACGAGGTACAGCCTACACAAGCCTCGGCATGCGCTGGTTCTACGTAACGATAGCCATGCACATTCACCTTCTTTTCGGCAAGCGCTATGACATCGTGAGGACAGGCCTCCACACAGAGCGCACAACCTTTGCATCGCTCTGTATCTACCACAATTGCCCCTAAAATTTTATTCTTTGTCATGGGTTATAATAGTCTTTACAATAAAAGCCGAGGATATTATCGAGCATTTCCTTGGCTACGACGGCAGGGCTGTCGGGGTCAAGGGCTATGGCTTCCATATAGCAATCGAGAGCATGCTTGTAATCGCCTTGTTTGCGATAGGCATTGCCCTGTAGATAATATTCCTGAGCTGTCATTTATCTGCTGATGTTCTTTTAAATTTGCTGTGCGAAATTAATAAAATAAGCTAACTAAAAAGAATTATCAGCCGAGATTTAAACTATATTAATGTTGTTTTGCGGAAAAATGCGCACACCATATTTCAGTGTGCAATTTTTAAAGAATAATGTACGTTATTTCTAATATTATATTCTATAAGAACATACTCCGCCACTTAACGCAGCTGGCCGCGGTAAATGACGAACAATACTACACCCCGTAACAGAAGGTAGAGAACGAAGGCCAACCACAAGGCATGATTGCCCAGTAAAGGATGCAGAACGAAGAACAGAACGAAGAACGAAGCTGAGGCAATGGCGGTGGAACAGAGCATCGACTTTGACTGGGTGATACCGACAAAGATGCCGTCAAAGACGAATGCCGACATGCCCGACAAGGGAATCAGCACTGCCCACCAGAAATACGCACCGGATGCCGTTATTACCTTCTCATCACTTGTGAGTAACGAGAGAAAGTTCTCGCCTCCTATTATATATAATAAGGTGAAACCGACGGCTACGCCTACACCGAACATCATCGTTCTCTTCACTACTTCCCGGAACGCCACCCTGTTTCCGGCTCCATAATACTTGCCACTCAATGCCTCTGCCGCATAGGCGAAGCCATCCATAAAATAAGAGAAGATGGTGAAAAGCGTCATCAGCAAGGTGTTGACAGCCAACACCAGCGTACTCTCGCGGGAACCTGCTGCCGTAAAGAAAAGATTCACTGCCACCAGACATACGGTACGGAGAAATATGTCCCTGTTGAGCGAGAAGAATCGTTTCAGTGGTTCGGAATCAAAAATATGGTGACGATAATCATACTTGCCCAATCTACGATAGTAGAGGCGATAGAGCACACAAGCCATCAGAAGTCCCCACCATTGGGCGATGACCGTTCCGAGTGCCACACCTTCTACCGTCATCCTGCAGACGAAGACAAGCATCAGCGAAGCGATGATGTTCACCACATTCTGCGTCAGCGACACTACCATCGGGATGCGGGTGTTCTGCATACCGATAAACCAACCCGTGAATCCATAAAGTCCAAGCACAGCGGGAGCACCCCAGATGCAGACATAGCAATATCTGCGAGCCAACTCCACGACATCCGTCTCGGGTGACATCGCCCACAGTCCGCATCCGATTATCCATCGCTGAAGGATAAAGAACAGCAGACCTATCCCCACACCGATACTCAGAGAGCGCACCAGGAGTCGCTGCACCTCGGAAAAGTCTCGTCTTCCCAATGCTTGCGAGGTCATTCCGCTGGTTCCCATGCGCAGGAAACCGAACAACCAGTAGATGACATTGAAGAGCATCGAGCCCACAGCGATGGCTCCGATATAAGACGCATCGCCGATATGACCGACAATGGCGACATCCACCAAACCCAAAAGCGGTACCGTGATATTGCTGATTATCGACGGTACCGCTAAATGTAATATCTTCCTATTCATTAAATTTTAAACTTCGCAGCCTGCTCCTCGATGTAAGCTGCATCGCTGAAGTAGTCGATACGCATGGCTTTGCGAACCTCATCCATAGTCTGGGCTGCAAAGGCACGGGCTTCCTCACTGCCCTTCTTCAGGATGTTGAACACCTCAGGAATATCCTGCTCGTACTCATGACGGCGAGCACGGATAGGAGTAAGCATCTTGTTGAGCACACTGTTGAGGAATTTCTTACAGGTTCCGTCACCGATGCCTCCCTTCACATACTGGGCCTTCAGTTCGTCGAGATTCTGGAACTCTGGCCAGAACTCAGCGAAATCTTCAGGTGTAGAGAACGCCTCGAGATAAGTGAACACGGCATTGCACTCCAGATGTCCTGGTTCTTCCATACTCATACGTGGAGCACCGTTCGACATCTTCTTCACCTTCTTCCATACCGTCTTCTCGTCGTCGCTCAGATAGATACAGTTGCCAAGACTCTTACTCATCTTCTCCTTACCATCGGTACCTGGAAGACGACGGCAAACCACATTCTCGGGGAGCATAATCTCCGGCTCTACAAGCACAGGTGCGTAAATCTGATTGAAACGGCGCACCAACTCACGTGTTACCTCCAGCATTGGTTCCTGGTCTTCACCAGCAGGAACGGTTGTAGCTTTGAAGGCTGTGATGTCAGCAGCCTGACTTACTGGATAGCAGAAGAAGCCAAGAGGAATGTTGGCCTCGAAGTTGCGCATCTTGATCTCGGTCTTCACCGTTGGGTTGCGCTGAACACGAGATACGCTGATGAGGTTCATCAAATAGGTGGTGAGCTCGGCAAGCTCAGGAATCATACTCTGAATATAGAGTGTGCACTTCTGTGGATCAAGGCCTACAGAGAGGTAATCGAGAGCCACTTCGGTGATGTTCTGACGTATCTTCTCTGGGTTGTCTGCATTGTCAGTAAGAGCCTGCACATCGGCCATAAACACGAACATCTTGTCGAAGTCGCCTGCATTCTGCAGTTGTACTCGGCGCTGAAGTGAGCCGATGTAATGCCCCAAGTGGAGCTTGCCTGTTGGACGGTCGCCCGTCAATATTATCTTTCCCATATTATTACGATTGTTTCTGTTATACGAAAAATAGTCAGCCTGTCTGCTATTTTTAGTGCAAAGGTACAGCAAAAAGGGCAAAACACAAAATAAATAGTTACTTATTTTGTGTTTTTGCCCCTTACCCGTCACTTACCATGTATATTTTAATCGGCAAATCACAGTTGTGTTGTGACAGCGAAAACAAATTACTTCTTGGTGATCACCACTTGTTTCTCATTGAAAGCACTGCAAGCATCTACCAACTTCAAGACTTTGTCCCAGTTGGCTACTGGTTCCTCACGATGCAAGAAACTCTTGCTTACATGCACTATGATCTTGCCAGCCTCGGCACTTGCCTTCACCGCGAACTCGCCACAATCGTTGCTGACGGTGGTATTCAGTTTCTTCAATGACTCTGCTGAAGCCTGATAGCCATTTGGCAAAGCTATTTCTATATTCCACTCATCAGCAAATGCCATTCTACGCCAGATACGATCCTTACGGATGCGGTCATTGCCTTCCAGTTTCATCTGCTCTCCTATCAGCTTTCCCACAGCCAGCATCATGCTGCTTCCTGCACGTTTCACCAATCCTTCCATCTCGTAATCTACATGATAAACGAAGTCTGCGCTGTCTTTTCGGATGCCTACACAATCGAGTCCATAACCATTTACCTTGACTGGCTCCGCTTCATGATAGCCTTTTATCTCTTCCTTGAACTGGTCGGGTTGCTCCTTTTGCTTGTACTCGGCAAAGTCAGACTTCATGACGGAAGCATCTTTCTTCAAGAAAGCACTATAAGGATCAGACTCATCATACTTCAAATAACGCCAAAAAGCGGCAAGATGGTCGGGACCATACAGATAATAATCTGGCGAGCTAACCATTTGTCCGTATTCTTTCTGTGCGCCAGAATAGTCTATGCTGCGGTGAATATTCATCTTGGTACCATCGATGTTGACCTTAATGGTGACGACAGACTTGTTAGTGGCAGCTGTACTTACAGGGATTTCGAATGGCGCATCAACATCCTGCATATATGCCTTACGCCCCTGGAACTTATAAGGGATGTCCGATGCCACCTTAGGAAAGGTACCAGGGAAATAATACAGGTTGGTTCCCTTGAGGCGGAAGAACCAAGTGGTAGAATTATAGTTGATGAGCTTGTCGACAGGCAATTCGCCAACAGCAGTCGTGATGCCCATTTCCACTTCTACCCCTAACTTACGCAAGAAGTTGGGCACACGGTTGAAGGCTTCTTGGCTTGTTCCACCAGTAACATATTCATAAGCATAAATACGGTCTGCTTTCTCGTCGGCAGGCATCGACTCATCCTTGGCCGACTTATACACACTGCGTTTCTGCGCAGAAAGACCTGCTGCCGAATAGCCGTTCTTGCTAACATAAGACTTCATCAGCTTCCAGTCATCTTGTAGGATGGGCGCAACATCAGGGTTAGCTCGAACACCTTTCTGACGCATGGCCTTCTCGACCACCATGGTCTTCGACTTAGTGGGCGTAATGTACATCAAAACATAAGGAGACTGCAAGGAAGAGTTATACCAAGCAGACGGCTCTCCATCGACAGGTTGGTCCATCACAAAATCAAGCACGGCGTTTTTATCCTTGTCCGTGGTCTGCTTAAATTCGGGAGCCCCATTCATCGAGCGATAAACCGTAGACAAACTTTGGTCTAACACGCAATGCACTCTGCTATAAAGAATCGGCTCGTCTTGGCGAAAATAAAAAGTAAAAGGATCCAACCGCTGTTCCTGCGTGTCAATCTGGTCGAGAGAAAATACGTCAATACAGTCGCCGACCTCCAATCCTGGCACGGCAATCTTCTGGCTCAAGTCCTTGCCTTTCTTACCTTCCTTGACATCCACATAGTCATCGAAGTCGACCACTTGCACCTTGCCGTCTTTCTTCAACACACGAATACCCAGGACGGTATTGGTCTTATTGTGATATGCCCCTACCCACTTTTTTGATTTCGTGCGGAAAGAAAACTCAGAATAATCCTTCAAGGCTTTCTTGTCGTTGAGTTGTATCAGCATACGCTCCATGTCTTCGCAGTCTATCTGACGTGTCAGACGGAGGTTAACAAACAATTCCGTTGTTGCCTTACGGTAATAATCGGTACTCAACTCCCGGTAATAAGAGAGGATAACAGCCGATTCGTTCTTGTACTTCGCTGGCACTGTGCGTTTCTTGAAGTCAGCAGGAGTATTGTCCCACACTTCTTGACGCACTTTCTGAGCCAACTTGAGGTAATCAGCCTTGTCGTCAGCCTTAACAGGCAAACATACGAGTTGCATTGCCAAAAGGAAGAAAGCAACTCCCATCATTCTCACATGTTTCATAGTTCAACCTTTAAAATGTATAACATTGCTTATTTAGTTTGCAAAACCACTTGCTCGTTGCAAGCATCATTCCATTCGGAAACCAATTTGTTCCATGCCGGAATATCCTTCAAGGCTACTCGCCTGTTCTTGATGACATACTCCTTTTTCATGACGACACGATTGCCTTGTTTGGAAAACGTACAAGACAAGTCTGCCCAATGGGTATGCGACGCAAAAGGAGCAGGGAGTTCCTGCACACGCATACCTTTTGGTACAGAGAGACTGACCTTGCGCACATTCTTCAGTTTCATACCTATCATATAGTCGGAAACCCGCTTGGCAGTATCTACTTTCTCCAACCACACATCTTTGTCCTGATTCATATCCACATAGAGGTATTGGTCTGCCGACACTCCCACGTTTCCTTTATAAAAAGAGGAAGAGATGGCGAGCTGTTCGTCTTGGGGCCTACTACCTTTGAGCACCACATCCCTCATTTCGTCATTATTGCCGTCCATTCCCAACAAACGAGACAGAAATTGCTGTCTGTCATCTTGCGCAGCTGCGTCGTATGCCGACAAGACCATGGCTTTCATATCTCCTTTCCAAGAAGAATTCAGAGTGCCCTTCATGGCATAATTGCCATCCCCCTCTACGGAAAGTGCACAATCGTATTCCACAGATGAGGAACAAGCTTCCTGGGGCAATGTGGGCAACGTATAGACCCGGCATCCTTCTCCTTCTTCCACCAAAGCCTGTCGTCCCTGAATATTTGTAGGAATATACCCTAAGGGTATGTAAGAATTGGTGGCATCAAGATAATAGGGCTTACCCTGGTAGAACACCGTGCATATCGCATGATTGACAGAGGAAATGGTGGGTACTTCATGCGATGTATAAGGAATGTCATCTGTTCCGATATCTGTCTGTCGCGCATCAAAACCCTGAGCCTTCAACAAGGTTTTCAGCAAGAGCGACATGGCCTTACAGTCACCATATCGCTTACGGATCGTTTCGGCAGGAGTGGCTGGCTGATGGGCAGAAACGCCGGCCTCGTATGCCAAATAGCGTATGTGGCTTTGCACCCAGGCAAAGGTGTTGGCAATTTTCTCCTTGTCACTCTTTGCACCTTGGGCTATCTCTGCAAGGATTTCCGCTTGGTTGGGAATCGTACAGTCGACATCTGCCATTTTCTTAGACCAAGCGAACATATCCTGTTCATCCTTGAACAAACCTATTACGAGCAAATGAGGAACAGTATAGCCCCAGGCTGGAGCTCCCGCCTCGGAAACTGGCACAGACAAGCCGTGCATGACATAGGTAAACACGGAGTCGCCAGCCTCATCGGCCACAGCTGTCTTGACCACATCGGCAGGAAGATTACACTCCTTGAGATGATATTGAGATAAAGCCTTCGGTATAACCACCTGGACGGTTTTGTTCTCTACATAGTAGTCTTCGGGAAAAGAGATTCTTGTGAAATAAACAGCATCGGTAAAGGTTCGTGCAAAAGAGGCCTTCAAAGTCTTACCCACCTTGGGTATCCGATAATTGAAATAACAGACCTTGGTGTCATCAAAGAAGATATTCTCAGGTGTAGCAGACTTATATTGTGCCGTGCCCTTGGAGGAAGCTTTGTCCAAACGGATAAAATCTCCATAGTAGACATTCGGCTGAACAAGTGCTGCATATTTTGTCACGCCATATTCCAAATCCGTCGTATTCGAGATGACAGGAATACCATCGGAATTCACCTTAAACTTATACCGATCCACACAGTTTACTATATGCACATTGTCGTCCACGCCTTGAGCCGCAGCAGACAATACGCTCAGAAAACACAGATAAATAAATACAGGTTTTATTGTCATCAGATTGGTGTTATGAATTAAATGCCCCCCGAAGTATAAAACAAAGGAAGGGCATTTTATATATTATTCAAGTTTCGCAAATTTTACCCCACACGCCCTGAAGGGGCAGAAGCTCTTAGCCCAGGGCAGCGCCCTGGGTTATTTTGGACGCAAACCTGTCGCCCTGTAAGGGCAAAAGCTTTAAAACTTCAGGCAATTTACAAAGCTTTTGCCCTTACAGGGCGCCTTGCCGATTGCCATTATACCCAGGGCGCTGCCCTGGGCTAAGAGCTTTTGGGCCTTCAGCCCGTACTTAAACCACTTAGAACTCTGCGTTCTTAGGAGTACGTGGGAAAGGAATCACGTCACGGATATTCTGCATACCTGTAACAAAGAGAATCAGGCGCTCGAAACCGAGACCGAAACCAGCATGAGGACATGAACCATACTTACGGGTGTCGAGATACCACTCCATATCCTTCATTGGGATGTTGCGGTCCTTGATCTCGCCCATCAGCTTGTCATAGCTCTCCTCACGGACAGAACCACCGATGATCTCGCCTATCTGTGGGAAAAGCACATCGGTACCCTGAACGGTCTGGCCGCTCTTGCCACCGAAGCCACTCTCCTCCTCGTCTATCTTCATATAGAAAGCCTTGATGGCCTTAGGATAGTTGGTCATGATGACAGGCTTCTTGAAGTGCTCCTCTACCAAGAAACGCTCGTGCTCTGAAGCCAAGTCGTCGCCCCACTCACATGGGAACTCAAACTTCTTGCCATTGGCTATAGCCTCCTGCAAGATGCGGATACCTTCAGTATAGGGCAGATGAACGAATTCGGAGTTCAGCACACTTTCCAATCGGGCAATCAGACCCTTGTCGATCATCTTGTTCAGGAATGCAAGATCGTCCTTGCAGTTGTCGAGTGCCCAGCGGATGCAGTACTTGATGAAATCTTCCTCCAGTTCCATCAAACCAGCCATGTCCAGGAATGCCACCTCAGGCTCTACCATCCAGAACTCTGCCAGATGGCGGGGAGTATTACTGTTCTCTGCACGGAAAGTTGGACCGAATGTATAAATAGCACCAAGGGCTGTGGCACCCAACTCGCCCTCCAACTGACCAGAAACGGTCAATGAAGTCTGCTTGCCGAAGAAATCATCAGAGTAGTCTATCTTGCCATCCTCTGTCTTCTTCAGGTTGTAGAGGTTCTTGGTAGTTACCTGGAACATCTGACCTGCACCCTCGCAGTCGCTGGCTGTGATGAGAGGTGTATTGAAGTAGAAGTAGCCATGCTCGTGGAAGTAGGTATGGATAGCCATCGCCATGTTATGACGAATACGCATCACGGCACCAAAGGTGTTGGTACGGAGGCGCAGGTGAGCATACTGACGCATGTACTCAAAGCTCTGACCCTTCTTCTGCATAGGATAATCGCTTCCGCAGAGACCGTAAATCTCAATGCTTTCGCACTGGATTTCAACACTCTGTCCGGCACCCTGACTTTCAACCAAAGTACCTACTGCACTGATGCAGGCGCCAGTGGTAATCTGACGGAGCTGATTCTCATCGACCTTGGATGGGTCGACTACTATCTGAATATTATTAATAGTAGAACCATCGTTAAGAGCGATAAAATCGACTGCTTTGCTACTACGATGGGTACGCACCCATCCCTTTACATTCACGATTGAGCCATAGGCTGTGCTCTTGAGCAAGTCTACAACCTTAGTTCTTTTTACTGTTTCCATTGTTAATATTATGCTTCAAGGAGTTAAAGAAGTTAAGGAGCTAAGGAGTCAACTCCTTAACTCCTTAACTTCATATTATTGTTTCTTATTCAAAAGCACCCATGCGGAGCATGTCGACTTCCTTCTCTGTCAGGAAGCGCCAGTCGCCACGACGGAGGTTCTTCTTAGTCAGACCGGCAAACTGTACACGGTCGAGCTTGGTGACACGATAGCCAAGGCTCTCGAAAATACGACGAACGATACGGTTCTTGCCACTATGGATCTCGATACCTACCTGTGCCTTGTCGTTGTCATCAGCATACTCTACTGCGTCTGCCTTGATCTCGCCATCCTCAAGAGTGATACCGTCACGAATCTGCTGCAGGTCGTGAGCTGTCACGTTGCGGTCGAGATGTACGTGATAAACCTTCTTCTTCAAGAACTTAGGATGGGTAAGCTTGCTGGCCAGGTCGCCATCGTTGGTCAAAAGAAGCACACCTGTAGTGTTGCGGTCAAGACGGCCTACTGGATAAATACGCTCTGGACAAACATCCTTCACGAGGTCCATCACTGTCTTGCGCTGCTGAGGATCGTCGCTTGTTGTCACATAGTCCTTTGGCTTGTTGAGAAGCACGTAAACCTTCTTCTCCAAGCTGACAGGAGCATCGTGGAACTTCACTTCGTCGGTACGCAGAATCTTAGTTCCCAACTCGGTTACTACCTCACCGTTGACAGTAACCACACCTGCCTGAATAAACTCATCAGCCTCACGACGTGAGCAGATACCGGCATTAGCGAGGAACTTGTTCAAGCGCAATGGCTCGTTAGGATCGATGTTCTCCTCCTTATATTCAATACGCTTCTTGAGATTATATTTTGCATTGGGATCGTAGCCTGGTGTGTGTGGACGACCATATCCACCACGGTTGTTGTAGCCACCGCCCTGTGGACGACCATATCCGCCACGGTTGTTGTAGCCACCGCCCTGTGGACGACCATAACCGCCACGGTTGTTGTTGTAGCCACCGCCCTGTGGACGACCATAACCGCCCTGCTGACGAGACTGATAACCGCCACGGTTGTTGTTGTAGCCACCACTCTGTGGACGACCATAACCGCCCTGCTGACGAGGCTGATAGCCACCCTCTTCATCATTGTTGTTGAAACGAGGACGATAACCACCCTGTGGACGATTCTGATATCCGCCACGGTTGTTGTAGCCACCACCCTGAGGACGACCATAACCGCCCTGCTGACGAGGCTGATAACCACCACGCTGCTGATAACCACCTTGGCGATGCTCACCATTATTCTGCTGAAGAGCCATTCCGAAACCTTCTGGGCGGAATCCACCTTCATTGCTGCGACCGCTGCTGTAAGCACGCTGCGAGTTGATACGAGGACGCTGTGGGCGTCCGTTACTGCGATAATTCTTCTGATAACCGCCTGCTGGGGTATAACCCTCACGGGCACCTTCATTTGCAGTCGATTCGCTCTGAGGTTTGTTGTCAAATTCTGAATCCATTTTCCTTTTTCTTTCTTAAAAGCCTCACGGCTGGGTTAATAACTTTTTTTTAAAATAATTCTTTTAGTTCTTTATATATATATATGGTATATGATAAATACTTCGATAGGTAGCGATTGGGAATTGAAGATTAATATCTGTTAGATTCCTGTATAGTTGCTGGGGCTGATAGCCATCAGTTCTGCTTTCACACTGTCGCTCACATTCAAGCCCTGGATGAACTCATGAATGGTCTCCTCGGTCATGTGCTTGTTGGTGCGGGTAAGCGCCTTCAATGCCTCATAAGGATGTGGGTAAGCCTCGCGACGCAAGATGGTCTGAATGGCTTCTGCCACCACTGCCCAGGTGTTGTCGAGGTCTTCCTGCAACTTCTCTTCATGAAGAATGAGCTTGCGAAGTCCCTTCAAAGTGCTCTGAATGGCAATCACACTGTGACCGATAGGTACACCGATGTTACGCAATACGGTACTGTCGGTGAGGTCGCGCTGCAGACGGCTTACAGGAAGCTTCTGTGCCAGGAACTGGAGTATGGCATTGGCTATGCCCAGGTTGCCCTCGCTGTTCTCATAGTCTATAGGATTCACCTTGTGAGGCATGGCACTTGAGCCTACCTCGCCAGCCTTGATCTTCTGCTTGAAGTAATCCATAGAGATATACATCCAGAAGTCGCGGTCGAGGTCGATAATAATGGTGTTGATACGACGAACGGCATCGAAGATGGCACCCAAATAGTCGTAATTGCTGATCTGTGTGGTGTACTGCTCACGCTCCAAGCCCAGCTTCTCGCTGACAAACTTATTGCCGAAAGCACGCCAGTCGTACTGAGGATAAGCCACATGGTGAGCATTGTAATTGCCGGTAGCACCACCAAACTTGGCAGTCACCTTGCATGCCTTCAAACTGTTGAGCTGCTCGGTAAGACGATAGACATACACCATAATCTCCTTGCCCAAACGGGTTGGAGAGGCTGGCTGACCATGAGTCTTGGCAAGCATTGGTACATCCTTCCACTCATCGGCATAGGTCTGCAACTGAGCTATCAACTCCTCTACCTGTGGATAGAAAACATCCTGAAGTGCTTCCTTCACAGAAAGAGGCACACTGGTATTGTTGATGTCCTGAGAGGTCAAACCGAAATGGATAAACTCCTTGTAAGCATCCAATCCGCCAATCTTATCAAACTCTTCCTTGATAAAATACTCTACAGCCTTGACATCGTGGTTGGTAACCTTCTCGATATCCTTGACACGCTGCGCATCATTCTCATCAAAGTTCTGATATATCTCACGCAAACGAGCAAACAAAGCTGAATCGAAAGAAGCAAGCTGCGGCAAAGGCAACTCACACAAAGTGATAAAATACTCAATCTCTACACGAACACGATATCGTATGAGCGCATACTCGGAAAAATAGTTTGCGAGTGGCTCTGTCTTTCCCCTGTAACGTCCATCTATAGGGGAAATTGCTGTCAGTAAATCTAAATTCATAACCAATACGTATTATTTATAGGGTGCAAAGGTAAAAAAAATCAATGAAAAAGCCGAACAAATAATGATAAATTAGCTTAAAAAGAAAAAAAGTCTTGCAACTTTTATGTTGCAAGACCTTCATTTGTGGGCGTTGACGGATTCGAACCGCCGACCCTCTGCTTGTAAGGCAGATGCTCTAAACCAGCTGAGCTAAACGCCCTTACTTTTCGTAAGCGGTTGCAAAGGTACTAACATTTTTTGTATCCACCAAACTTTTAGCCAACTTTTTTCATTTTTTCTGCAAAAAAGTTGTTTTTACTATCTTTTTTGCCTCTTTTCGCCCTTCAAAAGTCAGATACGCCACCTTTTCATCGTGACATATAGCCCCTTGTCGTTTCCCGTGATTTGAAATTGATAAAAGACAGTCATCCCAAATACGTGATTTCTATGGATAGGCTTTACCTTACAGAACTTTTGAGCCTTCAGGGCGTGTGGGATAAAACTTGGGAAACTTGAGCTGGATAATATGAAAGATGTATTAAAAATAATTGCCTGCGCATAAATGTTTTTTGCGGGAAAATGTATCATAGTATCATTATTTAGCACGATATCCTTATAAACATCTGATATACTGCACAATACGAGAATGATACTTTTTCGTTTATTTTACAAGAAGTATCATAGAAGTATCATAGAAGTATCATAAATCACAAGAAACATCATTAAATTCGGCTTTGAGTCGATTTAAAAGACTAAAGTTTCAAAACTTTAGCACCTACTCTTCCAGTATGTAAAGAATGCCAATACAAACTATGAATAAGAAGAAAGATTGACAAGCTGGATTAGGAATAAAATCACATAAGCCGTTCTGTAAGAGACCATCAGGTGGTCTGTCTTGCCCGTCAAGTGGACACTCAGTGAACAAGCGTCGGGCATCGACTGAACAAGCATCGGGCATTGATTGAACAAGCATCGGGCATTGATTGCCCATGCGGTGTGCACAGAGTGCCCAAAAGTCAGGCGATTCTTGGGCACTCCTTGCAGATCTGCGGCTTTGCTTTTATGCATAATGCCTCATGACGATTTTGTGATACTTAGATGACGTTTTTTATGATACTTCTATCAGATTTATGATACTTCTAT
>NZ_VZAD01000003.1 GCF_009495355.1 Segatella copri
CGCCCTGAAGGGGCAGAAGCTCTTAGCCCAGGGCAGCGCCCTGGGTATAATGGCAATCGGCAAGGCGCCCAGAACCAACGGTCACCGGCGCATAGCGGAAAGGTAAAGGGCAAAAGCTTTAAAATTCATCTAACTCAACTTTCGCAAATAGGGAAGTTTAAGAAGCTAAAGCCATATGCTTTACAGCTAAATATACAAACAATAAGGCTGTTGTCTTAACTCCTTAACTCCCTTAACTCCTGAACATCTCCCTTACCCCCCAAAAAAATAAACAAAAACCATTAATAAAAATGCAAATCAGACTATACGAAAAAGCAGAGCTTGCCATGCTCTACTTCCCCAATTCGACCCCAAAGGTCGCAGTCAACCGACTCTCACGTTGGATCAAAAACATTCCCGAACTCTACGTCGCACTGCAACGGTGCAACGTAGCGAAAAACTCCCATTTCTACAGCCGACAGCAAGTAGATCTCATCTTTCAGTACCTTGATGAACCCTGAAGCATGCTGTAGCAGCTCATGCTGCTACAGCTCTTTGCAAAGAACTGTCCGAAACTACTCCCGTCTATCTTCTCTTGCCATAAGGATTCTTTCGAAACTACTCCTGTCTTTCTTTTGCCATAATGATGGATTTTTTCGAAAACCCACCTGGATTTCCTTAACATTAATGAGGGATTTTTCGAAAACCCACCAGTCCTCCCTTACCCTTAAGGGAGGGTCCACCGCTTTCCCCAAGCCCCTTTCCCCTCAGGGGACAGGGGATGTGTCAACCGCCCTACTCGGTGCTCAAACCGCTTCGCTATAAGGTTGGCGGACCATCAGAGGTCTTCGCCAGCAGCAGAGCTGCGGTTTGCGGTATGCGACCGCATGGACACGAATCGCTTAGGGGCTGTTGTCTTAACACCTTTAACTTCTGAACATATGAAACTTGAGTGAATTACTTATGCAGCTTTGCCAAATTCATAAATGCTATTGCTGTAAATTTGCTAAAACAGATCAGAATGAGTTCCTGTATCAAGCAAGCAAAGGATTAACTCGTCATGATTGTATTTCCAGACTAAAATCCAATCAGGAAGTATATGACAATCATTCCAACCTTCATAATTGCCATGCAATGGGTGATTTTTGTATTTTGCAGGTAATTGTTCTCCTTTCATTAAAATAGTCACAACTTCCTCAAACAAAGACTTGTTATATCCTCGTTTGATACACTTCTTGTACGATTTCTTAAATCTTCCAGAGAGTTGTAACTTATACATTTTTAAGCATCTAAATAGTTCATCATTTCCTCTAATGTGTCGAAGTTTTTCACGTTTCCCTTCTTAACATCAAGAATGGCCTTGTCCAACTCTGTCTTGGAAGTTTCTGAGTTTACAGTACTGGTTTTCCATCCCATCCTGTTAGCCAATTCCTTCAAAAACTGAATGTCTGAACTCGGAAGTTGTAAATTGACCGATTGTATTGTTACATCCATAATAAAATCTTTTTTATTGCTGCAAAAATACGATTTCTTTTCTGAAAAAGCAAAGAATCTCAGCATTTTTTTACTCCACTTTTGCAAATGGGGAGATTTTCAGGACGTTTTGTGTTGTCACAGCATCATCAAGCAGCCCCCTAAGCATCTACCAAACAGTCCCTAAGCATCTACCATGCAGCCCCTAAGCAAGTCCTTGAGTGAAAGCGGGTTTATCCCCGCACAAAAAACCGCAGCTCCGCTGCTGGCGAGACCTCTGATGGTCCGCCAACCATAGAATGAAATGGTTACGAGCGACGAGAAGGAGCGGTTTCCTCTTCTTCCCTGAGGGGAGAAGACCGAGATGAGAGGTGGACCCTCCCTTAAGGGTAAGGGAGGACTGGTGGGTTTTCGAAAAAAAACTCATTAATACTAAGGAAATCAGGTGGGCTTTAGAAAAAATCCCTCATTAAGGCTAAGGGAGGACTGGTGGATTTTGCGAAATGATGCAATCAAAAAGCATCATTTCGCATCGTTTGGCACCATTTCTCATGACATGTTTTATTTGGCATCATTGCCAAATAAAATCATCGTATCTTTGCATTGTCATTCAGAGAGAATGAACTTAGTGCACTAAAGTAATACATTAACCAAAATCTAAAAGAACAATGATTCTCTACAAGTTAGTAAAAAACAACAACAAAAAGTTCCCAGGAACGTACGGCAAGTACTATGCCCGTCCTGCAGTCACCGCAACCATCAGCATCAACCAACTCGCCGAGCACATGTCGAGCCACAACACACCCTTCTCGGCAGGAGCCGTACGCGGCATCCTCACCGACATGGTGAAGTGCGTCAAGGAACTCGTCCTCAGCGGCTACTCCGTGAAGATCGACGACCTCGCCATTTTCTCCATTGGCATCCGACCCAAGAAGGGAGCCGACACGAAGGAGTCCTTCACCGTGGCAAAGAACATAGAGGGTGTCAAGCTCCGTGCCCGTGCCACAGGCAAGCTCACCAACAGCCGTCTTGATCTCGACGCCAACCTCAAAGATGCAGCCGACATCCTCGTCACCTCTTCCACCACGAAGCCAGGCGGCACCACAGGCGGAGGCACAGGCAGCAACCCTTCAGGAGGCACAGGCAGCAACCCATCAGGCGGCGAGAATACCGGCGGCGAAGGAGAGTAATGTCTTAACTCCCTTAACTCCTCGAAAAAACATTAACCATTAAAAAATTAAACCATTATGAAAAAAGAAACATTAAAAAACATCATCAACTTCGTCATCACCGTTCTCACCGCCATTGCCGGCGCCTTCTGCGTCACCAGCTGCGGCAGAATGTAGACGAACCACCCCATCGTTTGTTAACCAAATAAATCTAACGACAATGAAAAACCATCGTAACATCTCTCTCCTCGTGCTGCATTGCAGCGCGACGAGAGTCACCCAGAGATTCACCATCGAGCAGCTCGAAGCCTGCCATAAAGCCCGTGGCTATAGCAGCGTCGGCTATCACTACTACATCACCCGCGATGGCACCCTCTACCCCTGCCGACCCGAGAACGAAGTAGGCGCCCACGCCCTCCACTTCAACAAGAACAGCATAGGCATCTGCTACGAAGGCGGACTCGATGCCAAGGGTCGTCCTGCCGACACCCGTACCGAAGCTCAGAAGATCACCATGGAAGAATTGCTCCGCAGCCTCTGCGTCGACTTCCCCGATGCCGAGATCCTCGGTCACTGCGACCTCCCCGGCGTCCGCAAGGCCTGTCCCTGTTTCGACACCCGCAAATGGCTCAAGGAAATCCATTTCCACATCTGAAACTCCTTAACTCCCTTAACTTCATACATTTTTTCTTTTATCATGCCTCCCGCTCGTGAGAGTCGGAGGCTTTTTTATCAAAATTAAGCCAATCTTTTTGCATATATCACATGAAAACATTATCTTTGCAGAAGATAAGCTGCACTCGGCAATTTGAAAGTAAACCTTTCATTGCGCTCATTTGCATTATCTTTGCAGAAGATAAGCTGCACTCGGCAATTTGAAAGTAAATCTTTCATTGCGCTCATTTGCATTATCTTTGCAAAAGATAAGCTGCACTCGGCAATTTGAAAGAAAATCTTTCATGGCGCTCATTTGCATTATCTTTGCATTATTAATCAAGGAGAACCAAATATGACAGACATCAGCAACAGAAAGCTGCCGACAGGCATTCAATCGTTCAAAGAAATCAGAGAAGAAGGTTATCTTTATGTAGACAAGAGCGACCTCATCTGGCATTTGGCGAATCATGGCAAAAAGTACAACTACCTGAGCCGTCCCCGCCGTTTCGGCAAGTCAATTCTTATCAACACACTACAGATGTACTTCGAAGGGAGAAAAGAACTCTTCGAGGGACTGAAAATCATGCAGTTAGAGAAAGAATGGAAACAATATCTTGTCATCCGTCTCGATATGAGTCTGGCAGGAGCCGAACCGAAAAGAGTGTGGAGTTATCTTGACAATGTTTTTCACAACCTTGAATCGGAATATAACATTGCTGTGCGGCAGGATAGCTCTCTTGCCGTAAGATTCCAAAACATCATTGAAGGTGCATACAACAAAACCGGCAACAAGGTAGTCATTCTCATCGACGAATACGATTCACCGCTGCAACATTCATGGAAGACGGAACATCACAAAGCCTGCACCGAAGTCTATCGCGATGTCTTTGCAGTACTGAAGGCCTGCGACGAATACGAAAAGTTTGTCTTCATCACGGGCATCACAAAGTTCACGCAGATTTCACTTTTCTCCGTGCTCAACAATTTGACCAACATCAGTTTCCTGCCAGAATATGCAACCATCTGTGGCATCACAGAAGAAGAAATATTAACAAACTTCAAGCCAGAGCTGGAGAAAATGGGCGAAGTCAACAACTGGACACTTCAGGAAACTCACGACAAGTTGAAAGCCTATTATGACGGCTACCATTTCAGCCGCCGCAATATGACAGACATCTACAACCCCTATAGCCTGATCAACGCATTGAGCACACAAGAGCTCAGCAATTACTGGGCAGCATCAGGGGCCACCTCGCTGATACCGAAATTTGTCGACAACATGGAGCTTCGATTGAAGAACTTCGAGAATTGCCGTATCATGCGAAACACCTTAGAGACATCTGATGTCAGTGCAGGAGGTGCCGAGCTGTTCCTTTACCAGTCAGGCTACCTCACCATCAAGAAATACGACGAGTTTGGCTATACACTTGGCTTCCCCAACGAAGAGGTGAAACAAGCCCTTTACGACCAGGTTCTCCCATCCCTCGCCCTCCGTTCAGAGAGCGACCTCCAATCGCTCCAAGCCAATCTGTACGCCCAATTAGGGACAGGCGAGACAAACGAGGCAATGAAGACCCTGAAGGCCTTGATAGCCGACGTGCCGTACAGCAATAAGAAACTCGCCTCCATGGACATGGAAGAGCGTTATCGTCTCATTATCAGTACCATCCTCAATGCCATTGGACTAAAGGTAGAAGTAGAGAAAATGATTTCCACAGGTAGAATCGACATGACAGTACAGACCTCCCGTTATATCTACGTAATAGAATTGAAATTGCGAAACAACGGAGGCAAGTCTGCTGCCACTCATCAGATTTTCGACCGCCAGTATCTGGAACCTTTCCTTGCAGACAGCCGTCAGGTCATCGGATTAGGCCTTGAGCTCGACGATAAAGGCAAAGGCCTCATAGATTGGCAAGAAGTCCAGCAGTAATTCCTGCATCAACAAGCACCCATCAGCAGCAATCAAGTTTCGAGCAAGCAAGTATCAAGCAAACTGGAATGAGTACCAAGCCAGCATCGAGCAAACCGTAAGCAAGAACCCAGCAAGCAGCCCGTAAGCGATTTGTATCCATGCGGTCGCATACCGCAAAATGCAGCTCCGCTGCTGGCGAAGACCTCTGATGGTCCGCCAACCTTATAGCGAAGCGGTTTGAGCACCGAGTAGGGCGGTTTCCTCTTCTTCCCTGAGGGGAGAAGACCGAGATGAGAGGTGGACCCTCCCTTAAGGGTAAGGGAGGACTGGTGGGTTTTCGCCCCCCTTATTATGGCTAAAAAAGGACAGGTTGATTTTCTAAATAAAATCCTCCTCTTTTAAGAAAAAATATTATTTTGTCATAGCCAAAAACTATGACAAAATAACATTAGAATAATAAAACATTCTCTTCCGCAGCCATACCCATGTCCTCCCTTTCCGGCAGCCTGTATCTCAGGTCCCTGTCCTGGATAAAGATATGGTTGAGCGTGTACTCCAGCGACTCGAGTGTCTTCTCTCTCCTCTCCCCTTTCAGTTCACACTCCCAGATGGTGATGCAGTGCCACCCCATCCTTGCCAGCTGTTTCTGTTCTTCCCGGTCTCTCTCCCTGTTGCGTGAGATTTTCCTCTCCCAGAACTCCGTATTCGTCTTCGGCACCCTGTAGTATTTGCACCCCTCATGACCATGCCAGAAGCATCCATTCACGAAGATGCACGTATGGTATTTGCGCAATACGATGTCTGGGTGTCCAGGCAGCCTCGGGTTATTCACCCTGTACCTGAACCCCCTGCTCCACAAGTATTTCCGCACCACCATCTCCGGCTTGGTGTTCTTGCCTTTAATTGCCGCCATGTTGTTGTGGCGTTGTTGTATGGTCAAGCGGTCTGACATTGGATATAAATCTTACGATATAAAATTATTTTCTATATTCCTTCAGTATTTCTGCTGTTGTAAACAGAGGTTCTCCAGGAACATAACTCTTAAACTTCGTTAGATGGGAAGTCCTTAAATCAGCAAGCAATTTTCTGATATCTATCTTTCCAATATTAACCTCCTCGTCAAGTCGATAAAAGAAATAATTACGATTTACCACTTCTGTTCCTTCGGCAGTCTCCATTGGATACCAAGATTTACGCATCCTCTCCTCTGTCACTCTGCCTGCGGTATCCTTGACATGAAACACACGATATTCGCCTGTTTCTTCCACTCCATCAGTGTATAGAATCACAAAACAGACATTCTGTTTTTCATAAAAATACGCAGAATGAGCACCATCTCGAACTTCATCGTCTTTAAGTTTCAAGCGCACATTATAAACCAAGCTTCCTTTGTCATTGTTTCCAAGAATCCATTGCAGATGCTGCTCAGATTTATAATAGCCTACAAGAATACCTCGGCTCAGATCACGTTCCAAATAATGTACAGTAAGCCATTGTGGTGAAACCATAGGCTGTTTTAACTCTTTCTCTACCGAAGGCTGTAACACTTTTTGGGGATCTTTACCCATATTACATTCTTCTATTATGAAATCTTCCTTAAGTTCATTAAACTGTTCTTCTGTCTCTTTCCATTTGGCATATGGACGTGCATAAGCAAAATAGACTTCTCTATCCTCACCATAAGGCTTAAACACTCTACCATTTAACTCATAGAAATGTTTCTGCATATACAGTTCTCCGTCTATTCCCAATTTTGCTCTCATGGCATAGATGCAGTACTCTTTCTGTATCACCTCTCTAATCTCGTTTCGGAAAATGTCTCTAACATTTCGTTTCCACTGTGCTTTTTCGTTAGCTTTGTTGCGTGCATAAAGAAAAAGCACATACAGGAAATTCACATCATATTGCGATAGAAAAAGTGTATCACGGTCAAAGAGTCTGTCTGGGAACTGGTATGAAACAGTAGTACAATGCTCTCCCTTACCATTATAATGTTTGCGTATATTCTTATCACCAGCATTATATCTGTGATCATCATATACAAAACCACTGATAAAGAAATTAGGAATCACATCATAACCCTCTGTTGCACCAGTATCCTGCAAATGAATATCCTTGAAGCTCTCTCTGTCCTTGGCTCTGTTTTCTCTATCTTTGTCGTCAAAAGCAGTTTCATCCGAAAGGAACAGATTGATGTTCCATTGTATTACATTTCTTGCATAAGTATATTGCTTATATATAGACTCTGACGTAAGGGGATGCCCATTCTTGTAGTATTTACTGTCACCAATATAGTAAACTTCCCTGTTGGCCTGTTCATCATTCGAAGTCAATGCCAAGTCTGTATAAAGATGATCCACACGCTTACCGTCACTTTGGTCTGCAAGCCCCTTTGGTATATTACTGTGCGGAGTACCTATCAAATCATCTATCATGGCTTCAAATACTACATTGAAACTCTTGGCAAGTATGTATTCCTGAGCATGCGCATTGATGGCAATACGATAAGAGTTCTCGAAGAACGCATAACATAAATCCCAAAGTTGGAGAGCCATATCTGAGAAATATTTATACTTGATCTGCATGAGTCTCATCTTACCCATACCCTTAAGATATTCCCTAAACTGCTTACCTGTAATCAGCTCATACTGGATATTGATAGGCGTCTGGAAGCCATATTCTTCATTAAGATAATTCAAAATACTATAGTAAATGACAAACAGCTCCTCCTCATAGTTCACGATACGTTTCTTATTGACAAGTTTCAAATATACAGGCGCTCCGTTCTTCTGCATGAAGGCAGAAGAATGACTGATGGTTTTTGTCCAGTTTATTTTATTGTTGCCACGGTGCAGATTCTTGACGGTAAAGAGTACGAAATCACGGTTCTCCTGATTAAACCTAATCAGCGAAAGAACAATATCGAGATAGGTATTCGTGTGCTGTCGCTTGCCTTTCCCTGATCGGGTAATATGCTTATAAAGAATAGCCTTACTATCAGGATTAGCCTTGTAGAACACACTCAGAGCACGGTAAACCCAGACCGAAAATTCGTAGATGAATTTACGATATTCTCGGCTCAGTTTTTTCTGGTCTTCAGGTGTCAGCACCTGTTCCGGACTTACAGTTTCTCCATTCTCCAGTGTCACACCTGCCAGCACTTCTGTTTTCTTTTGAGGATCATCTTTTAAAAGGACCTTAGGTAAAATAAAGACACAGTCTCTCAACTGTGGATTGTAAAAATAGCCCACATACTGTACGCTTACCTTCTTGTCCACATCCTGCAGCACGTAAATGTCCTTCAATATGTTTTCTACTTTAGCACTGTCGTACTGATGTTCCTCAAATAGAATATACATTATTCGTTTTCAGATTTATTGTTTTGCCAGTTCATCACTCTCTGCAGAAAGTCTACCAGTCTTTCTGTATTTACTTTTTCTCCTTCTTCATCGTAGAAATCGGCAAAAGCCAGGTCTCTCTCCATATTCTTTCCCTCCACGTCTTTCTGATAAGTGAAGAGCGAAGCATCTTCAAAGCCATAGTCTTTGAAGACATCGTTCCAAAGATAGAATATCACCTTGCCCACCAATGTATCAGCCGTAATGATGGTAGGTTTCTCGTCTGTCTCATTAGCCTTCTTAGATGGCTTGCAGAAGAAATAGCCCAGCTGCTTATCGGCGCTGGAGGTCATGGAAGCGATGATTACATTCACCTTCTGGATAAATTCCCACCAAGGGAGCTTCGTGCTCTCACCTATTATCTTCACAGGTTCTCCGTTCGCATCCTCTATCTGGATGTTCCAGTCTAACTTCTCCCCGTTCTCATTCTTACCAGGCTTAATCTTGATGTACTTCCAGTCCCAGCGGCGCTTGAAGGCAGAATCAATTGGGAAAAGACTCTGGTCGCTGGTGTTCATGGTAGCAAGAATACTCATGTTAGGTGGCAGGGCCATAAAGCCAAACCAATTCCTATCAGGATATCTATCGTTACCCTCCTTATCCAAGCCAAATCTCTGATTCATTGTCGCAGCATACCCAGGGATATGAAGTTCTTCCAGATGTTCTGCTATATCCGTATCAGCCTTGATAGGATAAGTACTCCATCCGTCGTCGCTTCTATCCAGCAGCTGGAAGATATCACCAAACACCTGGGCACTGTTACCACGATTTATCTCCTCGATTACCAGGGCGATTTCCTCCTTTGGGTTCATCCAAGCCTGTTTGTAAGCCTCCAAAAAAGCCTGCTCCACAAACTCATAAGTCAAATCCTTTGTGCCGTTTATCTTATGTGGCTTGTAGCAGCCTACAAATGTGGCATAGTCGCTATCAGGGTGGAAGGTAGTACGGATGCAGGTAATCTTACCTTCATCCTCTTCCTTTTTGATGGTATGCGATTTACCTGTACCAGGAGCACCATAATAGATGATTTGGCGAGGGGTGAAATCTCCAAACTCCAGGGGGCTATCCTCGTCCTCTTCCAATGGCATAGTTGAATCATTTTTCAACAATTCAACAAATGCGTCATAGAACTTTTTGAGATTCTCATTCGGTTCCTGACCATCATATAAGCCAAGTTCATCCAAAGACATAGTATCTTTAGTGATTCTCTCTTTAGAAGGTTCAAAATATTCTACCAGTTTCAGAGAAATGATAGTATCACCATTCCAGTTGGCAAGCACATTATGCCCTGTACTATCCCAATGTAGATAAGCGGCATTTCCTTTAGGACCCTGTCCATGTACAGCGATACAAATTCTACCAGCAGAATATTGCTCCCATGGCTCTATCTGCTTTTGGATATTATCACCCTTGTATCCTTGTCCTGACTTTCTAAAAGAATTATTCTTTATAAATGGCTTCAGATATTCCTCGTAGCCTTTTACTGTTTCATCACCAGTTACGACATACTGAAGATGGGCACAGAAATACTCCAGGAGATGTTTGAAATTGATATAGTCAGAAGTTTCTTCACCATTTACATTTTGTATGGTCTCAAAACTTTCCGGATTATTAATCTCCCACATCTCATGAGTTCCTTGAGCATTGCGATACACATATTTTTTGCCAAAGCAATCAGATACAAACTTGACAAAATCTGGAACCATCAACTGGGTATCTTTTCCTTTTGAATCTTTTCCAGGAAACCAATCTACATAAAGATACATTTCTCTTCCATCAACAAAGAATGGATCTGTGTACCATCTTCTTCCATTATCTGTCGAATTACGAGTATTTATTTCCGTTATGTCGGCAAACATAAACATATTCTGCAACTTATATGCACCATCTTTTTTAATAGAGACAGGCACATTAGATTCTTTTGTATTAAAATAGGGGAGCATTTTGTCCAACTCTCCCATCATACGAAAATAATCCAAACATAAATGTACAAAAGTTCTATGTTCTTTAGATATTGAAATAAGTCTATTCTCGTGCGATGTATCATACGTTGAATCTATTATAGCAAGCAATTTTTTGAAAGAACGAATTTTTGTCAGCAATCTAAAATATTCTTCCTTTGATGCTGTATATACAGATAAAGATTGGCTATTTTCGAAAATATCCTCCAAACCCAAATAATCCTCAGACTTTTCATTTAGAAGCCAGAATACAGGAGTCTGGTTTTCCAATGCGAACCACACAAGATACCATCCTACATTTGCGTTAGAAGCAATATTTCTAATTTGCTTAACAACAGACTTTACAGGTGTACTAGTTTGAGAATCAATCTTAGTACTTCTCTTATTACCTATCTTGCTAAACGCACACTCCACAAAAGAACATGACTGATTTACAACAAGAATACCATCCTGCTGTTCTGGAGTATTTGGCAGATAGGTTAAAACCTTCTCAGAAAGTCCTATGTGAGTTTGACCACTAGGAGAGTTATCTCTATTCAACTCTGCATCAGAGAGTTTTTTAACGCCAATCGAATATTCTTTATATAATGTTATCATATTTTTTTTTGTTAAATGTAAAACGGTATCAATCTCAATTCAAAGCAATCATCTACCATTTCGAAATCTAAAGCAGAAGAAAATTCAACTAGGAAATCACGAATCGTAAACCCTTTTTGCTTCAAGTTTTTTAAATAAATCCTTCCATCCTTTCTTCGATACAAAGTAACAGTATACTCCTTAAAATCATTATTGCCAAAGAAACTATCTATGGCACATAAGAGTTTTTCAAAGATAGGATTCCCTACTTCTATTTTTATACTTTCTCTAGATGTACTTCTATACAGAGGAAGCTGAGACTCAATAAAACTTAAAGCATCAACATAGTCCTTCTTATAAATGCGAAAAGTTATTCCACATTCTTCACCAGAATCTACCATGCCATAGGAAAGATAGTCGAATATTTCACTACTCAAATTAATACTCGTCTCCCCAGAACATCCAGCGGTTTGCTTCCACCCACTGTCTTGACGCCGAATTTTCTTTACCATTCCCATAATTACATTCTCATTATGTTATTATCAATCAAATAAGATAAAACCGCATAGATAGTATTAACACTAACCGCATTACCAGCTTGCTTATATAAAGCACCATCAGCCACACCAGCTTTGCTAGCATCAGAGGCAAATGAAGAAGGAAATCCTTGCAGCATAAAAGCTTCTTGTGGTGTTAATCTTCTTATTGGTATCTCTGCCAGTTCTTCCTTTGACATCCATGTAGAAGGTCTAATTTCACCTTTGCTGTCTATAAACATATCACTATAGTAATTGTCCTGACATGCACGATGCATTTTATGCATAGAAGCCGTAAGGGTTCTTGCTACAAGTTTATCGATTTCTGAATTCGATTTAAACTTACCGCTACCATTACTAAGAATGGTTGGTTTTATCCTCTTTGACAAATAGTACTTCTCTGAAACGTTCTTTGCCAACACATCTATTGTATTGTTATAGAAACAGAGAGAACAATCATTCCGCTCTAATGAATTGAAATGTTGAGACACCAACTCATTTGTAAACTCAAAATCTCCGTATTTCGAACTTCGTGCAAAAATAAGTGTTCTATTTCTCACTTGAGGAAGTCCATAATTAACAGAATTGAAAACATCATGATGAACAATATATCCTTCCGCTGACAATTCTTGCAATATCCTACGAATTGTTTTACCACGATCATGAATCATTAAATTCTTCACGTTCTCCAACAAAATATACTTAGGATGTTTGAACTTTACAATATCCATTATTCGGAAAAACATCTGTCCCCGGTCCTCTTGAAATCCAGCCATTGCTCCCATCATACTAAATGTCTGACAAGGAAAGCCACCAGTTAACAAATCAAAATCAGGTAGCTCAACAACATTACGTTCATCAGAAGTAAAATTAACTATATCCCCTAATTCTAATTCACCTTCGGTATTATAATTGGTTTTATAAGTCAAGACGGCTTTAGACTCGATTTCAGAGAATCCAACGCATATCACAGGCACATGATAATCTTGTCCAACCAAATCTATGGCTCGACGAAATCCTCCAATACCAGCAAATAGTTCTAAATGTCTCATGTCACAATAAATTTCATAATACCCATGCCAATAGCTCTAGCCAGTTTTACAGGAACAGCATTTCCCACTTGAGCATACCATAAATTCTGAGCTCCGGTCAGCACATAATCGTCTGGAAAGGTCTGGATTCTGGCAGCTTCACGTGGACTTAGACCTCGTGCCTCCCAAGGATGAATATACATATTACAATCAAACTTCATATGAGATGTTATTGTCTTACATATCTGAGTTTCATCCAATTTAAAATACTTATCCTTGAAGATATTATTTCTTCGTGAATATGGCATAATATCAGCTATTGAATCATGCAAAGAATTGGCTCCCTGTGGTAAACGACGATAAATTTCTATATCTCTAGGATTATTGTACCTATTCTTGTGATTATATAATTTATCTATATGTCTATATCCATTAATAAAATGGTAAAATTCTGTTTCTGGATACACAAACTCTCGTTCTGTAAATCCAGACTGTTCGTTCTCTTCATTTATTCCAATTCTTTTTCTTGACTCAAGATGTGGTAAACCTTCAAGTACATCCTTTAAAACGAACGGTGAACGTCCCTGTTTGGATATTTCTTCAAATATATCATTAGGATTTACCCCAACGCGATTGCCTATCATTATGAAACGCTCTCTATTTTGAGGCACACCAAAATCCTGAGCTTTCAAGAGTCTATAATCAAACTGATATTCCGCACCAAGATATTTAGTAAAGTCATCTTTTATCTCTTCTATCTTCTTAGACATTCCTTTAACATTCTCCATTATAAAGAACTTGGGGCGCACTTGGCTTAAAAAATAAAGATAGGCTTTATATAATTGATTACGAGGATCATCCAGAATTCTCTGACGATTTGCCATAGAAAATCCTTGACAAGGAGGTCCACCACATACCAGCGTTATATCTTCCAGATATTCTTTATAGTCATCCAGATTCTCATTTAATTCGTTAATGTCGCCAACGAAATAATGACTATCATCCAGGTTATGATTTCTTTTGTATGTGTTACAGAACGTTTCGATAATTTCATTTACGAACCATGGTGTAAAGCCTGCTTGTTCCAAGCCACAGCTCAAACCTCCACATCCTGCAAACAAATCGACTATCTTGTATATTTTCTTAGACATTACTCAGTAATCCTTTCTAAATTTCCATTAATATAATATTCCTCACTGTCAGCTGTATTCTGCACCACAGCTCTATCATTGATGAACGGACCGATATTATAGTACTTCGGCTTAACCTTAACCGTTCCATTTGCTATCAAGATACCCCACTTTCCATTTTGCTTAAACGGAATATATCCTTTGTAGTAAGGGCGCATCTCTTCATAGATGGGTGGAACTATCACCCTGTTGTTATGGTTGCAGACACCATACAAACCATTCTTTCTAAATACATTATACTCCGAAAGGCTTGCAGCTTGATTAGCAGCATCAGGCCTTACCTGAGCGTTACCTTCTGCATGCTCAACAACAACCATTTCTTCATCTGCTTCTGAATAATCAGGCTCATATTCTGAATCAGAATCAAGAATAAAGTCTCGTTTAATACCAGAACCATCATTATAGCCCTCCTCATTATCAGTACCAAGGAAATGATACCGCCAATGACGGTTTGCCATCGGAGTACCGAAACGATTATAAAGTCCTACGTTGTCCAATATAACCGTAGTCTCCTTGCCTTCCGATATTCGAAGACCTCTACCCACCTGCTGGAGATAAAGCGAAAGCGACTTGGTTGGTCGAGCCAACTGTATAAACTCTATATTAGGACAATCAAAGCCTTCTGAGAAGATGTTGACATTCACAATGACTTCTATACTGCCAATGGCAAAGTCTGCTATCTTTTGCTCACGCTCAGCGGTTGGAGTTGTACCATCTATCATACAGACACTAACGCCCTTTGTGGCATACAACTCACAGATATGATTGGCATGCTTGCGGTCGATGGCATAGATAATACCCTTCTTTCCTTTGGCATATTTTTCGTAGCTTTTATATAAACCGGCACGTATCTTATCCTTGTCAATCACTGCACTCAACTCAGAATCCAAATAATCTCCGTCGGCTCCTATACGGTCTATACCGTTGATAGCGTGTTGAACCTCTGAATTGGGCTTAATGCTGATATAATCATAATTAGCAAGATAACCGTGATTGACAAACCATTCAATACTCTTTGCCAATACAATATCACCAAACAAAGCCGTAAAACCACAATGGCTCATACGCCACGGAGTAGCCGTCACGCCCAGTTTTTTACTATTGGGAAACATCTCCCAAAGCTTCTGGTATCCTGGTGCCATGCAGTGGTGCGCCTCATCAATGATGATAAAATCGAACTGTACCCGACGCATTATCTCATAATGCCGACGACTCATTAAGGTCTGGATAGAAGCAACCTGTATAGGCTTGTCCAAATCCAGTTTCTCTCCGCTTACAATAACTCCATGAGGAATATCCCCCAGTTTCTTACTTGCCTGTCTTATCAGTTCCCTACGATGGGCAACAATCAATATCTTAGATTCACGACTATGAAGGTTGCACCATCGCAAGATATCCTTAACAACAGAAGTAAAGACAATTGTCTTTCCTGTACCAGTAGGCATCTGAAGCATCACATTGTCTATCTTATCCCAAAGGCCATAAACATTGTGTTTCATTTCCGCCTGGTAAGGACGCAAGCCCGTATCATCCGACTCAATATGAGAGAATCGGATGGCAGGGCGCTCGAAGGGTTCCACCTTCTCAACTTCCTCGTCAAGATATATGTCTTTATCTGTTATCATTTTAATTCTTTATTTTTCGTTCCAACCAGCATCCACAGCTTTCTCGTAAATATCGAGAGCCCATTTAGATTGCTTGTATGTCAATGCACAGCCTCGTTTTGAAGAGAAAGCCACCTGACCAATGAAAGCCTGCTCCTTAGGTGTCAATTCACCAGGATTTTCTTTCGACCATTTATTCAAAGCAAACCATTTCTCGGGCGCGACTTCTTTAGCTTCATCCATCTTTTTCTTTTGGCCTTCGGTTATTTCCTCATCAACATCGCCAGTGCAACCTAAGATTTCTACAGGTATTCTATAATGATCTCCTTCTTGTGAAAATTTTGTTTTAAGAGCATCCCAACAAAGTGAAGACTTCGTCCATTCGTTGATATTCTTACCCTCATCCACATCTATTAAATGTTTGTAAATGAACGGTTCTATCTTTCTCACATAAAGCAATACTTTGTACAGCATTGTTGATTTTAAACGGTCAATATCCTCCTGCGGTATCTCTTTTGGCACATAACGGTTTTTGCGTCTGCCATTGCCATCTGTATATGATTCCTTTATCTTGTATGTAATATGTTCTGCACCACAAATAAGTTTTGCATACACATTATAAATATCAAGCGGCAACTCGTTATAAACAGAAGGACTAATCACACATTGCTCATTCCAAATGGCATCAAGATTCAGCGATCTGTTTGAATTAAATGAAAGCAGGGCCATCGAATAAGCAACCATATTCGACTTATAACCTGGTAATGCCAACCCATCCTTTCCATATAAAGCATCTATTGCTTTGAACAGAATGGCTTTTGCTATTGTACGCTGGTAACGAGTCTTATCAAATTGAGCTCCATTGCGCTTCATCTTGTCGAAAAACTTTGTATAGTTATTCTCGCCTCCCTTACAAACGCTGGCAGGGTCCTGTTCCCAACTCATGACAAATTTTGAAAGAGTCGTTTTATCAAACATTTGGTTCTTTGGATATTCTGCATAGAATTCTTTTTCAGCCTTGCTGGAATTCTGACGTTTAGCCTTATCCAAATATTGGCCTCGAGTACGTTCAAAGAACCATTTGAAGACAGGTTTACCATTTGTATTTTGTACCCAAGTTTCTCTTGACTGCTGTTCTAATTCCACCAAGAAGCTTTCATTGATATTAAAGTCTGACTTCTTAACTGCAGATTGCGTATTTGCAAATCTTGAAATCTTCGGAACAATCACAGACAAATTATCTTTGTCCTTGACTACTGAAATCTTCATGGCTACATATACTGATGCTAATTGAGAACAATCAACATCTTTCATCCTCATAACCGCACTGATAGCAGCAGTAGTTTGGCCACCATTAACTATCTGCCAAGACTTAATTTTAGTAATTGCTGTACCTTCCTCATTCAGCTTTACATCTGATGCGGTAGCAGAAATACCGTTGTTGTAAGCAAAGAACATATCAGGTTCTGGTAAAGTATCTTCTACTCCTTTCCTTCGTTCAACAGCCGTCGCCGTATGACCTATCAGCGTATTACGGATTCCCTTGTTGGAAGCACCCTTGAACTGAAGAAATGTACGGACATTCATCTCCAGTATCTGTTGGTGATATTTATGATAAACCTGAGATAGAATCATACCTGGAATGATACAAAGATAACACTTCACATTATCAGATACATCAGGCATCTGTATGCATGGCAAAGTACAATTATAATCACCCTCAAAATCTACTACAATGGGATTTCTGCCTGATATGATATTATCTTGTTGCATGATTCGCTTTGCATCCCAAACATAGAATTCACAAGAGGTGCCATCAGCTATCTCAATATTATCTTTTTCATAGTTTACTGGCGCAATGGCATTAGTAAGAAGGAACAATCTTATGCGGTCAATCTTGGTTGTACTATGAATAAGATCTGCTACCTGATAGAGATCGCTCTTAATATCATCCATAAATTTACCCAACATAGTACCACTTACAGACTGATCATAGAAACGCTGAAGCCAGTTAAACTGGCGATCCAACTCATTGGCTGAAATCTTAGTGCTATTATTAGGATCTACATATATGGTCAAAAAAAGGTCTATCGTAGTAAGATCCTCATCACCATTAAAGCCCCAACCATCAAGCGCAACTCCATTTTTAGACTTATAAGAACAGATATTAACCTGATTTACATCACCACAACCTTGAATGTATCCAACAATAATTTGAGTTAAATTATCCTTTGGATTATCAGCCATCAAGAGTTGTTCGTCAAAATCTTCCTTAAACTGCTCTACTTCAGATAGCTCTTTCTCTATTACATTAGAAATAGCATCGTTAATAAAACTATTCTGTTCTTCAGCAGGTTTGAAATCATCAAAGATTTCATAATTATCACATTGTTCCATTGTTTATAGTTATGTAATTGTTTTACGTTAAGGAGTATTCTTTTAAACTCTTTTAATCATTTTCCTTCGGCTTTGCTCAGAATATCCCTATCAACTTCCTGCATAAAGTCGACAAAGGATACGCCAAGAACCTGACAAATGCTATGAAGTTCTATGATATCAAGACGGCGCTCACATATCTCTATCTTGCTAATAAATGCCTGTTTAACATTCAGCAATTCAGCAAGTTGCGTTTGTGTTACACCCTTTTCCTCACGCTTACTACGCAAGCGGGCTACTACCTGGTGATATAAACGAGAATGTATGCTCTTATCCATATGACTTAAAATTTAATTGTACAAATTTATATTCTTTATTCGGATATACCAAAATCGAATATTATTAAAAATGACCCTTAATGCCCCGAATACAATCTCTTTCATACATTCAAATGTCATAAAGACTTCTAATTATCCATGAAAATACAAAAGAAAATGCCAAAAACTTGCATAAGAGAAAAATATTACTTATTTTTGCATGCAGAATTAAACATAGACAGATGGAAACATATAAGTATCAAGCAGAAATAGACGCATTGGTACAACAAGGACTAAAGATGCCCGAAGTTGTAAAACCAAACGATTTGAAAGGATACAGATTCGTTTTCAGTACAGATATGTCCAAAAGTTACATACCCAACTACATCATGAAGCCTCAACGTGCCATTATGAATGGGCAGAGAAAAGTCGATATAGGCGGTTATGCCTTGTCTTGCTTTACTGAAAAAGATAAAGCTATTAAGTTCTATCAGTTACTTGCTAAAAATATGAGGAACATATACAAAGCTATAGGTGATAGAATTTCTTCTGGAATCGTAACTAACAACGATGGCAACATTACAATACCAGTAAGTAATGGGCATTATAACTTATTTGAGTTTCCATTATGCGACTTATCTAAAACATTTAAATTAGAGGAGGACAAATTATGAAAACAATAAAGGGGATTGGAATAAAGAGCCGAAACTTCGATAAATTCAAGAAAGTAGCCGATCTCATCTATTTTGATGGGGCACTGTTGTCGCACTATGTAACAAACAACGGCGACAACTATCTCTTCTATTGGATTGACCAAGATGATACGGACAATCGCTGGATGTTCATCAGAATCGATTACGACATGATACAAAAATACATCAAGAAAGAGTTGACTTTGCGCAATGTACTGAGTTCGCCATTAGATGACATAGTATATACTGTAGATATAGATATAGAAGGAAAACATCACAATTTCCAGGCACACTCTATAGAAGATCTTCCAGAAGACTATCTCCCTGCCGAAGATTCTTATTACGAATTTGAACCAGAAGATGTCAACAAAGAGAATATGTCTATAGCAGAAATGAGTGGCAAGAAGCTCGATTGGTTCCGCAAGGTCTGTGCTGCGGTTCTATAACTCATAGCGTGATAATTTTCAAGAAACGAGCAACGCACTAACTACCCCCACATCCGCAGCAGCCAAGTCGAGCTCTTTCAAACTTCGGACACTTAATGACACCTAACCTTAATGCTTCTTACGTCCAAAATTCGGAGTCACCAGTGGGTTGCATCTCGCCTCCACAACGGGGGCAGGTGTGGTGATCCCAAAGGTGTATGCGGTCGGAACCGCAACGGAGACAGAGTCTGCCTACAAGGGAGTTGAAGCTGGGGGCGGCATCTCCTATGACGCCGCCTACAACAAGGGGGACTATGTTGTGGCAGTCGGGGCAGGTCATGGCTTCTATGTGTTGGCCCATGAAGCCACGGCCTTCATATATGTCCGTGGCGTAGCCGCATTTCTTGCATTTATATTTGCTTTTTCTTGACATAATAGTGATTTTCTCGAAAACCCACCAGTCCTCCCTTACCCTTAAGGGAGGGTCCACCTCTCATCTCGGTCTTCTCCCCTCAGGGAAGAAGAGGAAACCGCTCCTCCTCGTCGCTCGTAACCATTTCATTCTATGGTTGGCGGACCATCAGAGGTCTTCGCCAGCAGCGGAGCTGCGGTTTTTTTGTGCGGGGATGAACCCGCTTTCACTCAAGGACTTGGTTGCGGGTTGCTTGACCGATACTCGATGCTTGCTGCTTGCTGAGTGCTTGATGCTGGCTGGCTGCTTGCTCAATACTGGCTGCTTGCTCGATGCTGGATGCTTGCTGAGTGCTCACTCGATGCTTGCTTACTGAGGGCTGGTGATTGCTGCCAAGGGTTATTTGGAGAGTTTCTCGGTCAACATGTTCTTGAGGAAGAGGGTGTTGCCGAGGATGTAACGACGCCACATGCGGCGGGGCTCTTTCAGGAGACGGTAGAGCCATTCGAGACCATGGTTCTGCCACCATAAGGGGGCACGCGCTACAGTGCCGGCAAAGAAGTCGAAGACGGCTCCGATGGTGCCTACATGACAGTGGATGTCGAGCTCTGACCAGTGGGAATAGGTCCACTTCTCTTGCTTCGGAGCTGTCATGCCTATCCAAAGTAGGTCGGGATTGGAGGCGTGGATGGCGGTGATGATGGCGCGGTTGTCCTCGTCGGTGAACTCGGGCTTGTAAGGGGGTGAATAGGTGGCTACCTTGAGATGGGGATATACCTCGGCGGCTCGCTTCACTATCAGGTCGAGTACTTTCTGGGAGCTTCCAATAAACATCACTGTCTTAGGACTTTCGCCTTTGGCGGTTGATGCTTCACTCTCACGTTCAAGACGGTTCATCTCATAGTAGAAGAGATCCCAGCCTGCGATGCGCTCACGAGGCTGCGACTTCGCTCCTATCCATCGGCAGGCTTTCACGATGCTCACTCCGTCGGGGATGAGTACGTCGCCACACGACAGGGCCTCGGCAAAGAGGGGATCCTTCAGGGCTGTGTTGTAGGAATGGGCGTTGATCGTATTGATGAGCAGCTTGCCCTCGGGGAGGGTGGATAGCTCGGCCTTGCTGCCTAATATCGTTAATGTCTTCAGTCGGAACATATGTCTTTGTGTTATTTGAATTGATATTCTTAGACTCGACAAAGGTATGGCTTTTCTATGAGACTGCCAAATATTTATTAAGAAATCAGTGAAAAGAGTAAGAATGTTTGGCTAATTGAAAACTATTTCCTATTTTTGCAAAAACAATGGAAACTTTACTTTTGCTAACCGGGGAAGCTTCTTTAACTTATCGAACTTCCATACTTGAAAAAGTAAGATAAATATTAATATATATATGACACAGCAAGAAATGCTGATGAGGCAATGGGTGGATAAACTGAACCAGGCCTCGGAGGCTTACTATAACGGTAAGGGGGAACTGATGAGCGACTACGAATGGGACGCTCTGTTCGACCGGCTGAAACTGATGGAGGAGGAAACGGGGATCACCCTGCCCGACTCGCCTACTGCCAAGGTGTCGGAAGACAACGTGGCGGGACAGAAGGAGGAACATGAGTTCCCTGCCCTGTCGCTTGCCAAGACGAAGAGTGTGGCTGAACTGGTGAAATGGGCTGACGGAAGGTGTATCTGGCTGTCGTGGAAACTGGACGGTCTGACTCTCGTCGTGACCTACGACAACGGTAGGCTGACTAAGGTGGTGACTCGTGGCAACGGACATATCGGTACCAACATCACTCATCTGACGCCTGCCATCGCGGGTATTCCTCAACAGATAGACGAGAAGGGACACTTGGTGATTCGTGGCGAGGCGGTAATCTCCTATCCTGACTTCGAACGATTTGTGTTGGAGACGGAGGGCGACTATGCTAATCCACGCAACCTGGCTTCGGGGTCGCTGGCCCTGAAGGACATCGAGGAGGTGAAGCCACGACATCTGCAGTGGATTCCCTTTACCTTAGTATATACGGAGCACGACATCACTTCGTGGGGCGAGAGGATGGACTTCCTGGTTTCGCTGGGCTTCAACCCCGTGGAGCGCGAACGCATCGACCACCCTACTGCTGAGAATATCCAGGCGATGGTGGACCTCTTCACCCACAAGGTGACGAACAAGGTGTTCCCCTTCCCTGTCGACGGTCTGGTGATTGCCTATGATGATACGGCGTATGCTGCTACGGGGTCGGTGACAGGCCATCATGCTACGCGTGCGGGCTATGCCTTTAAATGGCAGGACACGCATGCCGACACTACTCTGGACCACATTGAATGGTCGTGTGCCGCCAATACGATTTCGCCCGTGGCTGTCTTCACGCCTGTGGAGTTGGAGGGTACTACCGTGCAGCGTGCCTCGCTCTGTAACATCAGTGAGTGTGAGCGACTGGGCATCGGGGGCAAGGGTACGCGTCTGCAGGTAATCAAGGCCAACAAGATTATACCGAAGGTGATTCGCATCACAGAGAAGGTGGGTGTGCTCGAGGTGCCTGAGGTGTGCCCTGTATGTGGTGCACAGGCGGTGGTGACGGAGAGTGAGAGCGGCACGAAGACGCTGCACTGCACCAACCCCGACTGTACGGCCAAGCAGCTGAAGAAGTTCTCGCGATTCGTGAGCAAGGAAGGCATCAACATCGAGGGTATCTCGGAACAGACGGTTTCGCGATTTATCAACTGCGGTTTCATCCACGAATATGCCGACTTCTATCATCTGTCGCAATACAGCCACCAGATTGCAACCTTCGAGGGGTTCGGCCGCAAGTCGGTGCACAACCTCTTGGAAAGCATCGAGAAGAGCCGTACCACCAACGGTCGTCATCTGCTCTATGCGCTCAACATTCCGCTGTGTGGCGGAGATGTGGCGAAGAGACTGCTGGCTGAATACCCGGTGGCAAAGCTCATCGAGGTGGCACGCACTGCTCTCTTCGACGACGAGCTGGCAAGCATTGAGGGTATCGGTCCGGAGAAGAGTGCCAAGTTTATCGGCTTCTTCCGCGACGACAAGAACTTCGGTAAGGTGCAGCGACTCCTGAAGGAACTCGACATCAGGGAGGAGGAGCCTCAAGAGAAAGGCTCGATGTGCGAGGGACTGACCTTCGTGGTGACGGGCGACGTGCACCACTACAAGAACCGCAACGAGCTGAAGGCTTACATCGAGCAACAGGGCGGTAAGGTGACGGGAAGTGTGAGCAAGAGCACGTCCTTCCTGATCAACAACGATGCTGCCTCGGCAAGTACCAAGAACAGGAAGGCGCAGCAGTTGGGCATTCCTATCATCACGGAAGACCAATTCGTGGAGCAGTTTACGAAAGAATCATAACAACGGATTGATAATATACTTATAACAACATAACATGTACATAGCAATAGCTGGCAACATCGGCAGCGGAAAGACGACACTCACCAATATGCTCGCAAAGCATTATGGATGGAAGAAATTTCTGGAGCCTGTAGATGATAACCCATACATCGACGACTACTACAAGGACATCTCGAGATGGGCGCTCAATCTGGAGGTGTATTTCCTGAAACAGCGCTTCAAAAACCTGTTGGAGATTGAAAAGAGCAAGGAGACCATCATACAGGACAGGACCATCTTTGAGGGCGTGTATGTTTTCGCTACCAACAACAAGAATATGGGGAACATGGACGAGCGGGACTACGATACCTATATGGGACTCTTCGACTCGATGATGAAGGTGATCAAAATGCCTGAACTCATGGTGTATCTGAGAGCTTCGGTTCCGCACTTAGTTAAGAACATTCAGAAGCGGGGACGCGACTACGAGCAGCAGATGCCCATCGACTATCTGCAGGGCATCAACAACCTGTACGATGAGTTTATATACAAGAAGTATAAGGGGAAGGTGCTGGTCATAGAGGTGGATAACCTCGACTTCGAACACAACCCCAGGGAGTTTGGCGAAATCGTCGACAGAATAGACTCGCAACTCTTCGGACTCTTCTCGAAGGAGGAGGAGGAAAGATAAATAATAACCATCATAAAAAATAAATAAAGAAATGCATATAGCTATAGCAGGCAACATAGGAAGCGGAAAGACTACGCTCACCAAACTACTCAGTAAACGTTACGGTTGGAAGCCTAACTTCGAACCTGTGGACAACAACCCTTACCTCGCTGACTACTACGAGGACATGAAAAGATGGTCGTTCAACCTGCAGATCTATTTCCTGAACAAGCGCTTCCACGACGTGGTGGAAATTGCACAGAACAAGGAAACCATCATCCAGGACCGTACTATCTTCGAGGACGCTAAGATTTTCGCACCCAACCTGCATGACAAGGGACTGATGAGCGACCGTGACTTCGCAAACTATACTGATCTCTTCGACCTGATGATCAGTTTGGTGAAACTGCCCGACCTGATGATCTATATCCGAAGCAGCATCCCTACACTCGTGAGTCATATCGAGAAGCGTGGACGTGACTTCGAGAAGAGTATTCGTATTGATTATCTGCAGGGGCTCAACGACCGCTACGAGGAATGGATCAAGGGGTATAAGGGGAAGCTGATCATCGTTGATGGCGACAACTTGCACTTTGAGGAAAATCCTGAGGATTTCCGCAAAGTGACGGATCAAATCGACGCTGAACTCTTCGGATTGTTCCCAATGTAACAGTGATAATGAAACCTCGTTTCTCTTTTTCCTTTAGAGAAACGAGGTTTTTGTTTGTTTCTCGAAACTCCACCTATCCTTAATTAGCCTTAATATGTTTTTCTTTCGATTTTCTTTCGTTTTTTTTCGAAAACCCACCAGTCCTCCCTTACCCTTAAGGGAGGGTCCACCTCTCATCTCGGTCTTCTCCCCTCAGGGAAGAAGAGGAAACCGCTCCTTCTCGTCGCTCGTAACCATTTCATTCTATGGTTGGCGGACCATCAGAGGTCTTCGCCAGCAGCAGAGCTGCATTTTGCGGTATGCGACCGCATGGACACGAATCGCTTACGGGCTGCAGAAAGGCCAAGCAGCTCATAGCAACCGCCGTACGTCGTTTCTTGACTAAAAAAATATCATCAGCAGGGGACTCAAACAATAAGGCTGTTGTCTTAACTCCTTAACTCCTTAACTCCTGATAATCTCATTTAACTTCTCAAGAAAACTACTTCCTTAACGCGATATTATAATTATAATATTGTGTATTGCCCGTGATATCCTCTTTCACATGGATGAAGGGAGGAAACTTGACACTCTCTTGCTTCGCAATGCCCTTGGTCTCGAGAATGACTAATCCTGGAGCGGGAGACTCGAAAGAATCCAACTCGAAGTACTGACCCTTCCAGATGAAACTCTTGCGATGCTTGCGGATGGTGACACGATAAGGATCGGCCTGCTGAAGCATGGACTCGTAGAGATTCTTACCTATCTGGCGCTCCGTCTCTATCTGCTCGTTGGAAGAAAGCAACTTCTTGGTGGTATGTACATACACCGTCTTGCCATCGAAGACACGCTTGCGAAGACGTACCTCGCAACCAGGTTCGGTGGTAAGATATGTCTGTACGATGTCGCTGTCGATGCTTCCTGCTATATCGCCCGTCACCTCGACAATGTACTTACGCTCCTCCTCCACGGGCTGAGGAATACCCAGCACATTGCTAATCTCCTTGAGAACACGGTTCAACTTGTTGTTGAAGTCGTCGTGATTGTTGATGACACGCAGATGAGAATGACCCGTCCAGGCACTGATAACCTTCTTGTCGAGTTCGCGGGCTATCTGCAAACCATGTTCGTCGGCACGCTCCAAGCGCTGGGCATTGTTGCTCGTGGTATAAAACTGCTCGGCGCCATCGGCTGCTGAAACAAGATGGAGTACGGCATCGTAACGCTCGTCGCGTAATTGGGCTGTGGTATACCCCAATTCTCCGATGATACGGTTCCAAAGCTCGGGAGTGAGATACGAAGAGATATCCATTGCACCACGGTCGCATACGATGATGACAGGCTTGTCTATCGTCTCTGCCATGCGCATCATACTGTCTTCTAAAGCCAACTGTATCTGGAGCGTAGCCTTCTCGCCCTCATTGAAGAACTTGGCGTTGTCGGTAAGATAGTTCATACCTGCCTGGGTAAACATGGTAGGTACCTCGGGAATGGTGAATACCTTGTAACCCAATCCCGAGAAATGCTCTATGATGCGTACTAATGCTGTGGTCTTGCCTGCGCAAGGACCGCCCGTAAGGACTATTTTCTTAATATTATTCATATGGTTTGCGTATCTTTTTCTGCTTATTTCTGCAAAGTTAATGCAAAATTCTGAGGTAACGAAAAGATTGATACTATTTTTATTCATTGTCATGAAGATTTGACAAAATCAGGCTCTTAACAAAATTAAATCACACATTTATTTTGATATTTTACCGATTTGATGTATCTTTGCAAAGTTTATTAGATTATATTGAAGCAAGATATGATATACTGTATTTCCAAAAAGTTAGAAATATCCGCTGCCCACTCGCTTCAGCTCAGCTACGAAAGCAAGTGCAGCCGCATGCATGGACACAACTGGCAGTTAGAAATTTTCCTCGTCAGCAGGGACAAACTCAACGAGGACGGAATGGTGGAAGACTTCACTCACATCAAGAAAGTCATACAAAGCAAGATGGATCATGCCAACCTCAACGAGATTTTCGACTTCAACCCTACTGCCGAGAATATCGGTAAATGGATTGTCGAAGAGTTCGACACATGCTACAAGGTTAACGTACAGGAAAGCTTAGGAAACACAGCTACTGTCATTGACGAGAACAAAATAAAGGGTATAGAGTTCATCGTCAAGTAACACTGACTGACTGCAGATATTCACAGACAACAAAGAATGAAAACTTACAGAGTCAACGAGATATTCTACTCACTACAGGGTGAGGGAAGATGGACTGGCAGACCTGCCGTCTTCGTAAGAATGAGTGGGTGCAACTTGTCGTGTCCTTTCTGCGACACCGACTTCACACACTATACGGAGATGACGGCACAGGACATCGTGGAGCAATGTTTACGCACGGGAAGTGAATGCCGGTTTATCGTGCTGACGGGAGGAGAGCCCTCTCTGCAGGCCGACGACGCCCTCATTGAGGCATGGCATCAGGCTGGCTACTATGTGGCTGTGGAGACCAACGGAACGCATCTGCTGCCACAGGGAATAGACTGGATAACCTGTTCGCCAAAGAAGGCCTTTGTAGAGACTCAGGTGGCTGTCGTCCTCCCTCATGCCAACGAACTGAAACTCGTTTTCGACGACAAGCATCCTGTGGACTGCTGCCATCTGAAGGCCGACTACCTGTATCTGCAGCCTTGCGACACAGGTAACGATGAGCAGAACGCCATCATCATGAAGCATTGCATCGAATACATCAAGCAGCACCCGGAATGGCAACTCTCGCTGCAAACTCACAAAATAATAGGAATTCAATAAAACTCAATCAAAAATATGGAACATATCAAAACTCTCATTATCGGAAGTGGACCTGCTGGTTATACAGCTGCCATATATGCTGGTCGTGCTGACCTGAAACCTGTACTTTATGCCGGTTTGCAACCAGGCGGACAGTTGACCACCACCACCATCGTAGAAAACTTTCCTGGCTATCCCAATGGTGTGGACGGCAATCAGATGATGATGGACATGCGTGAACAGGCTGAACGATTCGGAACAGAAATGCGCGACGGAAGCATCACTCACATCGACTTCGAGAACCGTCCTTATCGTGTGGAAGACGAAGACGGTAAGGCTTTTACAACCGACACCATCATTATTGCCACAGGAGCCACAGCCAAATACTTGGGGCTTGAAGACGAGGAGAAGTATAAGGGACAGGGTGTATCGGCATGTGCCACCTGCGACGGTTTCTTCTATCGCAAGCGTACTGTGGCTGTTGTGGGCGGTGGAGACACGGCCTGCGAGGAAGCTCTCTATCTGGCAAGTCTCGCCAAGAAGGTGTATATGATCGTGAGAAAGCCTTTCCTGCGTGCTGCTGAGATCATGCAGCAACGTGTCAAGGAAAAGGAGAACATCGAGATACTCTTCGAAACCAACACCACGGGGCTCTTTGGCGACAACGGTGTAGAGGGTGCCCACCTGGTACGTCATCTCGGCGAACCCAACGAGGAGGCCTTCGACATTGCCATCGACGGTTTCTTCCTTGCCATTGGTCATAAGCCCAACACTGAGCTTTTCAAGGGCCATATCGATCTCGACGAGCAGGGATTCATCAAGGTGGTTCCCGGCACTACCACCACCAATCTGCCCGGTATCTTTGCTGCAGGCGATGTGGCCGATCCCGTTTACCGTCAGGGAGTTGTAGCTGCAGGATCTGGTGCCAAAGCTGCCATTGAAGCCGACCGCTATCTACAAAAGCTTTAAAGGCAAAGGAGTCTCATGACGCGCATAGAGCAAGAAAAGAAAACGGTAAGCCAAATGGTGGAGATATACTGCCATGGCAAGAAGCATACGAAAGAAGGACTTTGCGAGGAGTGTTCGGCCCTACTCGACTATGCCTACACCAGATTGGAGCATTGCAAGTTTGGCGAGAAGAAGCCGACTTGCAAAAAATGTCCTATTCACTGCTATAAGCCTGACAGAAAAATACAAATGCAGGCTGCTATGCGCTATGCAGGCCCCCGTATGTTATGGCATCACCCCATTGCCGCAATAAGACACATGATGAATGAATGGTAAACATCCAGACATTATTCTGTCGCTTTCAATGTATAGATTTCGCTGGGAGTCTTGCGCTTCAGCACTTCGAGCATGAAGTCCTTGCCTGCCACGATACCATAGCTACGCAGAATCTGTTCTACAGTCTTGCGTGCCAATTCTGGATGATTGTTCTCCTCGCTGAGATGACACAGCCAGACATGACGCAAAGCTTCTGTTGCATTCTCTGCCAGAGCCTTACCGCATGAAGTATTACTCAGATGACCATTAGGACCAAGAATACGATCTTTAAGATACTGAGGATAAGGTCCCTGCTTCAACATCTCCTCATCGTGATTAGCTTCTAAGACAAGATAATTAGCACGACCTATAAAATCGTGCATCTCATCAGTGATATGACCTACATCTGTTATCAAACAGAAAGTCACACCACCACACTCCACTTGATAACCTACATTGTCGGTACTGTCGTGAGGAACACCAAATGGAGTGATACGAAACTCACCCAGCACGAAGGGCACACCTTTCTCTACGACATGCACATTGGCACCATTGATCTTCTTGCGAACACAATAGTTGTTCTCAATGCCACTATGCACCTTACGAGTGGTATAGACAGGCAAGTGATAATCATTGCTTAGGCTTCCCACTGACTTGACATGGTCGGCATGGTCATGGGTGATAAGAATGTTGTGCACATCCTCGAAGCGCAATCCATAGTTATGAAAGTGCTTTTTCAGTGTCCTTATTCCTACTCCCACATCTATTAATAGTGAATCCGTCTCAGTAAAAAGATAGTAGCAATTACCACTACTTCCGCTGCCGAAGGAAATAAATCTTAGCATCTTAATTTTTATTTTCATGCAAAGTTAGCTAAAAAGATTCTAATTACAAAGTTTTTTCTTACCTTTGTGGCGTTTTTAAGCTAATTTAAAAAGATACTGATATGAGAACAAGAAGAATTTATCTTCGATGGATCCTATTGGCTGCCGTGAGCGGCATGATGATGATGGCAGGTTCTTCTTGCAAGCACGAACTGAGCGAAGAGGAACAACTGCGAATGGATGCCGACTCCTTCGCCGTGAGCTACTACAACTGGCACTTCGAGAAAGCGCTGCGTTACTGCACGCCCGAGTCGGAGAAATGGCTGAGGTTTGCTGCCAGCAATGTGCACCAGGCGGATGTCGACTCGCTGCGTGCTAAAAACGAAGACGCCCAGATTGAACTGGGCGACATCGAATGGCAAGACAATGATTCGCTTGCCACAATAGAAATAAAGGTTTCTGATTTTCTGCAGATGGACACCATAGGAAAGGTTGCCCGACTGACAGAGGAAGCCAACTTCTGCCTCCCCATGGTAAAGAGAGACGGAAGATGGATGGTTAGAATGGGAAGCCCACTGCGAAGTGAAACGCAAAGTCGCGACTGAGTCGTGGATGAATGATTGCCCAGTGCTCCTGCTCGTTCTCATAGGCGGGATTGATGGCTTTCATACCCATATCGAAACGCAGGATGAAATAGTCGAAGTTAAGACGTATTCCCAAGCCGTAAGCCACAGCTATCTGCTTGTAGAACTCATCCAACTTGAACTGTCCGCCTGGCTGCTCTTCGTAGGAACGAAGGGTCCAGATGTTGCCGGCATCTACGAAGAACGCACCCTGGAACTTCCAGAACAAAGACGTGCGGTACTCGGCATTCAGGTCGAGCTTCAGATCGCCTGTCTGATTGATGAAGTCGATACGACCGTCGGTACCTCTGAACTTTCCTGGTCCCAACTCTCTTACACCCCATCCTCGCACGGAGTTGGCTCCACCCGAGAAATATCGTTTTTCGAAAGGCAACACTCGGCTGTTGCCATAAGGATAGGCTATGCCGAAACCTGCATGCAGCGCCAGGGCGTTGCGCTTGTCAAACTGCATCAGATGGGTGTAGTCGAAATCAAACTTAGCATACTGAGCGTAGGCTATATTAAATAAGGTGTACTGACCCTCTCCATTCTTCTTCAGTCCGAACGCCTTGGCTGCTCCGTTGAGCAGATTGCCTGCTGTCTCGATATTTGCCCTCATGGCGTCTATACCATTATTATATGTAATACCAAAACCTATCTTCATAATGAAAAGGTCCTCGTAGTTGTAACGCAGGATGGCGTTACGATTGTCTGCATCGTCGAGGTAGTCATTCTTGAAGGTAGGAGAAATCCACGGCATATACACATAGTTGAGATCGAGCAGGTCGATGCGCCAGTTGAGATGGTGTCTGGGTTCTGCCCAGCGATAGCGCCAGGCTGTAGAGAACACCCTGCGATAGAACTCGGGACGGTTCTGCATGTCCCAACTCACAGAGAGCTCAGAACTTGCCGTCTGTCTCCTACGGAAGCTCTTCGACAGGAATGGTGCTAAGAATCGCGGGAACATCAACTTGGCTTCTGCCGAATACTCGATGTAGTTCTGGTCAGTGTAGCCCTCCAGTCCCTTGATGGCCTCGTAGGCTCCACGCAGTTCGATGCTGAACTGTTCGCTGCCGTGGAACAGGTTGCGGTTGGTATAGGTAAGCGAGGCTGCTGCTCCCAGGTTGCCTGCCGTATTGGTACCCTCGGGCTGAAACGACAGGGTGTGGGGCTTATTGGTGCTTATCTGTATGTTGCAGTCCAGCTGATTGGTGTCGGGCACTTCTACGAAACGTATGCTCGTATACTTCACAGCCTGCAGACGGGCAAAGTTGTTGTACGTACGCTGCAGGTCGGAAGCGCTGTAGGGCTTCCCTTCCTTCACGGCTGTGGCGTTGAGCAACACCTGATGGCGCAGATGGATGGGCAGACTGTCATTGCTCAAGAAGTTGACCTGACGAATCCAGTATCGCGGATGGTCGGTGGCAGGCTGGTTGCTGCTTGCCTTGTACTTCAGGAGATGGAGTTTCAGGTCGATATCCTTCTCGCCGGAGATGGTGTCGGCGTCATACTGAATGAAGTCTTTGTTGAAACGGAAATATCCACTGTCTGCCAAGAGTCTTGCTATACGCTTGCGCTCGGCATCGAGCGCCTCTACACTGAAACGCATTCCTGGCTTCAGCAAGCGCTGACTCTCATCGCCCTGACTCAGCACCTTGCGCACCTCGTCGTCGTCGACCACATAGGTCATCTTACCTATCCGGAATGGCTCTCCCGGATGCAACAAATACTGGGCATCGAGCTTCTTGCCCTTCGTAGTGGTGAAAAGCGAGACTCCTGCCTGCAGGAATCCCTGGTTCTGCATCGCCACACGGAGGTCCTGACACGACAGGCGTGCCTGCAACGTATCGAAGATGACAGGCTTGCGGCTGAAGGGATTTCTGAAAAGCGAGAAGATCTTGGGGGCTTCCTTCTGACGGACATAGGGTTTGAGCGACGAAGCATCGTAGGATTTATCGTCGCTCTTCACCTCCACCTTGTTAAGGATATATTCGCCTTCGGGAACATGCTTACTCACAGAGCACGCACCCAACACGAGGGGGACAAACAATATGGATATTCGATGTAGTTTCAACTTTTTTTGCTTTTACGTTATTATTTGGTGATGCGGAACCAGTCTACATCTATCCAACCACGGTTGGTCTTGCCTTCGGGCTCCTTGGCGAGGAGTCCTACCTTGGCTCCAATCCACTTGCCTTCGCGCATGGTAAATTCATCGCCCACCTTCTTGTACGACTTGCCATTCTGGGAGAAATAGAACTGCATCTTACCCTGGCGTACCACCATTCGCATATAAGCCTGCTCGTGAATGGCTGGCTGATAGTCTATCTTGTCTACCAAACTTGGCTTCAGCGTATCGAGAACCTTCACAGTCTCGGGCTTGCCCTTGTCGGCACTCTTGCAGGTAATCTGCTGCAACTGGAACTCAGCGCCCACTCGCTTGACTACCAATGCCGTGTAGTCGAGGCCCATCATGATGATACCGCCCATCTGGTTCTGGTCCTTGGCAGTAAGCTGCAGTTTGGTGGTGACGGTGAAGTTGTCAGCTGGAGTTTTCTGCAACAACAGGTTTGGTGTGTGCCAGATGGTTCCGTCGTTCTTGTCGGTATAGATGCGCATCACACCCATCGAGGTTGGCATTCCATACCACTGCTGGTAGTTGGCGTGCCATTGCCATTGAAGGCCCAACTTAGTTTCATTGAACTCATCGCTCTCCACAGGGTTTACGTTCACATGAACGGCAGCCTTAGGCATCTTATAAGTCTCGTAAGGTTCGCCACAATAGCCCTTGGCTGGCACCTTGCCCATCACAGGCCAGTTGTCCTTCCAGGTGACTGGCTGCAGGTGAACCACACGTCCGTAGGCTTCCTTGTCCTGGAAATGCAAGAACCAGTCTTCGCCGTATTTTGTATGAACCCATCCGCCCTGATGAGGGCCATTGATTTTGCTCTTGCCCTGGGCAAGCACCTTCTTAGCCTCGTAAGGACCGAAAGGCGACTTGGAACGCATGGCAATCTGATGACCTGTAGGAACACCTCCGGCAGGGAACATCACCCAGTACCAGCCGTTGCGCTTATAAAACTTAGGACCTTCGCAAGTGCGATTCTCTGTTCCGTTGCCGTCGAAGACTATGACAGGATCGCTAATGGCCTTGGTTCCTTCGGCATTCAACTCGCGAACAGTGATGACAGATGCGAAGCGATTGCGCGAATTGGCCCAGCCATTCACCAAGTACACACGGCCGTCCTCGTCCCACAGAGGAGAGGTGTCGATCATTCCCTTGCCAGGAATCACACACACTGGATCGTCCCATTTGCCGGCTGGATTCTTGGTCTTCACCATGAACACACCGTAATCGGGGTCACCCCAATAGATATAGAACTCGCCATTATGATAACTGATGCAGGGAGCCCACACACCATTGCCATGCGATGGCTTATCGAACTCGCTCTCAGGCTGGAGCTTGGTGACAGCATGTCCGATGAGTTCCCAGTTGACAAGGTCCTTGCTGTGAAGGATGGGCAGACCAGGAATACAGTTGAAACTGCTGGCTGTGAGGTAATAGTCATCACCTACCGCCACCACATCAGGGTCACTATAGTCTGCATTAATTACAGGATTGGTATAAGTTCCGTTACCATTGTCCGGATTCCATACCTGCGACACGTAAGGTTTGGCTGTCTGAGCAAAGGCTCCTAAAGATGCCGATGCAAGAAATAATACGATTAGTTTTTTCTTCATTGGTTATGAAAAGATTTAGTTTGTTAAAAAATTGTTTATCTGAATGATATTTTATTTATTTAAAGAAATGACGTATTAAACATATTGCTTGGTGAAAGAAGTTACATATTAAACATTTTGTTTAGTATTCTGCTCTATCTTTCTTACAGTCAGATGATAGCGATTACCATCAAAGAGAACCTGCATCATGCGTAGAGGATGCTCACCATGACCACTGAGAGCCAAGGCGACATGTCCCATCGTGCGACGGAGATTGAGTTCGATGCAGGGATTGATAAAGACATCCTTGCTTCCGGGCTCTTTGGCGCACACCATCATATCAACTCCGAACGGACCGCTGTAGACTCCCTTCAGAGCAGGCTGCATCACCTCGCAGACATGCTGGCTGATAGCTTCCAGCTGCTCATGGCTGACATAAGACTGCAGCATTTCCTCCTTCTCTTCCTCCGATGCAAGCACATTGCCCGTATAGGCATTCTTCGCAACCTGGAAAAGAGACAGTCCTCGATAAACAATCTGTCCGTCGATGGCTTCAAACTCCATACCGAAATCTTTCACCTTATTATAATAGGGCTCTACTGTGACACCGCCCTGTTTTTCGATGATACGTTCAGCCCAGCGCGAGAAGCCTGGGTCTTGCAACATCTGAGCTGTGAGATAGCGCACACCCCTGCCGCTGCTGCTCCAAGGAGCTTTGACTACAGCCCGCTGCATTTGCTGCACCAGAAGGATAAGATCCTGCAGGTTCGACACAAACTTCACGTCGCTCTGCAGATGCGTGGATGCCCATTGGCGAGAACTCAGCTCTCTTATCTTTTGCATGGTTTCATCGGTAGGAAGCATTATGTCAGGGCAACCTATGCGGCGCAACTCCTCCTTGAGCGAGAGATTCCAGCCCCAGGGATGAATGCTGTCCACCGACATGGTATCGGCAAATATCTTCTGCAACTGCAACTTGGTGACGAACTCCACCCTGTCCTGGTTCTCATAACCGCAGAGATGACGCACCTTGTCGCGGGCATTGTCTATGTCGTCGACCAGCACCAAATCTCCATCGTCAGCCCATAAGGCAGGAATGAAAGACAGGTCGCCCCGAAGGAGACGACCCGCATGGGGTGCGGTGAATATTTTTTGGTTGGCAGCTAACGCCAAATCGTGGTCTGGATTGAAAATATGCAACTTCATGAGTGCAAAGTTACTAAAATCTCGCTATATTTTGCCTCATTTTACTTAGATTAGTGCTAAATAATGAAAAAAAAGTTGTTTTTTGCTATCTTGAGTTTGCAATTTAGAAAATAAATATTACCTTTGCACTATTAAAAACAATACGAAAGAACATAAACTCATGGAAGAGGCTTTCTTCAGAACACATCGATATCTGGTCGAGCACATCAACGCTCCGGTTCGTCGCACCCTGATGGATGAGATTGACTGGAACGACCGCATGATTGGTATCAAGGGTACACGAGGAGTCGGAAAGACTACTTTCCTACTGCAATATGCCAAGGAAAAGTTTGGTGCTGATGACCACAAATGTCTCTTTGTGAACATGAACAACTTCTACTTCCAAGGACGTGGAATTGCCGACTTTGCCGGCGACTTTGTCAGACAGGGCGGACGCACATTGCTTATCGACCAGGTTTTCAAACAGCCAGACTGGAGCAAGGAACTTCGTCGTTGCTACGACCTCTATCCCGAACTGAAGATCGTCTTTACTGGTTCGAGCGTGATGCGACTGAAAGAGGAGAATCCTGAGCTCAACGGCATCGTGAAGAGTTACAACCTGCGTGGTTTCTCCTTCCGCGAATTCATCAACCTGCAGACAGGCAACAACTTCCAGCCATACGAGTTGGAGGACATCCTGCAGAACCACGAGCACATCATCAAGCAGATCCTGCCCAAGGTGAGTCCGATGAAATACTTCAAGGACTATCTGCACCATGGTTTCTATCCCTTCTTCCTGGAGCAGCGCAACTTTACCGAGAACCTGCTCAAAACCATGAATATGATGACCGAGGTGGACATTCTGCTCATCAAACAGATAGAACTGAAGTACCTCACTAAGATAAAGCGACTCTTCTACCAGTTGGCTGTAGGGGGAGCCAAGGCGCCCAACATCAGTCAGTTGGCTGAAGGCATAGAGACCAGCCGTGCCACGGTGATGAACTACATCAAGTATCTCGCAGACGCACGACTCATCAACATGATTTATCCAGACAATCAAGAGTTCCCCAAAAAGCCATCCAAGGTGATGTTGCACAATCCTAATCTGATGTACGCCATCTTCCCCCTGCAGATAGACGAACAGGAAGTGATGGAAACATTCTTTGTCAACTCCATGTGGAAAGACCATAAGGTGCATCAGGGTGGACACGACCATTTCTATATGGTGGACGGTAACAGGAAGTTCCGCATATGCGACGCCCAGGCTACTAATAAATTAAGGTATAACCCCGACACCATCTACGCCCGTTACAACACCGAGGTGGGAAAGGACAACAGAATACCGCTCTGGCTCTTGGGATTCCTTTACTAAAAGGAAAGCGCAACAAGAAAGGTCTCGAAGAAAAGTCTCAGAGTTTACACCTCGAAGGAAAAATAAAAGCAAAGCAAGACTATTAAGACAAAAATAAAATAAGTATACAAAACATTTTTAATATTTTATCTAAAAGTAAAATGGCTAAAGAAAAAAAATTTATCACTTGTGATGGTAACACAGCTGCCGCTCATGTAAGCTACATGTTTACTGAGGTTGCTGCCATCTACCCTATCACTCCATCATCACCAATGGCGGAGCATGTAGATGAATGGGCTGCCAAAGGTCGTAAGAACCTCTTCGGTCAGCGAGTTTCTATCCAGGAAATGGAATCTGAGGCTGGTGCTGCTGGTGCTGTTCACGGTTCTCTTCAGGCTGGTGCCTTGACTTCAACTTACACTGCTTCTCAGGGCTTGTTGTTGATGATTCCTAACATGTACAAGATCGCTGGTGAGTTGCTCCCTTGCGTGTTCAACGTATCAGCTCGTACATTGGCTTCTCACTCTCTTTGTATCTTCGGTGACCACCAGGACGTTATGGCTTGTCGTCAGACTGGCTTCGCTATGTTCTGCTCTGGTTCTGTTCAGGAGGTAATGGACCTTTCTGCAGTTCCTCACTTGGCTACATTGGAGACAAAGGTTCCTTTCATTAACTTCTTCGATGGTTTCCGTACTTCTCACGAGTACCACAAGATCGAGGAGATGGATATGGAAGACATCCGTCCATTGGTTAAGGAAGAGTACATCGAGGACTTCCGTAACCGTGCATTGTCTCCTGAGCGTCCTGTTACTCGCGGTACCGCTGAAAACCCAGAGACATTCTTCACTCACCGTGAGGCTTGCAACTCTTACTACGATGCAATTCCTGAGGTAGTAGAGAAGTACTGCCAGGAGATGACTAAGATCACTGGCCGTGAGTATCACCTCTTCAACTACTATGGTGCTGAGGATGCTGAGAATATCATCATCCTGATGGGTTCTGCTACTGAGCCAGCTCGCGAGGCTATCGACTACTTGAACAAGCAGGGCAAGAAGGTTGGTATGGTTGCAGTTCACCTCTTCCGTCCATTCTCTGTTGACTTCTTGAAGAAGGCTATCCCAGCAACAGTTAAGCGTATCGCTGTTCTCGACCGTACTAAGGAGCCAGGTGCTGAGGGTGAGCCATTGTACCTCGACGTTAAGTCAGCTCTCTACGATGACGAGCGCAAGCCATTGATCGTTGGCGGTCGCTACGGTCTCGGTTCTTCTGATACAACTCCAGCTAAGATCGTTGCTGTATTCAAGAACCTCGAGTTGCCACAGCCAAAGAACCACTTCACTGTAGGTATCGTTGATGACGTTACATTCACTTCTCTCCCAGAAGAGGAGGAGATCCCAATGGGTGGCGACGACTTGTTCGAGGCTAAGTTCTACGGTTTGGGTGCTGACGGTACTGTTGGTGCTAACAAGAACTCAGTTCAGATCATCGGTAACAATACCAACAAGTATTGCCAGGCATACTTCTCTTACGACTCTAAGAAGTCTGGTGGTTTCACCTGCTCTCACTTGCGTTTCGGCGACAGCCCTATTCACAGCGCATATCAGGTAAATACTCCTAACTTCGTAGCTTGTCACGTACAGGCTTACCTCCACATGTACGATGTAACACGTGGTTTGCGTAAGAACGGTTTCTTCCTGTTGAACACTATCTTCGACGGCGAGGAGTTGGTTAACTTCATCCCTAACAAGGTAAAGCGTTACTTCGCTAAGAACAACATCACAGTTTACTATATCAACGCAACTAAGATTGCTCAGGAGATTGGTCTCGGCAACCGTACCAACACCATCCTCCAGTCTGCATTCTTCCGTATCACAGAGGTTATTCCTTTGGATCTCGCTGTAGAGCAGATGAAGGCATTCATCGTTAAGTCTTACTCTAAGAAGGGTCAGGACGTTGTTGACAAGAACTTCGGCGCTGTTGACCGTGGTGGTGAGTACAAGCAGTTGACAGTAGATCCAGCTTGGGCTAACCTCGCTGACGATGAGGCTAAGGAGGATAACGCTCCAGCATTCGTTAAGGAGCTCGTTCGTCCTATCAACGGCCAGGCAGGTGACCTCTTGAAGGTTTCTGACTTCGTTAAGCACGACACAGTTGACGGTACATGGCAGAATGGTACTGCAGCATTCGAGAAGCGTGGTGTTGAGGCATTCGTACCTGTATGGAACGTTGAGAACTGTATCCAGTGTAACAAGTGTTCATTCGTTTGTCCTCACGCAGCTATCCGTCCATTCGTATTGACAGATGAGGAGCTCGCAGGCATCAAGGGTCTCGAGACTCAGGATGTTAAGGCACCTAAGGCTTTGGCTGGCATGCACTTCCGCATCGAGACTTCAGTACTCGACTGTCTGGGTTGTGGTAACTGTGCTGACGTCTGCCCAGGTAAGAAGGGTGAGAAGGCGTTGACAATGGTTCCATTCAACGTTGACGCAGAGGATATGGTCAAGGAAGCAGCTAACTGGGAGTACCTCGTACACAACGTTGCTTCTAAGCAGGATCTCGTTGACATCAAGCAGAGTCCTAAGAACTCTCAGTTCGCTCAGCCATTGTTCGAGTTCTCTGGTGCTTGCTCTGGTTGTGGTGAGACTCCATACGTTAAGTTGATTTCTCAGCTCTTCGGTGATCGTCAGATGATCGCTAACGCTACTGGTTGTTCTTCTATCTACTCAGCTTCTATCCCATCTACTCCATATACAAAGAACGCTAAGGGTCAGGGTCCTGCATTCGACAACTCATTGTTCGAGGACTTCTGCGAGTTCGGTCTCGGTATGGTAATGGGTAACAAGAAAATGAAGGAGCGCATCGCTCACTTGCTCGAGGAGGCTAAGGCTAGCGAGAAGGTTTCTGCTGAGTTCGTAGCAGCTGCTGACAAGTGGATTGCTAACATGAACGATTCTGAGGGTTCTAAGGAGGCTGCTGCAGAGTTGAAGCCTCTCATCGCTGCTTGCGCTGAGAAGGGTTGCCCAATCTGCAAGGAGCTCAAGACTTTGGATCACTACCTCGTTAAGCGTTCACAGTGGATCATCGGTGGTGACGGTGCTTCTTATGATATCGGTTACGGTGGTCTCGACCACGTATTGGCTTCTGGTGAGGATGTTAACATCCTGGTACTCGATACTGAGGTTTACTCTAACACTGGTGGTCAGTCTTCTAAGTCTACTCCACTCGGTGCCATCGCACAGTTCGCTGCTCAGGGTAAGCGTATCCGTAAGAAGGATCTCGGTTTGATGCAGACTACATACGGTTACATCTACGTAGCTCAGGTAGCTATGGGTGCTGACAATGCTCAGACATTGAAGGCTATCCGTGAGGCTGAGGCTTATCCAGGTCCATCACTCATCATCGCTTACGCACCATGTATCAACCACGGTTTGAAGCGTAAGGGCGGTATGGGTCGTTCACAGCACGAGGAAGAGTTGGCTGTTGAGTGCGGTTACTGGCACTTGTGGCGTTACAACCCACTGTTGGCTGATGAGGGTAAGAACCCATTCACACTCGACTCAAAGGCTCCAAACTGGGAGAACTTCCGCGACTTCCTGCTCGGTGAGGTTCGTTACCTCTCTGTACAGAAGGCATTCCCTAAGGAGGCTGATGAGCTCTTCTCTCAGGCAGAGAAGATGGCTAAGCTCCGCTACCAGACTTACGTTCGCAAGAGCCAGGAGGACTGGAGCGAGGAAATCTAATCTGATTCTTCTATATCAGTAATATAATGCAAGCCGAGAGGATTTTTTAGTCCTCTCGGCTTTTTTGTGTGTCGGGCATGACACTAACCTAACTGGTTTAACTCCAGTCGCAGG
>NZ_VZAD01000061.1 GCF_009495355.1 Segatella copri
TTTGGCAGTGAAACGCATCAATACCATAGGTAAAAAATGCGTCGGATTTTAAACGGATTTTGAACACCCTACCTGTAAGGGCAAAAGCTTTAAAATACCGGGTAAGAACTTGACCTGAGTCAAAAAAAGAGTAGAAATTACACTTTATTGTTCGAAATGTTTGCGCACACACAGAAAATGCCGTACCTTTGCATCGTCAAAAGGATATTAAAGCATAACGCTATATATATTCAATAAGTATTAATTCAGTTTAAAGGTAAAAAGATTATGGTATTCATGATGACTTTTGCCGTTGTGGCAGTAATGATTGCCCAGGCAGTGAATGTGGAGAACAAGCTTGACTAAGCACTCCACCTTTTTCTAAAGAACAATTTATTAGAGAGATTATAGAAATGGAAACGGGTTTTGGCTCACGAGAGCTGAAATCCGTTTTTCTATTTTAGCCGCTTGGCATCTTGTGGCATAATATCTCCGAAAAGGTGTGATCAGTTAGTCTTTTTTTTCCCCTTTTGTTTGCTGTTTCATGATATTATCGTAACTTTGCAGGGTCTTCGATCAAAAAGATAAGATTAAACAACTCACCTTTCGCAAATGTGTCACTAAAACCATTTATTATGATGCGAACTAAATTTATTACATCCTTCATGTTAGCCCTCGTATGCGGCTTGCCAATAACGGCTAAAGTATATACGATACAATCATTATTGGGAGATTTGGTTGTCAACGTCCATGTGGATAAGTCTATAACATGGGCTGTAGCCAAGGGAAAAACTCAGGTGCTGCAGCCATCTGTTATCTCCTTACAGACTGATAAGCAGACTTTTGGTGTGAATCCCAAAGTGCGTAAAGCATCTGTCACCAACTGGAAAAACGATGATAAAGGTGGTTATCAGCGACTGCTCCTTTCCTGCAATGGGTACGATGTGGAATTCCGGGCCTTCATGAATGCCGCAGCTTATCGCATCATCCCTAAAAAGATGATCAACAAGGTGCTTAATGAAACTTCGGAATATCGCTTCACTGGCGATTATCAGGCATTTGTTCCCTACGTGAATGATAATCGGGGAGGGGAACGTTGGTGTTATTCCTTTGAGTCATATTATGACGAGGCCCCACTGTCTAAGATGTATAAGGATTCTCTTGCCATCACCCCTCTTGCTGTTAGCTTACCTGACGGAAAGAAGGCAGTAGTGATGGAAGCTGATGTGGAAAATTATCCTGGTATGTATCTCTTGAAAGGAACACCTTCCTCTACAGCTTCAGGAGTGTTCTCTTCAGATGCATCTACGGATTATTCGATACATGCAGCCTTTCCTCCATTACCATTAAAAGAGGAGATAGGAGGCTATGCCCGTCTGAACTTAGTTCCTACCGAACGGGCTAATTATATTGCAGAAAAAGTAACCAAGTTGCCTTGGCGTATAGTCCTTGTTACGGATGAGGACAAGCAACTGGTGGGTAATGATATTGCCAAAGTTCTCGGTCCTGCGTGCCGTGTCAAGGACACTTCGTGGATAAAGCCGGGAAAAGTAGCTTGGGACTGGTGGAATAATACCAATATAACAGGTGTAGACTTCCGTGCGGGTATCAATACAGAGACTTACAAGTACTTTGTGGATTTCGCCAGGAACAACCATCTGGAATATATCATCATCGACGAAGGATGGAGTGACCCGGAAGATTTGCTGACATTCTCCGACAAGATGGATATGGCAGGCATCATCAATTATGCCAAAGAAAATGGTGTGGGAGTGATTCTCTGGTCTTCATGGCGTAATCTCGTACAGCGTGGACATGATAAAATGGAGGCAATCATGAAGCATTATGGCGATATGGGTGTGAAGGGATTCAAGGTAGATTTCTTCGACCGAGACGACCAGAAAGCCATCAATTCTGTTTATGAAATCGCGGCATGTGCAGCAAAGCATCAACTTCTGCTCGACCTGCACGGCATGCGTCCGTTTGGCGTACAGTTCTCTTATCCTAACATCGTGAATATCGAGGGAGTGAAAGGCTTGGAAAATTCCAAGTGGGAACCTCGTACAGGTGTTGGTCCACTGCATGATCAGCCAAGATACGATGTGACGATTCCTTTCCTCCGTGCTCTTCCTGGTTCCTTCGACTATACCCCGGGAGCTATGGTGAATGCCGTTCGCTCGCAGTTTTTCGGCAACAACGACCATCCGATGAGTCAGGGTACGAGAGTACATCAGATGGCGATGTACACGATCTTTGAAGCACCTTTGCAGATGCTGGCCGATAGTCCAACCAAGTATATGCAGAATCAGGAGTGTACCGACTTTATCTCGCAGATACCTACAGTTTATGATCAGGTGGTTCCTTTGGATGGAAAGCTCGGTGAATACGTGGTTGTAGCCAAGAGGAAAGGCAATAAATGGTATATAGCCGCGATGAACAATTGGCAGGCTCGTGATCTTACTGTCGATCTTTCCCGTTTAGTAACACCGAATGACACAACAGGTAAATTGGAAAAAATGAATGGCAAGGCTAATATCTTTGCCGATGGTATCAATGCAGACCGTGAGGCCACAGATTACAAACATACTTATCGACAGGTAACTTCTGACGATAAGCTCCAGATACATCTTGCACCAGGTGGTGGCTGGACAGCTATCGTAGAATAATGTCGTTGAACGACTTATATAAGCGACAAAACGGCAGGATGGCTGTCGGATAAACCATCGAAACACAGAAATTTACTTTGTGATCATAGGGAAAAGCAGTAACAGCAACAAAATGAAGCTGTTACTGCTTTTATTATATAGGTACTGAAGTCTCGCATGTATGGAAGTTATAGAAGTAAGGGGAAGTTATCACTCCCTTCGGTCGTTCGGGAAGTTAAGGGACAACAGCCTTGAGAGAATGGGGATGGGGCAAGTCCACAAAGGCATTTGTCCCTTAATTTCTCTTAACTCCCCTCTGACTTTCCGCTTGCGAAAGTTGAGTAGAACAGTTTTCCTTATAGGTTGGATCTTTTCAACAAGTTTTAGTCTTGTCTTCTCAGTTCTTGCTGCTGATAAATCCCTTTCCTTATTAGTATGTCAAATAGCTTATAGAATCGTTGATAGGAATATATATAGATATTTTTTATATATTTTACCTATATCTTTTTCTTTTCTTTGCGACCTATAAGGTAAATAACTAAAGTTTTTTACTAACAACCTAAATTGGATGAATATGAAAAGATTTACTTTGATGTTGGCAGGTGTGCTTTGTGCATCTGCAAGTTTTGCAACTGATTATTATGTCAGCGTTGATGGTTCTGGTGAAAAAAGTGGCTCTTCTTGGGAAAATGCCATTGCCTTTACCGAGATGTGCGGTAAAATCAATGAGTATCAAAATGGAGATGTTTTTTATTTTCAGGGAGGAACGTATTATGTTCCAGCTAAAGTGCCTACTGTTTCTAATGGGTATTCTTTTATTGGAGCTACTACTGGGACACCTACAGTTTTCTCTGGAGATGTAAATGGTGATGGTGTTGCTAATGAAGGTGATGCTCCATCTTTGCTTTTCATAAAATTGGATACAAAAAATGGTGACGATTCTAAGCATTTCGTTCTAAAAAATATCACATTTACCGGGGCATATGTAAATCAGACGAAGACTTCGGCGTTGAGAGTTGATAATAGCGGTTGGGTTGATGTGCAGAATTGTATCTTTGATAAGAATATTTCTGTTTATTCAAAGGATAATAATCATGGTGGACCCGCATGCTTATTAGAGCGTAGTACGGTAAACTTTACTGATTGCAAGTTTATAAATAATGAGTCTATAGGTCGTGGTGGTGCTATCAAATTGACTTCAGATGGTGCAACGAAGGGTTATACAACCTTGAATCGTTGTCTTGTTTCTGGCAATAAGGCAAGTTCTCTTGGTAGTGCCATCTTTTTTAATCATGGTCAAGAGTTGAATATTATCAATTCTGTTATAACAGAAAATGTTTCTGGTACAGAGGGTGAGGTTGGTGCCATCTTCTCTATAGGTGCCGATAGCAATTATGCACGCCAGATTACACTTATCAATTCTACTGTAGCCGGGAATATGGGTGGCGCACAAGTGTTGGGCAGAAAAGATGCAGTTATTCGTATAGCTAATTCTATCATAGTCGGTGATGGTACGACTCCTGCTATTTCTCTCCAAGACAAGCCAAAGCAGGTTCTTTCCAATGGCTATAATATAATAGGTATGTATAAGGTTGGTACAGCTCCTACCTCTGCATGGAAAACTTCTGATTTTGTAAGTGACGACAACACCTTGAGTAGCATCTTTGGCAATAATGCTGTGACAAATGGTCCTGTGGCAGCACCTTATGGTGCAACCCAAGTGCAGATGGAGGCAATAGCGAAAGATTGGAGCCTTGGTCAAAACTTGAAACAGGATATCAATGGCGTTTCTCGTGGTGATATTGCTGTTCCTGGAGCAGTAGTGGCAAAGCCTTTGAAGGGTAAGTTCGGAATTACGGATACAAAATACGCTACTTATTATCATGACTTCGGTTATATGATGCCAGAAGGAGTAAAGGGTGGCGTAGTGACCGATGCAAAGGTAGAAGGAACTTTGGTCGTTGATTACAAGTATGGCTCGGGTAGTGTCGTGCCAGCTAAGTCGGCTCTCTTGTTAAATGGTGCAAAGAATGACTATGAGGTGGCATTGAAATTAGAGGAAACTTCCGAGGATGTCAATCTGTTGAAGGGTACAAGCGATGAGTCGCTGACAACTTCTGATGAAGTAGGTGCCAAGTTCTATAAACTTGCTAATGATAAAGACAAAGGCATAGGTTTCTATTGGGATGCTGAGAATGGTGCAGCTTTCACCAATAGTGCCAACAAGGCTTATCTTGCAGTAGCAGGAGAGGCAAGTGCTGCCAAGGGCTTTGCTCTGGGTGGTGTGGATACTGGTATCAAAGAAGTGACAGAGGTAGGCAAGATGGCAGGCAAGATATATAATCTGCAAGGTATGCAGCAGAAGGGATTGCAGAAAGGTATTTGCATTGTGAATGGTAAGAAGTTTGTTGTAAAATAAAGCATTCATGATGAAAAAGAAATATATATGCCCTTCCATAAGTATTTGTGAGATGTCGGTAGACAGTATAATCCTGGCAGCCTCTATTGGCTTTAATAATGAGGTGAGTGGTGCTGAGCAATTAGCGAAGCCTTTTACCGACCCATTTGATTTTGAAGAAGATGAGGAAGATGCCGACTCTGTGCAGTATGTCTGGGGATTGAATTATTAGTTGGAATGTATTTAATAAAAAGAATATTCATGGCAGTTGTGCTCCTTTGGAGTACGACTGCTTTAGTACAGGGGCAGCAGAAACGCTTTACTGTTATGGGTTTGGGTGATTCTATTACGGAAGGGGGAAGTAATTTTTCTTCTTATCTCTATCCTCTATGGGAGCAACTGTACTCGGCTGGTTATGACTTCGATTTCATCGGGCCGCGTCAAAGCGAGTGTCGTATCGGCAAGTTGAATCATTGTGGCTTCAGTGGTAAAAACGTTGAGTTTCTTGCTGCCAGAATAGACAGTATCTACAGCAAGTATCCTGCTGATTTTGTGTTGCTTCATGCTGGGCACAACCACTTTTCAGAGGAGAACCCCGTCAAAGGAATGATTGCTGCATATCGTAAGATTATTTCTTCCATCTTGCTCATTAATCCGAATGCGACTATCTTGATGGCACAAGTGGTGGAGAGTGGTAAGCTACCCAAATACTCTTATATTCCAAAGTTGAATAAAGAGATAGCCAAGATGGTGAAGGCTTTACATAATGATCATGTTGTATTGGTGGACCAAAGCAAGGGATTCCATTGGGCGACAATGACCATTCAGGACAAAGTGCATCCTAACCGCTTGGGGCGTGAACATATGGCGAATGTGTGGTTTGCAGCCTTGGGCAAACTTTTAATGCAGCCGCCTCATGCTTATCGGGTGGATCGAGTGGCTTACAAGTTGCTGCCTTCGGGCGAAAGTCTGTATGCCCATGTCTTTCGTCCGCAAGGGCAGGCGCAGCATTCGGCTGTGGCTTGGTTCTTTGCGGGTGGTTGGAAGTATGGCTCTCCTTTACAGTTCTACAAAGAGTCTGCTTATCTGGCAAGCAAGGGCGTGCTGGCGGTATCTTTTGATTATCGTATATCTTATCTATATGGTTCTTCATGGCAAGATGCTTTGGAAGATGCCAAGGATGCTGTAAAATGGATGAGGGAAAATGCTCGAACATTAGATATCGACCCCCATCGAGTGGCTGTGGGTGGAGCTTCTGCGGGAGGATGTATGTCTGCCCTTTTGGGTAGCATAGACCGCATGGGGGCAGACAGCCTTTCTGTTCCTGATTTGCTGTTGCTGGAATATCCTACTTTGGCTTTGCCTATGAAGTCGGTGCGTGATGGTATGCCTCCAATGCTTCTTTGCATGGGGACGAAAGATGAATTTACGAAGAGGGAGGTAGCAGGACAATATGTTGATGAAGTGCGCCGAAAAGGGAACGAATGTGAGTTTCACCTTTTCGAGGGAAGGCATCATCCGATATTCTATTATCGTAAACCTTTGACTGATGACTACGACAGGCTGTTGTTGCTGTTGTCGGCTTTTTTGTGTAAACACGGCTATATGTAGTAACTATAACGTACATATAGATGAAACTTGAAAGTAATATTTATTCTAACCAAAACAACAACATAGTTATGAGAACGATGAAATATTTTCTGTCATTACTTTTATTATTAGTAATCAACATTCATGCCTATGCAAGCGATGATGGTGTTATTCGTATACTCGCCATAGGAAACAGTTTCTCGCAAGATGCCATAGAGAATTATCTACACCAACTGGCAGAAGCCTCCGGGAAGCAAACAATTATAGCCAATATGTACATTGGTGGCTGTACCCTGGAACGTCATTACAACAATGCCCAGAACAATACGGCTGCGTATTCTTATCGTAAGATAGGGGTTGACGGAATGAAGGTTTCTAAGGAAGGTGTTACCTTAGAAACAGCATTGAAAGACGAAAAGTGGGATTATGTCAGTTTACAGCAAGGCAGTCCTTTGTCTGGTCTGTATGAAACCTATACTCCATATCTTAGTTACCTTATCAGCTATATCAGAAATTTGGCACCTGAAAATGTGAAGTTGATATGGCATCAGACATGGGCTTATGCAGCCAACTGCACTCATTCTGGTTTTGCTAATTACAACAAGGATCAGCTTACCATGTATCATGCCATAGTTGATGCAGCACGGCAGTGTGTCACTAATTATGGTTTTGATATTCTTGTACCGGTGGGAACGGCTGTTCAGAATGCCCGTACTACGTTTATCGGTGATAGGATGAATCGTGACGGACAGCATCTGAATGTTTATTATGGTAGGTATACTGCTGCCTGCACTTGGCTGGAGGCTGTATTGGGTGTCAACCCTATAGGATGTTCTTTTGTGGCTCCTAATATGAGTGAAAGTCTTAAAATTGCAGCTCAGACTGCAGCGCATGAAGCATGCAAAACACCAGATGCAGTAACAGACTTGAATTATATCCAGAATACAATAGGTGCTAAAGTCTATTTTGTGAGGCCTGACAATGATTCCAGATTGACAGAAGATGGAGATGGTTCATCATGGGACAAAGCTTTTTCCTTGAGCGGTTTTATGAACCATATAGCCAATGGCAATCCTGGTGATACTTATTATTTTGCAGGAGGTACCTACTATCCTCAGACCACAATTACAATCACGGAGCCTTGTAAACTTATAGGAGGGTGTGATCCAAGTTTGACGGGTGTAAACATTCCGAATATGGTTTATCCTTCTCTTAATCCCACAGTATTCTCAGGTGATTCCAATCATTCGAATACCTTTGACGCAGGCGATTTGAGTCAAATAATCTCGGCTGATTTTACGGGCTCCCTGGAAAAGGAGAAAGAGTTATGTATCCAGGGCATCGAGTTCACCGGAGCTTATTGTTCCAACACGGCCAGTAATGCACAGCTCGGTGCATTGTATCTCAAAGATTGTGGAAATGCTGTCGTAAAGAATTGTCGTTTCTATCAAAACAGATCTCTTGGTTATGGTGGTATAGCCTTTCGTGCAGAATATAGCACTTCTCATTTGCTCGAATGTGATTTTACCGACAATGAGGCTGGAAGCCGTGGAGGAGCCATTCGTCTGTCATCCAACAACAGAACAAAGGGATATAGTACGTTTGAGCGTTGTCTGATTGCAAGAAACAAAGTAAAAGAAGGTACAGGAAGTGCAGTTTGTGTACAGCATGCTCAACGTACCGCGATTGTTAATTCCACCATCTATGGCAACATCGCAACTTCTGGCGGAGCTGTCTTTGCCAACGGAAAGAATAATGACTACAAGAATGAGTTGCTTATTATTAGCTGTACACTTGCTGGCAACGAGGGAAATGGACAGTTGCAACTTGCTGGAGTACAGAACTTGAAATTTATCAACTCAATTATTTGTGGCGATAATCTTGCCACAGAAGAAGGTGATGGAAATTTACTTGATGACTATGCTGCGGTTTTTGGTGATGCGACACTAACTAATGGTGTATTGAAACCATTGGCTTCGGTCAAGGCAGGAGTGCTGGTAAATGACCTCAATGACAAGGTGAATGAATGGGGATTTGATGCAGCTGATGTCTCCGTAGATCAACTTGGTAACTCTCGTCTGGATAATAGTTTTCCTGGAGCTTTCGTGGCGGTAAGTACTGGTATTCACAATGTGGAAAAGGTGATGGCAGATGTTGTAAAAAGTCCTTTTGCCTATAATGTATTGGGTGTTAGTGTAAGCAAGCGACAGAAAGGTATTTGCATATATCGTGGTAAAAAGTATAGGCTATGATATGGAGTGTCACCATGCTTTTTGCCCAAGGTTCCCCATGGTTTTGCCCAAGACTCCCCAAGGCTTTGGGCATTTCTGCCCAATAGTACGGGCACTTTTCCTCATAAGGATGAGCAATTCTGCTCATCCTTATGGGCAAAAATGCTCATCATGATGGGCTAAAATCGTTAAACCACAATATGAAAGCGGCTTCGATAGTCAATGAAGCCTATTGCGTAGAGCAATGAAAGCGGCTTCGTAAGCAGTTGAAGCCTATTGCATTTGTGGTTTAACGATTTTAGTTTGTGGTTTAACGATTTTAGTTGACCACTTTAAGTTTTATTGATAATACACGTTGACTCACAATATTAACGTAACAACTCATGACAATATGGGTGCTGAGTAATTACAGCAGTTAAATGTAATGTTAAAAAGATTAAAAGATGGCGTTTTCTTTGTTTTTAACTTATATATTTTTGATACCTTTGCGTCTCTATTGGTGAAAGGGTGCCCTAAAGTTTTGGGAAAGTCCTATTGTAACCTAAATAACTGAAGAATGGAAGATCTGGAACGAGAAATGTTACTGATTGCTCAAGGAAATGAGCTCGCCTTTAACAGTTTTATGAACAGATATATGGATGGGCTTTATTACCATTCATACGGAATACTGTATAATAAGGAGATGGCTGAGGAAATAGTCAGTGATGTTTTCTTGGAGGTTTGGAAAAACAGAAAAAAGATAGTAGAAGTTGAGAATATGAAAGCCTGGCTCAACACTCTGGTCTATCGTAAATCTATTTCTTGTCTCAGGAAAGAAAAGAAGAGACATCTGGATGTTTCTATGGACGAAATGACTCAGTTTTGTTTTCCTGTGACAGAAACTCCTGCTGATCATATGATTTCGGTCGAAGAGATGAGGTCTCTTCAGTTGGCCATAGAGGCATTGCCGCCGAAATGTAAACACGTTTTCTTCTTGGCAAAGATAGAGAGAGTGCCATATCAGCAAATAGCAGAAATGTTGGATATTTCTCTTGCAACGGTCAATTATCATATCGGTTTTGCAATGACCACTTTGAAAAGGAAGTTGAAACATGGCTGATTTTTGCTAAAAGTAGGAAAAATAATGAGAGATGCACCTATAGATATAAATAAGGAAAGCGTCTTCTTATAAAAGAACAATAGAAAAATGGAAGATAATATTAATAATTATAAATATGACGACTCTGTGGAGGACCTTAAATTGCGGTCTTTCGTGGAGCAGTCTTTTCCTAAAAAAATGGATTCAAACTCGATTAAGCAGAAGACATTCATGAAGATTCATGACGAACAGCGTCGATCGCATCGTCGCCAGTGGGCTCGTGTGTCAGTTGCAGCTTGTATCTTGTTGACGTTTGTTTGCCTGGGTCTTTGGAAGATTTTAGATACTCGCCGTGTTGAGACATTAACTGCTTGTACTAAAAAAATGGAGATGCAACATATTATCGTGCCTGTGGGAGAGAAAATGACCATCATGCTTTCTGATGGCACCAAACTTGTGGCTAACTCCCGTACAACACTAAGTTATCCTAAAACTTTCCAGGGCGCAGAACGACGCGAGGTTTCGATAAAGGGAGAAGCTTATTTTGAGGTGGCTCATGATGCTGAGCATCCTTTTGTTGTGAATAGTGGAAAATTTAAAGTCAAGGTGTTGGGTACGCGTTTTAATATATCCAATTATGATGACAGTAAGTCAAGTGTGGTATTGGCAAAAGGCTCTGTAGAGATTACTACAGATAACAAAGACCTGGTGCGTATGAAGCCATCTGAAAAGGTTGTTGTCGAGAATGGGTCTTTTGTGGAAAAGACGCAGGTAGATGCACAGGATTATACTTCGTGGATGGATGGCGTGTTGACATTGCAAGGCGAAAGTGTGAATGATATAGCAGAGATGCTTAGCCAGTATTATGGCGTGAAAATAGTTTGTAATCATGTTAATTCTACGCCTTTATATGGAAAACTTGTGTTGCAGGATTCGGTTATGGATGTCCTGAAAACTATCAAGGGAATGGTAAAGATTAAGACCATACGGAAAAATGGTGAAATCTATATAGTAACCAATTAATAAAACATTAATATTTTTTAGCAAAGAAAGTGCCCTCCTATGGGTAAGGGGACTTTGTATCACAAAAACCTAAATAGCGTATGAAATTTAAGTATATTTTGCAAATATTTGCGCTTTTTACTATGCTTTGTGGAGCATATCGTATGGAGGCAAAAGTGAGAGTGTACAGCTTTGAACCTGATACAGTGCATGTGTTGAAAAATCCGCTTACGGGGTGGGTTATGTATTTAGGAAGAACCTGGGATGAAAATTTCTGGGCAAAGGAAGGGTATGATGCCATGCCTGTGGGAGAAGGTAAGACAGTCAAGGTGTCTGACTACGCGAGCACATGCTACTTGCGTACGAGTTGGAGTTCTTTGGAACCTGAAGAAGGAAAATATCAATGGCAGGATAAAGATTCCCGCATTAGCAAACTTTTTCAAAGCGTAAGGAAAAGAAAACTCCGTCTGGCTTTCCGCATCGTTGTGGATAGCAGAGACCAAGGGCAGAATACTCCTATTTATGTAAAAGAGGCAGGAGCAAAAGGCTTCCAAGACCCCAACAATCCAAAAATTTGGTCGCCATATCCTGACGATCCTGTGTTTCAGGAAAAATACGGGAAGTTTATTCAGGCTTTTGCCGATTACTTTGATAATCCAGATGTGGTAGATTTTATAGATGCCTATGGATTGGGAAAATGGGGAGAGTCGCATGCGGTAAGGTATCAAGATAAAAAATACAAACAACAAGTTTTCAACTGGATAACCGACTTGTATAGTCGCACTTTTAAGAAAGTCCCAATTTTGATTAACTATCATCGACTTGTAGGTGATACGCTGAGTTGGGCTGCTCCAAATCTTCATAGCAAGCAAATGCTGGAGGAAGCGATAGCCAAAGGATATAGCCTCCGCCATGATGCATTTGGAATGACAGGGTATTATAAAGATTGGGAAAAGAATTTTGCAAAGAAGTGGTTTTTCCGGCGTCCCATCATCTTTGAGGGAGGATGGATTACCAAGGCTCATCATCGCTATTGGATAGACCCATGTGGCAAGTATCGAGAAGGACATTCTGAGGACGTACGAAAGGGGGAGTATGAAATTGGCGAGGAGACACATGTCAACATGATGGATTTGCGTATCAATGATGAGACCCGTTCCTGGTTTGGCAAATGTTTTGACCTGATAAAAAGATTCACACAAGAAGGTGGATATCGTCTTTATCCTGTGAAAATAGTCCTTCCAGATAAAGCTGATAAGAATGGAATGGTTAGCATACGACATCAATGGAGAAATCTGGGATGGGGCTATTGTCCTACCAATATACCACAATGGAACCAAAAGTACAAAGTTTGCTTCTCCTTGAGTGATCAGGCAGGAAACAGGGTGAAGACTTTTGTGGTGACAGACTCTGACCTCTCGCAGTGGATAAAGGGAAAAGACGGAGAATATATCACATCTGTCAGCTTACTGGGCATTCCTAAGGGAACCTATACCTGGCAAGTTGCATTGGTAGATACTACTCAACGGAATGAGCCTGGAATAATCATGGCGGTCGACCAGAACTGCCAAAGAAATGGATGGCTCAGATTAGGAACAATAAAAATTAATTAATCATCATAATAACTAAAAAGAATAAGCTTATGAACCTAACTACTATTGTTGGAAAAACGGGCACTGGCATAAGAATGCTATGTTTGGCAGGGTTACTGTCATTCCCAGTTGTTTCGTTACAAGCTTCAAACATTTCGTTAACCGAATTGGGGGAAACTATGCTTTTAAAGGCAGACGATTCTACGGTGAAGCAGGTCTTTGATTACATTGAGCGCCATAGCAAGTATGTATTTGTGTATGACCAGCATGTAAAGAACTTATTGACAAAGAAAGTCAATGTTGCAACAAAAGGCAAATCTGTAGAAGACATCTTGGCTGCTGTTTGTTCGCAGACAGGACTTAAGTATCACATCAATGACCGCCAAGTTACCATCTCCTTAGGCGAGAAAGTTAACAAGCAAACGTTCCAGAGAGAAAGTAAGAGAACTGCGGGCAGAAAAATTAAGGGTGTGGTTGGCGATGGCAACAATGAACCATTGATAGGTGCCACAGTGAAAGTAAAAGGTACCAACATCGTCACCGTTACCGATATGGATGGTAATTTCGAGTTGGAAGTTCCTTCTGGGGCAGAATTGGTGGTGAGCTATATTGGCTTTAATGACCAAACGGTCAAGATTAGTGGCTCTAAGAGTAAGTACGATGTCGAGTTGCAGGAGAATACCAACAGCTTGGACGAGCTTGTGGTGATTGGCTATGGTACAGTGAAGAAGAAGGATCTGACAGGTGCTGTTGCTGCTGTCAAGGGTGACGAATTGGTCAACAAGCGTACGACAATGCTCTCAAACGCATTGCAAGGCTCTCTTTCTGGTGTGACGGTATCTCGTAATTCATCTGCGCCAGGTTCTGGTGCGAGCAGCATCCGTGTGCGTGGTATCACAACCATTGGTGAATCAAGTCCTTTGGTTATAGTGGATGGCGTAGAAAGCACATTGGACTATGTGAATGCCAATGATGTGGAGAGCATTTCTGTGTTGAAGGATGCTGCCGCAGCAAGTATCTATGGATCAAAGGCCGCCGCAGGAGTTATTCTTGTGACTACAAAGCGTGGCAATGATACGGGTAAGATAGACTTGAAGTATAATGCTGAGTTTGGATGGGAAATCCGTACCAGGCAGCCCAGCATGGTTGGTGTGACCCGTTATTTGGAAATGAACAACGAGTTACAGTATAACGACAATCCTTCAGGTGGATTTTTTCAAGTATATACTGCAGACCAGACTAAGAATTGGGTGAAATACAATCAGACGGATCCCAATAATTATCCTATAACCGATTGGCAAGGTTTGATATTGAACAGCAGTGCACCTCGTATGACTCACTCTTTGACAGTGTCTGGTGGAAACAAGGCGGTGAAATCTGTTGCAACCTTGACTTATGATGAGGTGGATGGTCTTTACGATGGTCGTGGATTCCAACGTTATATGTTCCGTGCTAACAACGATTTTAATATCAATAAGAAATTGAGTGCATCCTTGGATGTGAGCATTCGTCATGCCAAGAGCCGTAATCAGATTTATGATCCATTCAGCACAATGCGTCTGATGCCAGCTATTTATCCTGCAATGTGGAGTGATGGTCGTATCGCCTCTGGAAAAAGTGGTTCCAATCCCTATGGACTGTTGAAGAATGGTGGTAGTACGGTATCTCATAGTACACAGTTGTCTGGTAAAGGTTCTTTGACCTATAAACCATTGACAGGTCTGAGTCTTTCGGCTATAATTTCTCCTTTCATCAATTATCAAAAGAGCAAGCAGTTTAAATTGGCATGTTGGTACACATTGCCTGACGACCCAGATGTCATCGGAGGCTATCTGGATGCAGGTTCTCTTTATGCCACCAACAAACTTACTGAAGGACGTAACGACAATTGGCATGTCACAAGCCAGTTGCTGGCCAACTATATGCGTACTTTTGGAAAGCATGACATCACGGTAATGGCTGGTTTTGAGAACTATTATATGAAAAGCGAGAATTTGTCTGCTGCACGCGATCAGTATGAACTGACAAATTATCCTTTTTTGAACATCGGTTCAGAAGATTTTCAGACTAATAGTGGTACTGGAGCAGAATATACTTCCAACTCTTTCTTTGGACGTTTGCTCTATTCTTATGCCAACCGTTATTTGTTTCAAGCCAATGTGCGTCGTGATGGAAGTTCACGTTTTGCAAAGAATTATCGTTGGGGAACATTTCCTTCTTTCTCAGCCGGTTGGGTAATGTCAGAGGAGCCTTTTATGCAAAAGGCAAACTTGCCTTGGTTGTCTTATCTGAAATTGCGCGCTTCATGGGGTAAGTTGGGTAATGAACGTATTGGAAGCAACTATTTCCCATACATAGCCTTGATGAATTTTGGCAGTACCTTATTCTATATGGCCGATGGAAGTGTTGTTTCTGGATCGACAGCCCGCCCTGCAGTATTGGCAGTGGAAGACATCACCTGGGAAACTACTACCAGTACGGACTTAGGCTTTGATGCTAATTTCTTGAACAATCGTCTGCATATCAATTTTGATTATTATTGGAAAAAGACAACAGATATGTTGCTTGCCATTCAGATTCCTTACACGATGGGTTACAACAGTCCTAATACCAATGCGGGAAAGATGTCAACACATGGTTATGACATTGATGTAAGTTGGCAAGATCATATTGGTGATTTCAAGTACAGTGTTGGTCTTAACTTCTCTGACTATTTGTCTAAGATAGATTATTTGAACAACTCTGACATTATTTCTGGTGGAAAAGTTAAAAGAGCTGGGGTCTTGTTTAATGAGTTCTATGGCTATGTTTGTGATGGTATCTATCAGACACAAGATGAGGTGCAAAACTCTGCAAGAACGAGTAGTTCTGTGACTGTAGGTGACTTGAAATACCGCGATATCAGTGGTCCTGATGGCGTGCCAGATGGTAAGATCTCTCCAGAGTACGACAGAGTGCCTTTGGGCAACTCTCTTCCTCGTTATCAGTATGGTGGCAACTTGAGTGCTTCATGGAAGGGCATCGATTTGAACATTGCTTTCCAGGGCATAGGCAAGCAGAATGCTTATCTTGACCAGGCGATGGTGCAGCCATTCAGAAACAATTTTGGCAATGTGCCAGCAATCATTGAAGGCAAGTACTGGAGTCCTTTCAACACTGATGCAGAGAATGCGAGTGCCAAGTATCCACGTCTGTCCAATGTGAGCAAAGATAACAACTATGCCACTTCCAGCTACTGGATGTTTAATGGTTCCTATTTCCGTCTTAAGAATGTAACCTTGGGTTATACACTTCCTAAAAACTGGACAAAGTATGTGGGAATAGACCGTACTCGTCTCTATATCAGTGGATCTGATTTGTTCTGTATCAGCAATTATCCTAAGGGCTGGGATCCTGAAATGGGTACAAGTGCTTATCCTATCACTACATCTTTGGTTGTTGGTGTTCAAGTTAATTTTTAAATGAAAAGTATATGAAAGTTAAGATATTTTTAGCAGGTTTGAGCTTGGCATTGGTCTCTTGTGAAAGTATGGATTTGGTGCCAAAGTCTCAAGGTAATACAGCTTCTTGGTATACAAATGAAACAGAGTTGGCTTTGGCGGCTAATGAGTTTTACATATTGGGTTATTGGCAGGAGCCATTAAATTCTTCAGAACAATGGTGTGACAATACAACCTATCGTTTGCAGAACCGCAACCCAGGTAGCAAGGGTACCATTCTTGATGGAACCATGAATGGTCAGCAATATGAGGTTTATGCCTTGTGGGAGCAGAGCTATAAGCTGATAGCCCGTGCCAACACGATGTTGGAAAACATACATAAAGCAGAGGGAAACGTGGCTCAGTCGGTGATAGACCGTTATACGGGTGAGGCTTGTTTTGCCCGTGCATGCAAATATGCCGATTTGATTTTCTTCTATGGTGATGTTCCTTATTTGGAGAGGACAGAAACGATTACAGAGGCTGAACAGAAGGGGCGTCGTCCAAAAGAGGAGTTGATCCCTCTTGTGTATGCGGATTTTGATAAGGCAATCGAAGGTCTTCCTGTATCATATGGTCAAAGTGCTCCCGTTCATTTTACCAAAGGTGCAGCGATGGCTATGAAAGCTCGTTTTGCACTTTACATGGGTGATTATGAAATGGCGGAAAAATCTGCAAAGGCCTGTATGGACTTAGGTGTTTATTCTTTGGAGCCTGATTATGCCAAACTGTTTAAGCAAAGTACCAAAGTAAACCCAGAAAAGGTCTTCGTATTACCTCGCTCTATAGAAAATGATGTTGTTTTAGATTCTTGGATTGTGAAGAATGGTCTTCCACGTAATGCTGGTGGGTATGGTTCATACAATCCATCCTGGGATCTGCTGGCATCTTATCTCTGTACCGATGGTTTGCCCATTGACGAATCACCTTTGTTTGATCCTCGTAATCCTTTTAAGAATCGTGATCCTCGTTGCAGCATGACTATTGTGGCTTTCAATACAGAACATTGCGGTTTTGAGTATGACCCAAGTCCTGCAGCAACTACCATTATGAACTATACCACGGGCAAAACTCAGTCAAATCAAGATACTCGTAAGGTTAATCAATATGCTTCCTATACAGGTTTGCTGTGGAAAAAGGGTATTGATGCCTCCTGGATGGAAAATGGTTTGAAGGTAGAACAAGACTATATCATCATGCGTTATGCCGACGTACTCTTGATGTATGCGGAGGCTATGATTGAGCAAAATAAGATAGATGATTCCGTACTCAAGGCTATCAATATGGTTCGTGCCCGTGCTTACGGAGTGGATGTTTCGGAGACTTCTGCTTATCCTGCAGTAAAAATGGGTTCTCAGGAGGAATTGAGAAAGGCAGTTCGTATAGAGCGCCGTATGGAGTTTGCAATGGAAAACTCTCGTTTGCAGGACTTGATGAGATGGAAGTTGGCATCAAAGGCTCTCAATGGTTATAATTATATCATGCTTCAGCCGGATGATTTGTTGAAGAACGTTGTAGAGAAGGGACTTTGGTTCTGGGGAATGACACCGCAGATAGACGAAGATGGCTTGGCAGATTTTTCTGCCCTTTTCAATGCCGGTTATTGTACAACTGGTGCCAAGCGCTCTTTCCCAGATAGAGAATACCTCTGGCCAATTCCTACACATGATATGGAATTGTGCCCTAATCTAACAAATAATCCTGGTTATTAAGCCGGGATTATTCCCTCCCTTCAAATCGTTCATTGTGTAATAGATTTTATAAAGAGATTTACAGATGAAAACAAAAAATATAAATCAAGTAATAGTATGGCTGCTGGTATCTTCTATGAGTATGTTCACGGTGTCTTGTAATGAAGATATAGACAACTCTTATTCAAGAAATCAATCGGTTATAGAACTTCAGCCATCGGGTGAATTTGTCAAATTGGATGAGAATAATCCTGATGCTACCGCATTGACATTAGACTGGACAACAGCTCACGATTATGGTGATGATTATATAACCACCTATAAGTATGAAATGCGTGTATCTGGAAGTACTGCTGATGAGATAGTGGAATATGAGGATGATGGCCATTTCTCACGTATTTATACTAACAAGCAATTGCAGGAACTTTTGGTCAATCATTTTGGTCAACTTACCAGTACCATTCGTGAGGTGCAGTTTACTGTCACCGCTTCTTTTGAGGGTCCTCGTTTGGTGATACCTGATATAGCTACGGCAAAAGTGAACGTAAAGACTTATGGACCTAAACAGTTTAGTGCAGACGAATTGTTTATGGGTGGTACTGCTGTCGGTGACGAGGACGTACGGCTCGAGGCAAACAATGATGGTACTATCTACTCCTTTACAGGTAAGTTGAATGCCGGTAAGATTAATTTCCCTGTTCATTTCGGAGATGAGGAGAATGCTATTGGGCCAGAAACAGTTGCTGCAACTCCCACATTGGGAGAGATGCCAGCTGTAATCAGTGACCGTTCTGATGCAAATTATTGGATCATTCCTGAAGCTGATACTTATCGCATCACAATCAACATGAATAATCAAACAGTGAAGATTGTTGCAGCTGGTGCAGTTGTTGAGGCTGATCAGGTGTTCTTGGCTGGTTCGGCTGTTGGTGAGCAAGTTGAAATGACCCAGACCTTGGAGAATGAAAACTTGTATGCTTGGCGTGGAGAACTGTCTTCTGGTAGTCTTTATATTCCGTTTACTTTTGAAGGAGAACAGAAGATGTCTGCAGTTCCTATGCAGGATGGTAACCATGATATCAATGATGGTCAGTCTTCGTCGTTCACTCAGGTGACGACAAATACAGCAGGGGCATCCCGTTATTGGACTATTCCAAGGTCTGGTGTATATCGCATCGTTCTGAATAAAGAAGAAAAAACGGTAACCATCTATTCCGACAAAACCGATTTACAGCCAAAAACGGTTAGTTGGAACAACACCACTTTGGGTATCAACCCTTATAAGACAACTATAGAAAAGTTGTATATGTATGGTACGTTCAATGCTTTTGATCATGATCCTGGTGCCTTCACTGGTTATCAAGATAAGTTCAATCTGTACCCAAGCTTAGCAGATCCTTGTGTGTTTGTATATAAAGGTGATGCGCTCCCTCGTAGCTCACAAAAGGATGAACGAGGAAATGTCGTACAGGCTTCGGTGAAGTTTGCCGTTGATAACCATAATAATAATGTGTATGCTTTTGGTTCTACAGCCGATGCTAAGCGTAATGACCACAATGGTTACATCACAGCCAAGTTGGGCGTTGAAGAGAAAACGGTAGAAGGTCAGAGCCATAACCGCTATGCTTACTTTATTATTCCTGAGGGCTGCAACTTTGTTGTGGTGAATGTGAGAAACAACACAGTTTTATTTGATAAGAAATAATCAATAATATTAGATAATTATGCAAATGGAAAAATATATGTCAGGAGCCAAAACGACGATTATGTCATTGGCACTCATCGTTTCATCTCTCGTTGTCGGAACTTCATGTTCCGACAGCGATGATCTGGGAACGACTGATTATAGTTGGAATATTTCTGGTAACAAGGTTGTGAATATCAAGCCAGAGCGTTATAAGTTCCTCCGTAACCCATTGCAGGGTTGGAATATCTATACGGGTATTGGCAGTGGAATGATGGATAATTTCTGGGATATCTATGATAATTTTGAGTCTTCTGTAGGTCCTGTGAAAGTGTCGGATTATGGTACAACCTGTTATATCCGTGGTGCATGGAGTGACTTCAATCCAGAAGAGGGCGTTTATATTTGGCAAGATGGTGTAGATACCGAACCCGCCAGAAGATTCCGTATGTTAGTAAATGGCGCCAAGGAGCGAAACTTGAAACTGGCTTTTACTTTTGTGGTTGATAGCCGTGACAAGCATTATAATTTTACTCCAAACTATGTGAAAGAAGCAGGTTGCAAGGGATATGTGACTACTACAGGTAGTGTGCAGGTTTGGTCGCCATATCCTGACGATCCTATATTCCAGGAGAAATATGCCAAATTTTTGAAAGATTTTGCAGCTAAGTACAATGATCCAGACGTGACCAATTATGTGAGCGGATTTGGTTTGGGCAAATGGGGTGAAACACATTCCCTGAAATATTGGGCAGTTGACACTCCCAACGAGTCAGAGAAGCGAACAGAGAAGGAGGTAAAATACGATGTGTTTGAGTGGATCACCGACTTGATGTCGCAAACTTTCACAAAGGTTCCTGTCTTCATCAACTATCACCGTTGTCTATTGAGTAGCAAGGAGTTTGATGGAGCACCTGTTGATGATTCTGCCGAGTTGATAGAAAGAGCTGTCAAGAAAGGTTTTGGACTTCGTCATGATGCATTTGGTATGAAACAATATTACAAGGATTGGGAGCGCGGCATCGCTACTACTTATCGCTATCAATGTCCATTTATTATGGAAGGCGGTTGGGTAGAGTCATCTCATGGTGGTTCAATCAAGGGTGATGGTTATGCCAATTATAAAGAGGTGAGAAAAGGTGAGTTTGATGAGGCTAAGGGTGCTAATGTGAATATGATGGATTTCCGATTCAACAACAATCCACAGGCAGGTGAAACCCATTCTTGGTTTAATGCAGCATACAATTTGGTAGAAGAATTCATTGCAGAGGGTGGTTATCGTCTTTATCCAGATAAATTATCTGTTCCCGAGAATGCTTCTGCTGGTGCAAAGGTTACCTTAACACATCGTTGGTCTAACTTGGGCTGGGGATATTGTCCTACTAATCTACCTCAATGGAATCAGAAGTATAAGGTGGCATTTGCCTTGTTGGACAAGAATACAGAGAAACCTGTCAAAGTCTATGTAGATGCTTTGCCAAAAGTTTCTGATTGGGTGAAGGGTAAGCCTCATACTTACAGTACAGAGATTACATTGGAAGGTGTAACTTCTGGTCAATATACTTGGGCTGTTGGTATCGTAGATACAGCAAAGGACAACAATATAGGCATTTATATTTCTGCACGAGATGAATATCAGACAGCGGATGGATGGGTAAAACTTTCAGATGTAACTATTAAATAATGAAAAAGTATATATGTGCAAGAAATTCCTCATAACGATAATTGCGTTCCTGAGTTCCCTTATGGTGGAGGCTTCTGAAATTCTGGTGGAAGCAGAGAGCTTCCACCAGAAGGGAGGTTGGGTTGTTGATCAGCAATTTATGGACCAAATGGGCTCTTCTTATTTGTTGGCACATGGAATGGGTAAACCTGTGGATGATGCTACGACAACTATACACGTGAAAGAAGGTGGTCTCTACTATATATATGTAAGGACATACAATTGGACTGCTCCTTGGAGTAAAAAGTCTGGGCCAGGTCGCTTTTCTTTGTCTGTTAATGGAAAAATCATTTCTAAGGTATTGGGCGCTGAAGGAAAGGACTGGCAATGGCAAAAAGTTGGTAAAATGAGGCTCAAGACAGGTACAAACAGTTTGGCTTTGCATGACTTGACAGGTTTTGAGGGCCGTTGTGATGCTGTCTATATGACAACCGATGAAGTTCAGTCTCCTGTAGGACTTGATACAAAAGCAACTGGTCTACTTCGCAAACGTCTTCATCCACAGGTCATTTTAAAGCAGAAGAACTACGATTTTATCGTGATAGGTGGTGGTATCGCAGGTATGTGCGCTGCCGCTTCTGCTGCCCGATTGGGGTGTAAAGTGGCTTTAGTCAATGACCGTCCTGTTTTAGGAGGTAATAATTCTTCAGAGGTACGCGTACATTTAGGAGGCACAATAGAGATGATGCCCAATCAGGGATTGGGAAGGATGATTCGTGAGTTTGGACATTCTAAAGGTGGTAATGCTCAGCCCGGCAACTTCTATGAAGATACCAAGAAAGATTCCTTTATTCTTGCCGAGAAAAATATAACACTTTATCCTTGTTACCGTGCAGTAAAGGTCAAGACGATAGGGAACCTTATTCAGTCTGTAGTGATTCGTCAGATTTCTACTGGTGAGGAACTCTGTCTTTCTGCTCCCATTTTTAGCGATTGTACAGGAGATGGTACGATTGGTTATATGGCTGGAGCTGATTGGAGAATGGGGCGTGAGGCACAAGGCGAATATCATGAGTCTTTGGCACCTGTTAAAGCTGATTCCGTCGTTATGGGTACCTCTATTCAGTGGTATTCAGAGTTGAAGGATAATAAGGTTTCGTTTCCAGAGTTTTGTTATGGTGTAAACTTCAATGAAACTAATAAGGAAACTGTAACTAAAGGAGAGTGGACCTGGGAAACAGGTATGAATAAAAACCAGATAACAGAAGCTGAAAGAATCAGAGACTATGGACTTTTGGTTATTTACTCTAACTGGAGTTTTTTGAAGAATCATTCTGTAGAAAAGAAAAAATTCAGCAATCGTTCCTTGGCGTGGGTGGGGTATATCGCGGGCAAGCGAGAGTCACGCCGTCTTTTAGGAGATTACGTTTTGTCTGAGGAAGATATCAATAAAAATGTATTGCACGAAGATGCGTCTTTTACAACAAGTTGGAGCATTGACTTGCATTTTGCGGACAGTATTAATAGTATTCATTTCCCTGGCAATGAATTTAAAACGCGAACCATACATCGATGGATCTATCCCTATGCTGTGCCTTATCGCTGTCTGTATTCCCGTAATGTGAACAACCTTTTTATGGCAGGTAGGAATATCAGTTGTACTCATGTGGCTTTGGGTACGGTAAGGGTTATGAGAACCACGGGTATGATGGGGGAGGTTGTAGGGATGGCTGCTGGTCTTTGCCATCAATATGGTATTATGCCAAGAGACGTGTATCGTCATCATTTGCCGGAGCTAAAAGTGTTGATGCAGGATGGTTTGGGTAAGAAAGATGTACCCGACACTCAGCATTTTAATGAACCTAATAGATTTTTGGATAAGCCTCGCGCTTTTATCAATCATTAATTATTATGAGAAAAACCCTATTCATTTTGCTATTATTCTCAATGGCATGGTGTTCTGTGAAAGCTGTGAAGAGCAGCTATGCCATTTTGAATAAAGATACCCTTCGCATAGGAAACTCTTACATGGAGCGCTGTTTCTTGTGGAATCATGGAGCGTTGAAAACGATAGCCTTGACAGATAAACTGCATGGAACTTGCATGCAGGCTCGTGGTGAGCGTCCAGACTTTGCCATAGCTCAAGGTGATGCAAGGAATGGAAAAATGTCATCGCAATGGGTTCTTTCTGATGGTGTGCAACCAAGTCATCTTGAAGTGATTGTTTGTTACGACCAGGGTACATTATCAGTAAAGCGTGTCTTCAAGGTTTATGAGAATACTCCTGCCTTGGCATGTACCACATATCTTAGAGGTACTATGCAGAAGTTGAAGTCTGTTGCTGATGTATCCAATGTTGATAGAAAAAATATTGAGTCAGCAGAGGATATGGTGACGGAATTGAAAACTCCAACATTAGACCGCATTCAGTTGTTTGGGAAGCATTGGCAGACAAAGGCCGTTGAGTTTTTGGATTATACTGATTGGAATGACAATTTGGTCTTTGAACGTAATTTTATTCCATATCGCAAGAGCGGTTGTAGGGGTAATCTGTTGTTTGCCAAGGACCAATTGACTGATAATGGCTTCTTTTTTTTGAAAGAGTCTCCTTCTTCAAGTACACAGTTGCATTATACTGGTTCCGACTTTATCACAGATTTCAATGACTTTATGGTAGTCAGTCCTGGAGTTTCTTCTGCCGACATAAAGAAGGAATCATGGACTCGTCTGTATGGATGTGTGCTTGGCGTATTTCATGGTGAGGAGAGAGCAGCATTGGTGTCTTTGCGAACTTACCAAAAACAACTGCGAAAGGAAAAATCTTCTTCAGATGAGATGATTATGCTCAACACTTGGGGAGATAGAAGCCAAGATGAAAAAATCAACGAGGAGTTTTGTATGCGCGAATTAGATAGAGCAGCCAAGTTGGGTATTACTGTTTTCCAGTTGGATGACGGTTGGCAGAATGGTAAAAGTCCTAACTCAAAGACAAAAGGAGGCTCTTTCAAGGATATTTGGAAGGACAACAGCTATTGGACACCTAATCCCATGAAGTTCCCTCATGGATTGAAAAATATAGTGAAGAGAGGAAAGAAGTTGGGTATCCGTATCGGCTTGTGGTTTAATCCAAGTGTACAAAATGATTTTTCCGATTGGGAGAAGGATGCCCAGGCAATTGTGTCTTTATATCGTCAATATGGCATAGAGTGCTTCAAGATAGATGGTTTGCAGATTCCTACAAAGCAAGCAGAAGAGAATTTGCGCCATCTTTTTGACAAGGTAGCATTGGAAACCAATCATCACGTTATCTTTAATTTGGACGCCACTGCAGGAAGACGTGGGGGATATCATTCTATGAATGAGTATGGAAATATATTTCTGGAGAATAGATATACTGATTGGGGAAACTACTATCCTTATCGTACTTTGCGCAATTTGTGGCAATTGTCTCGTTATGTTCCTGCAGAAAAAATGCAGGTAGAGTTCTTGAACAAATGGCGCAATGCTGATAAATATGCTGATAATGATATTTTTGCTCCCAAGAGCTACTCCTTTGACTATCTTTTTGGCATTACTGCTGCTGCTCAGCCTTTAGCATGGATGGAAGCATCCAACTTGCCTCAGGATGCCTATAAGGTTTCCCCACTGATAGAGAGTTACAGAAAGATACTGCATGACTTCCATTCGGGAGTTATCTTGCCAATAGGTGATGAGCCTTCAGGGCGTTCTTGGACAGGCTTCCAGTCTATGACTTGTCAGGATAAAGGATATTTTATTGTTTATCGTGAGGACAACGACAGACAAAAGGCCTGGTTGCAGACCTGGTTGACGCCTGGCGAGCATGTTCAATTGGAGAAGATAGCTGGGCAAGGAGCCTCATTTGTCTCCCAAATAGATGAGAATGGACGACTCTCTTTCTTTTTACCGGAGAAGAATCAATTTGCAATTTACCAATACAAGATTGAGAAATGAAAAAAATAGTAGCTTTATTAATATGTATCATTTCCCTTTGTGGAGAGACTTTTGCTGCAGAGACATATATCTCTAATGTCTATGGTAGGCAATATGAATCCTTGAACGGAAAGTGGAATGCTATCGTCGATCTTTACGAGAGAGGCGAAGAAATGAAATTGTATCTCAACCAAACGCCTCAAGGTAAGAGCGATTTCTATGAATATGCTTTCGATGGAGGTTTGCGCCTGAATGTACCAGGAGATTGGAATTCTCAATCTTCTGAACTCAAGTATTTTGAAGGCTCTGTTTGGTATGCCCGCCATTTTCATCTCCATGCTTTAGATGCCAAGCGGCGCTTTTTGTACTTCGCTGGTGTCAGCTATCGTTGTAATGTGTATTTGAATGGTAAAAAAATCGGAGAGCACGAAGGATCTTTCACACCTTTTCAAATTGAGGTGACAGATGCTTTGGTGCAAGGGGATAATACATTGGTTGTGGAGGTGAACAATCGTCGTCAGAAGTCTGCCATCCCAGCTTTGTCTTTTGATTGGTGGAATTATGGTGGTATCACGCGAGATGTGATGCTTGTTACCTTGCCTAAGCAATATATTAGCGATTATTTTGTTCAATTGGATAAGCATCGTGCAGATTTGGTACATGTGAAAGTCTTTTTGTCGGAAGGTGTTGCCAATCAAGATGTATGTGTAGAAATACCAGAATTGAAGCGCAGACTCCTATTGAAAACAGACGCATCAGGTATGGCAACTGGAGATTTGAAGATTTCCAAGATACAACGTTGGAGTCCAGATTTTCCTAAGTTATATCAAGTAAACATCAAAACCCAGTGCGATGAGGTAACAGAAATGATTGGATTCCGTAATGTGGAGGTGAAGGGGACAAAAGTGCATCTCAATGGGAAACCAGTGTTTTTGCGTAGTATTTCTTTCCACGAAGAAATACCACAACGTATGGGAAGAGCCTGCTCTGAAAGTGACGCCGAAATGCTCCTTTCTGAGGCAAGAGCTTTAGGAGTTAATATGGTTCGTTTGGCGCATTATCAGCAAAACGAGTATATCGTTCGCAAGGCAGAGAAGATGGGCATCATGCTATGGCAGGAAATACCTGTTTGGCAAGCCATAGATTTCTCTAATAAGGAAACCTTAAATAAAGCAAAGAGAATGTTGAAAGAAACCATTCGTAGAGACCAAAACCGTTGCGCTGATTGCTTTTGGGGAATAGCAAACGAGACACGACCTTCTGATGCTCGTAATGCCTTTTTGACGGATTTGCTGCAAGCTGGTAAGGAAGTAGATACAACTCGCTTATTTGTTGCCGCTTTCGATAATGTATATTTCAAGGAAAATTCGCAGTTGTTCGAGATGGAAGATAGCTTTGTAAATCAATTGGATATGATTGGTGTCAATAAATATATGGGCTGGTATGCGCCATGGCCGTTGGAACCTGCCAAATGTGTATGGAAGGTGGCTGTGCATAAGCCATTGCTTATTTCAGAGTTTGGGGGCGAGGCCTTGTTTGGTCAGCATGGTGACGATACGACAGCTTCTTCCTGGAGTGAGGAATACCAAGCAAAACTTTATCGTGATAATTTGAGGATGTTTGAGAATATTCCAAATTTAGTAGGTGTCTCGCCTTGGGTTCTTTTTGACTTCAGGTCGCCATTCCGCTTTCATCCTACCAATCAGGATGGTTGGAACCGTAAGGGATTGGTTTCTGATCAAGGGCAGCGCAAGAAAGCCTGGTATGTTATGCATGACTACTATCAGAAAAAGCAGCAAGAATACAAGAACATTAAATAAACACATGACCTATGAGAATACAATCGAGAATGATGATATGGCTGTTGGTCGTATGTATTGCTCGCCCTATAATGGCGAATAATTCAGCAAAAGCCAAGATGATATATAAAGATGCCCATGCCACTTTGGAAAACAGGGTAGAGGATCTTTTGTCACGTATGACCTTAAAAGAAAAGGTCTTGCAGCTCAATCAGTATACATTGGGTACCAACAATATAGAGAATAATAAGGGTGTAGAGGTGAAAAACATCCCTGCAGAGATAGGCTCTTTGATATATTTTGCTACTGATCCAGAGTTGCGAAATCGGATGCAACGACATGCCATGGAGGATTCTCGCTTGGGCATTCCTATTTTGTTCGGCTATGATGCCATTCATGGTTTTCGTACGATTTTCCCGATTCCATTAGCTCAGGCTTGCAGTTGGAATCCTGCATTGGTGGAGCAAGGATGCAGGGTTTCTGCTCAAGAGTGTAGAATGAGTGGTGTAGACTGGACATTCTCTCCAATGATAGATGTCAGCAGAGATCCAAGATGGGGGCGTGTGGCTGAATGCTACGGAGAGGATCCCTATGCCAATGGCGTGTTTGCACAGGCTGCCGTGAAAGGTTATCAAGGCAACAGCCTTGCTGCTGCAACGTCTGTTGCCGCATGCTTGAAACATTATGTGGGTTATGGAGCTTCTGAGGCAGGTCGCGACTATGTTTATACCGAGATTTCCCGCCAGAGTCTATGGGATACTTATCTTCTTCCATACGAGATGGGTGTGAAGGCTGGTGCAGCTACTATTATGAGTAGCTTTAATGACATCAGTGGCACTCCTGGATCTGCTAACTATTATACGTTGACAGAGGTTCTTCGCCATCGTTGGCATTTCTCAGGTATGGTTGTCTCGGATTGGGCAGCCATCCAGCAATTGAAGAGTCAAGGTATGGCCAAGAATTTGAAGGAGGCTGGTGCATTAGCGCTAACGGCAGGACTCGATATGGATATGATGTCTCATTCGTATGATGCATATTTGGAGTCTTTAGTCACTGAAGGTAAGGTCAGCATGGCAGTTATTGATGAGGCTGTGAGGCGAGTGCTGAGGGTAAAGTTTCAACTGGGATTGTTTGAAAATCCTTATACCCCAGTTTCAAAGCCTGCAGCTCGTTTTCTGCTGCCACAAAGCTTGCAGGTAGCTTCCGACATAACTTCTGAGTCAATGGTTCTTTTGAAGAATTCGGGTATATTGCCATTACAGTCTGTAAAGAAGATCGCTGTGGTGGGACCGATGGCAGACAATGCACATGATTTGCTTGGCTGTTGGTGGGGACATGGTGAGGATCAGGATATTCAGAAATTGCTTACTGGCATTCAGAAGGAGTTTGCTGGAATCTCCGAAGTGAGGTATGCTAAAGGTTGTGATTTTGATGGTGATGACGAATCGGGCTTTAAGGAAGCAGAGGCTTTGGCTAAATGGGCTGATGTTGTTATCATGTGTATGGGCGAGAAAGGTAGTTGGAGTGGTGAGAATAATTCTCATGCCGACATCAGTCTGCCTGCCATTCAGCAAAAGTTGATGCATACCGTGAATAATGCCGGTGGTAAGATTGTGCTCGTTTTGGCAAGTGGTCGCCCTGTTGTTCTGGGTGAGGCTGTGGATTTGTCAGAAGCAATTTTGGAAGTTTGGCATCCTGGTATAGCAGGAGGTGATGCGCTTGGAGGCATTCTTTCAGGCCGCTATAATCCTTCAGGCAAGTTGGCGATGACGTTCCCCTATGCGCAAGGTCAGATTCCTATTTATTATAACAGACGTAATAGTGCCCGCCGTCACCAGGGCTTTTACAAGGATATGACGAGCGAACCTTTATATCCTTTCGGGCATGGACTGAGCTATACGCATTTTATTTATGGTTTGCCAGTTGCAAGTAAATCGCATGTGACCAAGAATGATAAGTTTCAGGTTTCGGTTTCTGTAACCAATGTTGGCGACAGGGACGGAAAGGAGACAGTCTTTTGGTATATTGTGGATCCTTATAGTACCATTACGCGCCCATGTAAAGAGTTGAAGTTCTTTGAGAAGAAATTGATACGGAAGGGAGAGAGTGTTACTTATACCTTTAATGTCGATGTGGAGAGAGATCTTGGATATATTGATGCCGATGGCAGACGATTTGTGGAGTCTGGTGAAGTGTCGATACTTGTGGGTGATAAAGAATTGAAGTTGAATATAGAATAGAAAAAAAAATGAAACGTTTTATAGTTCTTTCTTTGATGGTGTGTATATCTTTCCTTTCTGTTTTTTCTCAACGTAGCGAACGCATACTTGAGGAAGGGTGGAAATTTGCTCGTGGACGATATGCTTCTGCAGAGAAGGTGAATTATGACGATAAATTATGGAGCAGTGTGACTGTTCCTCACGATTATGCCATATTGGGACCTTTTGATAGGAACAACGACTTGCAGGATGTGATGAATATCCAAAACAAAGAAACCAGGGTGAATCGTAAGACGGGTCGTACCGGAGGACTTCCTTATGATGGTGAGGCTTGGTATCGTTGTCATTTTCGCTTGAATGGTAATTCACGGAGCTTTCTTTATTTTGATGGAGTGATGAGCGAGGCCACAGTCTTTGTAAATGGGCGGCAAGTGGCCTTTCAACCGAATGGCTATGCTGCATTTCAAGTAGAAATAACCTCCTATGCACATCGTCCTGGCAAAGATAATGTCTTGGCGATTAAGTTAGATTCCAAGGCTTATTCTTCGCGTTGGTATCCTGGCGCAGGAATATTTCGGGAAGTGAGGTTGATTGAGACGGGAGATGTCCTTCTTTCTGCTTGGAAAACAAAAGTTATTACTAAAATAGTTGGTGCTAATAAGGCAGAAGTAAGTGTAGATGCTACTATAGAAGGGAAAAATAAATCCGGTAGCATCGTCAGATTGGAACTGTTGGATACTAACCGCAAGGTTGTTGCCAGTCGGCAAGCCTCGGTGCGGGCGGGTGAACAAAACTCTCGACAGATTTTGACAGTATTGAATCCACGATTGTGGAGTCCGGAACAGCCTAATCTTTATCATTTGCGTATCTCTTTAGTTCGGGATAAACGTGTTGTTGACCACTTGGAGCAGGAGGTTGGCATTAGAAGTGTTGAATTTGTCAAGGGACAGGGCTTTTTCCTGAATGGGAAGCATCGTCAGATACAAGGGGTTTGCATACATCATGATTTAGGAGCGCTGGGTACCGCTATTAATGAGTCTGCTCTTCGCTATAGGCTCAGGCTTTTAAAGAATATGGGGTGTGATGCCATCCGAACTTCCCATAATCTTCCTTCCTCATTATTGCCCCGATTGTGCGATGAGATGGGGTTGATGCTGTTGATAGAGCCTTTCGACGAGTGGGATATACCTAAGTGCGAGAAAGGATTCCATCGTTATTTTGAAGATTATGCAGAGAGAATGGTAAGAGATATGGTGTGCCATTTTCGCAATTATGCTTCTGTCATCTTGTGGGGAATAGGCAACGAGGTGCCCAACCAGCGAGATCCTGAAGGATGGAAGTTGGTGAAACGCTTGCAGCAGTATTGCCATGAAGAAGATTCTACACGATCTGTTACAGTGTGTATGGATCAAATTCCGTATGTTTTGGCTAATGGATTCGCCAAAGAAGTGGATATTCCTGGCATCAACTACAATACTTGGAATTTTGAAAAGGCAGCTGCTGTTTGGCAGCAAGGAATGATTCTCGGTTCCGAAACAGCTTCCACAGTAAGTTCGCGTGGTGTTTATAAATTCCCTCTAAAGTTGAGATCCATGGCAATGTACGCAGACCATCAGTCTTCGGGTTATGATGTGGAATATTGTAGCTGGAGTAACACGCCAGATGTTGATTTTTCCTTGGCCGAGAAATATCCATGGTATTTAGGACAGTTTGTATGGACGGGCTTCGACTATTTAGGTGAACCAACACCTTATAATAATGACAACTGGCCAAGCCATAGCTCGCTCTTTGGTATCATCGACATAGCCAATATACCCAAGGACAGGTATTATCTTTATCGCAGTCTGTGGAATAAAAGAGATCATACACTTCATATACTTCCTCATTGGACTTGGCATGGGCGCGAGGGGCAGGTAACCCCTGTAATGGTATATACAGATTATCCCGAAGCAGAGTTGTTCCTGAATGGCAAAAGCATGGGGCGCAGGCGGAAACTGTCCTTGTCGGAAGTCCAGTCTATGAAGGGAGACAGTCTGGCTCTCTTACGACATTATCGGTTGATATGGGATTCTGTGAAATATGAGCCTGGTAAACTTGTTGTTGTCGCTTATGATAGGGAAGGACATCCTGCAATGAGTGATTCTGTCTGTACGGCAGGACAACCTTATCGGTTGATGGCAATGGTCGATAAGCATAGTGTGTGCGCCAATGGTACAGAGTATGCTTTTGTGCAGTTAAAAGTAGTCGATAGGCAGGGTAATCTGTGCCCTGACAGTTCTGAAAGAATTCGTTTCAGAGTAGATGGATGTGGAGAGTTTGTTGCTTCAGCCAATGGAGATCCTACCGACTTGAATCCTTTTCACATATCAGAAATGCCTGTCTTTCATGGACAACTGATGGCAATCGTACGAGGTAATGGCCGTGTGGGCGAGTTACTTTTTGAGGCTTCTGCCGATGGGCTTCTGCCATGCAAGATAAAGATAAAGACAAAATAAAAATATAGTTATGAAGAAATATCAGATAAAAAGTTTGTGTAATATCAGCCGTACAATAGCGGTGATGATAGTTGGTGTCGTTTGTTCTCATTCGATGGCTCAAATCATAGATGATGAAGCTATGAAAAGAGCGAAAGAGTTGGTGGAACAAATGACTTTGAGAGAAAAGATAGATTATCTGTCCGGTGAGACGTCCTTTTCACTGCGTGCTATTCCACGTCTGGGAATTCCTCGCATATTGCTGGCTGATGGTCCTTGTGGCATTCGCAATCATGCACCTCATAGCACCTTGTTCCCATCGGGCATCCTAACTGCAGCCACTTGGAATAGAAATGTGGCTCATCTGTTGGGTGAGGGCCTGGGGGATGACGCCCGTGCCCGTGGTGTCGGTATCTTATTGGGTCCAGGTGTTAATATATATCGCTCACCCTTGTGCGGTCGTAATTATGAATATTTCGGCGAGGATCCCTATCTCACTTCTGAGATAGCCTGTCAGTACATAGAAGGCGTTCAGAGCAGGGGAGTGATGGCAACCATCAAGCATTTTTGTGGCAACAATCAGGAGTGGAGTCGTCATCACACCAGTTCTGATATTGATGAGCGAACTTTGCAGGAAATCTATTTCCCTGCATTTCGCAAGGCAGTACAGCAGGCTCACGTAGGTGCAGTTATGAACAGTTATAATCTTATCAATGGTGTGCATGCTACAGAGAATGCCTGGCTCAATAAAACGATACTTCGTGACACATGGGGATTTAACGGCCTCTTGATGTCTGACTGGACCTCAGTCTATTCTGTTGTCAATACAGCCAATAATGGCCTGGATTTGGAGATGCCAAAAGGACGCAATCTGAATTACGAGAATCTTTATCCTGCTATAAAGAAAGGATTGGTGACAGAGGCTACGATAGATCAGAAGGTACAGCACATTCTGCAGTCTTTGATAGCTTTTGGCTTGCTCGACCGACAGCAGAAAGATACGACGATAGTCTTGAATTATGCATCGTCCAGGCAGAAAGCTCTACAGATAGCCCGTGAAGGTATTGTGCTTCTGAAAAACAATAAGAACACATTGCCTCTTAAAGGGCGTACAGCCCTTGTTGGTGAGAATGCCAATATTGTGGCAACAGGAGGTGGAAGTGGCTTCGTAAATCCCTTTGCCTCTACTACGTTGAGTGCTGCCCTAAAGAAAGCCAAGCCCAATCTTATCGTCTTGACCGATGATGTCATCTATGATGATGTTAATGCTGAGGTTTATATGGATGCGGCAATGACAAAAAAAGGTTTCTTGGCTTCTTATTACAAAAATCAGAAGCTTTCAGGAACTCCCGATTCAACTCATGTGGATGACAAGATAGCATTTGATTGGGGATATGACTCTATAGGTCCAGGTTTTCCTAAAGATCATTTCTCGGCAAGATGGTCTTTCTATTATAAGTCAAAGGAAGATGGTCTGTTGCGCATATCTATGGGTGGCGATGATGGCTACCGTATCTTTGTGAACGATAAGCTCTTGACAGGCGATTGGGGTAATCATGCTTATTCTCATCGCGAGAAAACGTTCAAGGTAGAAAAAGGCCAAATGTATCATTTTGTTTTGGAATATTTTGACAATATATCTTCTGCAGCAGTGAGCTGCAATATCTCTCGTCTGAATGAGAAAAAATTGTATGCTGGTCTGGCTAAGGTTGAAAACATAGTTTATAGTACTGGCTTTAACTCCAATGTAGAGGGAGAAGGCTTTGATCGTTCTTTCCGTCTTACGGGGTATCAGGAAGAGATGATAGAGCGCCTTTCTATGGCGGGCAAGAAGATGACGGTAGTGCTCAATGCTGGCGGTGGAGTGGATATGAGCCGTTGGCTTGACAAGATAGACGCCCTGCTGATGGCATGGTATCCTGGACAGGAAGGTGGAACTGCCTTGTCAGAAATACTGACAGGAAAGATTTCTCCAAGTGGTAAACTTCCTATTTCTATTGAGAAAAAATGGGAGGACAATCCTTGCCATGACAGTTATTATGAGAACCGACCTGGTAGAGAATGTAAGACTGTGGAATATCGTGAAGGTGTGTTTGTTGGCTATCGTGGTTATGATGCCAATGGAGTAAAGCCTTTATTCCCGTTTGGCTTTGGCCTTTCTTATTCTTCTTTTGACTATTCAAATCTTACTATAGTTAAAGATAATGATTCATGGCTTGTATCTTTCGACTTGAAAAATACAGGCAAGAAGGATGCTGCAGAAGTAGCTCAAGTCTATGTGGGAAGCGTGAATCCTACCTTACCCCGTCCGTTGAAGGAGTTGAAGGGCTTTGAAAAAGTATTTCTGAAGCATGGAGAGTCTCGTCGTATTCAAGTAAAATTGGATTCTGACTCATTCTCTTATTATGATATGGACCAGCATCAGTTTGTGACAGTGCCAGGATCGTATCTGGTTCAAGTTGGTGGTAGTTCCGTTTCTTTACCTCTCAAAGAACAGATTCTTATCCCTTGATGTCTTTGTTTGTGATTTCACAACGTTATCGTGTTTTGACTGTTACAGATCATCGATAGTACGCAGAACGTTTTGGACACAGACTTCGAGAAAGTTAGGAAATTTCTTATAGGTAAAAATAACATAAATATGATTTAGATAGCGTGTAACTCAAAGGAGTTGCGCGCTGTTTTTTTTTTGAGTGACGATGTCTGGGAAAAGTTCTAAAGAATAGATAAATGGAGAATGCTTTAATGTTATTTATTATAGATTTCTCGCATTCTCGTCCTGTAGTGTAGGAACTACAGAATATTACTGACTATAAATATGTTTGTGACTTTCCTGTATGGAATGATGAAGTAATTTGTCCCAATGACTTTTCATTTAACATAATCATTGTGTTCTTTTTCATGCCGTGTTTAGTGAAAAGTTAATAATTTTTGTGTTGTTTTGTATGGATGCTACATGTTTTTTCGGAAAAATACGTTATCTTTGCAGAAGAAAAGCTGCACTCGGCAATTTGAAAACAAGTTTTCATTGCGCTCATTTGCATTATCTTTGCAGAAGATAAGCTGCACTCGGCAATTTGAAAGCAAGCTTTCATTGCGCTCGCTTGCACTATCTTTGCAGAAAATTAGACACATGAAAGCAGTAAAGCCAAAGAAAAATTTGGGTCAGCATTTCCTTACTGACCTCGGTATTGCCAAGCGAATAGCCGATACGGTAGACGCTTGTCCTGATTTGCCCGTGCTCGAGATTGGTCCGGGTATGGGTGTGCTCACCCAGTATCTTATTGAGAAGCCACGACCTGTAAAAGCTGTGGAAATCGACTCTGAGTCGGTGGCTTATCTTCACGAGAACTTTCCACGTCTCAAGGACAATATCATTGGTGAGGATTTCCTGCGTATGGACCTCACACGTCTCTTCGACGGGAAACAGTTCGTGCTGACGGGCAATTATCCCTACGATATTTCCTCGCAGATATTCTTCAAGATGCTTGACTACAAGGACCTCATTCCCTGTTGCACGGGAATGATTCAGCGCGAGGTGGCGTTGCGCATCGCCTCAGAGCCAGGCAACAAAGCCTATGGCATCCTGAGTGTCCTCATACAGGCATGGTACAGTGTGGAATATCTCTTTACCGTGGACGAGAATGTATTCAATCCTCCCCCTAAGGTGAAGAGTGCCGTGATCCGCATGACACGCAATGAGGTGACCGACTTAGGTTGCGATGAGTTGCTCTTCAAGCGTTTGGTAAAGACGGTATTCAACCAGCGTCGCAAGATGTTGAGAGTGAGTCTGAAGCAGATGTTCCCTGGGCAGACTCCCCGCGAGGATTTCTATACAGCCGATGTGATGACCCGTCGCCCCGAGCAGCTTTCGGTGCAGGAGTTTGTGGAACTTACCAATTATGTGGGAGCTGAACTGGAAAGGCTACAGGCTGAGAAAAACAGCTAAAAAGATGGCTGGCGTGCAAAAGTGGCTCTAAAAGTTTGGCGGTTACGCAAAATATGCCTATATTTGTGGCTTGAATTGTGACAACAGACAATAAAAGAATTTATTAACAATAAGCAAAAATAAAAATATGATAGACGTAAAAGAAACTTTGAACAAAGCAGGCGAGCGCATGGAGATGGCTGCAATGTATCTGGCAGAAGAACTTTCGCATATCCGTGCCGGTCGTGCCAACGTGGCCATCCTCGATGGTGTGAGAGTGAACAGTTATGGCAGTATGGTGCCTCTTAATCAGGTGGCAAATATCACAACTCCTGATGCTCGTACCATCGCTATCCGTCCTTGGGACAAGAAAGCTATCAAGGATATTGAGAAGGCCATTATGGACAGTGGGGTAGGTATCACTCCCGAAAACAATGGTGAGATAGTACGCTTGGGCATTCCACAGCCTACAGGTGAGCGCCGTAAGGAGCTGGTAAAGCAGTGCAACAAGATAGCTGAGAAGGCAAAGGTAGAGGTGCGCAACGTGCGTCAGGAAATCAAGGAGAAGCTGAAGAAGGCTATCAAGGACGGACTGTCTGAAGACCTTGAGAAGGATGCTGAGAACGACTTGCAGAAGTTGCACGACAAGTACATCAAGCAGTTGGAAGCTCTCATGGACGACAAGGAGAAGGAAATCATGACCGTCTAAAGTCGTAGGATGAAAGGACTTGTCATCAAAAATACAGGAAGCTGGTACACCGTCAAGACTGACGATGGCCAGCTTATTGAAAGCAAGATAAAGGGCAATTTCCGTCTGAAGGGAATACGCAGCACCAACCCTGTGGCTGTTGGCGACCATGTGCAGCTTATTACCAATCAGGAGGGAACCGCCTTTATATCTGCCATAGAAGACCGTCGCAACTACATTGTTCGCAAATCGCCCAATCTGAGTAAGCAAAGCCACATCCTGGCTGCCAATGTCGACCAGGCTTTGCTGGTGGTGACGGTGAATTATCCACAAACCTCCACAACTTTTATCGACCGATTCTTGGCTGGCGCTGAGGCTTATCGTGTGCCTGTCATTCTGGTATTCAATAAGCGAGATATCCTCTCTGAGGAGGAGTTGCACTATGAGCAGATGATGCGAAAACTCTATGAGACTATCGGCTATCAGTGTGTCGAACTGTCTGCTGCCACAGGTGAGGGAGTGGAACAGTTGATTCCCCTCATCAAGGACAAGATTTCTTTGCTCAGCGGCAACAGTGGAGTAGGCAAGTCGACACTTATCAACCAGTTGGTGCCTGAGGCCGACCAGCGTACAGCAGAAATCAGCGATGCTCATAATACGGGCATGCATACCACCACCTTCAGCGAGATGATAGCGCTGTCGGCTGGAGGTTATCTTATCGATACTCCTGGTATCAAGGGCTTTGGTACCTTTGATATAGAGAAGGAAGAATTGACGAGTTATTTTAAGGAGATATTTCGGTTCTCTGAGAACTGCCGTTTCTCCAACTGCACCCACACCCACGAACCTGGTTGTGCCGTCATCCGTGCGGTGGAAGACCATTACATAGCCGCCAGCCGTTATCAAAGTTATCTTTCCATGCTTGAAGACAAGGACGAGAACAAGTACAGGGAGTCTTTTTAGGGGTGTAACGAAACAGAAAGAACTAAGAACAAGACAAAGATGCCAAACAATGAGCTAAAGGATTTCAAGCAGCGCTTCGAGGAGGGCGAGTTCGCACAGAGTGCCGAGCTCAGTACCCGTTATCTCGATGAAAACATTCTGATATTCGACAATATCAGGGTGTTGGCTAATCCTGATCCCGTAAGATTGCAGATGAATATGATAGCCTCCTGCCAGGCTGGCAACGTGAGGCTCAACATCAACGGCAAGGAGATAGAGATAGGTAAGAACGATATCTTTGTGTGTCCGCCCAACAATACGCTCGACATCATGGAGGTTTCGCCCGACTTTGCGTGTACGGCCGTGTGTTTGTCCAACTTAGGTCTGCAAAACATTCTGCACTCTCATATCAGCATCTGGAATCGTGCCATGTATGTTGACAAGGTTTCGGTGGTGAAGATGACAGAGGAAGAAATGCTCTTCTATGCCAAGTTTACCGACTTGGTGCGTCTTTGTCTCGATGCCGACTACATGCAGCTTACATCGTGGAATCCCTATCGCCGCGAAATCGTTGAGACTCTGCTCAAGAGTGCTTTGTTGGCGTTGTGCAACAGTTTTTCTACTACCATGGAGAAGGATGATAAAAACGCTTCTTCCACTACCAGCGACCTTTTCGACAAGTTCCTTGAACTGTTGCAACAGAGCGAGATCAAGCATCAGCCGGTAGAGTATTTTGCCCAGCAACTGTGCATCACCCCAAAATATCTGTCCATCGTGTGCAAGCGGCATTCCGGCAAGACTGCCATTGACTGGATAACTGAGTACACCCTTTCGGATATTACGTATTATCTGCGATCTACGAGTAAGTCGATAAAGGAGATTTCGGGTATTCTCGGTTTCTCCAACACTTCTTTCTTTGGCAAGTATGTCAGAGAACATCTCCATACTTCGCCTCTGAAGTATCGTGAGAAACTGAGAAAATAAATATTGAATTTTCGCAAGTTTTTCCTCATACGCCCTGAAGGTCAAGAAACCCACAGCAGCACGCCCTGAAGGGGCAGAAGCTCTTAGCCCAGGGCATCGCCCTGGGTTGTTATGTGCGCAAACTTGTCGCCCTGTAAGGGCAAAAGCTTTATTTGTTGCCTGAAGTTTTAAAGCTTTTGCCCTTACAGGGCGTCTTGCTGATTGCTAATATACCCAGGGCGTTGCCCTGGGCTAAGAGCTTCTGCCCTTTCAGGGCGTGCTGCTTCTAAGAGCTTCTGCCCTTCAGGGCGTGGTGTTTATTTGATTTCCACTTCGTGCAAATCCACGAACTCACCATTTTTTCTCTTTCTCTCCACAAGCATGTTGAAGAGTTTTCGCTTGCGGTTGCCTTCTACAAATCGACGGAAGAAGACGTTGGGGATAGCCACACCCAGGGCGATGCAGATGATGGCGAGCGATGCCTTGATCATATTGTTCATGCCGACGGTAACCTCGCCTACCACGCCGTGCATATCAATGAAGGCAAAGAGAGCGCGATACATCAAGACACCCGGAACCATTGGGATGACACTCGGGATGGTGATACACTGATGAGGAGTGTGGAACCAGTGGCGCGCCTTGATGACGATGATGCTGATGAGAGCCGAACCTGCCAGAGAACCAATACTGAGACCCATGTCAAGACCAATATTGCCATTACTTGGACCCAGGTTGACAATGTTGCGGAAACAAACAGCGATGATACCTCCCACAGCAACTACCGGCAGCAGACGGCGCGGAATGCTGAAGATGGTGGAGAATCCCATGGCCGATACGGCTGCTGCTATGGCATATTCCCAGTAGGCATGATGGGGCGTCATGGTAAGGTCGGTCACAAAATTGTCGATGTGGCACACCTGTATGGCGAATGCAATACCGAAAGCCATAGCCAATACCATCAGCAATGTATTGAGGGCTCTTACCATTCCCACTTCGATGTAGCCGTCTACCATGTCGCATACGAAATTGATAAGTGGCACTCCCGGTACGATAAACAGAGCGCAGGCCATCAGCGGATGCCAAGGTGTGGCAGAGAGCATGAAGCCTGGCAGACTGGAGGCAATGGATGGTGTGAGTGACAGGAAAGAGGTGGCCCATGCGATGAGTGTTGCCACGAAAGCGGCAATACCTATAGCTACATAGTTGTTGCAACCCTTAGTAGGGAGGAACATACGAAGGCGGAAACCTAAGATAGCAGCCAGCGAACAATAGAAGAAGGCTGGCCAGTCGCAACCGAACTGTATGCAGAAGCCACCACAGGCGAAGCCGCCGCCTACAGCCACTTGCCATGGTGTAAAACTGCGCTTGGTAGACTTGATGTCCTGCAGAGCCTGCTCATACTGGTCGAGCGAGTAGTCTTCCTTGATGGCACGCCATGTCAACTTGCTCACCAATGAGATGGTGGTAAGGTTGATGCCATGCTTCTCGCAGCGCTGAAACTTTGTGAAGGAGTGTTCTTCGTCGCTGTAGTTCACCATCAGCACATTCCAGTTTACAAAAAGGTGGATGTACTGTTCGTCGAGTCCTAAGAAAGCAGCCGTGCGCTTCATGGTTCGCATGATGCGCGATGTGTCGGCGGCACTCTCCATCAGCAGACTGCCAGTACGGAGCAGCAGGTCGAGTTTGCGTCGAAGCTCCGACTCGGCTATCTCCTTGCAGTTGCAGTTGTCCTTGTGGTTGCCGCATTTGCATTTTTCCTTGCTCTCTTGTTGGGCCAGCAGGGCCTCCATTTCTTTTCCGTGATCCATTGATGTTTTTTATATAACTATTTTTCTCTTTACTTGTTTTTTACTCAAGTTTCGCAAATTATTCATCTTCCTGTCCGTTATTATCCGAACACGAAGATGATGATCTGAATGGTTACGATGCGCAGGAACATGGCGAATGGGTAAACATTGGCGTAGCCCACTGAAGGCGCATCGGCACTGGTCTGGTCTCTCACATAAGCCAAGGCTGAAGGATTGGTGTTGGCACCAGCCAAAACGCCCAGGAGAGTGTAGTAGTTGATGTGGAAGGCATAACGGCCTATGATGCCGCCCAATATGATAGGTATCATGGTGATGGCTATGCCGTAGAGAATCCATATCATGCCCGACTCCGTGGCTACGGTCTGTATGAACTGCTCGCCTGTGCCCAATCCCACACATGCCAGGAAGATGCAGATGCCTATCTCGCGAATCATCAGGTTGGCTGAAATCGTATTATAGGTCACAAGGTTGTGCTTAGGACCAAAGTATCCTATCAGGATAGCCACGATGAGCGGACCTCCTGTCAGTCCGAGTCGCAGACTCTCTGAAATGCCAGGGATAAAGAAAGGTATGTTGGCAACGATACATCCTAACATGATGCCCAAGAAGATTGGAATCAGGTTGGGGTAGTTGAGTCGTTTCATCTGGTTGCCCAGTACTTTCTCGGTATGGCTGATGGCCAACTCTGTGCCTACTACTGTAACTCGGTCGCCCAACTGCAGCTTGAGGCTTGGAGTGGCAATAAGGTCTACACCAGCACGGTTGACTCGGGTGATGTTGGTACCCAGGTTGGAACGAATCTGCATCTGGCTGATGGTCTTGCCGTTGATGCCTGGCTTGGTGATAAGGATACGGCGGGTTATCAGCTCATTGCCAAACTGTTCCCAGTCCATCTCCACCTGTTCGCCCAGCAAGGCTATGATAGGCTCCTGTACGGCAGGATGAGCCACAATGAATACCACATCGTCCTCATTGAGCACGGTATGTCCGTTGACTATCTCATGATGCTCGTCGCTGTCGGGACGGTGAATCTTTGAAATCATGAAGTCGCGTCCCAAGAGCTCGCGTACCTGCTTTACGGTGTCGCCAAATATCATCTTGTTGGTGATTTTCACCGAGAAGGTGTTCAGAGTCATGGCTTCCAAGTGTCCCTTGCCGCTCTTTGCCTCGCTCTCCTCCTTCTCCTTATTAATATGTAGAGCAAATCTCAGAATGACGAACGACAGGATAACGCCGAGCACACCCATAGGATAGGCGATGGCGTAGCCGGCTGCGATGCTGGGGGCATCGATATGGCGCAGGTCGCTGAACGCCTGTTGTGCGGCACCCAGTCCGGGAGTGTTGGTTACGGCACCCGACAGAATACCTGCCATAGAGGTAATGGAAGTCCCCGAAGCATAGAATATTCCCAATGTGGTAGCGATACTCAGCGCTATCACAATGATGCTGAGCATGTTGAGACTTCTGCCGCCATTCTTGAACGACGAGAAGAAGCTGGGGCCCACCTCAAGACCGATGGAGTAAACGAAGAGTATCAGTCCGAACTCCTTCAAAAAGTGGAGCAGGTGCTCATCGAGGTTGAGCGAGAAATGACCGAAGACAAGACCGATGAAAAGAATCCAGGCCAAGCCTAAGGACACACCTTTCACTCGGATTTTGCCTAAACACAGGCCCAGCGTAATGACCAAAGCTAAAATCATCACCGAATGGGCTACACCGCCTCCCCAAAGGTCGGGAAAACCATAAAACAAATTCCTTAAAATTTCCATAACTACTTTTTGTAATTCGAGATTCGCAATTTCTCTCTTACGTGCGAATGTTTGGTTCGTATTTGAATTTTCGGGTGCAAAGTTACTAATTTTTATTGATTTATAGCTTTGTCTCATGCTTTTTTTGTACTTTTGCAGCCGAAATTTTATGTGGAGAGGCTTTCCCGCATTTTTCATCGTGCGATAGAAGGAACTTTTGTGACTTCATCGCCTGGTTTCAACACACTTTTAAGTAACAAAGTACATTCTCATCATGTTGGATATAAAGAGTTTGGAGGGCAAGCGTATTGCCGTTTTGCTTTCGGGAGGAGTTGACAGCTCCGTAGTGGTTTGGGAGTTTGCCCGTATAGGCTTGCATCCCGACTGCTTCTATATCAAGATCGGACCCGAGGAAAAGGAAGAGTGGGACTGCTCTTCTGAGGAAGACCTCGAGATGGCTACCGCCGTAGCTGCCAAGTATGGTTGTAAGCTGCAGGTGGTAGACTGTCATCAGGAATACTGGAACGAGGTGACACGCTACACCATGGAGAAGGTGAAGGCCGGCTATACGCCCAATCCTGACGTGATGTGCAACAGGCTCATCAAGTTTGGTGCCTTCGACGAGAAGATGGGGCACAACTATGACCTGATAGCAACTGGTCATTATGCACAGACAGAAATCGACGAGCAGGGTGATAAGTGGCTGGTGACAAGTCCCGATCCAGTGAAGGATCAGACCGACTTCCTGGCACAGATTTATTCCTGGCAGCTTCGCAAGGCCATCTTCCCCATTGGGCATCATGTGAAGAACGAGGTGCGTGAGATAGCCGAGGCAGAACACCTCGTCAATGCCAAGCGCCGCGACAGCCAGGGCATCTGTTTCTTGGGGCAGATCAACTACAACGACTATATCCGCCGTTACCTGGGCGACAATCCTGGTGATGTGGTAGAGTTGGAAACGGGCAAGCGCATCGGCGAGCACAAGGGACTGTGGTATCACACCATAGGCCAGCGTAAGGGACTTGGCTTTGGCGGCGGCCCCTGGTTTGTGGTGAAGAAAGATGTGGAGCACAACATCCTTTACGTGAGTCATGGCTATGATCCGCAGACTGCCTATAAGAAGGACTTTCCGCTGCATGACTTCCACTTCCTTACCCGCGAGGTGGACATGCATCATGTCACCTTCAAGATACGCCATACCCCCGAGTATCATCCTGCCACAATAGAACGTATGGAGGATGGAAGGCTGATGGTACATGCCGGGGAAGCCATACACGGAGTGGCTCCAGGCCAGTTCTGTGTGGTATATGATGAGAATCATCATCGTTGCTATGGCTCAGGCGAAATAACGGTATAAGCAGAGCCAACTGTCGTAAGTTCAGAAGTTATCATTGCAGCAGCACGCCCTGAAAGGGCAGAAGCTCTTAGCCCAGGGCAGCGCCCTGGGTATAAAGGCAGCCAGCAAGGCGCCCTGTAAGGGCAAAAGCTTTAAAACTCCAGGTATTTTTTAAAGCTTTTGCCCTTACAGGGCGACAAGTTTGCGAACATGATAACCCAGGGCAACGCCCTGGGCTAAGAGCTTCTGCCCTTTCAGGGCGTGTGGGGCAAAACTTGCGAAACTTCAGTCAATAAAAATATGTGAACATCCAACAGGATAGTCAAAAATAGTACAATAATTATAAAAAATCAGTTGAAAGGGCTGATAATTCGGAATTTTTGTCTAATTTTGCACCTTGGTTTTATATAGGTGCCGCCTGGCACCATGTTACAATAAAGAAAAGAATAAAGAAATTATTAAATAATAATGAAGAAGAAAATTCAGTTCAGTCTCGTATATCGAGACATGTGGCAGAGTTCTGGTAAGTTCCAGCCACGCAAGGATCAGTTGGCTAAGATAGCCCCAGTAATCATCGAGATGGGATGCTTTAGCCGTGTAGAGACCAATGGCGGTGCTTTCGAGCAGGTAAACCTCCTCGCTGGTGAGAATCCTAATGATGCAGTTCGTGCATTCTGCAAGCCTTTCAATGAGGTGGGTATCAAGACCCACATGCTCGACCGTGGATTGAACGCTCTTCGTATGTATCCTGTGCCAGACGATGTACGTGCCTTGATGTACAAGGTGAAGGCTAAGCAGGGTACCAACATCACCCGTATCTTTGATGGTTTGAACGATGTTCGCAACATCATTCCTTCTATCAAGTGGGCCAAGGAGGGCGGCATGACTCCACAGTGTGCACTCTGTATCACCAACTCTCCTGTTCATACACTCGAATATTATATGAACATTGCCGACCAGCTCATCGCTGCCGGTGCTGAGGAAATCTGCTTGAAGGATATGGCTGGTATCGGTCAGCCTGCTTTCCTCGGTAAGCTGACCAAGATGATCAAGGATAAGTATCCACAGATCATCATCCAGTATCATGGTCACTCAGGTCCTGGTCTCTCTATGGCTTCTATCCTCGAGGTCTGCAACAACGGTGCCGACATCATCGATACAGCCATTGAGCCATTGTCATGGGGTAAGGTTCACCCAGACGTCATCTCTGTCATCAGCATGCTGAAGAACGAGGGCTTCGAGGTTCCAGAGATCAACATGAGCGCTTACATGAAGGCTCGTGCCATGACTCAGGAGTTCATCGACGAGTGGCTCGGCTACTTCATCAACCCTGGCAATAAGATCATGTCTTCTTTGTTGCTCGGTTGCGGTCTCCCTGGCGGTATGATGGGTTCTATGATGGCAGATCTCGGCGGTATGCGCCAGACCATCAACAATATCCGCAAGAAGAAGGGTGAGGAAGAGTTGTCTATGGACGACCTGCTCATCAAGCTCTTCGACGAGGTAGAGTATGTATGGCCACGCGTGGGTTATCCTCCATTGGTAACACCATTCAGCCAGTACGTGAAGAACATCTCCCTGATGAACCTCCTCACCATGGAGCAGGGCAAGGGTCGCTTCGTAATGATGGACGACTCTATGTGGGGTATGATTCTCGGTAAGAGTGGTAAGATTCCTGGAACTATCGATCCAGAACTCGTAGAACTTGCCAAGAAGCAGGGCCGCGAGTTTACAGACGTAGATGCTCATACATTGCTCACCAACGCCCTCGACGACTTCAAGAAGGAGATGGACGAGAATGGTTGGGATTACGGTCAGGACGACGAGGAACTCTTCGAGCTTGCCATGCACCCAGAGCAGTATCGCAATTACAAGAGCGGTCAGGCTAAGAAGAACTTCCTGGCAGACCTGCAGAAGGCTAAGGATGCCAAGCTTGGCTCAACATTGACTCCTGCCCAGTTGGCAGAGTTCAAGCATGCCAAGGCTGATGCTATCGTAGCACCTGTAGCCGGTCAGATTTTCTGGGAGTTCCAGGGCGAGGGAGAATGCCAGCCAGCCGTAGAGCCATTCATCGGCAAGGAGTATAAGGAAGGTGATGCCTTCTGCTACATCCTGGCTCCATGGGGCGAGTTCGAGACCGTTCCTGCAGCTCTTGGTGGAAAGCTTGTAGAAATCAATGCCAAGCAGGGCAGCAAGATTCGCAAGGGCGATGTGATCGCCTACATTGAGCGAGAGGCTGAATAATGTTGAATGTTCAGTGTTTAATGTTTACTTTGCAAGTATCGTGGCGTCTGCCTAATTAAACACTGAACATGACAAACCAAACATTAAATAGATGAATTATCAAGCTATTATTGATAAGTATTATCCTGAGGATAATGAGCTTCGTCATATCCTCATTACCCATAGTCAATCTGTAGCGCGAAGAGCGCTACAGATTGTTTCGTCTCATCCCGAACTGCATCTTGACGCTCAGTTTGTGGAAGAGGCAGCCATGCTTCACGACATCGGAATCTATCTTACCGATGCTCCTGGCATCATGTGTTTTGGCAGTCAACCCTACATCTGTCATGGTCGTCTGGGTGCCGAACTGATGCGTCGTGAAGGCTTCGAGCGCCATGCACGTGTGTGCGAGCGCCATACGGGAGCAGGCATCACATGCCAGCAGATAGAGAGTCAGAATCTGCCTTTGCCTCATCAGGATTTCCTTCCCGAAACCATGGAGGAAAAGGTGATCTGCTATGCTGACAAGTTCTTCAGCAAGACTCATCTCGATCGTGAGAAAACCGTCCAGCAGGCTGAGAAAAGCTTGGCCAAGTTTGGCGAGGAGGGTGTCCTGCGCTTCAAGGAGTGGGAAAAAATGTTCGAATGAGCTAAAAAGACGTCAGCATGATGTGTAATCTAAGCAGAAATGCTTAACTTTGCAAACTAAATGAGAAAATATCCTTTCATAGCACTTTTGTTGTTTGCCTTCATCTGTATGATGGCAAGTCCCAACATGCCGTTCTTCAAGAAGAAAAAGAAGAAGGCTGCCGCCGACTCTACGGCTGTGGTCGATTCTGTCTTGCGCGACTCAGCAGGCAATGTGGTGGCTGATACTGCCCGCATGGACTCTCTGCAAAAGGCTATCTGGAAGCACAACCAAGTGGTGGACGACAGTATTCGTCTCGACAGTATTGCCCGCAAGAAGTCGGGTGGAGTAGATGCTCCTGTCACTTATTCGGCTTCCGACTCGCTTGTCTATGACGCCAAGAACAAGGTGGCGCATCTTTATGGCTCTGCGCAGGTGAAGTATGAGAATATGGATCTTGCCAGCGACCGTATTTCGATGGACATCGATAAGAGTAACGTGAAGGCTATGGGTACGGCCGACTCTACTGCCGAGGGTGGTGTAAAGGGAAAGCCTGTATTCAAGATGGGTAGCGACGAGTATGATACCGATACCATCAAGTTCAATTTCAAGAGCAAGAAAGCCCTTATTAATAATGTATATACCGAGCAGCAGGACGGTTTCCTGTCGGGTATGCGCTCCAAGCGCGACTCTTCAGGAGTGATCTATCTGCAGCATGGACGTTACACCACCTGCGATGACCCACATCCTGATTTCTATATCTCGCTCTCGCGTGCCAAGGTGCGTCCTGGCAAGGATGTAGTCTTTGGCCCGGCTTACCTCGTGGTGTGTGATGTGCCTATGCCTTTCGCCATTCCTTATGGTTTCTTCCCCTTTACCAAGAGCTATAGCAGCGGTTTTATCATGCCTACTTATGGCGATGAGAGCGACCGAGGATTCTATTTGCGCGATGGTGGATATTATTTTGCCATCAACGACAAATGGGACTTGAAACTCCTGGGCGAAATCTACACCAAGGGCTCTTGGGGTCTCTCGGCTGCCAGCAACTATCGCAAGCGCTACAAGTATTCGGGAAGCTTCTATTTCAGCTATCAGGATACTAAGACAGGTGATAAGGGAATGCCCGACTTTGCCGAGCAGGAGAGTTTCAAGTTGCAATGGAGCCATCGACAAGACTCCAAGGCCAATCCTTACAGCTCGCTTTCTGCCAGCGTCAACTTTGCTTCAACCAGTTATGAGCGCAACAATCTCAACTCGCTCTATAATCCACAGTCGATGACGCAGAGTACCAGAACCTCTTCTGTCAACTGGAGCACCAACTTTTCGAGCATAGGTATGTCGCTGACGGCAACTACCAACCTCTCGCAGAACATGCGCGACTCTTCGTTGGCAGTCACTCTGCCCGACCTCAATATCAACATTGCGCGTTTCTATCCATTCCGTCGCAAGAAGATGGTGGGTGACGAGCGATGGTATGAGAAGATAGCCCTGAGCTATACAGGACATGTGAGCAACTCCATTTCCACTAAGGAAGATCTGCTTTTCAAGAGCAATCTTATTAAAGACTGGCGCAACGGATGGGAACATCGCATTCCGGTAAGTGCCAACTTCACGCTCTTCAAGTACATCAACATCAGTCCTAACTTCAACTTTACCGACCGTATGTACACCAATAAGGTCACTAAGTCGTGGGACGAGCAGAAGCAGGTCGAGGTGGCTGATACGACCTATGGTTTCCATAATGTGTACAACTGGAACATGAGCATCAGTGCCTCTACCAAGCTTTATGGTTTCTGGGTGCCCAACCGCAAGCTCTTCGGTGACAAGATACAGGCCATACGCCACGTGCTCTCGCCAACTGTAAGCTTCAGCTATGCGCCAGACTTTGGTGCTTCTCGCTATGGATACTGGGATACTTATCAGAAGACTGATGCCAATGGAAATGTATCGCTCGTCAGCTACTCGCCTTATCAAAACTCGCTCTTTGGTGTGCCGGGCAAGGGTAAGCAGGGAAGCATTTCCTTCACATTGGGCAACAACCTTGAGATGAAGGTCAAGAGCGATAAGGACTCCACCGGATTTAAAAAGATAAGTCTTATCGATGCTTTCGATATCAATATGAGTTACAATACGGCAGCCAAGGTGCGGCCATGGAGTGACCTCGGTATCGACTTGCGCCTGAAATGGTGGAAAAACTATACTTACAGTATGCATGCTGTCTTTGCCACCTATGCCTATGAACTCGACGAACAGGGAAATCCTTATGTGGGAACCCATACTGAGTGGGGCAAGGGACGTTTCGGACGTTTCCAGGGTATGTCGCAGAACTTCTCTTTCACGCTTACGCCTGATAAGTTGAAGAAACTATTCGGAGGAGGCGATGACAGCGACAGCGAAAACTCCCGCAACAAGGATGACGATGAGGGTGTAGATACCAGTATCGAAACCAATATCGACGATGATATGGAGGCCGGAAAGCATGGAGCCAAGAAGAAGGGCGGAAAGGCCAAGACCGATGACGACGGTTACATGGCTTTCAATATGCCTTGGTCGCTTTCTGTGGGTTACGGTATCACCATGCGTGAGGATACTCGCCGAGAAAAGTTCAACGAGAGCACCATGCGCTATCCATACAAGTTTACCCAGACTCTCAACTTCAGTGGTAACGTGCGTATCAGTGATGGCTGGAACATCAGTTTCTCATCTGGCTACGACTTCGAGAACAAGGCCATGAGTATGACAACTGCTTCTCTGCAGCGCGACCTCCACTGTTTCAATATGAGTTGTTCGGTAGTGTTAGCTCCTTACACCAGCTATAACTTCACGTTCCGTTGTAACGCTTCTACGCTTACAGATGCTTTGAAGTACGATAAGCGAAGCGGTTATTCCAACGCCGTGCAGTGGTATTGATGCAGGAAAGGTAGATGGTGAGAGTCGAGGAAGGCTCAACTTTTACAAGTATAATAGAAGATATTTTACTCAAGTTTCGCAAGTGGTTTAAGTACGGGCAGAAGGTCCAGTTCCAGAAGCAGCACGCCCTGAAAGGGCAGAAGCTCTTAGCCCAGGGCAGCGCCCTGGGTATAATGGCTATCAGGAAGGCGCCCTGTAAGGGCAAAAGCTTTGAAAATTGCCTGAGTTTTAAAGCTTTTGCCCTTACAGGGCGACAGGTTTGCGAACGTAATAACCCAGGGCGTTGCCCTGGGCTAAGAGCTTCTGCCCTTTCAGGGCGTGTGGGATAAAAATATTTTATATAGAAAAGGCTTTTGCAACCAGGTTGCAGAAGCCTTTTTGTATTTTTGCATCCGAAAAAGAACAGAAATATAATATAACTAAAGTATCTTATCAATATGGAAACAAATCATCATCATCACGAATGTGGTTGTGCTCAAGGTTCTCACGGTTGTGGCTGTGAGCATCATCACGAGCATCATGACGAGCATGGAAGCCTTGGCAAGCGCTTTCTGCTCATTTCGGTCACTGTATTATTGCTTATAGGAGCTTACTTCGTCGAAAAGACATGTGCGCTGTCTACCTGGCAGTTGCTCCTGGTTTATCTTGTTCCCTATCTGCTGATAGGTCACGACACCTTGGGCGAGGCTGCCGAGGGTATTGCTCATGGCGATGTGTTCAATGAACATTTCCTGATGACCATTGCCACCATAGGAGCCTTGTGCATCGGTTTCTTTCCGGGCGAGGAGACAGAGTTTGCTGAGGCTGTCTTCGTCATGCTTTTCTTCCAGGTGGGTGAACTCTTCGAAGGCTATGCCGAGGGAAAGAGTCACGACAGTATCTCACATCTGATGACCATTCGTCCTGATGTGGCTCACGTCTGTCATGGAGAAGAGGTGCAGACAGTTGCGCCCGAGACGGTACAAATAGGCGAGACGGTTCTGGTAAAACGAGGAGAGAAAGTGCCTCTTGACGGTAATGTCGTCAGTGGTTCTGCGCTTCTTGACACTTCTGTCCTTACGGGCGAGAGTGTACCTCGTGAGGTAAAAGAGGGCGATGAGGTTTATTCGGGCAGCATCAATGTGAAGGGAGAACTGCGTTTGCAGACCACCAAGACTTTTGGTGAGAGTACAGCCTCTCGCATCATAGCCTTGGTAGAGGGGGCCGGTGCAAGCAAGTCGCGCAGTGAGTCTTTCATCACCCGCTTTGCCCGCGTTTATACTCCTGTAGTTGTGCTGGCAGCCTTGGTCTTGGCTATTGTCCCGCCTCTCTTGGGCGCTTTGGGCTTGGGTGTGCAGCTCTTTGGTGAGGGCAGTTTTATGCAACTGTTGCCTCTTTGGCTCAACCGTGCGCTTATCTTCCTTGTGGTATCCTGTCCTTGTGCCTTGGTTATCAGTGTGCCGCTCACTTTCTTCGGTGGCATTGGCGGAGCCTCCCGTGCAGGTATTCTCATCAAGGGAAGCAGTTATATGGACGCTCTTGCCAAGGTTGGCGTAGTGGTGTTTGATAAGACTGGAACGCTGACTCATGGCGAGGTGTTGGTACAGGCCGATGAGGGTGCGCCTGTTGTGGTAGGCGACCGTGTAAAAGAAAGCAGTGCCGAGGCCATAGCCCAGTTGCGCCGTGAGGGTGTCGTCAAGACGGTGATGCTTACAGGCGACCGTCAGGAAGTGGGCGATCGCATAGCCCGTCAGTTGGGTCTCGATGAATATAAAGCCGAGCTGATGCCAGCCGACAAGTTGGTTCATGTAGAACAACTGTTGAAGCAGAAACCTGCAGGCAAGACTTTGGCTTATGTAGGTGATGGCATCAACGATGCGCCCGTATTGAAGAGGGCAGATGTGGGAATAGCCATGGGTGCCTTGGGATGTGATGCTGCCATCGAGGCTGCTGATGTGGTATTGATGGACGATGAGCCTCGAAAGGTTCCTCTTGCTGTTCACATTGCCCGTCGCACCATCCGCATTGCCCATCAGAATGTGGCCTTTGCCATAGGAGTCAAAGTGGCAGTCCTGTTGCTTGCCACCGTGGGTTTAGGTACCATGTGGATGGCTGTCTTCGCCGATGTCGGCGTAACGGTTCTTGCTGTCCTCAATGCCATGAGAGCATTGAAGAAAGTGGAATAGTTCCGCTTGTTATAAAAATATCAACCCACCTGTCTTGGAAATCCAAAACAAGTGGGTTGTTATTTTTAGGGCGTTTTTACCCTTTTACCTTTTTACTCTTTTACCCTTTTACTTTTTTACCCTTTTACCTTTAAAAGTCTGATACTCATAGGACTCACGGTGATGAGTCGTTTCTTGTAGAGGTCGCCAATGGCACGCTTGAATACCTTTTTGCTGACATGGAAGCGTTCGTAGATATCGTCAGCCTCGCTCTTGTCGCCTAAGTCGCAGGCACCATCGTTATCGAGCAGATACTGGTAGAGTGTTTCGGCAAAGTCGGCAGTTTGCTGTTGTCCTGTTTTCTGCAGACTCACATCAATCTTTCCGTCAGGGCGCACTCTTCCGATATAGCCTTTCATTCTGTCGCCAGTATGAATGTACTGGAATATCTGGTCCTGATAGAGCAGACCAGGGTACTGGTTGTCGATGATGACCTTGAAGCCGAGGTCTGTCTTCTGCCAGATCAGCAAGTCCACTTCGTCGCCATGACGATAGTGAGGATGTTCCTCCGACAGGTATCGCTCCACCTTGGCAGATGCTACGATACGATAGCTCTCCTCGTCAATATGTACGTGAACGATGTATGACTGGCCCAAAACCATGCGCTTCTTCTGCTCACGGAAGGGACAGAAAAGGTCTTTCATCAGTCCCCATCCCAAGAAAGCGCCATATTCGTTCACCCATTTCACTTCGAGGTAGGCGAAGTCGCCCACTTTGGCAAGTGGCTTCTCGGTGGTAGCGATGAGTCGCTCGTCTTGGTCGAGGTAGATAAACACCTCAAGCTCGTCGCCAATGCTCACCTCTTCGGGTACGTAACGGGTAGGAAGAAGGATTTCTCCTTCTTCACCTCCGTCAAGGTAAATGCCGAAGTCTACTCTTTTCACCACTCTCAGGCTGTTGAAATCGCCTAATTTTATCTTGTTGCTCATATATGTGTTCTTTGTTTTTCTGTAGGTTGTCTTTATTCTTCGCTCTTCACGTATTCGTTCTTCACGTCTTCGTTTTCTACGGTTTCACTCTTCATCTCTTCGCTCTTTTCTACCATTCCGTCCTTCAGGTGTATGGTTCGGTCGGTAATCGAGGCAAGTCCCTCGTCGTGTGTGACAATGACAAAGGTTTGTCCGAACTTGTCGCGCAGATCGAAGAAGAGCTGATGCAGTTCTGCCTTGTTGTGTGAGTCGAGGCTGCCCGAAGGCTCATCGGCAAGGATTACAGCAGGATGATTTACCAAAGCTCTTGCCACAGCCACGCGTTGCTTCTCACCTCCCGACAGTTCTGCTGGTTTGTGATGAGCTCTTTCGCTCAGCCCCATAAAGTCGAGCAGTTCTTCAGCCCTTGCCTTGGCTTCCTTGCGGCTCTTGCCTGCAATGAAAGCAGGAATCATGATGTTTTCGAGCGCGGTAAACTCCGGCAGTAACTGATGAAACTGGAATACGAAACCGATATGCTGGTTACGGAAGTCGCTCAACTTCCGCTGTGACAGTTTGCTCACGTCAATACCGTCTACCACTACGCTTCCCTCATCAGGGCGGTCGAGTGTGCCAATGATCTGTAGCAGGGTGGTCTTGCCCGCACCACTTGGGCCTACGATGCTTACCACCTCACCTTTATTGATATGCAGGTCGATACCTTTAAGCACCTGCAGCGAGCCGAAGCTCTTTGTTATTCCTTTGATGTCTATCATTGTTGTTTGATATTATTCCATTTAAGTTCTGAAATTTTAGATTTTCCACAAAAGACAGTCACAATATGTAGACCTTCTCTTATTCCTTTTGTCGGAATAATCCCTTTATTGTCAGGCAAAAAACCTTTTGAAATAATATTTCCATTTGTTATATTTGTAATTTGATAATAGAGTTTTTTTTGAGAGTCGTTATGTTTGACATTATATATAATTCTATCCTTTGATATGTTTATTTTTATTTGGGGCTCAACTTTTGCTCGTAAGTCTATAGTAAAAGGTTCTCCTTCTGTTTTTCCATTTTTATTAATATATGTTAGTTTAAATGTAGAAGGATACAACTTGTTCATAAATGCAGTAAATTTTCCTTCACTTATGTTATCGACCATATAACTGTATGGTACAGGATAATCAGAGTCTGTTTGTTCTACAAGAATCTGAGTTGTTCCTTCAAGATCTTTAATTCCTATCTCAGCCTCAACAAAATTATCCTCTTCATTAGAAACTCTCGTATTAGTGTCTGCAGGATATTCTACATTATTAAATTCTGCATTTGGCTTTTGTGGTATGTAATCGTATAATTCATATGTGATATGATGATTTTTGTAGTTGCCGCCTGGGCCATATGAAACAGAAATGTTTTTAAGGCGGAGATAGCCATCTATAGTTCTTGCATATAGAGAATTATTTGTTAGATCCGTTAGGTTTTTGAAAGGTTGCCAACTTCCATCTTTCAACAGAACATATTTTCCCGCATCTCCCCATTCTTGTTTTGATCCTATGTCATAGGAATTGCTATTATTGTAATATGATGTTGGAGATATATAACTTTCATTTGTAGAGTTTACTTTTTGTGGCTGTTGAAATTGTTGTACATTAGAAGTTGTTGTTCCTTTTACATTGGTGCCAGACATTCCTGTTGCAATCGGTCTGTCCCATCCGCAAAATGAAAAGAAATCTTGTATGGCTTTGCCTATGTATCTTATACTTGTTCCTTTGGATATACCATATTGCATGATAGCAGTTTCTTTGTCATCAGAATCAACAAAGTAGTTTAATGATATACCTTGTTTGTAAGGTGTGTCACTATTGAGATACCATGTTCTTTTGCCATCCTCAGAATATATGTTGGCTTTTCCTGAAGTCGCATATTTGTAGTTGTCTTCTTCACTTGACATAGCATAAGAACCTATGAGTTTTGCTGTAAATTGGTTCTCAGGTGTTGCCACTTTCAATAAATTTCCAGAAGCATATGCTTTTATGTTAAAGCCTATAGCTTTTAATAAGGCTTGTGTTGCTACAGTAATAAAATCATATTTGTTGGGATTGATTTTATTTTGATCTAAATTGTAATCGAATTTTGCCCTTTTCGAAAATTTTATAGTTGCGTCTGGTGTGTCTCTAAAAAAGGATATTTCTTCGTTTTGATCAGTAAAGTGTGGAAAAGAATATGTTTGTGAACACCGTTTTGCATATACTTTGTCTGTTTCCCTATATTGCGGAGCGACATCTGAAGATACAGAATAGGTTTCAACTTGAGCAAGGCAATTGGCATCAGTAAAACTGGTAAATTCCATATTAATATTTAATGGAAATGTAGTTGGTATGTTTTCTTCAACTAATTTGCATGCATATTCGAAAGCTCCTTTTATGGTTTTGGATATTTGGGATCCTTTATAGGTAACATTAATAATTGTTCCACCATAAATGTTTCTTTCTACTGGTAATGTAATAGTTAAGGGTGTCTTTTCTGTGGAATATACCATGTTTGGGTTCTTCTGAGAAAAGACATTTGATAATCCGATGAACAGAATTGATAATGTAAAAAAAAATTTTCTCATTTTATTAATATTTTGTAGTTCTTGAAATTGTTATTTTTATTATCTGATATTTTTATTAGATGTAATCCTCGACAAAGAGAAATGTTTATTTTGTTGTTGGTACATTCCTCCTTTTCCAATATTCCACAGGTATTATAGATTTTTATTGTTACCATATATGGTGGATCTATAATTATTTGATGGCCATTTACAATGAGAAAATCAGATAAATTGTTTTTGTTTGCAATATCTGTGGTATTGAGTTTCAGAATATTACTCATTGCTTGTCCATATTGGTTTCGTACCCAACAAAAAATACCATTATACCATGTTCCAGGATAGACTGTAAAGCCGTCTTGAGGTATTGTCGTAAAAATTGTATCTGTATATATAGGTAAATGGTCTTCACTTTGTTCTACTAAAATGACTCCTTGCTCAAAATTTTCTGCATCAATAGAAACATTGGCCAGAGGATAATCGTCCTGTCCTTCTGTCCATATCTTATTTAAAGTCAAAACAGGAGTAGATGGCAGAACTTCAAAATCAATAGGTTCTGAGCGAATATAGCTGATATTGTTTTTTCCTTTATTTGAAGTACTAAATATACATGAAAAATAACAGTCGTTAGGACATACCTCTTTTTTTAAATTTCCCCAGTCAAATCCCATAAGAACGCTGTTGTATGGGTGTGAAAAATAACACTGAAATATTTTGGGTTTGTTAATAAAAGAGCAATAAAGTTCCTCAGATAAAAGATATTTGTATTCTTGATTATTTGTTTGTTTAAAATTAATATACCATTTAATGGATTCTATGTCTTCAGTTTTATAGTGTTCAGGTAATGATAATGAAATTAAATCTCCATCTTTGATCTGAGTACATTTCTTACCATTAATTTTTATATCAATGTTTTCTTCGTTTTGTTCGTTACGTCTTGCTTGATTGTAATCTGGGGATTTTTCTATAAATTTACTTGTATATCCATATTCATTGCTTAGGGATATATCTATATATGCCTTATAACCTTTTATCATAGGCCCTATATGGGTTGTTCCATTTTTGAAAGCATAACTTCTTGAGGTACCTGTATCGTCCGATACAAAAATATCACCACCTGTGGCTCCTTTTGCAAATATAAAAAGGTCAAATTCATAGCTGTTTTCATCAACGTCTTTTATGTTTTCGATGTAAGCTTTTTCTATTTTAGGGCGAGCATCTAATGATGTCAAATAACTATACGAAGTACCGTTTGTCTCACAGATAATTTTCCCTTGTACACACTGGAACATGTCAAGATATTTATCAGTATTGCTGGGATTTACAGAAAAAATATTTGTCTGATAAGCAGTGCTGTTGTTAGAATATTGTTTTGTGATTGGGTTATAGATTTGATAAGTCCAATTTCCTACTATTGGCAATTTGTTTGAATCTAATATTTTGAATTCCATATTATCATAAATAGACCCATAACCCAATGCGTCTGTGTTATTACAAGTGATGCGTAAGTCGTAGGAAGTAGGAGTCCAGCCAATAGATTTCATTATGTCGATTGTTTCTGGATTTATTGTGAGTAATTTATTGTAATCTGATAAAGAATCTTCCATAAGATTATTATAACCTAAATGAAAATACACTCCACTTTTACCTAATTCAAAATAGCCGCGATTGTACATTTTGTAATTAAACGATGAAGTCTTTAATGATAAAGGCTGTGTGAAAAAATCTGTAAAATCTTTACTATTTTCTATTCGTTTCAAATCAGAAAGATATTTTTTTCCATTGTATAGTAGTTTGTCAAAAGGAGAAGAAAAACGCCTAATTGCAAATCCTAATCCTCCTGTTCTATATGTAACAGAACAACCAAATCCCATAATTTTCGCAATACTTCTCATGAAAGCGTTTGACATGTTTATAGTACCAAAGTAAGTATTGTCATACGGCCATGATGAATTCCAGTCAAGTGTAGCGTTTATAGTAATAGTATCGTGTTCTTTTATATTGTTGTCAATTTGACGATGTAGATTATCTGGGAGAGATTCAAATTTTCTCCTATTATAATAAGAATATCCTACAGTTGTAGAAATAGCAATATCTTCATTTAAGTCTTCAGAAATGCATACATGGAATTTTATAGGTTCTTTTATGGCTATTGCGTTTTCCCAACTGTCCATTGCTGTTTTTAAACAATGCAGAACTCCTTCCGTCATGAAAAAGTTATCATCATATGAAGCTATAAAAAAACCTAAACGTGATTGAATTTCCCCCCTTTCTGAAGTTTTATTTCTTTCTTTTTTGAGAAAATTTTGGTCTTTACTTTTGTTTTTAGCTTGAAAAAAAATGTCAGTACTGTCGTTAAAAACGATAGTAAAATAGTCATTATCAGCTTCTTGAGCATTTAATGAATTTACACTCATAAGTGTAATAAGGATGATTCCTAAAAAGTTGAAATACTTCATAGCTATTTGTTTGAATTAAGTTCTAAATTCTTTTGCAAAAATAAGCAATTTTGTATAAACCTCAAAAAGAAATAAGGGAAAAGATAGAAAATGAGCTATAAATGTTTTTAAAAAGCAACAATATTGTATGATAGATAGATAAAATTTAAATTTTATCGGATCACCTGCAAAAATGCGTTTGATTGCGCTGAAAAGGAAATCTTTGTTAAACATAAAAAATATTTTATGTTATGTATAGTTATTAAAAGAATTTTATGTATCTTTGCGCCGTGATAAGTAAACAATAGTATTGATTTAAATTCAAGCCAATTAAAACAAAAATATGGAGAATAACACAGAATTACTCAAGGAATACGCATCTCTTGCAGGTAGGGAGGATGCCAAGAGCGAGGCTCGAAAGGCAGAGATTCTAAGCTACATCAAGACTCATGCCAATGATGCAGACAGAGAGGAAGCCAAGGCTTTCATTGGTCAAAAGATGGAGCAAATAAAAGATAATGTAGAGGTGTTGCGCAAGCAGATAGAGACAGAGGATTATAAACTTCTTCCTCTTCGCTACATCGCAGAAGTTTACTTCGGCAAGAGTGCCGCATGGCTCTCGCAGCGTCTCAACGGCTCTGAAGTGCGTGGACACGTCTATACGCTCAGCACTGAGCAAAAAAACATCTTCAACCAGGCTGTCCAGGAGATAGGCAAAAGAATTAGCTCTTTGCAATTGGCTTAGAGTTTACTTATCACACAATCGAGCCCTCGAAAGCTCATGCTTTCGGGGGCTTTTACTTATTACTGAACTTTAGCAAGTTCAGAAGTTCCATGCCGAGAGCCTTCCTGGTAAGAAGGTCAAACTCGCACTTCTCAAACAGATCCTCATCGCTGCAGCCGAATCCCTCCTTCAAGACTGACATAGCCACGAGTATGCGGATGGAGGCATTTGGGCGACCGCTCTTCTTGCCTTCAGGGAACAAAGGCTTGAATATCTCCTCATCAATCTTGGTTGTCACGAGACTATAAAACTGGTTATGCCATGAGTTGGGGTCAGAATACTTCTTTGAAGCTCGACTTCCTAACTGCATTGAGGGAGCCGTGAATATATCTAACTGAGGATTCGGATCAGTCTTTTTAAACATAGTCATTCTGTTTGATTGATGGTGTAAAGATACGAAAAATACTCCAGATAACGGCATAAATCGAAGATTATTATCGTGAAATATAAACATTTTAAACAGGCCTTACTTTTTAAAGTGGGCTCAGTAGTTAGATAAAAACTTAAAATTTCTTTATTTTTGTGATTGTAACAAAAATGTAACACGTAGATTTGTATAAATTACATTTTTTATAGTACCTTTGCAGCCGCTTAATAAAGATGAGTATTTACTAATTAACATTTTAAGATACATTATGCAGAAAAAAACTTACATGAAGCTTCTTGTTAGCTTATATGCTATAGAGGCATCAACTATTTTTGCTGGCAGTAACAACCCACAACAGGCTCCTGTACGTCCTGGTTTTTCTTTCGGAAAAGGAGACGATGAAATTACAAGCGGAGATGACGATGACGTTTGGGATAAGGCATGAGAACAATTAGAAATTAACCACAAGAACACAAATTGAAAACGGATTAGAACATGAGAAAGTTTTTGTATTCAGTATTTATGTTGGCTGCTGTAGTTCTCGCAGCCTGTAGCAACGACGACAATGGCGATATACAGCCAAAGAGAGGAATGACCCTCAATGCTTCTGTTGAAAATCTAAGCTCGCGTGCCACTATGACAGATGAAAGCGGCACATGGAAGTTTGCATTTGCCCAGGACGACAAGGTGAGTGTAAGCAATAACAAAATATCAAATTACTATACTTTCACAAATAATGGCAGCCAGTTTACCTGTGCTCAAGCTGAGGTAACCAAAGAGGATGCCGACTGGTATGCTTACTTCCCAGGTAATGAAGTGGACCTGACAAACCAGACAGGTAATTTTGCCGATGTGGCAAACAAGTTTGCTGTAGCAGGAAAAACAGCCCAGACTACAACGGGCGAAAATGGTCTTTCGATCACTCTGAAGCCCAAGGTTGCCGTGCTCCGCATCGTTAAGGTGGACAACTACGGCCCGTGCGACATCTATCTGAAGACTGCTGACGGCAAGTATGTGTCGGGGCTGAAGGCTAAGACGAACGATGCTGGCTACGATGTGGTGACAAGCGACACTAAGGTTTCGGTATTTTCTAAAGAAAGCAATGGCAATGCCGGCATCTATTATGTCATTGTCCCTGCTGATGTGAAGATTTCCATATATAATACAGATGACAATAACCGCATAAAAGCAACAAAAGAAGCAGGTCTCCCTGCTGGCAGATACTATACGCTTACTACTGGTCCAACGACAGGTACAGAAACAGCTACTTTGGCGGATGGTACAACTGAGACCGTAGATTGGGTGCAGTTGTGGATCGGAGGTCCAAGATTTGCAGTGAAGAATGTTGCTGAAGCGATGACATGGCATGATGCAGTAAAGACTGGTAGCAACTTTGCATGGGGCGAGAAATGGTGTATACCATCAAAAGCAGATATCAAGCCTTTTGTGGATTTAGCAGATGATGTGGAAGCTTGGGCAGGTAAATCAAAAATTACAAAAGCTGGTTATCCTACATTTGAACTTAAAACTGATGCCCAAGAGGGATATAATTATGTCCAAATCACTGGCTATCAGCCTGGATATAATAAGAATACACTTAATCTCTATAATAAGATTTCATCTGGATTTAATACCTATAATTTCTGGACTTCTGATCAAGTAGATGATAAGGGTTGTGAATTCCAGATTATTGAAAATGGTGGCGTAATAGTTGGATTTGGCATAAGCAATGCTACATACAAAGATATTCCAGTTTTGACCCGCCCCATCCTTACAGCAAAAACCATCTTATGGAGTAATCAGTATATTACGAACAACAAATAATAAATTTCCCCACTTAACCCCTGTCAACGCAAGCCTATGTCTTGCCTTGACAGGGATTATTTATTAGGGTGTCCTGTTCGTTGTACCAATTTTAGCTCACTTTCCTAAGCGTTTTGGTTCGTTCTGTAACCCAGTTTTGGGACAAGTGCTCGGTTGACCAATAGAAAAGCCTCGAAATGAAAGCGGCTTCGATGGTCAATGAAGCCTATTTCGTAGAGCAATGAAAGCGGCTTTGTAAGCTGTTGAAGCCTATTGCATCTTCTTGTATAAGATGTAGGAATTGTTCCATAACTTCTCTTAATTTCCCCCAACTTTTCTTAATTTTCCCCAACATCTCTTCACTCCCCGTATGCGAAAGTTGCATTATATGATAGTAATTTAGTATATTTGTGTGCTATTATTAAAAACTAATCAACTACAAGGATGAAAATCAACAAAAACTTTTGGCTTATGCTACTCATGGCGGGCAGTGCCATGATGAGCAGTACGGCAGCACAGGCTTCTGTGCGGGATACGATAGATATCAACTGGGGATGGCAGTTCCATCGCGGCGATATAAAAGGTATCAGCCACCCATCTTTTAACATTCAGAATCACAGTCTCTTGGATGAGGCTATGCGGGGATGCGAGGTCGTCAACCTGCCTCACGACTTCCAGCTCTATCAGCCCTGGGTGGCGCCAGGGGCAGACGAACGTGCCAACAGCAAGGATGCTGCCAATAATGTGAAAAGCCGACTCAGCGCAAGAGGATTCAAGGAGATGGGGATAGGCTGGTATCGATACGAACTGACACCGCAGGAAGAATGGAAAGGAAGACGAGTCATGCTCGACTTTGGAGGAATCATGCTTGTTGGCGACGTGTATGTCAATGGACAACATGTTGGAGCTACCGACTATGGCTATTTGGGTTTCGACATTGATGTAAGCAAGTTGCTGCGCTATGGAAAGGTGAACGAGATAGCAGTGCGAGCCGACACACGTGATACCAATAACTCACGCTGGTATACGGGCGGAGGATTGTTTCGTGACGTACGCCTCATTGTGACCCATGATGAACTCTTTTTTCCACGTCATCCGCTCTATATCACTACCAGTGACAACCGCGTAGTGAATATCAAGGCAGAGATAGTGAATAAGCAGAAGAAACCTCATGGTGAGCAGTTCAATAAGATGCCTGTAGAGGTGAAGATCTATGATGGAGCTGGAAAAATAGTAGCACAGCAGAAGACAGACGTGAACTACAATGCTAAGTGGCGCGACAGAGAGTACGAACTGCCTTCCATCACGATAGACGATGCCAAGCTATGGTCGTGCGAAACTCCATATCTCTATACAGCAGAGGTAACGCTTTATGATAAGAATGGAAAGGTAGCCGACAGGACAAGAGAGCAGTTTGGTGTGCGTACCATCGAATTGTCGCCTGCTAATGGATTGAAGATCAATGGTCATAAAGTGCTGCTCAAGGGTTATGCCAATCATCACACCTTGGGAGCCCTTGGTGCAGCAGCCTATCCTCGTGCCATCGAGCAGCAGTTGCTCACCATGAAGCGCTTTGGCTTCAACCATATTCGTACATCCCATAATCCTTACAGCGAGGACCTGTTGCGCCTGTGCGACCAGTATGGCATCTTGGTCGTCGATGAACTCTATGATAAATGGAACTCGCAGTTTACCGGAGGCAGGGGAGACTTCCTGAGCCTTTGGCAGAAGAACATACCCGAGTGGGTGAAGCGCGACCGCAATCATCCCTCCGTCGTCCTCTGGAGCTTAGGCAACGAGCTGCAGCATCATGCCGACATGCCCTTCAACGACTGGGGAGTAACCCTCTACCGACTGATGCGTCAACTGCTGCATCGCTACGACCATACCCGTCTCACCACGGTGGCAATGCATCCGCGTTATCGCAATATCGATACCGACTCGTTGCCTGCCGACCTGGCTGTTGCCACAGAAGTCAACTCATATAATTACCGTTATATGTACTTCCCCGGCGACATGAAGCGCTATCCCGAAAAGATATTCTATCAGAGCGAGGCGAGCACAGAAGCCATGGGACCCAACTTCTTTGAGATGAATCTCGACAAGGTGATGGGACTTGCCTACTGGGGGGCTGTCGACTACTTAGGCGAGAGTTTGGGCTGGCCGCTGAAGGGATGGAACAAGGGAGTGTTCGATATGACCATGCTTCCCAAGCCCGATGCCTACTTCGTGAAGAGTATGTTCTCTGACGAGCCCCTCGTACATATCGCCATCATCGAGAAGTCAGGAGGTGAAACCCAATGGAATGGTATCAATGTGGCTGCCAGTCAACTCTCGGAGAACTGGAATCGCAAGGCAGGTGAACAGGTATCGCTATATACGTATACCAATGCCGATGAGGTGCAGTTATTACTCAATGGTAAGAGCTTGGGAGTGAAGAGAAATGAACACGATGCCAAACTGCGTGACCGCATACGTTGGGACTCTGTTCCTTATGAGCGAGGGTCTTTAGTAGCAGTGGCAAGAAAGGCTGGCAAGATAGTAGCTCGCCATGAAATCTCTACTACGGGAGAGGCTGTAGCGCTCAGGTTAGAACCGGAGTCTCGCTGCTGGCAAGCCGATGGCAAGGACCTGCAGTTTGTCAGAGTCACGGCAACCGACCGCAAGGGTCGCAGGGTGCTGAGTGCCCATCAGTTGTTGCAGATAGAATTGAAGGGTGAGGCAGATATTGTGGCAGTAGGCAACGGCGATATGGCTTCGTCAGAGTTGCCAGTAGGTGACAAGCAGTTGGCAAGCCATGCCTCCCGAAGTCTTTACGAGGGTGCCGCCTGTATCGTTCTCCGTTCCCGTCGTCAGGCAGGCAAGGTGGAGCTGAAGGTGAAAAGTGGAAATCTGTCAGCAGGAAGCCTGCGCATGAATACACAGTAATATATAAGCGATAGTTGAACAAATATTTTTTCCTACCTGGGAAAAATATTCGACCTGTACGGTTGAAATTACCCAATACGCCCTGAACCAACGGTCACCGGCGCGTAGCGGAATTGAAAATCGCTGGTCGAAGGATAAAGCAAAGGGCAGAAGCTCTTAGCCCAGGGCAGCGCCCTGGGTATAATAGCAATCAGCAAGGCGCCCTGTAAGGGCAAAAGCTTTATAAATTGTCCGGAGTTTTAAAGCTTTTGCCCTTACAGGGCGACAGGTTTGCGCACATAACAACCCAGGGCGTTGCCCTGGGCTAAGAGCTTCTGCCCCTTCAGGGCGTGTAGGGAAAAACTTGCGAAACTTCAATAAAACAAAAGCAGCGCGCTTTTTGTGGCGTTGCTGCTACATTTAGAAGAAGAACTTTACTGACGCTTCATGATCTTCATTCCATTCACAATAGGGTTATTAACCTTTCGACCGTTCATGTCGTACACCGTTACAGGCTGATACATATAAGCAGACAATCTGTAATAACCAATATTGTCAAGGTACTGTATGGCTTTGTTTCTGTCACAAATCTGTAAACCTCGTGATTCAAGCAAATTAACGAGATTTTCCGAAGATTCAAACCGTTTTGTAAAGGGAATAAGATTCGCCATATTCAAAAGTGTATAAACAAAAAACGCCTCGCACGATTTGAGCATTGTTAAGAGGCTTGGCGAGGACTGACGGTGCAAAGATACGAATAATCATTGATAATACAAACTTTTTAGTGAGAAAAATTACGCAAAATCCTCAAAATGGGAATCATCTTTAAACTGATGCGAATCAGCATCGACCTCAAAAGTTCGAAGATAGTTAGCAAGGCGGAAATAGCTCAGCATCTTGAACTCAGAAGATGCTGCTTCCTCATTATAAAACAATAAGCCACGCTCCTTCAACAATTCTATCAGTTGGGCATGGCTTAGCGGCTGTTTATTATATTCTATATGTATATAAAAGCGAAGATCCGCCCTGGTACGCTATTCAAGTGGGAAGCGTGGCGGATTCTGTTGATGCAAAGGTACAACTTTTTTTGAATTATGCAAGAGCAAATGTACAAAAAGAGCTGAATTTGGAGCTGTTTTTGCCGCAAAGAAAGAAAATTTACGCTATTTTTAAAGATTTCTACCATTTTTTGATGGCAGTCTCAGATATTATGTATAACTTTGAAGCCGTCCAGCCAAGCTGTGCCTCTTAATCGTAACAGAGTTTGAGGAGCGGACTATGGGTGGGCACATACATATAAGGCGTTTACTGCGCTTTGGTTTTGACAACTGGGAATCTCGCAAATTCACACTTGTTCGTCAAAGACAAAGCAACGAAACGCCCCATTGGGTGTATTGTATACAGCCCGTATTGTATCCTTTTGTCAGCACTTGTGTTGACTCTTGGATATGAGAAGGTATCTACATATACGCACAGCGTGGGGCTGGACGTTGCTCGTTTCGACGAACAGGGCAATGCGAGAGCCTCCGGTTGTGGAACGAGTGACAGGACTTGGCTCCACGTTTTTTATGCATGTATATCAGTAATCAATAATAATTGTTAGCGGGAGCCAGCTAATACGCTTCTCTTATGGCAAACAGCAAACTATCTCGAGACGATATTATTCGCTTGTATAAATTCCTTTTAGATTACGAGAGTGAATACAAGACTATGGCACAGCAGTTCAATTTTAATGCTCCACAGCTTCAGTCTTTCATAAAACATCATTCTGTCCTCTTGGCTTCCAATTCAAAAAAAGAAAAGAAGAAAAAGGGAAAATATGAAGCTTGGTTCTTTTATGAGCAGAGGAAAAATGACCTCAAATCAAAAGATGACAAAGTGCATCATTTACTACGTCATTTTAGGAACTCTGTGGCCCATGGTCTTATAGTCAAAGAAAGCAAAGCTGTATTCATATTCAAAGATAAAACTGAAAAAGGAAAAATCACGATGGAAGGAAAAATGAAAGCAGATATCTTCTTTGATTTTCTTTCCATGTTAACTTCATGTCGAAAATAAAAGCTATTTAATTATGACAAAAATTATGCATGTATGGAGCATTATTATATCTGTTTTGCTCCTTTCTTTAAGTTCTTGTAGTAAAGAAGATTGTGAAATTTCTGTAACTGGAATTAGTCTGAACAAGCAAAGTATAGAAATCAAAAAAGGTAGGACAGAAAGACTTGTTGCTACAGTTTATCCTCAGGATGCAACAAGTGGAAAAGTGACTTGGTATTCTTCAGATGAAGATGTAGCAACTGTTGATGACAATGGTGTAGTAAGTGCCCTGAATGGTGGTTATACTTGGATAGAAGCTAGGACAGAAAATGGTTATACTGCAGGTTGTGAAGTTAACGTCATAGTCAGCGTAAAGAGTATATCCCTTGAATACACTTCATTATCTCTTACCGAAGGGGAACGTCATGGAATCATGGAAACTATATATCCCGAGGACGCCACAAATAAAGAAGTAACGTGGACATCCTCCAACGAATCTGTAGCAACAGTAGATAACATAGGTAATGTACGAGCTGTAAAATCTGGAACAGCAACAATACGTGTAAAAACAGAAGATGGTGGGAAAACAGCTTCATGCGTTGTGACAGTGAAACAGAAATCTAATCCAGGCGGAGATGGAGGATCCAGTTCGGAAATATCTAGCGTTGTAGGCTATTGGACTACAACTGTACACAACTCCTATTCTGGAAAAAGTGACAAAGGATGGATTTATTTTTCATCGAGTAATACGGTAAAATCGGTGACAGCAGATTCATGGACAGGAAAATATGAAAAAGAATCAGGATCCTATTATGTCTCTGGGAACAAAATGAGAATAAATATTGGATCTTCTTCATATGATTATACAATAACGTATGGCTCTAATTACTTCTATCTTTCCGGAACAAAATTCTCGCAGAGTAGTCAATCTGATTTCAACTATTACTGGAATATGTAGAGTCACTTCCATAAAGTTGACCGTTTTCAATTATTATTTTTAGATCTTATAAGTTTTCAAGATTAAGTGTTATTAATTAAAAACGTATGTGAATGACATTAGAAATTTCTTCAATGTTGATTCTGTTGATTGGATTTGGTATGGGATTGCTCTACAAATGCAAAGTAATAAATATCAACAACAAATGCAACCAAAAGTTTGAAGATTAAGAAGACTGATTGTCTTAAAAAATTATTAGATTTAAGAGCTAGGTGATTATAGCGATGTGGTTCTACCTCTTCCCATCCCGAACAGAGAAGTAAAACACAAAAACGCGCCGATGGTACTGCGATATTAAGCGGGAGAGTAGGTGTCGCCACAATACTCCTGAAGCGCCGAAGTCCTGGCGTCGAGGAATAGATCATAGGCAATGGGATTGAAGACTACGTGTCTCCAGTCCCATTTTTACATTATCAAGATAATTAGCTTCGTCCTTTGCTGTAACCTTGCATTTTGCGCTTCCGTTCACTCTTGGTCATCGTGCTTGGATTATCACGGATCTGACGTATTGAGCCTTTGTTCACCAAAGGCAAGCCTGTTAAGCACATCATGGTCACCACTGAAGATGATGCCGACAGTGCAGTTCGGACTGTTCCTTGAAACTTGGTCGGGACGCTTGGCATCCATATATGGCTTGAAACCAAGTTCATCAAGTCTGTGCTGCAAGCGTTCATGCAACGGCACAGACTGGGAACCAAGAGGCACAATCTTTCCACCCTTGACTATCTCAAAGTTGAGTCTTTTGCGTGAGTAGTTATAATGGTTGTTCTTATCTATGTCTGCGTTTTTTAGTTGGTAACGCTTCTCGTCCCAACCTCTGTGTTCCGCCTCGTTGCCCACTTGGGACGAGAACGATTTCTTGTCTGTGCCTACATGGATGGCGGCACGTGGTATGTTTCTTTCCATAAGAATTTCATTTGAGCTTGTAACGTAGTTCTTGTATAATTGGAGACAGGTCTCGGGCAGAGCCTGAGCATAATAGAAGGACTTTTTAAGTGAACAGCGTCAGCAGGTGAATCTAAAAGTCCCTATTATGTTTAGGACTTTTGTGAAAGTCCGTCACGCAAGCGTGCTCGCAGATCCTTACCCACTCTGCTATGACTCTTCCACCAACACCAACCCAAGACTGTCTATCAGATGCTGGAGTGGCGGATGTTGCTTTATCAGCCTTTGTAGCGCCATCTGTGGCGTTTCCGTCATCAGCAGGAAGTCGGCAATGTCAAGACCATTGGTCTTTTGTTCATTTGTGGCATTGTCTTCCAAGATGTTGCTGACAAGTACTTGCTTGCATATTGATTGTAGTAATGGAAGTTTGCTTTTCCACTTATCCGTTGCCCCAAGGTCTGGAACCAAAACAACCTCCCGACCGCTTAGGACCTCGACTGCATCTTTGTTGAAACATCCATTCATGCCTCCAGTAGCCAACCACACGAAATCAGACATGAAGTGTGTGGCAATGATGGCTGTCTTTTTGCTCTCCACGATGGCTACAGTCTTGGTCGTGGTTTTATCTGTCAACAGATGTTCGCCAAAGAAGCACTGCCGAAGTGTAAAGTCTGGCAGTTTCAGTTCTGGGTGTACCCAAGTCATCAGGCTGTGTGGGTTCTTGATGCGGTGTCCTGTCTTGTCATCATACTTCATTATCTTGCCAGTGCGCACATTCCCATTGACATCTATCTGCCAAAAGATAGTTGAACCGCCCCATTTCTTTGAAGTTCCGACCTTGTACAAGGCAAACAGCCGTTCTGTCTCCTCTTTGCCAAAGACCGTTGAAATGTATCGGTACAAAGGATTGACAGAATAGCCATGCAGTGTTTGCTCCACCAGCTTGCTATCAATGAAAGTTGGAAGAGGTTTCTTTTTCCTGCACTCTTTGATTGGTGTTTTATATCTCCAATCATCATTGCTGTTGGCATCGGGATAGTCCTTGAAATAATCAGATGGAGAATAATGGTAGCCACAACACTGCTCATGGTCGCATCGCCCCACGTTGTCGGGAAATGTAATGTGTCCTTGCTCGTTAATATATCTGGCAAAGCAACGCTTGCGCCCACATTGAGGGCAAGCATAACGGTTGCCCACCTTGTATTTCTGTAGATGAAAAGCTCTTTTTTCGATGTTTTCCAGAGACGAAGGAATGTTGATACTCTCCAAAATGGGGCAATCTTCAAAAGCATTTTGGCTTATCGTTGTTAACGTGTTAGGTAATATGACTTCTCTAAGATTCTCACACAGGGAGAAGCAACCTGTTGGAATCTTAGTCACATTCTTAGGAATGGTGATGGTCTCCAACTTGGTCTTATAGAATGCCGAAGCCTCGATGGTGGTAAGGCTCTCTGGAAGTGTGATCTGAGTGAGTCCACTCTCCTTGAATGCATTTTTGCCTATCTTGGTGACAGTGTTGGGAATGACGAGGGTGGTAAGGGCAGAGCACCCTTCGAACAAACTGGTACGAATCTCCTCCAATTTCTCAGGCAGGATGACACTCTTCAGCGTCTTGCAATTGGAGAAAGAAGAAGCGCCATGCCAAGTAGTTTTTCCGAACTGGGTAATATTGGCAGGCAGTCTAATCTCTTCGAGCGGGTTGCCATTATGAAAAGCGAAGGCCACTTGGGTGTTGTCGCCTTCGAAAATCACGGATTTCACAGATGGGTTATAATTTCCGACAATTTCCACTTTCTCGATACCTGGCTCAAAAATATATTTGGTAACATTATAAGTTTGTTGATTCGGCAACAACCTCTTTTACAGAAAGCGTAACCTTCTTACCGTCAATAGGTACCGCCATCTTGTCGGGTACTCTTACCTCGCCGTTGGCTTCTATAAAGACAATCTTGAGATATCGGCTGCCTTCTGTTCCACGTATCTCGTATTGGCAATTATTTGAAGTCAGCGTAACTTCTGCAAGCACAGGCATACTTATCGTCAAGACAAGCAGCACCATGAGCCATCAGCAAACCTTGCAGAAAGGAGGAGTAGACTTCTGTTTCGTCACAGACCGAAGTGACGGGATTCGTGCCTGCACAGCACCGCTATGCGACCGAAGGACTGATGTAAAATTCTTCATATTGTTTCGGTTTTTATTGGTTTATATTGTGATGGAAAATCTCTGTCAGAATCAGGCTGAAACACACAGGTGTCTTCGGTTGCAAATTTACAAAAAAATCATCATAATGAATTGTACAAAAAAGGCTTTGAATAGCACAAAAGAGGCTTTCTGTATAGTACAAAACGTGCATAGGGTGTCGCATTCCCCATGAATGAGGCAATGCGACACCCTATGTGTTGATGTAAACTGAATTTCAGAAAATGATGAACGGCTTATTTGTTGAAAGCATAGTAGAAGCCATCGTTCATCGCCATGCGGAGCTGGAATAAGCCATTGTCGTCGGCAGTGACATTCATCTTTGCGCCACTTGGCAGACAGGCCTGGATGCTGCCGTCCTCATTGAAGCTGAACAGCTCGCGAATGTCGCCGTCCTTACTGTACGACCAGCTCTTGTTCTTCTTGTTGAATACGAAGTAAGACTTCTCGCCGTCGGGGTCGGTTATCTCGTAACCATTCTTCAAAGTCTTGACAGCATACATGCGACCGTCCTTGCCCATCACGTCCTTGGTGGTTCCCACCTGTCCGATCACCTTCTCGCCTGTCCAGAACTCGATGGAGTTGAGCACGAAGAGGTCGGCTACAGAACATACAGCATAGGCTGGAGAGATGAGGATAAAGATAAGCTCATTGACAAACTTGTTGTCTGTAGCTCGCTTGTTCCAGCTGAGAACTGAGTTGGTAAGGCCGAAAGAGCCGATGCATGAACTGAGAGTCAAGGCACCCACTGTGACTGCGATGACTGATTTGGTGAATGTTTTCTTCATCTTGTTAAAAAATTAATGTATGTTGATAATTGATTATAGTGTTTCCGGTTCTTGAAAAACCCTAAAACTTGAAATGCCGTTTCAGCCAGCGGCTCATCATCTCGTAGGCACTCTCTTCCTCCTGATGCTGAGGCTCGGCAAAGGTGAGATGCTCGCCAGAGGCATCACCATGCTGGTCGGGGAAGATAATCATCAGATTGGTGCCGGAGAAGAAACGGGTCAACTCTTCGGGCAGACGCTCAAGGGCAGTCTTGTGAGAGACGGTTCCCTTGCGGGCTGTTACCACCACAAACATGTGGTCGGGAGCTATCTGCGAGGCTATCTGGGGCATCTCGTTCCAATGGTTCATGAGCGTATAGTCGGAACGAACCTCGGGATAGCGGTTCTTGATAAACTCGTTGATGAGCGAAAGTGCCTCCATACGGCCATGGAACTGTATGCGGCAGTCGAGGTTGCGTGCCATGCGCGACAGACGTTCTACCCAGCGGTAGAAACCTGGCTCAAACTCTGCTCTCGAAGGAACAGCCACCTGTATGCGGCGTATGGTGTTGAGCGGCTGGCGGATGCGTGCCATGATGATCTGGCGGCTGAGTCCATTGAAAAGGCTTTGGTGGAACTCGCCCCAGAACTTGGGCGATCGTTCCGGATGCATGTGCATGCCGATGATGATCTCGGAACACTGAAACTCGTTGAAGGCGTGCTTGATGCCATTGGCGATGTTGGCAGCTATTCTGACCTGGGTCTGCGTGAGCACATCGGTGGCTGCTGCTATCTGGCTGCAATGTTCGAGCAGCCGCTTGCCTTGCTCCTGGTTGTAGCGCATGTCTTTGTCCTCATACACCACGTTGAGGCAAACCAGACCGCGGTTCAGCTTCTGGTTTCTCACCAAGAAGGCGAGGCTCATCAGGTTGTCGGCATATTCGGGATAGCGCACGGGGATGAGTATCTTCTCATCGTTGGCGCTCTTCTCGTCCTCAGCCTCCGGCAGCTCCTTGTCTCTTAGTACTATCATGCGCGAAGACCAGTCGGTAAGCAGCGAGGAGATGATACAGGTACACAGTATCATGATCACCACACCGTTGAGCATGTCGTCGTCGACAAGATAGGTGTTCTTGCCGACAAGAATGTTCATTCCCACCATCACCATGGCGATACTGCCTGCAGCATGGGCTGAGGTAAGACCGAACATCATGTGACCCGAAGACAGGGGCAGGCGGAAGCCAAAGCAGGCAGCATAGGCGGCAATGGCCTTGCCCAGGGTGCCAAAGAACACGATGCACAGCACCACCCAGAGAATATGACCGCCCTGGAAGAGCAGTCCCACATTGATCAGCATGCCCACTCCTATCAGGAAGTAAGGAATGAAGAGGGCGTTGCCGATAAACTCGAGCCGGTTCATCAGTGGCGACACATGAGGTATATACCTATTTAATATAAGGCCCGCAAAGAAGGCACCAAAGACTCCCTCGATGCCTACCGTCTGCGAGAGGGCGGCACTCATGAAGAGCATGGCCATGACAAAGATAAACTGCATCACGGCATCGCTGTATCGGCGAAGAAACCATCGGGTGAGACGGGGTATGAGGAATATCATCACGCCACAATAGGCGGCAAACTTGGCTGCAAAGAGTACCCAGAAGAGTACGCCGTCGTGCTCGGTGAACGAAGCCACCAGACCAGCCAGCATCACTAAGGCGATGAGCAGGGAGATCATGCTCGACCCCACACTCAGCGTGACGCTCGGCTTCTGTTGCAGTCCGTAACGCGACACGATGGGGTAGGCGATGAGCGTATTCGAGGCCATGATACAGCTCAACAGGAATGAGGCTTTGGTGGAATAGTCCAAGAGGGTGACGCTCATCCAATAGGTGAGTCCGAAAGGAACAAAGCACGTCAGCAGACCATAAGTGAGCAGTCTCGACTTCGCCTTCTTCATGCCCTCCATGTCCATCTCGAGGGCAGCCAGAAACATGATGTAGTACAGTCCCACCTTGCCAAACAACTCAAAGGAAGAGTCGCGCTCCAGGATGTTGAGCCCGTACTTGCCTATGAGCACTCCTGCCAATACCATACCGATGATGTGTGGAATGCGGAGCTTACCCATGATGATAGGCGCAAAGAGGATGATGATCATCACGACGAAGAAGATCAGCGTAGGGTCGGTTATCGGGAAATATTGTGCAATGTTCAGCATAGGCTTTCTGTTTTTCGGGAGAGTTCTCGAGCATCAGCTGCATCACTCTTCCTATAATATGGGTGCAAAAATAATAATAAATCTTGAAAAAGCAAAGTCTTTTGCCTCCTTATCAATTATATGTGCAAAGATTTTTGTAAATTTGCACCCGGAAAGTAAACTTAAGATAGAAAGATAAGGATAATACGCGTATGAAAAAAGGACTGTTTGCACTTGCCTTGGGTACGTTTACCCTTGGTGTCGCCGAATTTATTATCGAGGGAATCCTCACCGATGTGGCACACAGTATGAATGTGTCCATCCCTCAGGCTGGTCATCTCATCTCGGTCTATGCATTAGGAGTATGTGCCGGAGCATTCTCGCTGATATTGATGCATAAGTATCGCCCGAAGAATATACTTTTGTTTCTTGTGTCGTTGGTGATTCTCGGAGCCGTCATCGCCACGATGGCACCAAGCTATTGGCTGTTGCTTTGTGCCCGGTTCATACAGGGACTGCCTCATGGTGCCTATTTCGGAACTGCAACCATTGTGGCGGTGAAGATGGCGAAAGAGGGTAAGGGCACCAAGGCGGTGGCGATGATGTGTGCCGGTATGCCTTTTGCCAACCTGATGGGTGTTCCGTTGGGTACCTACCTGAGTCACACCATCTCTTGGCGAGTACCTTTTATGATGTCGGTGGTGTTGGGCATCATCACGCTCTATATGATTCACAAGTGGGTGCCCGATGTGGAGGCATTGCCCAATAAGGGTATGAAGGCGCAGTTCAGATTCATGCGCCATCTGGCTCCCTGGCTTATCATCGCCGCCACCTTCTTGGGCAATGGCGGCATTCTCTGTTGGTTCAGCTACATCTCTCCACTCTTGCAGATGAACAGTGGATTCCATGCGTCGAGTATTTCGTTGCTGATGATTCTTGCCGGTTTGGGAATGGTAGTGGGCAACCAGGTGAGTGCATTGCTGGCAGACCGATTCAAGCCAGGCCGCTTTACCTGTTATCTTCAGTTCTTGGCGGCGGCAGCCTTGCTTGCCACCTTCTTCCTGTCGCACAATGGCTGGGTAACGGCTTCGATGATGTTTGTCTCTTGTGCCTGTCTTTTCGGTATCGGCTCGCCCGAGCAATATCTCATCGTGAAGCACAGCGAAGGAGGCGAGATGTTGGGTGGATGCTGCATCCAGGCAGCGTTTAATTTAGGCAATGCCCTGGGCGCCTTTTTTGGCGGAATCCCTGTAACGATGGGATTGGGCTATCATTATCCCGCCCTTATCGGTGTGCCTATGGCATTGATAGGTGCCCTCTGTCTGCTGATGTTTCATCGTAAATATGAGTAGCGGAGATGGATGAATGATATTTTATGCAAAATAATGCAGAAATGTTAGCAAAAGTAATAAAAATGCAACAAAAAGCAATAATTTATGGGATTTTATGCTTGATATTGTAGAAAAAGTCTTAACTTTGCAGCGGATTTGAGAGGATAAGCGTTAGAAGACAACCAAAGATGAGAAATCATCATGCTGGAAAGGAGCATTCTTTTCTTTTCCAAAAGATTCACTTTAAACAACTTTTAAAAAGATTCGATTATGAAAGTAGCAATTGTTGGTGCAAGCGGTGCAGTAGGTCAGGAATTCCTGCGTATCCTTGCTGAGAGAAATTTCCCAATGGATGAGTTGGTGTTGTTTGGTTCTGAGCGTTCGGCTGGACGAAAATACAACTATAAGGGAAAGGACTATGAGGTGAAACTCTTGCAGCATAACGATGATTTTAAAGATGTCGATATCGCATTCACATCTGCTGGCGGCGGAACTTCTGAGGAGTTTGCCGATACTATCACCAAGTATGGTGCTGTGATGATTGACAACTCAAGCGCTTTCCGTATGTGCGACGATGTGCCATTGGTAGTACCAGAGGTAAACGCCGAGGATGCGCTCAACCGTCCACGCAACATCATCGCCAATCCAAACTGCACCACCATCATGATGGTAGTGGTATTGAAGCCTATCGACGACCTGAGCCATATCAAGAAGATTCATATTTCTTCTTACCAGAGTGCTTCGGGTGCTGGTGCTGCAGCCATGGCTGAGCTTGAGCAGCAGTATAAGGACATCATCGAGACTGGCAAGACAGACCATATCAACAAGTTCCCACATCAGTTGGCATACAATGTCATTCCTCAGATAGACAAGATGACTCCTAACGACTATACCAAGGAGGAGATGAAGATGTACAACGAGACTCGTAAAATCATGCACTCTGATGTTCGCACCAGTGCTACTTGTGTACGTGTTTCCTCACTTCGTTCTCACTCAGAGAGCGTATGGTTCGAGACCGAGAAGCCTTTGGCAGTAGAGGATATCCGCAAGGCTTTGGAGGCTGCTCCTGGCGTAACCGTAAAGGACGATGCACAGAACTACGTCTACCCAATGCCATTGGAGAGTGCGGGTAAGGACGATGTCTATGTAGGCCGTATCCGTAAGGATCTCGCCGATGACAACGGCAATACATTGTGGCTCACAGGCGACCAGATTCGCAAGGGCGCAGCGCTCAATGCCGTTCAGATCGCTGAGTATTTGATCAAAGTAGGAAATATAAAGTAAATACATGCTTGAAAGATTCAAACTCTTGCTTCGGGATATGAACCGGGGCATTTATGAGAAAGAAACAGAAATATCGCTCTCGCTCCTTGCCGCTCTGGCAGGCGAGAGCGTTATTCTTTTAGGCCCACCGGGTGTGGCCAAGAGTATGGTGGCACGACAGTTGAAGTGTGCCTTCCGTGGAGCACGCAATTTCGAGTATCTCATGTCGCGCTTCTCTACGCCCGATGAGATCTTCGGTCCTGTGAGCATTCAGAAACTGAAGACCTCCGACACCTATGAGCGTGCTGTGGAAGGTTATCTTCCTACAGCCGATGTCGTATTCCTCGACGAGATATGGAAGGCAGGTCCTGCCATACAGAACACCCTGCTCACGGTCATCAATGAGAAACTGTTCCGCAACGGCATACGCGAAATCGAGTTGCCGCTGAAGCTTCTCGTGGCTGCCAGCAACGAGTTGCCAGCCAAGGGTGAGGGACTGGAGGCGCTGTGGGACCGATTCGTCATCCGCATAGAGAGCCGTCCCATCCGACAGGAGAAGAACTTCCGAGAGATGCTCCTGGGGGTGAAGAGTGAAGCGGGAGGACTGTGTGCGGCGGCCGAAGGGAAAGCCAATTCAAATGCGATTACTGCCGGGGAATATGCGGAATGGTCGAAGGCCATCGATCGCATAGGAGTGAAGGAGGAGGTATTCGATGCCATTTCTGCTATCCGCAAGTCGCTGAGGGCAGTCAATGTCGACGAGGCCGACGAGCGCCGTCATGTGTATGTGAGCGACCGTCGCTGGAAGAACATCATGCGCCTGCTTCGTACCTCTGCCTTTATGCAGGATCGGGCGGAAGTGGCAGTATGCGATCTTCTTCCCATCTACCATTGCCTGTGGCAGGAGCCGGAGGAGAGGGATGCCATCCGTGCGCTCGTCATCAAAGCACTCTTTGCTCCTCATGCCGACAAGTTGGTAGAGATGAAGAATGCCCTTGCCGAGGACATCAAATATCATCGCATCCGCCGCAGTCCTGATGAGGGCAGGGATTACGAGGGCGAGATAGAGAGTCTCTCTGATGCCCTGACTTCCCTGGAACGCCAGTTAGGTGACAATCTCTTCGTTTCTTCCGACGACAAGACCGAACTCTCTTCTTATCTTCGCGATTTCTACAGAGAGCTGGCCTTTACCCGTCAGGACACGATGAAACTGTATGCGGAGTAGCGCATCCACGTGATACTTATTTCTCCACCAGTACGTCCTTTTCTTCATAACTGTCGAAGCCGATGCTCATGTCAGCACCGTGCTCCCGGAAGATGGAGATAAGGTGTTGCTGCATGTCGGGATCAATGGCTATCTCGCCATTCTTCGCCTTATAAAACCTGCGCCGGGCATAAGGCGTACGGGAATAGAAATAATGGGTTCTTCCCGCCGGGATGGTACTGTAGATGCGCTGGAATCCCCTTGCCCATACTTGCTTTTCTGACACAAGATGATAGGGGCACTTCTCGCCCTCACACTGCAGGTGCTTCACATTGAGCACCTCAAAGGTATCGGCACAGGTAAGTGCCTTGACATACTGCGCATAACGGGCGCAAGTGTTGCTGCGTGTGCAGGATGCCATGGGGCAAACTACACTCAATGAAATTTTCTTCATTTTTTCTTTTATTTTTAAGTTACTGAAGTTTCAGTTTTGCCCCACACGCCCTGAAGGGGCAGAAGCTCTTAGCCCAGGGCAGCGCAAATAAACGAGCAGTTCATTGCAGCAGCACGCCCTGAAGGGGCAGAAGCTCTTAGCCCAGGGCAACGCCCTGGGTTATCATGAACGCAAACCTGTCGCCCTGTAAGGGCAAAAGCTTTAAAACTCCAAGCAATTTATAAGGCTTTTGCCCTTACAGGGCGCCTTGCTGATTGCCATTATACCCAGGGCGCTGCCCTGGGCTAAGAGCTTTTGGGCCTTCAGCCCGTAATTAACCATTTGCGAAAGTTGAGTAATTCATAGAATGGTAAGGCTTATACAGGGATGCTAAAACTCGGAGATAGGATGCTGGAACTCGGAAATAGCTTTTTATCTTACCAGAGCACATTTGTGCCCTTAGTCAGGGCACAAATGTGCTTTAGGCAGACAAAATATTAAGTCTAAGTTCCAGTGATCAGGAAAGCAGTCATTCCAACTTCTCAGATAGCAGGAATACCAGAATTTTCAGTCGCTATGTCAGAAGATGGAGCAAGCCATCGTCGGCTGGAGCTACCTCTGATCTCTCGATTTTTATGGATAAAATCGCTCAACGTATTAGTCGCCCATTAACGAAAACGAGTAGCCTTGTAACTGTTCACACGATAGCCTACGGCAATAATCATATCCAGATTATAGACATTAGCCTCATACCTTTTTCCTTCGGTAGCAGTTATCCAAGTTTTTTGGATAACTGAATACTTATTGAGATCTCCTTCTTTGAGCTGAGCGACATGGGACAGAGAAGACAGGCATGGTGTGAGAGGCGATAGAACTCCACTTTTCTATGCCCTCACTTTCCTATCTCTATCATTTGCTGCATTAGCGGAAAATGGTAATTTACATCTTGCCAATTTAGGCTGCATAATTCCATCGCTTTATGTATTACAGGCTTGAAGTTTTCGTCCTTCTTATACCCAACAGCCACACACAATTCCCTTGCCAGCTAATACTCTTGTCTAATCTCGTCAGTGTGCTTTATGTTTTCAAATGTTTCGTTCTTTGTTTCGAATTACTATTCGTTTCCACCGATTCTTTTAATGTGAAAAACAAGAGCATCTTGCTCTATGCTTAGTTCGTTAAAGACATCTTTCAATATGTCTATTTTAACTGCAGTCGAGCTTTTTAGGTAGGCGTAAACACCATCGAAAATCAACACACTGTTTTGATACTTGGTCGTTTCATTTTGTAAGAAAGTTAACGAATCATCATTAGCAATCTTTTGAATATCAAATTTATACTCTCTATACAAGAATTTCATGATACCAATAAAAGCATTTATCCAATTTTCATCTTGTTTAATTGGAAGTTGCTCACCATTGATATTACAGTCAATAAAAACTGTATTGGTAAAATCCTCTGACTCATCTTCCAAAGTGAGAGACTCTGCCTCTTTTATTGCAGGCTTATATTTAGAAATCGGCAACTTCCATATTTCTATTGCCTCTCTTTGAATTTCACCCAATCGTGCCTCTAATTGCTTTTCACCCCATGATGTCTGTTGCTTGATAAACTCATTGATATGTAAAGGAGAATACTTAAAACCTATGCCCAATCCTGATTCTGTCTGCAATGTCAGTTTCGTCATAAAGCTACTATTGCTATAAGAGCTATTATATCCCGTCAGAGTAAGGTTGGCAATGGTATGCTCCCAAATCTCTTGAAGGCGTATCGCTTTCTGTTCACCTCCTAAAGATTTTTTCCAATCAACATTCAACGTTTGTGGCATCACATGTTCTATAGACAATATCACATTTCCGTTTCCATCTGGTAGCATTTTATCTATTACCGAAGTATCTCCTTCTGCATTATTACCAGCATTCAAACGATAGAATGTATATATTTTATTCTTAGCACGCATCTTATATATATTCTTTGTGGCTAAGGCTTCCATAAATTCTTTGTCAGATGGGAAGCGCCCAGAGCCATTACGGGAAGTCAAAAGATAACAAACTGCCTCATAATAGGGTATGATAGCTTTTTGTACGAGCTTTTCCGCACTGTCGTAAAGCGATGCGAAAATCTTATTAAGAGCATTTGTTGGAACATCGCATATCAATCGTCTGAAAATGTAGCATTCAACAACGACCAACACTTTACAAAGTTCCTCTTCATCTATTTTTTTAGAATAAAAACTATCCAACAATTTAAATTCAAAAGGATGACAAACTGTCATCTCTAAAAGAGCAAGTCGTTTGAGAATCAAATTCAACTTGCTACTTTTGGTTGCTGCATTTTCTATCTCAAAAAGATAGCGTGAATACGTCTTCATTTCTCCAAGCAACTTTTCTGGCGCAAGCCCTTTATGGTTTGTAAATTCCTTAAACTTAAAATAGACATCACGCAAAACAGGAATTTTATTTGTTTGAGCGGTCATGTAATCTCTCACAAAAAGTGTTACAGCTCCTTGTGCATCCTTTGGGTTACCAGAATAATTAGAATACTTCTCTATATCGATCCAATAGTTCTTATAATATGCTTTCTGAAGATTGGGCTCTAAATTCATCAAAATAAAATTTCTAATTTTATCGCCATCAGTCAAGGCTAATCCTGTAGAATTCAAAGACTCAAATATTAATTGTGGCTTGTCTTTAGTGTCTACCTCAATCTTCACCATCATCAAGTTCTTTATTGCATTATAAAACTCAACTAAAGAATATTTTGAGTTTTTCATCCATTCATAGAATAAATGAAAATTCTGTGTGATATAAGAATCTTTTTCAAATGCCTCTTCGTTATCTTCTATTAATGCAGCAAAAGCATTTCTATCCTTTTCAACATGAACCATACGAGGCTGGATCGAACCATCTTCCAACGACTCGTAACTAAACTTTTTATGGATATTATCGGTCAAAGTGCTTTTTGCTTGCTTCACGCCATCTTTGATTAATTTTGCCATAGCAAGCCATATCAAAGAAACTGTAGTTAGTCTCTGTTGACCATCAATTACTGACCATGAGTTATGTTTAATATGGTATAGAACAACACTTCCAAAGAAATGCTCTCTATCTGTTTCAATAATAGAAAGCAAGTCTTGAAATAATTGTTTGCATTGTTTGCTTGTCCAACTATAATTACGTTGATATACAGGTATAATATAGCAGGTATCATCACCTGTAAACAGGTTCTCTAATTTAGTTTTTATGGCTTCCATATCTTCGTTCTTTATCTTTTCAACATCGTCCTATATTGTTCCAAATTATTGCTTCCCCTCAATTCCATTATTAAGTCTTTGGCGATATTAGTGTCAATCATCAGATGTAGTCCCAGTTCTTTTTCATGTAACATTCTGTGATTTGTTATCTTACTTCCCACCCATCAATAGTCCCCGTCTTCGACGAGAAATTGCAGCCTATCAAATGGATATGCTTTGGACTTGCTTCGTATTCCCTCGCATATCCCTTGTCTTTGATTTGTTGGATGGCGGCATCGGCGGAGCCATCAAGTTTGAACTCGAAGATATAGACATCGTTTGTGGTCTCTATGATACAATCCACTCTGCCTTCGCTTTGCTCTTTCTCGATGAAGATGGTATAGGAACTGATCATTCGGAGAATGAGATAGAACGTGTACTGGAAGTATCGCTCCTTCTCTCGCTCATCATCCTTGCGACGCTGCGAATAGGGAATGCTTGCCAAGAAAGAGGTGAAGAGTTTCTTGAGCTGTTCTACATCACCTTCTTCCATGGTATCTATCACTTGAAGAACCCATGAACTTGGAGATTCTTTTGGCTTGAGGTAGCTGGATGTGAGCAATGTGATGAAGCCACGGCGTACTTCATCATTTGGAAAATCCAACAGATAGGAGTTGGTTGATCGCTTATACTTCTTGACGGTGAGATAACCACTCTGATATATCATAGGCAATGGACGTTCCACATCAGCCTTGTAGTCATCGAAGTCTTGGGTGGTATAGTACTTGCCCACCAATTCGTTGATGTGTTCGTTGTCGTGAGCCAGGAGGCGCACAAGATAGGTTGGTGAACCTGTCTTGAACCAATAGTCGTCTATCCACATTTCGTTGAAGGCACGGAGTATGCTGAATGGATTATATACGCCAATCAATCGGCGACTGAAATGGTAACCATCGAACTGGCGCTTCAACTTGACTTTCATTTCATCTTCAGTAAACTCATATTCCCTTGCCATCTCCTTAATTTGCTCCTTGAAGACGGTGTGGAGTTCCTCCTCGGTGATGCCGAGCAAGGTGTCGTATCGGGCGGAGAGGCTGATGTCGTCGGGTTGGTTGAAACCGCTGAACACACTGACTTGTGAAAACTTGGTAACTCCCGTGAGTAATACGAACTGGAGATGCTCATCGGCTTCCTTGAAGACGGAATAGAATCCCTTCAGGGTATTACGATTATAATCCTCTAAGGTTATCTTGCTCTCATTGGTAGTGACATACATATCCAAGTCCATTACGTCAAGCAATGGCTTGTCGTATTCATCAATCAATACGACGGCACGCAAGCCTGTCTTTTCGTGGGCTGCCTTCAGAATTTCACGGAAGCGACTTCCAAGAGTTGTGGCAAAGGGAGACTTGCCATATATAGCTTCTTGTGTTTCGACAAATTCAGTCAATACATTTTCCAATTCATTTTCCTTCGTAAAATCCTTGCCATTGAAATCTATATGAAATACAGGATATTCCTTCCATTCTGTCTCTAATTTCTCCAAGGCAAGCCCTTTGAACAGTTTTTTCCTGCCTTGGAAGTAGCATTCGAGGGTTGACACAAGCAAAGACTTGCCAAATCGCCTTGGGCGACTCAGAAAGTAAATGTTTCCATTATGTATCAAGTCATAAATCAACTCGGTTTTATCAATGTAAAGATAGCCCTCATTGATGATTTTATCGAAACTTTGAATGCCTATAGGATATTTCATATTGCCTTCTTATTGAATACTACTGCAAAATTACAAAAAAAAATCATATTCGCAATTCTGTGCTTGGTTATTTCGCGGGAAATGCGTATTTTTGCAAGTGGGCTTTATGGTAAATCCTTGTTTCTATTAAAGAGAGAACGTTATGAATGAACAGAAGAAATTGACTCCCGAATTGGAGGAACGTGTGCAGCAGGCGGTGGATAACTTCATGCAGGGGTATGGCTGTTGTCAGTCTGTAGTGGCAGCCTTTGCCGATCTGTATGGTCTTGACGACAAGATGGCGAAGCGCATCGGTGCAGGCTTCGGAGGTGGAGTAGGAAGGATGCGGATGATGTGCGGTGCCGTGTCGGGAATAGTTGTCCTCGTAGGACTTGATTGCGGACAGACCGAAGGCGATGACCGCGAAGGAAAGTCGGCATGCTATAAGGTGGTGCAGCAACTGCTCGCCCAGTCGAAAGAGCAGAATGGCAGCATCATCTGTGCCGAAATCTTAGGACTGAAAGGTCATGAGAAAGCTCAGTCGAGCTATGTCGCCTCTGCCCGTACAGCCGAATACTATAAGACGCGTCCCTGCGCTGCCAAAGTGGAGAGTGCTGCCAGAATCTTTGCCGAATACTTGATGGCGAAAGAATAAAATATGAACTACCAAAATAACAAGGACTTTGCCGAAGCCCAGTATTACCTGAAGATGCTGGACGACTTCTGTAAGACAGGTCGGGTGATCATGCCCGAACTGCCGGCACAGGTCATGCCCTGGAATACGAAGGAAGATCCGCTGAAAGACTATCTCGTTCATCTCTTCAACCTGAAGATAACCATCGCAACAGGTGAGGAGGTGCAGAAGTTCATGCGCCAGGTGGTGAACAGCAAGATCAAGGCAAAGGTGTTCTACGACTGCGTGGGCAAGTTTGTGGTGGAGTGTGTGCATCACATCCGTTTTCAGCGCCAGCGTGCCTGGACTGCCCATCATCGTGCCGAAGATGTGCTGTCCTGGACCAGCTTCAGGCGTATGGACAGGCAGGTGTGGCATCCCTTGCTCCATCAGTTGGAGCAGGATTATGGTGCCGACGGTTTCGACAAGCCTTTCTTCGTGCGGCTGTTTCAAGGCGAGGGCGCTTCGAAGAGCGAGAACTGGGAACGTCTGGTGAGAGACTGGAAAGACTGTATCGAAAGGCAGACACTTGGCAAACTGAAGAACTTCATCGCCATCAGACAGAACAATTTCGAGAGCGGACTCATCAAGATGATGGGTCAGGTGACCCGAAACATCAAGGCCAAGGGAATACCCGAGAGCAGAGCCGTACAGGCTTGGGAACTGATGTCGGGCGGATGGACCGAGACCGAGTTTGAACGCAGGCTTAACCAGATGAAGATACAGGACCGCTATCCCGAAATCAAGGAGATAGTGGCAAAGATGGGTCGTGTGGCAGACGCCAATGGCAAGGACCGACTCACTATAGCTTCGGGCGTAGACATGAAGATGGAGCATTCGGCAGGCAGCGACATTGAGGGCATCACCGTGGGCGACGACCTCAACTCCTTGCTGCCTCTCGAACTTGCACAGTATAGCGATGAGGACATGGAAGGGCTCTTTATTTATAAGTATCGTACGCGCAGGCTGCAGACCTTCCGCTATAAGAGCGAGATGGCAAAGCCTTCACGCAAGTTGGGATTCACCCATGCCTCGCGCAAGGGTCCCATGATCGTGTGCCTCGACACGTCGGCAAGTATGTATGGCACTCCCGAGCGAGTTGCCTCCACGCTTATCTCCCTGCTTGAGGAAACTGCCGAGGACCTGGAACGTGACTGTTATCTCATAGACTTTTCGGTCAGCATCCATGCCGTCGATCTGATGGAGAAACGCCGGCTCAACCGCATGCGCAAGTTGGGTTTGCAGATACCTCAGTCTTCGGACGAGCCAGATTTGGAGAAGCCGCTGCGCCAGTCAAGCGCTTCTCATCTTCCCTTCATCGGTGGTGGTACGAATGCACGCAAGATGATGGATGAGATGTTCTCTCTTCTCGACAACGACGGTTTGCGTTATGTCAATGCCGACGTGCTGTGGATCACCGACTTTATGATTCCGGAGCCTCCCCGTCTGCTGCTCGATAAGTTCAAGGAATACCGCGACACGGGCACCCGCTTCTATGGCATCTGTATCGTACACGAGCAAGACAAAGCCGAGAATAATTCCTGGGAGCCTTACTTCCATCACCTCTATACCATCACCTATCGCCCCGTGAGGAGGTATTAGACGATTCAGTATTAGTAACTGAACTTTAGCAAGTTCAGAAGTTAAAGGAGTGATCACTCCCTTCGGTCGTTAGAGGCTATAGCCAACAGCACAAAGGGAATGGGGAAGGGGCAAATCCACAAAAGCATTTGTCCCTTAACATCTCTAACTTCTTTAACTTCCCCATTTGCGAAAGTTGAGTAAGATGTTTCTTTTATTTCTTTTTCAGCATCATCATACGCGACTTTTCCTTTGCCAGAGCCTGCATGTCCACGGCAACATCGTCTTCGTCAACGATTTCCACGCCTGTCATCGTCTCTATCACATCTTCCATGGAAACCACGCCACGAAGGCAGCCGTATTCATCAATGATGATGGAGATGTGCTCTCGTTTTTCCAGCATCTTTTCCCATATCTGATACAAGGATTCGTCCTCCTTGAAAGAGAGAATCGGGCGTACCAGTTCGGATAATTTGGTTTGGAACTTGTCGTCCGAAACCTCCTTGAGCACCATGTCTTTCAGAACATATCCTACGATATAGTCCTTATTGTTGTCATAAACGGGGATGCGGGAGAATTTCCACTCTTTCTGCTCGTAAAACTCCTTGATGGACTGATTGATGTTAGCCGATTCCACTACGATGGATGGTGTCATAACCTCTTTGGCTTTTACTCCAGCCAGACGGATGCAGCTTTTGATAATCTTGCTTTCTGATTCATGGAAGATACCTTCTGTGGTACCTACATCCACCATGGCAGAAACTTCTTCGCGACTCATGGAAGCCTGATGGCTCTTCGGTGTAAATACCTTTGTGATAAGCTCAGAGAGCAGTACCAGAGGATAGGTGATGAAAATGAGCACCCTGATGATCTTGGTAGATGTCATCGCCAGAGAGCGCCAATAGGAGGCACCAATCGTTTTCGGGATGATTTCTGAAAGCACCAGAATCAACAGAGTAAGAATGGCAGAAATGATTCCGAAGTATTCTTCACCAAAGAGTTTCATAGATTCAGCACCTACACCGGCAGAACCGATGGTGTGGGCGATGGTGTTGAGCGAAAGAATGGCACCTACCGGGCGATCTACGTTGTTCTTATACTGTTTCATCAACGAGGCAGTCTTGTTGCCTTGATTCTCCTTCATCGAGATAAACGACATCGGAGTAGATAATAGCACCGCCTCCAGGACGGAGCATAAAAAGGATAGTGACAGTGCACCTAAAAAATATAATATGATTAAACCCATGTAAATTTCAATTCGTTAATAATATGTTATCTGTAATGAGATAGATATTATTTTCGAATGTTGCAATGAAGGATATAATGGGCTACATTACATCTGTGATGTTTATTCAATATGGATATTGATGCAAATGACATTGTTGTTATATTTCAATCTGTTGCAAAAATAAGCAGAAAAACATGATTTCAATACAATCTTTTCGTAAATTATATAGTTTTAATATGTTTTTAGTAAAAGTATGTTAGTATCTGAGTTTTATCAATGTCCCCATAGGGCACACGAAACGGCAGTAGGGGCGTGTGATCACAAAGGATAATGCGATGAACAGAAGGGCTGTCGCAATGACAATCCATGAGGCAGAACGGAAGATGAATGCCGAAAAAGGCTCATAGTCAGTCCATTCGCTCCACACTCCTCCCCAAATACATACCATCAGCAAAGCCCATATCAGCTTGCGCACCTTGTCAAGCCGTTTGATAGCCAAGGGACTCATTCTTATCTTGTATTTTATCCCTCTGCCTGCTATCTGCTGCAGCGAGCCGTATGGACAGACGTGGGTACAATAGTGCGACTTCTTGCCAAAGAGCGGATAAATGAAAGCCGTTATCAGCATGACTGTCGCAATGATGTTGCCCGATATCTCCATGCCATGGGCTGCGAAACCCAGCAGGGAAGAATAAGAAAGGCAAGTTCCGCACCAGAATCCAAGCACAATGACATTCAGTATCAGTTGACAGAAATGATACCTTCTGTTCTTGACAAAAAGTGGTAGGATGGCTGCCATCAGCACCACGCATATACCGGTGATGTTTCTTAGGGAGAACAGAGAAGAGCCGCTGTTATCAGAAGAACCCCAACTGCTGTTGCCTTTTACTGATTCGTCGGTCTGCAGATTGTTCTTGGCATACAGAAGTCCCCGTTGCATGTTTCCTATAATGGCTTTGGATGAGAATGTGGCCCCTGTTACGGCATCCACCTTCATGTTCATTGCCTCGTCTATCGTTCTGCCTTTCCATTTCTCAAACAGGGCAGAGGCATTGTCAAAGAATTCCTTTGTCTCGTCGTTCTTTAGCGCCACAATGTTCTCTACGACACCATTCTTGATGACGATGTTGAGTGGCACCTTTCCTCCATATCCTGTGATGTCTGATGCCAGCGCAGAAGTGTTGATGACGGCAGTTCCGTTTCCGAGTATGCGTAGAGTGTCATTGTTTGCAGCCTGTGGCTTCTGTTCAGATCGGAAAGAGTGTCCCAACAGTTCGCCATGCTTTACGATAGCCAGCGAAGAAACAATGACCAGACAGATGAAAAGACTTAATAACTGTTTTGTTCTGAAAAATGATTTCATATTTAAGTCTGTTGTTTCCTATTTTTTTATTCGTTACTGTAGTGTCTTTAACTGAAGTTTCGCCCCACACGCCCTGAAGGGGCAGAAGCTCTTAGCCCAGGGCATCGCCCTGGGTTATTACGGATGATAGCCTGTCGCCCTGTAAGGGCAAAAGCTTTAAAACTCCTAACAATTTATAAGGCTTTTGCCCTTACAGGGCGCCTTTCTGATTGTCATTGTACCCAGGGCGATGCCCTGGGCTAAGAGCTTTTGGGCCTTCAGCCCGTACTTAAACCACTTGCGAAACTTGAGTCTTTAACTTCTAACGACCGAAGGGAGTGATAACTTCTCTAACTTCTGTATTTGCGAAGGTTCAATGCGTTAGATAATAAGAGATGCCCCGCTTTACGTTTTCCTTTACAGCTTTGCTGGAGTAGGTGGCACCTGTGACACCATCGATTTGGGCATGCTGTGCCTTTCTTACTTTCATGCCGTTCCATTTGTTGAGCAGACCCTGTTTTACCTTGTTGAAGAACTTGGGAGTCTCCTGATTGGCAAGTGCTTTGATTTCTACAATTTTCCCTTTCTTGATGTAGATAGCGAGTGGTGTGTTGCCGCGAAATCCCTTGATGTCTTTCCCCAGCGTTGTGGTATTGACGATGTAGGTTCCGTCTGCCTTCTTGGTCATGACCTCAGAGTGGGAACTTTTGGCTGTTGCTATTATACTGCTGACCATTCCTATGCACAGTATTGCCGCAAAAATGAATATTCTTTTCTTCATAATTGTTTTTTGTTATAGAACTTTCGCAGAGTTCAGAAGTTATAGAAGTTAAAGAAGTTATCACTCCCTTCGGTCGTTAGAAGTTATAGCCAACAGCCTTTTTGGTTGAATATTTAGCTGTAAAGCATATGGCTTTAACTTCTCTAACTTCTTTAAATTCTTTAACTTCCCCATTTGCGAAAGTTGAGATCCTAATTTTATTGTGTGCAAAATTACACAATAATTCTGTAATAAGCAATGCTGGTATTCAAAAATCATTATTTTTAGGTATTGCTTTACATATCCTCCATCGACAATCCTTGGTATCCGATAGTGAATTTCTTTCTCTTCCTTTCTGTCCCATCAGGAAGCTATCTCCTTTCCGAGCAGTATGCATATTGTATTTCATTTTCAATTTCATCTTCCCTCTTCATTTTTTCTCCTCCTATGTCAGTTTTTGTCTTAACAGGATTGTATTTTTGCCGCAGAATTGACAATAACTCTATATAATTAAGGTATGAATGCAGAAAGAAGGAGGGAGTGGAGTCCCTGAAATGTGAAATATAGGAGGAATCCATAAGATTTCTTGTTAAAAATTTGGTGGCTCATCAGATTTTTAATACATTTGCCATTGGTTAGTGACAGGGCAGGTGAAAGTCCTCGCTTGAAGTCGCTATGATGCAGAGAAACAAGATAATCTTGTGGACACGAGCAAACTATTCAGTTCTGTAGGTTGAAATCTGGTAAATTGAAACGTAGAAAGAACGCGAATTTGTTTGAGCGAGTCTGCGCCATCATATGGTGTGGATTCCTCTTTCGCATTTTCTTTTCTACGGGTTTTACCAGAGCCTAACTTACAAGGAAGTGAAGAAAGTAGGGGTTCACGCCATTCTTTTTTCACTTATGGACCATTATGAACTTGTTTGGTTCGCAGATATTTCCTACCTTTGCAACTTGATACACTTGCATTTGGGCAATTTGAAAGCAGCTTTCATTGCGCTCGTTTGCATAAACCATATACGATAACTTAAAAACTGAATGCTTATGAGTAAGGTATTCCAAGTAAAGCCTAAGCGCATCAAGCGCTCTAACGGTACAGTTCTCACTCCCGAAATGGTAGTGACAGTAACAACCTTGCAGCACACCGCCACCCCTTTTTACAATGGAGCCAAGGAGGTGCAAGAGGCCTACATGCGCCTCTATGCTTTCGACTATAAGAAAGCATGCTGCAATCAGAATGATTTTGAATTTAAGAAGTTGGACTAATGGGAATATTTAATTCTAAAAATTTGAAGAAAGCGGTCAATATGGTCGCTTCTTCTTCGCCTGTCATAAATGCAATTTCGCAAGCTACTGACATTGTAGATAAGTCTATGGATGTAATAGACAAAAATCTTAATGGAGGAAAAAACTGGAATTTTTCGGAGACACCAATTGACGAAGTGGCTAAAGCTTTTATGAATGGTGTAAGAGGCAAGCATATAGTTTGTATGATGACAAACATTTCTGATAGTGCTAAGGCTTCTATTCGTGATAATTTCAATATAGATATACATGAACAAATCTTGTTCTTTAATGATACTTCATTCTTTGGAAACAAAAATCAAGGCATAGTTATTACCAATAAAAGGCTTGCTTGGATTCCTGATAATGATGAGGGAGACGTATATTCTTTTGCATTTAATGACATTAAGAGAGTTGAATATCGCGAGATGCATATCTATCTATGGGGATATGGAAATGACGAGGATAATGTACCTTTGCCATTGGACCATTTCTTTAGTTTTAATGGAGAGACTTCTGCCGTTAAAGCTGATGCTCAAAAAATAGCTGCCGTGTTAAACAAGATGGTTACTGTTGCAGGGCATGAAGAGGAGACAACCCCATTGGAAGAAATAGAATCTTATTTGGATAATAATGAAGCGGATAAGGCAATTCAAGGAATAAATGAAATGTTGTCATCTACAGATATTACAGATGATGAGACTAAATCAATTTGTTATTATTATTTGGGACTGGCGTATGCACAAAAAATGGAAGAACAATTAGATGTTGATATCGCAGCTGGCTCGGAGCAATTCTCAGAAGAAGTAGATCGTTATGACGGTGCTATGAACAGTGCGTTTAGAGAGGCGCTTGTACTTTGTACAGATGATGAATTCCGTTGTAAAATATATTATCTTAATGCTTTGTATTGCTTAAATCAATTACAAGGAAGACAAATGGCGTTAGCAGCCATGGAATCACCAGATTTTGAGATTAAGCAAGAAGCTAAGGATATATATATGAATACAACTAAACATCTTCCTGCTTATTTTACACAAATAGACTATAATACGAGAAAATTTATATTTGTTCTTGGAACAGAGAAACAACTACCTGGTTGCTATGATAAAGATGGGAACATACAATTCGTGTTTACATTAAACGATCTTCCTACATCAATCCAATTCCCTGTTGGGCATCCGCAAGCCAACACTTTATACATTGGTCATCCGTTCAAACCTGCAACGTATCTTCCATTTGAGAATGCAACAGAGCAGTTGTTTATGGAAAGAGTACATGAACTTTGTTATTTGGGACAATGTCTTGGAGCTAATGAAATAAGAATTAAAAGATTACGTGGGTTAGATACTGCTTCTTCAGAAGCAAAGCAGTTGGATGTGTCTGGAGAATTGGATGTTAAAGCCGTTAATGTTGGGGGAAGTTTTGGTAAAAATACTGCTGCTCAAAATAGTTATTCATCCAAGGATGGAATGGAGATGGTTCAGACGTATTTACCAACAAAGCAGCCATATTGCCCAGACGATTTGGTTTGGTTAGACTCTGAAACTTCTTGGCAAGCTTTGGTAAAGCAAAGATTGAATGGAAATATATTGTCATATTCTTTGCATCTGTCTTCCTCGGAATCTGTAAGCATGACTTCAAGTAAAGTTCTGTCTGTCAAGGCATCTTTTGAATACCTTGTCACAAATGTAAGTGGAACTTATGATGCCAAAACAGACAAGACCTTTAGTAAGACAGAAGAGATAGAATGGGAGATAGATATGCAGTTCAAGCCTTTGCAGGATTTTGAGGACGATAATGTTAATGCCTCTAATGGTCAGGCGGTTGCTCAGATTGCTCAAACACAGAAATCTGAATTGTCAGAGGACGAGTTGGCATATAAGGAAGAAGTAGAGTTCTGTTTGGAAGATGCGTCTGAAATAGATGCTCATTCTCGTAAGTTCTTGGAACGTAAACGTCAGAAACTCGGATTGTCAGAGACGAGAGCGCAAGAGATTGAGGACATGGTAAAGGCTTCTTTGGTATCTTTTACCGATGAAGAAAAAGAGTACATGGAAGCTCTTGATGATGTTATCGAAGATGGAGTAATTCCTGATAATGTTCGTAGATTATTGGAGCGTGAAAGAAAATCATTGGGAATCTCTGAGGAACGCGCCAAAGAATTGGAAGAAATAAAATGTAAAGCATAATTCTGATAACTCAATTAGTTGTGATAAGATTTTCACAACTAATTGGGTTTCATATAACATAATAGACTATGAGTAAAGTATTTCAAATAATGCCTAAGCGCATCAAGCGCTCTAACGGTACAGTTCTCACTCCCGAAATGGTAGTGACAGTAACAACCATGCAGCACACCGTCACCCCTTTTTACAATGGAGCCAAGGAGGTGCAAGAGGCCTACATGCGCCTCTATGCTTTCGACTATAAGAAAGCATGCTGCAACCAGAACGATTTTGAATTTAAGAAGTTGGACTAAAAAATATAAATAGATGAGAACGCCTAAAATGACAACGTGTAAAAAATGCCATCGTAGTTATAATACGATGTCGGAAGTTTCTGTGTGTCCAAGTTGTGGTACTACAAATATTTGTTATACACATGTAATGAATGATGTGGCATCAGGGCTTAAGTTTTTAACAAAAATATTAAAAAAATAGAGCATTATGGCAAATGAAGTAACAGTATGGAACAAAGTTATGTCTTCGGCTTTGGCTATTCCTGGAGTACAAGTAGATAGAGAGACGTTTTTGAGATCAGAACTTCGACAGTATTGCTCTAAAGATGAATTGGAGAAGGCTATCTCAAATCCTGTTGATGTCCTTTCGGAAGATAGAATAGATAGTTTAGCAAACTCCTGTATCAATAATCATTTATTGAAAGTTACATCTTTGTCGGTTGTCGCTGGTATTCCAGGAGGTTTAGCTATGGCAGCAACAATCCCAGCAGATATGGCTCAATATTATTGGCATACTTTCGTCTTGGCACAGAAATTAGCCTATCTTTATGGTATTCCGGACTTAAGAGATGAAAATGGTAATCTTACCGAAACGTCACAAGATATGTTGACTTTGTTTGTCGGTGTGATGATGGGAGCTGCTGCAGCTAATAATGCAATTAAAAATGTTTCTAAGGCATTTGCTGTCCAAGTTGTTAAGCGCTTGCCTCAAAAGGCTTTAACTAAAACAGTGTATTATCCTATTATTAAGCAAGTAGCCAAATGGATAGGAATAAAGCTGACAAAAGATACTTTTGCTAAAGGCGTAGGTAAAACAATTCCAATTTTGGGTGGCATTATTTCTGGTGGATTAACTGCTGCAACATTCCGTCCTTCAGCTAAGCGTCTTCAAAAGAAATTGAAGGAACAAATGTATGACATTCATATCCCAGAAGGAGATACAGAAGATTTTGTAAATGCAACCTTTTCAGAGGTAGAAGATGGAGCGGAGTCTCCTATTGCGTTAGAGAATCCAGATAAGTTGATTATTCAATTCATGCTTAATTTGGCAAAAGTAGGAGGTAATTGGAATGAAAGAAAAGAAACTCTTTTATCTAATGAAATAGAGAGTTCCACTTTGTCTGAAGATGAGCAATTAGAACTTGCACAACTAATGAGTGGTGATAAGTTATTGCAAATAGACTTCTCTTCTATACAAAATGATGAAGCTAATAGTGCGAAGTTGTTAGAAAAAGGAGTTGATATCTTGAAAGCAGAAGATAAAGTTGCTTTGGCTGAAAAATTATATTTCAAAAAGATAGCAAAACAATTGGGCTTTTCTGCTGAGGATATAGAGGAGGCCATGAACTAAATTAGTTGCAATTTTAATTGGAAATATTATGATAGTAGTTAGAACAAAAGAAGAATTGCAAGAAGCTATCAAAAATAAGGTAGATTCAATAAGAATAGAAGATCCCTATGCCAAGACATTTGCTAATGCAGTTCGTTCAAGAAGGAGGAAAGCTAAGGTAGCTAAGGGGGCTATTGGATTTGGAGCTTTAGCAGTAATAGGTGGTTTAGCTGCCGCTCCGTTTACAGGAGGCGCTTCTTTAGCGGGAACTGTTATGGGTGCAACAGCTATGGGACTTACCGTTGGTACTGTAACTATAAGTACGGCAGAATTAGCAATGATTCTTGGTTTTGCTGCTTATGCTCTCAACAAGAAATATACCATAAAGATAGGTGATGGGGATAAGTATGTTGAAATGCGACCTCAATAAAAATAACTTAAAAATAATAATGTTACGGGAAGATTAAAACCTGACACGCGTAACCTTTCACAGGGCGAGGCAGACACAATTGTTAGCATTGTTAAAAAAGTGTTGGATGTCATTGTAGATATGACAGGTGGAAAACCTACGTTTGGAGGTAAGAAGTAAAAATTTGTCCGACGCAAAGCACGAAATAATGAATGATTCAATAAATCGTTGTTGGTTGGCTGTGCGTCGGACAAGAGTATGCCGTTTCGTTTATATGGTAAGAGTATTTTTTAAAAAACTACTTATAAATCATATCGCTTATGTTTAGAGGATTCTGTGCTTTCGTCTGCGATGATTGCGGACATAGATTCAAGGGGATGGATTGCGAGTGGATGGCAACAGCCTATACTGCTCCAGTGAAATGCCCTAAGTGTGGTGGGTGGCATACCTATCCACCAGGCTTTTTAGGCTTGAACAAATATGTCTATCGAAGAATATGGAAAAACAGAGAGAAAAAATAATCATTTTAAAATAAGGCTATATGAAGATAGCGATTACTTATGCTGAGCTGCAGGATTATGTAGCCAGTCATTTTCATAAGACTGTTAATTTTGGGTATGTAGACGGGGCTACTGTGTCTGTCTCTATACCTATCAAAGTGCTGGGCTTTACCAAGTCTGTAAGCATAAACATTACTGTGAAGAAGATTGAGGGTACAGACTTGTTCTTGTCGTATGACGGCAAGATGGGTATTGACCTGCTTGTTTCGCCAGCCATCTCTTATGCCAAGAAACTTGTGCCGGAGAAAGCAGGTTGGGTGGAACAGATGCCTGGCAATATCGTTAAACTGCGCCTTGGCGACATTGACAAATTGCAGAAAGTGTTTGAAAAGCTGAAACTTGACAATATCTTATTTGAACAGGGAAATATTGGAATAGAAATGTCATTAGTTTATTGATTCGTTATGGGTGACTGATGTCTATTTCGCAAAAAAATAGAGTGTTCTTACTTTTTTCTTGATACTCTGCCACCATTTGACATATCTATATAGTTATTTCGCAGCCGAAATCAAATGTATAACTATATAAGGTAATGTAACAATGGAAAAGAACATCAGGAAAAGAGTATGTTGGTTGGCTGCGGTAATGAGTGCCGTGCTGGTAGTGTTATTTGGCTATTGGTTCTTCTTGACCCCTCATGGCTATTGGCAAAAGAAGGAGGAGGCTTTGAAGAATGAATATATGGATAGGAGGATGCTTTGGCGGAAGTCGGAGAAAATGACCATGCAACAGATGTTGTCGGACATGACGCTAATGGCTAAGGGGGATTCGGTCCTGATTTGTTGGCTAACTGATCTCTCGCTTCCCGTTTATCGTGACTTCATTCATGGTACTGCGCAACCTACAAGGAATGCTTGGGCTGAGACGAGATATTGGTATATGTCTTCTCTCGCTAAAGGCAGAGAATGGATGGAGGAGCGTGCCAAGACGAGGATTCACAAGAGCCTGATCTTTGTGGAGACGAGTAGATTTCAGGTGCAGAAGGGTTCCTTGAAGGATTATCGTAAAGAGAAACTTACTCCAACTGAGATTAGAAACAACAAGATGTATCTAAAAGATAATTGTCTGTATAGATGAAATCATAGCATAAATAAAGTGTAACGAAAAATGAATAAAATTATAGGGTTTCTTGTAATGGTTTTCATGTTCCTACCCTGGCGACCAATCGTTGCTATAGTGGCAGCAGTATTGTTTGTCAACATCAATGGTACGGAATTGTATAGATGGCAAGCTGGTTTGGCGCATGGATTGTTCTTCCTGCCTAATCTGGTGAGGCATCTCTTTGACGGCGATGTCCTTTTCAAGGCTACCAATTGTACTGCAGGTTATCATGTTGCCTGGTGGATAGCTACAGTCGGTTCGTGCATCGGTTGGCTCGTTGATGCAACCTTCTCTTTTATGAAGGCATCGGCATTTGTAGGTAGTGATAAAGAATAAATAAATATAAATACGATGAACAGTATGGCTGATAATCAAAAAGTATATCAGGCGATCAAGACGATTGCTGATGAACTCTGCAAGGAGAACAAGACGTATCTTCGTGCAGATTTGGCTTTTGAACTGAAGAAGTATGGTATAGCTTCCGATTCCTCGGAGGTAAGTAAGCTGGTATTTGATGCCTACAGATATTTCCATGATAACGGTAATATCGCCATTGCTTTTGTTTCCAATAATTCACGTACAACGCTTGTGGCTGAGTACAAGTTGAATGACAGTCTGGAACAGGGCAACAAGGAGGAGGCTTTGAAGATAGCCGAGACGGAACTGGCGTTGTCTTCATCTGCTTTGGAGCAGTTGAAGGAGCAGGTGGAGCAGAACCTAAACTTAGTTCTTGTTAAGGGGACGTCGAAGATGGCTGATATTGTCATGGGCACGAATGGCGTGAAAGATGTTAGAAGCAAGGCGTCTACCATGTTTGATAAATACACCAAGATGGTGGAGGCTTATCACTATGCCGAGGATAGCGTTCGTGGAAACATTGAAGATTTTACATCCTTGCGTAGTGATATCGGGACGGTTTATCGTGACTATGCCCTGAAACTGATCGATATTTATGGCGACTCCATCAAGATGGTTTCTCCTGATCTGTTCGACTTCAAGCGAATAGAGTGGCTGGATGTGGACGAGATGCTTAAGTATGTGGAGTTGGAATATAACAAGCTCACGGAGAAATGTGCAGCTCTGATTGGTGAGATTTCTAAAAGCTTCCGCACTTCTTTGCAGGGTTCTTTGCAGGCTTATAAGTCTTTGTCGAACGGCAACAAGTCATTGGGCTTGGCGATGGCAGGATTGACGATGCTCGAACACTATATGGGAGCAAGTGAACGCGCTAATCGTTTGAAGTCTGATTTGTCAGTTTTCCAAACCAGCGTGAAGCATGATGCCACTCGCATCAAGGCTGATATGGGACGATTGTTGGTAATCTGCAAAACGCTCAATGATGTGGTAATTCCGAAGGCGAATGTGTTCTTGCGCTATGGAGAAAAGCTGTTGGCTTCTGACTTGAAGGCGACGCTTGATGCTTTGTATGCGGATGAGACTATTCGTCCATTGGAGGAGCAACGAAAATGTCTGCTCCAGCAGATGAAAGCGCTGGACATGGAAATTAACGACCATCTTCAGAACATCGATGTCTACACCTCGCTGATTAATGACATCACCGCCACCTTGGAGTCAAAGCAGGGAAGTTATATGGAAGCGAAGGCTAAGAAGCCTTCCAAGCCTTTCTTCTTGGTCAACTGGATCACCTTTGGTATGGCCAACAAGAACTACTATCGTGACTTCGCTGAATGGAATGCTGTATGCTTCCCACTTGTGAGAGAATATGAGAGCTATCAGGTAGATTTGAAATTGGATAAGGAGGAATTGGAATCGCATCGTGAGGAACAAATCCGTATCAAAAATGAGTATGCCAAACTCTCCAGTGAGCTGGATAAGGTTTCTAAGGAGATCAGAAGCAAGATAGTTTGCTCTGACGACTTGAAATTGAAGATGCTGAAACATCTCCGTGATATGGTTGCCATGCTGAAACTTGGACGTGAAATCATGGAGAGCAAGATAGATGAGAAGTTGGTGCATGCGGTCGATATTCCCGATTATCGGGAGGCAGCCAAGCTTCCTTCCGACGTGGAGCAGAACCTTTCTCAGTTTACAGGAATGTTGGCAGACAATCTCCATGCCGACAAGAATATGGCTAAGAATCTGCTTGATGGAGTGGAAGCATATACGAAAGACCATAAGAAGATAGAGGGCAAGACCGCACAACAGAACAAACCTGCTGAGTATAGCGAGGAAGACTTGGCGATGACGACAGAAGCTATGGAGCAATCTTTGCAAAAAGGCATCGTTCTGTTTGATAGTTTCGCTAAGCTCAAAGCGCAGCAGCTCAACGGAAAGCTGGCTTCTGTAGCTTACGATAAGGAGTTGAAGAAACATGCTGATGAGTTTAAGCGTGAAATGGCTAAGATAGACAACAAGAGTGCTTATCTTCGTGAGGTGTTCAAGCGTATCAATCTGGCTGGTAGTGAGGAGGAACGTAAGCAGGCTATGGAGTTGATGAGCGACTTGAGCGGTTTTTCTCTTTCGGAACAGGAGTTCACGGAATTTATAAATGGTAAGAAACAAATAGAATTATAAGGCGTATGGAAAGTTCAAGAAGACAGCAGGCCCAGGCTGATTTGGGCATGGATTTCGCAAAAGAAGATCAAAAGCGAGAGGCGGCTCTTGCCAAAGAACAGGCGAGGGCTGATAAAAAAGCAGCAAAGCGTGAGAAGATGATGAACATGCCATCATATCGTCTGATGGTAGGTACGGCGAAGTATATGGACAAGTGGTTCTTGGATCCTATCCTTGGCTTCATCCTTCCTGTCGGTATCGGTGATGCTTTGACGAGCGTGTTTGCATTCCCATTTATCTATTACAGTCTTTGCGTGGTTAAGTCGATTCCGCTGACTTTGGCTGTCATCTATAATATCTTGATGGATGTGCTGATTGGTGCCATACCTTTCTATATAGGTGATGTGCTGGATGTATTCAAGCGTTCGTATGTTGAGAACCTGAGATTGGTTACCGGGTATATCGAGGATGATAAGGAGATTATCAATAAGGTGAATAAGAAGGCATTTTGGACGGCTGTGTTCATCGTCGTGCTTTGCTGGTTGGTTTATGTGGTGATATCATGGGCCATTCGCTTGGGAACCATGGCTTATGATTGGATAGCTTCATTGTTCTAAAAAAGGATTGCTTATGTTTAGAGGAATGACAAAGTTTACCTGTGATAATTGTGGAAACAAATTCATGGGATGGGACTGTGAGTGGCGGTGTACAGTATATACTGCTCCCGTAAAATGCCCGAAGTGTGGCAGTATGCATACATATCCGTCAGGATATAATATAGCATTTCTTTTTGGGGGATTGTTTGGCTTGAAAAAGACTTTTTATCGAAAGATATGGAAAAGCATCGATGAGAGGAATAAAACTGACAAATAGCCTATGAATAGTAATATTTTCTTTCAACCTTTCGTTGGCAAGGATTATGTCAACGGAGGGATATTCGGCAAGCGAATCATGATATTGGGCGAGAGTCATTATTGTGATGAGAATTGTACGGATTGTGGCGACTGCCAGCTACATCGGGAGTGTATGAACTTTACGCAGCAGGTGCTTGGGGATTATCTCAATGAGAACAAGGAACGGCAGAACTGGATGCGGACTTTCCTGAAGTTTGAGCGTTCGTTAGTGGGTGAGGAGACCAATCAAGCGATGAGGCTGAAGATTTGGAACTCGGTCATCTTCTTCAACTATCTGCAAGTGGCGATGGGTGGTCCTCGCGAGGCTGGCACAGCCGAACAATATCACCAGGCAGGCAAGGCTTTCTTTGAGGTCATCGAAAAGTATCAGCCTCAGTACATCATTGTATGGGGTAAGAGGCTTTGGAACAATTTACCTGGCGGTCACTGGCGCCAAGAGCAAGTTTCTGATGTTCACTGGGTGGATTGCAATGACATGGAAGTGGAAGGCACTTGGGTGCCTAATGGCTTCTACATGATGCCTGGTGGCAAGCATGTTAAGGCTCTTGTGGTGAATCATCCTTCCGTAGGCTATTCCTGGGACTATTGGTACAAGGTGATACAAAGATTTTTGAGATAATTTTCTCGCTTGCGCCACGATTTGACACACCTGACCTGTAATTTTGCATAAGATAAGCTGCACTCGGCAATTTGAAAGCAAGCTTTCATTGCGCTCGTTTGCATTATCTTTGCCGACGTAAACATTAAAAACAAGGAATTATGGCACAGATTACAATCAATATCCAGACTTTGGACTGGACAATGGGGGAGACCGTAGGCTTGCACTTGATGCTGAAGAAAGGCAGCAAGGCAAGAATCGCTTGGGGCGATGGAAAGGTACAGGTCGTGACAGGTAAACAGAAACCTGCTTCCGAAAAGTTGGCTTGGGTGGAGGCTGGTCATTCCTATCCTGAGAAGGGCATGTACTACACCATTACCATCTGTTCGGAAGAGGAAGATGCCATTATCGGATTTGATGGATGTGGCATGTTCGAGGTGAAAACCTTTGATGTGATTCTCACGGAATGTCCTAACTTGCGTATCTTGGGCTATTCTGGGTATGGCGAGGAGAAACTCGACGTGAGCAAGAATCCTTTGCTGGAGTTCATCGACTTCCACGAGATAAGAAACGAGAAGTTGGATTTCTCTGCCAATCCGCTCTTGGAGGAGTTGCATATTGATGGAGCAAAGGACTTGGTATCTTTGAATTTGAGCAAGAACGACAAGTTGCGTCGCTTGGACATCTTCATGTGTCACAATCTTCAGCATCTCGCCCTGAGCAATCAGTCGCAGCTGAATGAGGTGGATTTCGCTCTCACTCAACTCCGTCCCAAAGACTTGGAGTATTTGGAGAAGACGTTGAAGCGAAACTCTCCCTACAAGATACGGGGAGGAAGCTTTGGCGATGATAAGATAATAGAAGTTAGTAATGGTGAAATCGTAGGTGAAGATGAAGGAAAACTGGATTCAACTTATCGATACAATTGAGAAAGATCCGTTTGAAACGGAGGCTTTCTTCGCTTTGATGGATTATGTGGGCGAAGCGTCGGACGATGATAAGCGCAGAGTTGTACAAGAAGTAGAGCGTCGCATCAAGATGATTGCCCGTTATGATGCGGACAAGAGTTTCCGCTTCCGTAAGTTCAGTGAACAGGAGCGGGAGGTGCTTGATTCCCTTTGGAGTACTCGGGTAAAGATTCTCAATGTGATGATGTTAAATCCTACAGAGGAAGAAATCGAGCGTTTGGGACATCAGAACGATAAACTTCATGAACTGTCGAAGGATGCCTTTGCGCAAGGTCGCAACCTCTGGAAGTCTTTGTTGCACTCACCGAGCTTGATGGCAAACGAGGATTATTATGATGTGGAGGAGCACGTTGATTTCAGTTGGAATGATGAGGATTCCGTCCTCAAGATGGATAATGATGACTATTATGGCTCAGACTTCGAGTATATGCTCCATTTTCATTGCAATTTTAGGGATAGTGGGCGGTATTCGTATGAACCTCTAGTGGCTGATGATGGTACCAACTGGAATTTGGATTATCTCGACAATCAGGCTTTCGACAAATTTTGCATCTGCCATCTCCTTCACTCGCTCCATAGTCATGAGCATTACTCTTTGCCAGACATCCTCCGTATGGATGATTTTTGGACGGATGTCAGCTTGAGATATGAGCGAGAGGTGTATCAATGGAAAAAAGGAAACGTAATCTTTAAAGAGGAAGTAAATGGAAAAGGAATGGATGAAACTGATAGATGATGTAGAGAACGACCGTAGCTATAATGCTGATCCTAACTTCAAATTTGTAGACTTTATAAGAGAAAAGTCTACGATAGAGGATAAGCGTGCCATCGTGCAAGAGGTGGAACGTCGTATCAAGAAGGTGGTGAATCGGGAAGAGAACAATCCTGACTATTTCTTCAGAAACTTCAGTGAGTCGGAGCGAGAGCTCTTGGACGACTTGCTTGGGCTTCGTGAGGTGACGCTCGACGAGATGATGCTTCATCCTACTGCTGCCGAGGTGGAACGATTGAGCAAGTTGAACGACAAACTCTACAAGCTCACCTTAGAGTGTTTTGAGCAGTGCCGTAACCTTTGGCTTACGCTCTACCGTTCGCCATACAAGGTGGACGACCGTTTCTGCTACGACTTGGACAGTACGCTTCGATTCGAGTATGCTGACAAAGACTCGGTCTTGCATCTGGAGAATGATGACTATTACGGTTCCGACTTCGACTATATGATTCATCTGACAGATGAGTTGCTCAGTACAGGACATTGCAAGATGGATACCATCGTGAATGGTGCGTCTGCCAACTTTTTCGGCAACGAAGAGGATACGTTGAGAGAGTTGACTGATACGCTCGACGATGGCACGTCGTGGGCGGAAAGCTATCTGCACAACAAGGCGTACGACCATTTGTGTATCTGTTATGCGATGCATGCCTTGCATACTCATGAGCCTTGGTGCCTGCCAGATATTCTTCGTATGGATGACTTCACGGTGAGAGTGGAACTGAAATACGACCGCAATATATCCGAACAGCGAGATATTCGTTATGCTGATGATGGAAATGAAACCGACCCTCATTGGCCTGAGGATGTGCCTTGCTTGGGTAGAACACAAAAAGGCTGATACCTTGACATAATAAAACAAGAAGTTTAACGTCATATATAAAAAATATAAGATTATGAAGTTAGCAGAAGCATTGAGCATCAGAGCCGACTTGCAGAAGAGAGTGGGTCAACTGAAAGAACGTATCAAGGAAAGCGCCAAAGTGCAGGAGGGCGATGAACCCTGCGATAACGTAGAGGAACTGTACAAGGAACTGGATGACGTACTCGTCCAGTTGGAAGACTTGATTTATCGCATCAACATCACCAACGTTCAGATAGTTCAGGACGGAGACTCCTTGACTCGATTGATAGCCAAGAGAGACGTCTTGTCGATGCGTGTCAAGGCATTGAAAGAGGTGGTGAACTACGTTGCTGCCAACGATACTCGCTTTGGCAGAAACGAACTGAAATATGTTAGAACCATAGATATAAAGGCTCTTCGTAAGGAGGCTGATACCTATGCCAAGCAGTATCGGGAGCTCGACCTGAAAATTCAGAGTTTGAACTGGACTGTAGATTTGGTAGATTTGCAAGACTTGCCCCGATAATGGAGCGAGGATTGAAATTTTCATTGAGTAGATTAAAACTTTCGGAGAAAAGATAGAGGCAGCAAGAGGCTGACATCAGGCAATAGGTCTGTGTTAGCATTATTAAAAATTCATGTGTTTCATGCAAAGAGACGAGTTTGTTCACAGTTCATTTCAAGCATCGGGCACAAGTGTATCGCGCATTGGTATATGACAAAAGTCAGAAACGCCAGCATTTAGCATTACCATTTTGTTGGCTATCTTTTCTCCTCTTTTTAGGCATTTCTTTTAAATTTTCATTAGATATTTAGAGATTATGGACAATCGTGTAAAATTCTATAGTTGGCTGATAGGCCTCTTGGATCGTAAGCATCTTACCTTTGAGGAGATTGCTAATGAGTGGCGTGATGCCAACGCTAATCAGGATGAGGATGAGCTGGACAAACGTACCTTTCATCGTTATCGTGAAAATATCCAGTCGCAGTTTGGCATTACTGTGGAATGCAACAAGAGCGACGGCTATCGGTATTATCTGAAGCGTGATCCGATCGCTAATGATGATGTGACGGAATGGATGCTGAGTTCCCTGCGGCTGGCTTCGTTAGGTGATATGCTGAAGTATCACAATAAGGTGATGCTCGATACACCGCCATACAACACGGAATATCTGGATGATATTCTTGCAGCGATAGATAAGCAATATCTGCTGAAGTTTAAGTATGTTTCGGGTTTCGGAGCAGAGAGCGATATCGTGCTGCAACCGGCTTTCGTGAGATACTACAAGCAGAGATGGTATGTTGTGGGAGTGAAGAAACAACGTTCGGCGTCTGAAGGGAAAGCCAATTCAAGTGCTGAGGTTGATGGAGATGCTGATTTGAATGCAGAGGAAGATGTGAGAAAACTCGTTCGCTGTCTTCCTTTCGACCGCATCAGTTTTCTGAAGCTTATTTGCGAGAAGCATCCGTTGTCGGCAAAGATGAAGAAGTTCCTGACTCCAGAGAATTATTATGAAGATTGCTTTGGCATCTATCGGATGGAAGATGTACCAGTGGAGAAGATCCGCATCCGTGCCTTCTATCCGGAATACAATTATATCGAGGAGGTTCCACTGCACGAGAGTCAGCAGAAAGTAAAGGAGTCGAAAGACGGAATGTATCGGGAATATACCCTCACCGTTCGCCCCAGCCGTGATTTCCTTCAGGAACTGTTATGGCATGGCAGAAATATCATCGTACTGAAGCCTGAGAGCTTGAGGAAGGATATGATTGGTATCTTAAAGGATATGACGAAGAGTTATGAGACGGGCGAATGCCTGAATGGGGAAGGAATAAAGGCTTAATGTTTCTCTCCTGGAAAATGGAAAATTCAAGGGGCTAAGAGCTTTTGGGCCTTCAGCCCGTACTTAAACCGCTTGCGAAACTTGAGTTTAAAATAGAATATTGGCTGTATTTCAAGAGCGATTCTGTAGGACAGACAAAGCGACACAAAATAAAACTTATCGTTGGTTTCAAAGATACGTTTGCCGTGGATGTCATAGCGGTTCTCAACGTCCTTCTTCTGGGCATCGTGCTCGTCGATGTATTTTCTGATATTAGCATTCTTGCACAATAAAATGCAGAATTTTGAGTTATTATGAAAGAAAGTTTTTTTGAATAAATAATGTTGCTTATGAAAAGAATGAATAAAATGCTGTTGGTTGCAGCTTTGGCGGCAACCACACTTTCTGTTCAGGCAGAACAGAAGAAGGGACCGGCTTGGTTGAGTGATGCACTTTTCTATCAGATTTATCCATCTTCCTATATGGATACTGATGGCAACGGTATTGGCGATCTGCCGGGTATCACTTCCAAGTTGGATTACATCAAGTCTCTGGGTGTGAACGCCCTCTGGCTCAATCCAATCTTTGAGTCGGGATGGTTTGATGGTGGCTATGATGTCATCGATTTCTACAAGGTGGATCCTCGATTCGGTACCAATACCGATTTGGTTACATTGGTCAATGAGGCCCATAAGCGTGGCATCAAGGTTTGTCTCGACTTGGTGGCAGGACATTCCAGCACCAAGTGTGCCTGGTTTAAGGAGTCTTCCGAGAAAGATCCTAACCAGCGTTACAGCGACTATTATATCTGGATGAATGATATCCCTGAGAGTGAGAAGAAAGAAATAGAAGCCCGTCATCAGGAAGCAAGTCCGGAGTCTAGTACCCGAGGAAGATATGTGGAGGCTAATGCTCCTCGTGCCAAGTATTATGAGAAGAATTTCTTCGAGTGCCAGCCTGCCTTGAACTATGGTTTTGCTCATCCAGATCCAAATCATCCTTGGGAGCAGGGCGTAGATGCTCCAGGACCACAGGCTGTCCGCAGGGAAATACGTAACATCATGGCTTTCTGGTTTGATAAGGGTGTGGATGGCTTTCGTGTAGATATGGCGTCATCGCTTGTCAAGAACGACCCTGACAAGACGGAGGTTTCCAAGCTTTGGAAGGAGATGCGTGCTTGGAAGGATAAGTATTATCCAGAGACCGTCTTGATTTCAGAGTGGGCTAATCCGCAGCAAGCCATTCCTGCTGGCTTCAACATCGATTTCTACATCCATTTCGGTCTCAAGGGCTATGCCTCTCTGTTCTTCGACCGCAAGACTCCATGGGGCAAGTGGGAGCAGAGTTACCAGAACTGCTATTTCGACAAGCAGGGCAAGGGTTCGCTTAAGGAGTTTAGCGAGAACTATACCAAGGCATACAATGCCACCAAGAATCTCGGCTACATCGCTGTTCCATCTGCCAACCACGATTACCAGCGTCCTAACATCGGTACCCGCAATACGCCAGACCAGTTGAAGGTGGCGATGACCTTCTTCCTCACCATGCCAGGTATTCCGTTTATCTATTATGGTGATGAGATTGGTATGAAGTATCAGATGAATCTCCCTAACAAGGAGGGTAGCAATGAACGTTCTGGTACCCGCACTCCGATGCAGTGGACCAAGGGCAAGAATGCCGGCTTCTCTACGAGTGCACCTGATAAGCTCTACTTCCCTGTAGATACAGAAAACGGAAAGTTGACCGTTGAGGCTCAGCAGGGTGATCAGAAATCTCTGTTGTCATATACCCGTAAGCTGACCGCTTTGCGTCATTCTGCAAAGGCTCTTGACAATGAGGGTGATTGGAAACTCCTGAACCAGAAGGGGCAGGAATATCCGATGGTATATGAGCGCACTTTGGGTGAGGAGAAGTATGTTGTTGTCGTGAATCCTGGTGCCAAGGCAGCCTCTCTCAATATCAGCTCCGTTGGTGGTAAGGCAGTTTCTGTTCTTTCCACAGGAAAGGTTGTGTATAAATCAGGAAAAAAGACTGATGTGATTAAAGCTTCTGGCATAAGTGCCGCCATATTCAAGGTGGAAAGATAGAACTTTTATAAAAACAGAAATGCGTCCGTATTGTGCGGGCGCATTTTTGTTTTACGGTCACGAATCATCTTCATCATGCAGCTTTTACTACACGTCGTTAACCTATTAATACGATGATAGTCTCCTTGCCAAGATACCTTTCTATCAATCTTCCTTCAGATACCAGTCCTTGATGTATCCGGAATAATGCTTGGCAAACTCCTCGGCTTGTCCGGGAGCGCAGGTCTTCACCTTCTTGGCAGGAATACCCGCCCAAATCTCATGTGCAGGAACCTTGGTTCCATGGGTAACTACTGCACCTGCAGCAATAATAGCCCCTTCTCCAATGTCAGCCTTGTCAAGTACAGTGGCATTCATTCCGATGAGTGCGCCTTTTCTGACTGTGGCTCCGTGGACGATGGCACCATGTCAAACTATTTCATATACTTTTTCAACCACAAGTCGAAGAACTTGTCATATACCACGTAGGCATCATCCTGCTGGGTGATGAAATCTTTTTCCAACAATCCCTTCAAGGCAGAGTTGACAGAACTTGGTGATGGGAGGTGGTATTTCTTGGCAAAGGCTCCGCTCTTTACGCTTCTGGCTTCGCCCTCTGCAGAGATGGCAATGAAGACATTGCGCTGCTTTTCCGGCATCTGGCGTAGAAGGGTCTCGTAGGTGTCTGATGCCATGTTGAGATTGTAGTTGATGGCGTCATCTACCATATCCAGAGTGCAGGTGCCCTGTTCGGGAGTCTTGAGGAAGAGAACATTCATTACTCGCTGGATGTATGAAGTGACACCACCGAAACGGGCGAAGAGTTCTCCGATAATGGCTGCATCGAGATGTTTGTTGCGTTCCTCGAACTTGGCTGTGGCAAACTCCTTGTATTTCTCCACATCCAGCGGCTTCAGGTTCATCAGCGTTACGCTCTGATAAAATGGGCGGGCAGGAGATGTGAACATTTCTGCCATCAGATGGCGGTGAGAACCCGAGAAGATGAAGTGGGCATTGGTGCATCGCTGGATGTAGGTACGGAGCAATGCCTCTATGCGATTGTCGGCATAGTTGGTGATTTGCTGAAACTCGTCGATAGCAACAAGGCATGGTTTATCGGCTTGGTTGAGATAAGCGAATATCTCATCAAGCGTAATTTCCGGATTCACCATGTTGCCGATGCCTATTCCCCAAACTGGAGCCCCGTTGATATCGAAAGAGATTTCTGAACGGAGAGAAGAGAGCGCCATCAGGAATTTCTCCCAAGCGCTTCTGCCTTTAGGGCGAAGTTCATCAATAATGGCTTTGCCGAACATATTGACCAGATCGCTGACGGAATTGGTTGAATAGATGTCTATGATAAAAGTATAATAATCTTTTTGGATGACTGGCTGGGCAAAGCAATGGTGAATCAGCTCTGTTTTTCCGATGCGTCGAGGGGAAATCAGAGCCATGTTATTCTCATTGGTCAGCATCTCTGTGATATGCTGGGTTTCTTCCACACGGTCGCAGAAGTATTCCGGACCAGCGTAACCGTTTGTGACAAAAGGATTCTTCATTACCATATCTATACCTTATTATATATTTTACAGTATGGCTGCAACTTTGCGAATCTGCTTAAGTTTTTCTACCAAAGCATTATCTTTTCGAGCAGTATGCATATTGTATTTCATCTGCAATTTTAGAAGAGAATCTGCAGGAATATCTAATGCAGCCTCAAACATCAGAGCAGAAGTTGTGGTAACGGGACGTTTGCCATTCAGTATCTCGTTGAGTACGGAATATCCCATACCAATACTTTCCGCAAATTTTCTTTGCGAAATGCCACGTTCTTCTAATTCTTCTTTCAAAATCTCACCAGGGTGAGTTGGGTAAAAACCAAAACCTAAGTTTGACATAATGCTGTTTTTTATTTATAATGGTTTGATAATTCTAATATATTACATATCGTGATTTGTTTTTCGTTGCCAACAACTTCAGAATGAAACTCTATTCTATATTGGTCATTGACTCTAACAGATTCACGATCTTTCTTATCACCCACAAGAACTTCGTAATGTAAAGCTTTGTAGCGATAAAAATCAGCTGTACTGTTCAAGGATGCCATAAGGTCAATAACTCGAACGTACTTCTTTATGATTTGAGGTTGGAAGCGATACTTTTTGTTATGCGCTTTACCCTCATAATATAATTCTCGGAGATAATCCTCTTCAAATATTATTTCCATAATTATATATGTTTTATTGATTGCAAAGATAATACTTTATAATTAGTGTTCGCTATTTTTGCGAATATTTTATGGATTTTTATCTTTTATGTGAGATGATAAAACGTAGCAATTGTCATTTTTTGCTTCCCTTACTGCAATTGTAAGGTTGGCAATGATATAAAAAATAATTTAGATTATTATTTTTTTCTTAGAAATAATAGAGATAGTTCTTTTACTAGTTTTTCCCGGCAACTTTTTGTAATTGCTTCAACAAAAAAACATCAACTTCATTATGTAGAAAGTTGATGTTTTTTTTAAAAAATCTTTATATTAAATACTTTAATGGAATAATCCTCCTTGTTTTTGGAAGTCTATCATTTTTTTCAATTCTTTTGGATTAAAAAACGCAATGAAATCACAGAGTTCTTGCTCATTTTTAAATGCAATAGTTAATTGAGCAATATCATCATTCATGCCTTTCCAAGTTCCGGTGCATGTTAGAACAGGAGGTTTTGTCGCATTTTTATATATAAATGTGAACTTTTTATTATCCCATTTTCCTGCATGTATTTCTTTACCCCTATAAAAAGTCATGGTTTCTATAGGAATTTCGATGTCTATTTTTTTCTCAAATGCTCCAACATTGTTGCTGATTGCTGTTTTTTGCCATTCTTTATATTTGGCAAGTAGATTTTGGAGTGTTGTGTAAAGTGTTGGCGAATTAGCAATCTTAACTAATCCATCTTTACCTCCCCAAGGAGCAAAAATTTGAATAGGTTCTACTAAGAAAGCATATGCTTGTTTTGAATTATCAGTTAAAGCATATATTTTTTTCATTTGTTCAAATGTCTTATATTCACCTAATTGTTCCTTTTTATAGATGGTATCATTGATGTAGAATTGTTTCTCGTATTCTGCTCTCTGTTGAACGGCTAGTGCTATTCTTTGTCCTGGTAATAACTTGCCGCCTATTTTGCTAGAGTTAGTGATAGTGTTGCCAGGTTTACTATTTATTTGAGAGGCAGTTTGGGCAGCATTGTTCCATCTATTTAAAGTTCCTTCCGTAATTTCTTTTTTATTGCTTGTAGAGTCTGCTTGGAAAGAATCCGGCTGTTTGTATATTTTCATTGTACGAGTTGTAGGCTCGTTAGTTGGTTGAGTAATTTCTTCAATGGTATTTGCTGCTTTTTGAATTGCTTTGCCTAACTTTTTGAAAAATTGAGCGTTGGCATTAGTTGTTCCACTTAGAAATACTAGTATTAAGCCTAATCGGAAGGCTGGACTTTTGAAAAATTTCATTTCGTTGCTAATATTTGGGGTTCTTAAAATAAAAGACAAAGTAGCACATTATATATTTTGCTACTTTGTCTTTATACCTTATATTATATGTAATATTACAGCTGAGCCAACTCTACAACCTTATCTACTGCTGCGCTCAAGCCGTCCTTGTTCTTACCGCCAGCCTGAGCATAGTGAGGCTGACCGCCACCGCCGCCCTGAATCAACTTGGCAGCTTCGCGAATCATCTTACCAGCGTTCAAACCGTGATCCTTCACCATGTCATCGCTGAACATTACGCTGAGCATTGGCTTGTCGTTGTATACGGAACCTACCACACAGATCATGTTCTCTGGCAAAGCCTCGCGAACCTTGAATACCAAATCCTTGGCAGCTGCTGGCTCCATTGGCAATACGGCTGTGACAACCTTCACACCGTTCACCTCCTTGGCATTCTCTACGAGCTTATCCTTGGCACGCTCCACAGCCTGAGCCTGGAACTTCTCAACGTCCTTCTTCAGGGCATCGTGCTCGTCGATGTACTTTCTGATGACACCCTCGAGATCCTTGGCATTGTTGAACAATCCCTTCAAGGCTACGATGGTATCCTGCAAACCGTAGATGGCCTCCTCGCAAGCCTTGCCAGTCAAAGCCTCGATACGGCGGATGCCGGCTGCTACGCTGCTCTCAGAGATAATCTTGAAGAAACCGATCTTACCGGTGCTCTTGGCATGAATACCACCACAGAACTCAGCAGAAGGACCGAAGCGAACCACACGAACCTTGTCGCCATACTTCTCGCCGAAGAGGGCGATGGCACCCAGTTCCTTAGCCTCCTCGATAGGAGTGTCGCGGTGCTCGTCCAGAGGATAGTCGGCACGAATCATCTCGTTCACCTTGCGCTCTACCTGGCGAAGCTCCTCATCAGTCACCTTCTGGAAGTGAGAGAAGTCGAAACGTAAGGTGTCTTTGTCTACATAAGAACCCTTCTGCTCTACGTGATCGCCCAGTACCTGCTTCAGACAGTAGTCGAGCAGGTGGGTGGCAGTATGGTTGGCAGCACTGCCCTCACGGCTGTCGATATCGACACAAGCCATGAAGTCGGCAGTCAGGTTCTTTGGCAGTTTCTTCACGATGTGGATGCTCTGGTTGTTCTCGCGCTTGGTGTCGATAATCTCGATGGTCTCGTCCTCGCTGACGAGTACACCCTTGTCACCAACCTGTCCACCCATCTCACCATAGAATGGAGTGTTGTCGAGTACCAACTCGTAGAAGCTGTTCTTCTTCTGTGTCACCTTGCGGTAGCGCAGGATGTGGCACTCATATTCTGTATAGTCGTAACCCACGAAGTTCTGGTCGCCTTCCTTCAGTACTTCCCAGTCGCCGTTCTCCACGGCAGCGGCATTGCGGGCACGCTCCTTCTGCTTCTTCATCTCCTCGTCGAAACCGGCTGCGTCTACGGTGTAACCATTCTCACGGCAGATGAGCTCTGTCAGGTCAAGAGGGAAACCGTAGGTATCGAAGAGACGGAAAGCGCTCATGCCGTCGAGCTGAGTCTCGCCATGAGCCTTGAGCTCGTCCATATCACCATTGAGGAGGTTGATACCCTTCTCCAGTGTGCGGAGGAATGAATCCTCTTCCTCTTTCATCACGCGGGTGATGAGCTCCTGCTGAGCTGGCAACTCTGGGAAGGCTGCACCCATCTGCTCTACCAATACATTGACGAGCTTGTACATGAATGCCTGTTTCTGGCCGAGGAAGGTGTAAGCGTAACGTACGGCACGGCGCAAGATGCGGCGGATGACGTAACCAGCCTTGGCGTTGCTTGGCAACTGACCGTCGGCGATAGAGAAGGCTACGGCACGCAGGTGGTCGGCGCAGACACGCATGGCGATGTCGATCTTCTCCTGCTCATCCTTACCCTCGCCATTTTCACCGGTAGGAGTAGTGAAACCATACTTCTTGCCAGAGATAGCCTCGATTTCCTTGATGATTGGCTGGAAGATATCTGTATCATAGTTAGAGTGCTTGTCCTGCAGCATGCGAACCAGGCGCTCGAAGCCCATACCGGTATCGATGACGTGCATAGGGAGAGGTTCGAGAGAACCGTCAGCCTTGCGGTTGTACTGCATGAACACGATGTTCCAGATCTCAATCACCTGTGGGTTGTCCTTGTTTACCAACTCACGGCCTGGCACCTGAGCCTTCTCCTCAGGAGTACGAGAGTCAACATGGATCTCTGAGCAAGGACCGCAAGGACCCGTATCGCCCATCTCCCAGAAGTTGTCGTGCTTGTTGCCGTTGATGATGTGGTCGGCAGGTACGTGCTTTGCCCAGAAACCTGCAGCCTCGTTGTCGCGCTCCAGACCTTCCTCCTTGCAGCCCTCGAACACGGTAACGTAGAGGTCCTCAGGGTTGAGCTTCAGTATTTCAGTGAGGTATTCCCATGCCATATCGATGGCACCCTCCTTGAAATAATCGCCGAAGCTCCAGTTACCGAGCATCTCGAACATGGTGTGGTGATAAGTATCATGACCTACCTCTTCGAGGTCGTTGTGCTTACCGCTAACACGGAGACATTTCTGAGTATCAACACGACGTACATCCTTACCTGGGTCCTTTGTACCGAGGATGATGTCTTTCCACTGGTTCATACCAGCATTTGTAAACATCAGCGTAGGGTCATCCTTGATAACCATAGGTGCTGATGGAACAATTTTGTGGCCTTTGCCTTCGAAGAATTTCTTGAAGGATTCGCGCACTTCATTAGCTGTCATCATATCTATTTTGTATTAATCTTTATTTTTTTCCGAAATTCTTTGCAAAGATAAGAAGAATTGCTTAAATTTGCAAATCAATTAATCATTGTTTGATAAAAAGTTGCAAATTATGGCTCTGAAAACAGATAAAAACGTCAAATTGTACTACTCCATTAAGGAAGTGGCCGAGGAAGTGGGTGTCAACGAGTCTACGCTGAGGTACTGGGAGAAAGAGTTTCCTTTCCTCAAACCCAAGGTCACATCCAACAAGGTTCGTCAGTATACCGAGAAGGACATAGAGCAGGTAAAGGTCATCTATTCGCTCATCAAGGTGAAGGGCCTCAAGATTGCTGCTGCCCGCAAGTATCTGTCACAGAACAGGACTGGCGCTGAGAAATCTTCAGATGTTCTGGAGACGCTCATCAGTGTGCGCGATGAGCTGAAAGAGCTGAAAAAACATCTCGATGCCTTGGTGTAGGGTTTTTACTTCTGAACCCGGCTAAAATTCAACAAATAAAAATATGGTAATAGATTTTGAAAAAATTGCTGAGGCTCATCTCGAGGGCTTCAAGGGAGGAAAAGGAAAGTTGGACACTCGAAACTTCGTGGACGACAAGGTGAAGATCATGTATTCTACACTTCGTCCGGGAGCTACCTCAGGACTGCATACCCACGAGGGCAACTGCGAGGTGGTGTTTGTGATAAGCGGAACGGCTACATTCCACTATGATGACAGTGTGGAGGAGGTACGTGCCGGACAGGTACACTACTGCCCCATGAACCATGCCCACTATATGGAGAACCTCACCGACCACGACTTGGTGTATCTTGCCATTGTGCCAGAACATCATTAATCGACCCCCAAAAATGGCAAAAAGAGAATACGTAGAAGCCAACAAGCGTTGGTTAGAAGAGAAGGCTCGCGAGGAAGGCGTACAGGCCTTGCCCCGTGGCATCTATTATAAAGTGCTGAAAGCAGGCAATCCTGATGGTGCCAAACCAGGCCGAAGAAGCATCGTTACGGCTCACTATACGGGATGGACCATCAACGGCAAGAAGTTTGATTCCAGCCGTGGTGGAGCTCCTGTAGCATTTCGCCTGTGCGAACTGATAGAAGGATGGATTGTCGCCATGCAACAGATGACGGTAGGCGCCAAGTGGGAAATCTATATACCTGCAGAGATGGGGTATGGCAAGTTCTCACAGCCAGGCATCCCCGGTGGCTCTACCCTTATTTTCGAGATAGAGCTGTTGGGTGTAGCCTGACGTTTGTCTTTTCTTACTTCTTGGTCAGCACATAGTGCTTGGCCATGGCGCCTTCTGGCTCGTTACCGATGGAGTCGGTCATGATGAGACTATGAGCATCTCTTACCTTATAGTAAGAAGTTTCTCCACTCGAAGGACGGGTGATTTCTATCACACCGTGCGACAGGAGTTTGTAGATTCCGCTTGCCTCGTCGTGTCCGTCTTTACGGTCAATGTAGTCGGCAGAATACTGGTAGGTGCTGTCTGCATTGAGGGTCAGCACGGTCTTGATGCCAGGACAGTCGGCAGCAGGAAGTGTTCCCTCGTAAGTACCTGCAATAGAGTCGAGTACAAAGTCGTTTGAATCAAGCGAATCTTTTTCTGCATAGCTGAGGCTGTCTTGATCGGTCTCAGGAGCGTTGGTCTTCTTGCTATTGCAAGATCCAACAGATAGAGCAGCGATAACAGCTGCTGTCAATACCAATTTCTTTTTCATACTTTACTGCTTTTTAATTTAACTTCTCTAACTTCCCCATTTGCAATAGTTGAGTTAGTATAATCACGCAGCAAATATACATGATTATTTTCTTATATGCAAGTTTTTCACCCTACATTTTTGGGAAGTTGGAGAGTTTTTGGGAATGTTGAAGATTTTTTGGGGAATGTTGGGGAGTTTTTGGGAATGTTGAAGTACGGTTGAAATTACCCAATACGCCCTTCCTGTGCTGTTGAAATTACCCCACACGCCCTGAAGGGGCAGAAGCTCTTAGCCCAGGGCATCGCCCTGGGTATAATGCCAATCTGCAAGGCGCCCTGTAAGGGCAAAAGCTTTACATATCGCAAAGAATTTTCATTTTTTATTAGGTGTTTTTTAAAGCTTTTGCCCTTACAGGGCGACAGGTTTGCGCACAAAATAACCCAGGGCGCTGCCCTGGGCTAAGAGCTTCTGCCCTTTCAGGGCGTGCTGCTTGTGTCCATTACAGCCCTGGGCTATGCGCTTGGGCCTTCAGCCCGTGCTTGCCCCCGTGCGATACTTGAAATGTTTAATTTCATATCCACAAAGGCATTTGTCTTAACTCCTTTAACTCCCTTAACTCCTCCAAAAAACTCTCCCTTATTTCCTCTTCTTTTGCGTGTTAGGCAGGAATCCGGCAATGATGCCGAGCAGAGGCAGGAAGGCGCTTACCTGGAAAATGAACTCGATGCTGGTCTTGTCTGCTAACCATCCGAAGAAGGCGGAGCCCAAACCTCCTAAACCAAACATCAGTCCGAAGAAGATGCCGGCAATGAGACCCACCTTGTCGGGCATCAGGTCAGTGGCGTACACCACGATAGACGAGAAAGCCGAGGCAATGATCAATCCCGAAAGGAAGGTACAGACGAGAGTCCAGAACAGATTGGCGAAGGGCATGATGAGGGCGAAAGGTGCCGCACCGAGGATAGAGAACCAGATGACGTACTTGCGCCCAAACTTATCACCCAACATACCTCCAGCCACAGTACCAATGGCAAAGGCGGCAAGAAAGACAAACAGACACAGCTGAGAAGTCTGTACCGAGATGCCAAACTTGTCGATTAGGAAGAAGGTGAAGTAGCTCGTGATGCAGGAGGTATAGAAATACTTCGAGAAGATGAGCAGCACGAGGATGAGCAGTGCCCCATATTTCGCCCGCTTCGAGATGTCGTTGTTCAGGGTGACGTTTTTCTGCGGATGCGTCACCACATACACCAATCGGGCCTTGTACCATGCCCCTAATCTGATCATGATAAGGGCAGCGAGCAAGGCGGCAAGGGCAAACCACGAGATGGCGTGCTGTCCGAAAGGCAGGATGATGAGGGCTGCAAGGAGAGGACCTATCGCCGAGCCACCGTTGCCGCCTACCTGGAAGATGGACTGTGCCAGACTCTTCCTGCCTCCCGATGCCAACTGGGCTACTCGTGATGCAGTGGGGTGGAACACGGATGAGCCTAAACCCACGATGCTCACAGAGAGGAGAATCAGCAGATAATTTTCTGAGAAGGCCAGCATCAGTAGACCGATGAGTGTGAAACACATACCCACGGAGAGGGCATAGGGACGTGGATGCTTGTCGGCATACAGTCCGGTAAAGGGTTGCAGAATCGATGACGCCATCTGAAACATCAGGGTGATGATTCCGATTTGTGCGAACGAGAAGTCGAACTTATCCTTGATGATGGGGTAGATGGAGGGGATGATCGACTGAATCATATCATTCAGAAAGTGGGAAATGCCACAAATGATAAGTATCGAATATACCGTCCCCTCCATCTTCGTGGGGTTTCCTTTTATTTTACTACCTATTGATTTTATATTCATTTCTATATTGGTTTTGAGAACCATTTGACCGCTTTACTTCCAGAACAGTTGGTCGATAAACTCATATCGCTTCTCCATCTGGGCATCGGTCTTTACCACCGTGTTCTCGTCGATCTGTAGCACAGGAGCGATGGCTTTACCGTTGGTGGAAGGCCATTCAGGCAGACCCAGTCCGTTGGGGTTGCCAGTCTTCACAAAGTTGATGTAGTACTGGCTGAAGATGTCGCTTATCATGTAGTCGGCAGGTTGCCAGTTGTAAACACGGTTGGTAGGCAGAGTGCCCATGGCATACTCGATATCGGCAGAGTGTACGGCACCCTTGTCCTGTGGGGCAGGAGCCTCACCCTCCTTGGCGTCTATCACACCACCAGCCAGGGCAGCCACCTTTCCCTTGATGGCCATGGCAGGACGGGGATGACAATAGCGATAACGGTAAACGGGCTGTCCGCTTGTCAGTTTGTGCATGTTGCCCCACTTCCATGTGGAATAGTCGAGGAAGATGTCAGAAGCCAAGTTCACACCCGGTTGCTCCAGCACATCCTTGTCGGTAGTGATGCCGTAAAGACGGAACAACTCATCTATGTTCTCTTCGCCGAAAGTAGCTTTGGCACCAGCCTTCAGGTTCTCCACCGTAGGCTGTTTGCCCATCAGTACAGCCCATGGTGTCATCTCCTGGTTGTTGCCGCCCACGAGCAGAGGCACCTTGGTCTGGTTGCCTTTGGCGAAAGTCTCTTCTGGTTGCTCTACGAAGAAATATCTGTCGATGTTGTACACGGGGAGCGACTTGACGGAAGCCAACTTCAGCAGCTCTTCAGCAGGAAGGTTGCGAAGCATGTCGATGTCAGCCTTAGGGGCTTTCTTCTTGCTTGCCTTTCCCTTTGTCTTATCGGTCTTACCGACCATCTGTGCAACTATATTCTGTGCCATTTCCACCCCCTTCTGCTCAGCTTCCTTCAGGGTAAGCACCTTTTTGAATCCCATGACCGAGCCGCTGGAACCCATGGCCTGTGCAAAGAGACCCTGGCAGAGAGGCGAAGCCATCAAGGCACTTACCGACATCGAACCGGCCGATTCGCCAACGATTGTGATGCGGTTGGGGTCGCCTCCGAAGGCCTCGATATTGTCTTTCACCCATTTTATGGCAGCCACCTGGTCCATGAAACCATAGTTGCCCGATCCTTTATAGGTGGTCTCCTTGGAGAGTTGTGGATGCGCGAAGAAACCGAAGATACCCTCGCGATAGTTGGCGGTGATAGAGATGATGCCCTTTCTCGCCATCGCGTCGCCAGCATATCGAGCCTCGCTTCCGCTTCCAGCCATCAGTCCTCCGCCATTGAAATAGATCAATACGGGCAGATGCTCTTTCATCGTCTTGGCAGGAGTCCATATATTAAGGTATAGACAGTCTTCGCTGTTCACCTTGGTTCCGAAGTTCATATCGCCGAAGAGTGGTTCCTGCATCGGATTAGGTCCATACTCTTTAGCCTCGCGCACACCGTCCCAGTGCTTTGCTGGCTGCGGAGCCTTCCATCTGAGGTTGCCCACAGGAGGAGCAGCAAACGGAACACCTTTAAACACCTTGATGCCCGAGAGGTCTTTTCCTTCGAGGATACCCTCGGCCGTCTTTACCTGGGTTTGCGCCATCGTTCCCATCATGGGGAGCAGAAAAGCGAGAGATAAAAATAGTTTCTTCATATAGTTGTTTGGTTTGAAAAATCATTTCACCGCCTCTACCTCGTAGCCAGCCAGCTTGAGGAGGTTGAGCACACCCTTTTCGCCTGGCAGATGACCGGCACCTACGGCAAAGAAGGTTGGTTTGTCGCTCATGATGGCAGGCATTTTTGCCACCCAGTCAGCATTGCGGTTGTCGAACATGATGGCATACTCCTCTTTCGTGTCGTCGCAGCTGTCGTTGCGCTTCTCGCTGAGCACCTCTTCTATCTGCTTCATGTTCTGAGCGAAGTAGGCGTCGCTGAGGCGTTGCGTTACCATGTTGTAATATTCCGTGTTGTCGACGAGGCACATCAGGAGTTGCTTCTGGCGCTCGAGAGGAATACTCTTGAAGAGCACCTCTATCTGCTTGTCAACCGTTTCAAGACCGATGACAGGCTCGTGGTTGCGCTTGGCAAACTTCTGGAAGTAGTCGTCGAACGACTGTGTAGGGTCAAAGCCACGGGCATGCTTGAGCGACATGAGCAGGGTGAGCTGTGTGTTGAGAGCCTGCGGTGTGATGTTGCCAAACTTAGCCTCCACGATAGGGTTGCTCATATCGGCACTTGTCAGGTCCTTGAGCAACTTGTTGAGTCGTGTGTACTCTTCTTCGGTAAGTATGCTCTTGAGTGTCTTGCCGTGAGGGAGCAGCATGGCAACTGCCATTTTCTGTACACTCTCTGGTTTCTTCATATCTTCCATGTCGAGCTCTCCGCATACCTGTTCGGTATTGTTGAGAGCGTCAGGGATACCCTCTATGGCATTGACGAAACTGACGGGTGCCAGATGATAAGTTCCTACGATGTAGGATGGTGACTTAAGGTCTTTGCCCGAAATCTTATACAAGAGTTGGGCGTTGGCGCTTGTAAACATTGATACAAGAGCCAGTGAGATAATCATTAACTTTTTCATTTTCTCTGATTTTTTATCCTTATATTTTTATTCTTCCATCAACTTGCGATAGCGACCCTTCTTGATCTCAGTATCGCCAAGACGGCGGGCCTTGTTGATCTCGTACTCCGAGTAGCTTCCCTCGAAGAAGAAGACCTCACCATTACCCTCGAAGGCAAGGATGTGAGTACAGATACGGTCGAGGAACCAACGGTCGTGACTGATGACAACCGCACATCCCGCAAAGGCCTCCAGGCCTTCCTCCAAGGCGCGCAGCGTATTCACGTCGATATCGTTGGTAGGCTCATCGAGCAGAAGCACGTTGCCTTCCTGCTTCAGCGCCAAGGCCAACTGCAGGCGGTTGCGCTCACCACCCGAAAGCACACTGCAGAGCTTGCTCTGATCGGTTCCCGAGAAGTTGAATCGCGAGATATAGGCTCGTGCGTTCACATCACGTCCGCCAAGACGCAAGGTCTCGTTGCCCTGCGAGATGACTTCGTAAACCGTCTTCTGAGGATCGATGTCCTTGTGCTGCTGGTCCACATAGGCAAGCTTCACGGTCTCACCCACCTCGAAGTTGCCGCCGTCGGCCTGCTCCAGTCCCATGATGAGGCGGAAGAGGGTAGTCTTACCGGCTCCGTTAGGACCGATGACACCCACGATGCCGTTAGGAGGAAGCATGAAGTTGAGGTCATTGAAGAGCACCTTCTCTCCGAAAGCCTTCTTTACGTGCTGAGCCTCGATCACCTTATTGCCCAGACGAGGACCGTTAGGGATGAAGATCTCCAGTTTCTCCTCGCGTTCCTTCTGCTCCTGGTTGAGCATCTGCTCGTAGGAGTTCAGACGGGCCTTACCCTTAGCCTGTCGGGCCTTAGGTGCCATGCGTACCCATTCCAACTCGCGCTCCAACGTCTTGCGGCGCTTAGAGGCAGTCTTCTCTTCCTGTATCATTCGCTTGGTCTTTTGGTCGAGCCATGACGAATAGTTGCCCTTCCATGGGATTCCCTCGCCACGGTCGAGTTCCAATATCCACTCGCTCACATCGTCGAGGAAGTATCGGTCGTGAGTGACGGCGATGACTGTTCCCTCATATTGCTGCAGGTGCTGCTCCAACCAGTCGATACTCTCAGCATCCAAGTGGTTGGTAGGCTCATCGAGCAGGAGGACATCAGGCTTCTGCAGCAGCAGACGGCAGAGAGCCACACGACGGCGCTCACCACCCGAGAGGTTGGTTACGGGCCAGTCGCCGGGAGGACAGTGCAGTGCATCCATCGCACGCTCCAGCTTAGAGTCGATGTTCCAGGCGTCGGTAGCATCAATGATGTCCTGCACCTCGGCCTGTCGCTGCATCAGTTTGTCCATCTTGTCGGGATCGCCATAGTATTCCTCGAGTCCGAATTTATTGTTAATATCCTCGTATTCAGCGAGTGCATCGTATATTTTCTGCACACCCTCCATCACGTTCTCCTTCACGGTCTTGTTCTCGTCGAGCGGAGGATCCTGAGGCAAGTAGCCCACAGAGTAGCCTGGGCTCCAAACCACCTCACCCTGGGTAGGTTGCTCAAGTCCTGCGATGATTTTCATCAACGTAGATTTACCGGCACCATTCAAACCGATGATACCGATCTTTGCTCCGTAGAAGAACGATAGGTAGATGTTCTTCAGAATTTGTTTCTGATTTTGTGGGATAATCTTGGATACTCCCACCATAGAGAAGATAATCTTCTTGTCGTCAACTGTTGCCATGTTTATTATATAATTTATTAATCTTTTCTGTTTGCTTGCAAAAATACAAATAAAAAGTCAATTTTCGCAAGAAAGTAACGTTGAAATGGCAAATAAAGAGAAAAAATGTGCTTGTCGGACAAAAAAGTGGCAGATGGAAGTTGTTTTCCCGTAATTTTTGCTTATATTTGGCCGCAAATTACAAACAAAAAAATACAATTATGGATGCAACTTATATGGAACTGGTGGTGAGGCTGACGTTGGCTATGGTCTTGGGCGGAGCGATAGGTATAGAGCGTGAGTATCGTGCCAAGGAGGCAGGCTTTCGTACCCATTTCCTGGTAGCCTTGGGAAGTGCCCTCTTCTGTGTGGTGTCGCAATATGGTTTTGGTGTCGACCTGAAAGACTCTTCCCGTGTAGCAGCCCAGGTGGTGTCTGGCATCGGCTTCTTAGGTGCAGGAACCATCATCTTCCAGAAGAATGTGGTGAGAGGACTCACCACCGCTGCCGGCTTATGGGTGACAGCAGCCATAGGTCTGGCTTGCGGAACGGGCATGTTTGTCGCCGCCGTCATCACGACCGCGATGGTGCTCCTGGGACTTGAGGTGCTCAACTATCTGATACCACAGTTGGGCTCCAACACGATCGAGTTGTCCTTTACGGCTCCCTCGATAGATAGTGTGAAGCAGCTCATCAAGAGTCTGAAACAAGACAATGTAGAGGTCCATTCTTATGAGTTGAAAGACCGTCGCACGTCCAAGGGCGAGTTTTTGGAGGTGAGCATGGAACTGAAGGCGAAACGCGGTTTCCATACCCTTTGTATGCTCGACTACATGAATGATTTCTCTGATGTCACGATTTCCACGATGGAGTAGGGGCGTGAGGAAGAACAATTATTTACACTTTCTCATGATTTCTCCAGCCTTTTCCTTATCGCTGTCAAAGCTGAACAGTTTATAGATGTCGGTCGCATTCTGAGGATCAACGATGTGGGGCGCCATCATGGAGAGCGCTTTCAGCCGTTCGTCGTCAAAGGTGAAAATCTTCATCAGTCTGACAGCCTGTGAGCAGGAGTAGTAGCATCCTAAGCTGGCGACCTCTATCAGGTCGAACTTGTTGTCATCGAACGATGCCTTCTTCACTTTATTATATAGTATGGAGAAGCTTTGGTTGCTGAGACTGTAGCCATAGCGTGTTCCCTCTTCGGGACAGAATGCCGGACCGAGAGTTGGTGGGGTGGGACGTTCCGGACAAACCGTAACCGTTGGTTTGCGGTTGTTGTCATCGTCAATTCTTGTACTGTAGTTGATCACTTTCTTGTTTCTGTCTTTAGCCGAAGCCGAGAGGCATAAGGCAAAGAGCATCAGGCTGGTGGCGATAATTGCCATTACTTCATTTCTCTTCATTGTCTTTACTGTTTTTGAAGGTTGGTGTTTATTGCACTTCTCTAACTTCCCTTTTTTGAAAGTAGAGCTCTTATCTTTTATAGAGTCAGTGCAAAGTTACTCCTTTCCATTGTTTAAACATGGGGATAATTCCCTAATTGTAAAAGGAAAATCCCTACAAAGTACCAAAAGTGTACTTCGATGTTTCGTTTTTTTTACTTGTCTTCTTGCATAGAAGCAAAAAAATACTTACCTTTACCGCCACTTAGGGCGACATAACTATGTGTTGAGTCAATCGGCAAATAAATAGGTGTCTCTAAGGTCTTGGAAAACTGATGATTTTTTGTCTTGTAGCATAGTGAACTATGGTTCAAGATAATACTAAAAAACGAAAACTATGCGATTACCTGAATATATAATAAAGATGTTACGGAAAAAGTCGGGGAATGATTTGTATTTGCCGTCTGACTGTGAATTTCTCTCGCTTGATATAGAGAGTAATTTAGGAATCCATATTGGTGCTACAACTCTAAAGCGCCTTTTAGGATTTGCAAATGATGAACGTACTCCTCATGCCAGCACCCTTGAAGTATTGGCAAAATATCTTGGGTATGTTCATTGGGAAGATGTTGTAAATCAAGAGGAAAAATATAGTTCGGATTTTGATACTCCTGAGGACGAAATACGTGCGGCTAATCTGACTGTAGGTGATCGGGTAGATATAACTTATTTGCCAGACCGGCATGTAGTTTTTGAGTATGTGGGAGATGATTATTTTGTTGTGGTAGAGCGAGAGGGAAACAAATTGGAACTTGGTGATCGTTTGCAAATCCAGAATTTTATCCTGCATCATCCTTTTTATGCAAGGAATGTTTATCGGGGAGATGAATGTCTGGGTCCCTATTCTGCTGCCGTTGTTTCAGGGATAGATACGTTAAAGCTGATAGAGAAATGATGGATTATTCTTGTTTTTCTGATAACCAGCAGTCTTGTTTGGCGGAACCCTTGCCCGTTTCAGGCTTTATATGTGAGGCTTACCGTGTGAAGATATATGGTAAACTTCATTTTTTGAAAAAGCTAAAAAAAGAGCATGAGGACAATATTCTTTTTCGGGAGGCCTTACGGAAAGAATTTGAAATAGGTTTTCGATTAGAGCATCCCAATATTGTAAGGTATGTCTCTTTTCATGATGATGAAATCTTAATGGAGTATGTAGATGGAGAGGACTTGTTGGCTTTCTTGAAAAATCATCCTACATACTTTGAAGATGCAGAACATTTCGATAAGTTTGTTGGTCAATTATTAAGTGCTTTGCAATATCTTCATGACAATCAGGTCCTTCATCTCGATTTGAAACCAGAGAACATCATGTTGACTCGCATTGGTTGTGATGTAAAAGTGGTAGATTTGGGCTGCTGTTATTCCGATACTTTTGTTGATTCTACTGGATATACTACGCAGTATGCTGCACCAGAACAGCTTGCCGGTAGGAAGGTGGATGTTAGAACAGATATTTATGCTGTAGGCAAATTATTGGAATTGTTGCCACATCCTCCTGTATATAATAAGGTGATAAAAAGGTGTTTGAATAAAAATCCTCAAGACCGTTATCCGAGCATTGCAGATTTAAAGGCAGCTTTGGCAACAAAGAAGATAGTAAGAAAAAATATGATGTGGGTTGCATCTATAACCGTTGTGGTATTTTCCTTTCTATTGCTTTCTTTCGTGTTCAAGTTCTCTTCAGTGCCGAATTCGGCAATAAAAAATACGTCAGTTCAGGAGGAGGCTGATACAATTAAACATCTCATCCAGAATCCGCAGAAATCAAAGAATCCAACTGCAAATCCCATTGTTGTACAGAATTCTCGTCCGGCAGTTTCGACTGTCCGGCAGAATGCAAAAAGTCACAATTGGCAAAAGGAGATGGATGCCGCATTGGATAAAGTTTATAGACAGACAATAAGTTCTTTTTGCGATTCCATCTTTCCATCACCAACAGTAGGATTGGCATGGAAGACAAAAAGTTCAGAATTTCATCATCAGGTCATGAAGATTACATCAGATTTTCATGCAAAGTATCCCGAAGTGGAGGAATCATTGCTCTTTGCTTATGCAGAGAATAATTTTCAGAGTGTAGTAGGATATGTGTTTGGTAAGATGCAGGATAATGGTAAAAAGGCGAATCCTTAAAGCGAAAAAATGGAAATGGAAGAAATGGTCGGAAACCTTTCTTCTGTTTCCATTTTAATTTTGTACCTTTGCCCTCGATAAAAAAACTATATAGCCCACGTCGTATAAGCTATAGGACTTATTTTGGAATAAAATTTAAAAAAAGTTTCAGAAAAGTTTGGTAGTGTGGATAGTTTTCTATATATTTGCGGTATGTTAAACAATTAAATTGTAGAATATGACATAAACAAATAAAGACATATAGGAAAATGAAGCGTTAGCTTTTTGTTCTTGCTTTCTGAAAATCGCCAAATTTAGAAGAAGCCACAAGAGTAAAAGTTATACGCTCACGTCTGCAATACGGCGTGGGCTTTTACTCGTATTATGTGGCTTATGGTGTTTGGCGATACCTCAGGAGGCGTAGACGAAGTGAATGGTTCACGCCTTTTTTCTGTCTATACCTTTTTGACCTTATGACCTGACAATCGCTTACTATAGTAGGCTCTGTGAATAATTTTATGTTAAACTATTAAATTCGTAAATTATGAAAATCTGGAGATTAGTATCTGGCATTTTGTCAATGATTTCATTTTTGATTATCACCTTTCAATCATGTGCGGTGGGTTTTGTAAATGCAATAGAAGAAAACGCTAAAGACACAAGTGATGTTGCGGGCTTGTTGGTTGCTTTTGGCTTGTTGATTTCGGGTATTGTAGCAACTTCGCTTTGGAAGAAAAACGGTAAGAGCGACGATATCTCTCTTATTGTTTTATATGGATTGACAGCTCTGATAGGATTTTTCAATTTAGGCACTTTTAGTGATTTAGTTGTATGGTCTTCTTGGGCTTTGATTTGTGCAGTGATGGCAGCTATAGCACTTTATCTTCATTCTCAAGAAGTTGGAGATAATGATTATGTATCTTCGTCCACGCCTTCTTCAAATGTTTCAATGAAGGAATGTCCAAATTGTCACGCCGTAATCGACGCGGGAAGTGCTTTTTGTAGCTCATGTGGCTTTAGATTTCCTGTTCAAACTTTTTGTAGGATATGCGGAAAGCAATTGAAAGAAAATGAAGCTTTTTGTACGAATTGTGGTACAAAGCGAGAATAAATGTACAGACCAGAATTGAATTTTATCATGTATGATTATCTCTACTTTTGTTTTCTCTAATTGGTGGGCAAAGCAAAAGTAGAGAAGTAGAAAGGAAAATTAGTACAAACACTGAAAACTACAAGCTATGAAACTATGTGTTAATGGTCATTTGGTAGATGATTTTAAAGAAGAAAGAGCTTGGGTGGCTGCTGTCAAAAATGGAAAATGTGGATATATAAATGCAAATGGGCATGAAGTTGTAGCATTTTTGATTATCTCAACTGAAATTTTTTAGAAAAATATATTAAAGTAAGATTTTATGAAAAAGTGTCCTAATTGTGGAGCCATAATAAGTGACGATAGTCTCTTTTGTGGAAAATGTGGTTGCTTGTTGAACAAGCAGCAGATAAAAACACCAGCTGGTGAACAGATGAACAATAATGAAGACTTGTTGGAAAATAATGAAAGAAATGTTAGAAAGTATTATGTCGTAGCCGGGGGTGTCGTAGTCTTGTTGGTTGCCCTTGGCTTTTATTTATTTAAGAGTCATGGTAGACAGGCTGGTAACCAAAATATGTTGGATTCTCTTTCGGATACCATCTCAACTATGGAAATGCAAGATTCGGTAGAAGTGACAGAAGAACTTTCTGCGAATGATATACTGAAACGTCATCCTGGCTTTCAGTTATTGTGCTCTGTTTCTGGTGATTTTGATGGAGATGGGAAAGAAGAAACCTTATATGCAATTAATCCTAAAAGTGATGAAGGTCCTCATATCGAATATGTTTATTTCTCAAAAAAGAAATTTCCTTCTATTAAGGTTCAGACGCATGGTATTTATGTACCTAATAGTAAACCTAAAAATGCAGGAGACTTGGATGGGGATGGAGGCGATGAAATCGCATTTTATTCTTCTGGATATTCGTCCAGTTGGAATGATTACTATATCTGGTCATATAAAAATGGGAAATGGATAGTGCCCATAAAACCTGTAAATTTGCCAGACTGGGCTTTGGAAGACGGCTATGTGCCTGTAAGAAAAAGCTACAAGAAAGGTTATGTAGAAATTGATGACAATCAAGAAATGGTAGATGTTGATGATTCTGTTTATAACGAAAATACCCATGCTGGTTTGCAATTTGAACGGAAAATAGTGAAGTTTAACAATAAAGGTTATAAAGTAGATTATTAATTTAAAAATGGTCATATAATGATTAGTTCGTTGATAATTCGATAAAAATAGTTATAGTTTTTTTTGTTATATGATTATTTTTTTATATATTTGCCGTATGAATCAATTAAAGAGTTTGATATGACATAAACAAATAAAGACATATAGAAAATGAAGCGTTAGCTTTTTGTTCTTGCTTCCTGAAAATCGCCAAATTGAAAAGAAGCCACAAAGAGTAAAGGTTTGACGCTCACGCCTGCAATACGGCGTGGGCTTTTACTTGTATTATGTGGCTTATTGTGTTAGGTGATACCTCAGGAGGCGTAGACGAAGTTGTTGGTCCACGCCTATATTTTTGTCTATACTTTTAGAACTTTAGGACCTCTATAGAGTAAAAGTACAATTTTGTGATTACCTATACATATGAGAACGAAATGTCAACATTGCAACACTACGCTTCAATTCGATGAGCGTAAATATATAAGAAACAATTGGGTAGAGTATACATGTCCTGTTTGTGGAAATCAAGTCAGATTTCAGTATGGTGTGGCTGATCAACATATTAGTGTGACAAGTCAGGATAGTCCTGTATTACAGCCTGTTAAATCAAATTTTCAAAGTCAACCAACGCCAGTTTCTCATCAGAATATAGTTCCACCTGTATATGAAGAAGAGCAACAACGTCGTTCGCCTCTTATTTGGCTTGTTCCTGTTCTTGTATTGTTGTTTTGCGCAGTCATAGGTGGGTATTTTTACTATAATAAGGTTTATTTGCCTGCAAAAATAGATCGTGAAGCGCCTCGGTATTATACGATTTCAAATATGACCAATCTCCGTTCTTCTAAATCGGCAGGTGCCGAATACAACAAAATAGGGTCAATACCATTTGGTAGCGAGCTGATCACATATTCTCACGAGGCGGATTGGAGTGAAGTAAAAGATGCGACTGGCAAACGCGGATTCATCGCATCAAACTATATTGTAGAGAAGTCTGATTTCTACCGACTGAATAGTATTTTTGGTGATGCCTCATCGCGTGAAATTATTCAGACAGTTAAATGTCGTAGAGCCCTATTGAATTATTTTAAAGAACATAATTATATAGGAAGCATTTCTCAGAGTGAGTTAGGATCTGTTACGCCACAAGTTGTGCCTAATTCTGACAATCAGTGGCAAGTATTTACTCGCTCCAAAGGAGTTACACCTAACAGTGTCTGGTTTGGTCGTGCAATTAATAGTGATTCTAAATTTACAGACTTTGCTGTCATCATTACAAATATTAAAACAGGAGCTCACCGCTTTCTGCTGTTCTGTTTTGATGAGACAGAGAAACCTACATTGGTTTATGAGGAGAATACAAGTGCAAAATACATAGAAAATGTGTATTGTTATGATGGCTCGGATGTAGAAGTTGACTATTATTATGCAAGATAAAACTAAATCGAAAAAAGCAAGGAACTATGGCTTGTTTCTTCTATATACGATCACATTCATAGTACCAGTTGGTGGCTTGGTGGGATTATATGGCTATTTTCAGAAACAGTTAGATGATATTCCTGAAGCACGTATCATTGTTGTTTCAAAGCAAGATATGCGATTGCGAGTATATGATTACAAAGGAACAAGACTAATGGACTATGGAATTGCCTGCGGTAAAAATTTTGGTCAGAAGCATAAAGTCGGAGATATGAAGACGCCAGAAGGTATGTTTTTTGTTCAGTCGATAGAAGATGCCTCTGAACGTACACATGATTTTGGAGATGGTCGAGGAGAAATACAGGGAGCCTATGGTCCCTATTTTATCCGTCTGGACACTCCTGGAAACAAAGGTATAGGTATTCATGGAACGCATGATCCTCTTTCTATTGGTACACGTGCCACAGAGGGCTGTATTCGTCTGAATAATAATGACCTTGTGGAATTGGTCAATGTCGTAAGGCCAGGAATGATGGTGCTTGTCACGACTTCGTTTGAAGATTATGAACAGGAACAACAATATATTGGCAATAAACGCGATAGCGTGAAAAATCAATAACCCAAATACGATAAGCGATATGGAATATTCAATCATAGCTAATTCTGGTATTCAGTTATTTACCTTTCCTCTTGAAATTGATCTCAAGCAGAATTTTAAGAGATGGTTTCATGAATGGTATGATAAAGAAGAAGGTATACACAAACTTGACCTTGTTGAGTGTGTGCATTCAGACGATGGTGACACTTACTTTTACAATAAGAAGGAACTCATTGATAAGGGCTATCTTACAGCCTTTGAGACTCGGCAAAAAGTGAATCCAGATGAAGTTCGTGAAGATGGTTTGGTTCATCCGTTAGCAGTTAATAACGAAGGAGACGATTATTTGTTGGATGAAATATTCTCTATGTCATTCGATGATAGTCAGAACAAATTATCTTTCTATGAGAATAAGTGGATACCATTACCTTATTTCCGTCGCCGTGTTCCTGCACTTCAGTTTGATTTCGGAGCATTCAATTGGACACGTGTTAAGTTTGTTCCCAAAAAAGAAAAAGATGGCAAGCGATACTATAATGTTTTGCTTGCACTCGATACACGTACAAACTATCAAGCGTCTTCCTTGCTGGAGACTCCTGTTTTTCCAGACAGCTTTCAGAACGAGCTTACATTTCAGTTATGCTCAGACGAGATGCTGCTGATGGACTATTGCTCTGAGGGGACAGAAGAATGCTGTTATATTAATGAATATCTGCGTAGATTGGTTCATCCTGAAGCCCGTTCTGTTTCTAAGATTAAGGGCGAGAAACATAAGATGTCTTATATTGCCACTTATTTTCTCCTAATAAACTATCTTTCGCAAATGGATCTGATGCCGTCATTGAAATTGTATAAGGACGAAAGTGTGGTAGTCAAGGATGTGGATATGTTTATTGATATAGGCAATTCCCGTACAACAGCATTGCTTGTAGAAGATCCCCAAAATGGTGATTTCACAAAGGTTCCACTTTTAAGTTTGACAGATCTGACAGACAGTATTAAAGAAACTGCTGATGGTCCACAAGTTCGCAGGAATACAGAGCCTTTTGATATGCGCTTGGTGTTCAGAAAAGCTGATTTTGGAAACTTTGGACCACGTGACAGTCATCAGTTTGTTTATCCCAGCCTTGTTCGATTGGGAAAGGAAGCTGAGAATCTCATCCATACTGCTTCAGAAGAACAATCTTCTCAAAGTCTATATACTTATTCGAGTCCTAAACGATATCTATGGGATAAGGATAGTGTAAAAGAAGAATGGCTGTTCTTGGTGCTTGACGGCGAGGAGCAGAGTCATATACTTGATCTTAAAGGTATTACCAATCAACTGAACAGTAATGGAACTGTGGATAAAGAAGGATATGGAGGGAGTAAGCATACTTACTCTCGCTGTTCACTTATGACTTTTGCTTTCTTGGAAATTTTCTCTCAGGCACGTATGCAAATCAATAGTGAAGACTATCGTAAGTTTCATGGTGATGTAAATACACCACGACGTATCAAACGAGTAGTAGTCACTTGTCCGACAACTATGTCTGAATGTGAGAGAAAATCTCTGGTTCGTTGCGCTAAAGATGCTGTTACTCTACTTACAAACTTCGAGAAAAAATCCATGACAGACCTCTTGCCGAGCAAGAAGTTTGATATAGAGATTGTTCCGTCTTATCCAAATGACGGAAGTGGAGTTTGGTATTATGATGAAGCCACCTGTTCACAAATGGTTTATCTGTATGGAGAGATCGCTCATAAATTCAAAGGGCGATTAGCAGATTTTTTCGAACTTTATGGTAAAAAGGATGAGCGAGGTTCGCACACATTTACATTAGGTTCTCTCGATATCGGTGCAGGTACGTCAGACTTGATGATTAATGAATATAGTAAGGGCGATCAAAATGAATCTACCGTCTGTCCGAAACCTCTTTACTATGACAGCTACTATTATGCAGGCGACGATATGCTTCAGGAACTTATCCGCGAGATTTTTCTAACGGATAAGGATTCTGCGCTTGTTGCGCGCTTGGAACAAACGGCTGATGGAATGCAGAAAATAAAAGATTTCTTTGGACATAACTATAATGGACAGTCTATATCTCTGCGTATCTTACGTAAGAACTTTAATATCCAAGTTCTGATACCTTTGGCATGTTATTATTTGGAATTGTTGAAGAATCAAAATCACGATTGTGTAGTACATTTTGATGACGTTTTCAAAGATAGTATACCTAACCATCTTGTCATGAGTGGTTTCTATGATTTCTTCGGTTTTGAATTTAATGAGTTGGAATGGCATTATTCCAGTGAGAACGTATATCGTATTGTCGCAAAATCTTTCGATTCATTAGTAAAGAAAATCTCGGCGATTATGTATACGTATCATTGCGATATTATTGTTCTCTCTGGCCGCCCAGCAACATTACCTCCTTTACGTGATCTTTTTATAAAGTATTATGCAGTGGCACCCAATCGCCTTGTTCAACTCTCCAGTTATTACATAGGCGACTGGTATCCGTTTGGAAATAACACGGGTTATATCAGAAATCCAAAGACTGTAGTTGCTGTTGGAGCCATGATCGGTTTTTATTCATCAGACCTCATACAGTTCTCCAATTTTAGGCTTGACAAGCAGGCCTTGAGTAATTTGAAATCAACCATCAACTATGTTGAGACACCAGAATCCATGTTGCTCAATACGCATTACTGTCTTACTCCTACCACGAATCGTGGCGAGATTACCGTCAAGCAATTGCCAGTTTCGCTCAAGATCAGACAGGAAAATTTTGACAGCTATATGAGTCGTCCGCTTTATGTAGTTGACTATGATTTTGCAAGAATATGTCAACGTATCAGGCATCAGATGGAAAATATTAATCCCAATATGACAGAGGAGGCACTTGCCAATTTGACAAATGAGGAAATCAATCGGTTGAAGCGCCTTCTTCCTTACCGAATTGTCCTTTCACGTGAAAGTGATAATAAGGAAGATATTAAGATAGAACAGATATTGGATAATTCCGGTAATGAGATTAATTTACAAAACATTCGTATTAATATCCAAAGTCTTGGAACATCTGAATGTTATTGGCTGGATTCTGGTATTTTTGACTTTTAAACATTATCATTATGCAAAAAGAGATTACAATACAAGATATAGATCATTTGCTTCATGTCATCGGGGACTCTATAAAATGGGCCTCTGAGCATGAAGAACGTGCCTTTCCTTTGTCTGCGTTCAGAGAATATCGTAGAAACTTGAAGAAAATTCGTTTTGCACTTGAGGAAAATTGTTCTGCTGCAGCTTATGGAGAGAGTCAGAATGGAAAGTCATACCTTATAAGTAGCCTTCTTTCAGATCAAGGTGAGGAACTGGCAATTAAAGGAGGAAGAAATGGTAAAATATATAGTTTTATAGATGATATTAACCCAAGTGGTGGCAATACATCTAAGAAGGAATCTACAGGAATCATTACACGCTTTACAATTTGTCCAGATATGGCTCCTGCAGCTGAAGACAAGGTGAAGGTAAGACTGCTCAGTATTGCAGATATTGTAAAACTGCTTGCTGATACTTATTATAAAGATGTGAAAATCAATGCTGACACTTTGTTGCTGGCTGATGATATTAACTGTAAATTAGAGACATTTCTTCCGCAAATCATTGATAAAAATGTCCAACAAAGTTATATAGATGAAGATGATATATTTACCATTCAGCAGTATCTTAATGCTTCTTTGGGTGGTAGTGCTTCTCATGTGTATAGTTCCAAGTTCTGTGTGCTTGTATCTCAAAAGATTCTGCATATTGCCCCAGAACAATGGGGTAAAGTATTTTGTCTGTTGTGGAATGAAAACGATTATATCACTTCACTTTTTGAAAGGTTGGTTGCAGAATATCGTAAACTGCATTTCAATTCTGTAGTCTATGTTCCTTTTGATGCCATTCTTAGACAGAAAGGTACCATTCTCGACATTTCATGGCTCGATAATCTGTTTAATGATAATGCGGCAGATAATAATCCAAACTATGAGTTACTCTGTGATATCTATGATAGCCAGAACAACTTGTTGGTTCATGGATTTCCAAAAACATCGTTTACGGCTCTTATATCAGAACTTACGTTGGTCTTACCTCCATCAGCAGCTGATAAACGTGCTTTCCTTCGTGACTTTGACCTTCTCGACTTTCCTGGAGCCCGTCATCGAATGAAGTTGCTGGAAAATAGTATTCAAACAGAGTTACCGATGATGCTTCGCAGAGGAAAGGTGTCTTATTTGTTCGATAAGTATTCTGATTCATGGCGAATCAATGCAATACTTTTCTGTAAGAATATGGACAAACCTGAGAGTGAATTGGGTGAGGTTCTCAACAGTTGGATTAGCAACAATATTGGTGCAACTCCAGAACAGCGAGCAAAATATATTAGCAGCACTAATTTTACTTCTCCTTTCTTTATCATATCTACGTTTTTCAATTGCGACTTACAACGTACAAAGGAGACTCCTCTGTTCATACAGACTGTGCCTTTAGAGGAACGTTGGAAGACTCGTTTTGAAAATCATTTATGTGATGAGGTAATTAAGCCAAGTGTCTATTCATGGTTTGAGCATTGGGTTCCACAAAGTGCCGGTTTTGCTTCAGAGGCATTTCAGAATATCTATATGCTTCGTGATTACTTCTGGTCGTCAAATCAGCAGATATTTGCTGGCTATCAGGCAGGTGTTAGTGGAGAGAACCATGTTGTAGAACATCCTGAATTTCCAGAATTCTTGGAGGCTCTCCGTAACTCATTTGTGTCTTTCCCATTTGTGAAGAAGCATTTCGCTCATCCTGATCAGGCTTGGGAGGATGCGGCAACCATCAATCATGATGGTTCGCAGGCTATCATTTCTTCTCTGGAGAAGATTGCTGCTGTTATCGATGATGCGCGCAAACAGAAATACCATGATGAGGTAAAGAGTATGCGTGATGAAATGCTTACTGCACTTCAGCACTTCTATATCTCAGGAGAAGAGAATGATAAGCGTGAGGAGATTAGACGTACTGCTGGCGAAATGAAGTTTGGACTCGATATGCTTTCGCCATCTTCTTTCGGAATGCTGATTAATAATTTTATGGTTTCTTCGCACGATCTTCGCTATCTGGCAACAGATATTGTGCTTCATAAAAAGGAATTACCACAGGATTTTACGCTGATTAATGTCCTGAGACTTAATGCAGGTATTAATCCGAATGATGGTAAGGAAGTTAATCTTAAGAAACTTTGCGACTATTATCATACCAATGAGCAGATGCTTCGTGATGGATTAAAAATGCAAAATATCAATCTTGAAGATGTGATTTGCGGACAGAACAACACGATGACTACTGATGCGGATATTCTGGCCAAAAATATTTCTGAGTACTGGGCTGATTATATAGAGTCTGCTGCACATAAACTGAATAAGCAGTTGATTCATTCGGACAGAATAGCATTTATGTATAATGTGCTTTTCAAGAAGTTTAATATCAGACAGATTATTGCAAACAAAATTCAGGACTATGCAAATACTATTGAAGATAGAGATGTGCTGTCAAACATCATTGCAGATTCTATTAGTCTGATGCTTAATGATTTTGTAACTTCAGTGGGGCGTAAGTTTATGACAGATGAGGATATTTTACATGTTAAGACTATTGCTAAAGATATGCATGTTCAGGTTGATATTCAAGAAGACAGTCAGGTAGAACAACCTAACTTACGTGATACGATGGAGGCTTTTGAACAGTCTGTAGAGACACTTCGCTTCCAAGTTTTCGATGAACATTGTCGTAACATGCTTCGTCGTTTGCCATTGTGGGATAATTTCAAACGCTGGGAGAATCTGCTTGTTATTGGTCTCATGTTTACAAGTGATGTTACTGAGATAGATGAGCAGGCTAATGAGCAGATGAGAAATATAATAGAAGAATGTCGAATGGTATTAAATAATCAGATATGACGATATTTATAGATAAAAAAGCTCTGTGTTCCACACCTTTAAAAGATTTCTGTGAAATACAGGGCATTGGTAATGATCCGATGTATATGCGTCCTGGTAGCGTTCAGAGCATAGTAGGACGATATATTCCTAAAGATATGCAGGATTTTCTGGCTGTTCCAGAATATTCTGCAGAGGATGATGCTATCGTTTGGTTTGCTCCTAATTGGACAGATACTCCACGGCGCATCAACGACCTTTATGGGGAAGAAAAGGAAAAATACGATAGAATATACCGCGATACGTTAAACGTTTATAATGATGTGAAGCGCAAACTCCATGGTGAGTCTCTTGGCATACTGGATTCTGCACTTAAGTTTGTCAATGAGAATTTCTTATTCTGCTATGATAATAAAGTTGTGCTGGTGGCTTGGGGAATGAACCTTCGCGATAGTGTCTATGATGCCAAAGGTAGTATTGTCTTCAACTTCTCGCAAACAAAGGGTTATACTATTATTTTTGATCCGGGTGAAGGTGCGGAGCTGGCTAATCCTAATGACCGTATTATAAGAAGAAAAGAGAAAGCGGAGTTGGTAACAGCTGATGTGCCTCGTCTTATATGCAAACCTGGTTTTCATTTTATCGATTGGAAACCACAGGTACAGGGTACTATAGTTACGTCTGATATAGTATTTCATGCGCAATATCAAAAAGATCCCCAAACTTCCTCTGTAGCCGAAGAGCCGGTTGTTAGTAATGTTCAGGACCTTTCTGTTATGCATACCATACGTTTTGTAACGGATGGTAGTTGCCAACTTGACGGAATGGAACAGTTGCAGGTTGAAGATGGATATGAACTCACAGAGAATGATTTTCCTAAAATGATTCCTCTGGAAGGTTTTAGTAACCCATATTGGGATCCTGCATATTTAGGTTCTGTTCATTCTGATTTGGTCTTTAAAGCCAAGGCTTCACGGAATAATTATACAGTGACCTTCCTGCCGGGAAAATATGGAGAGTTGAAAGGTATTTCTACATTTACGGTTCCGTATGGCTCCCGTATAACACAAGTGCAGATTCCGCAAGTAATTCCTTTCAGTGGTTATACTTTTGCAGGTTGGAACATTACTCCATTGGATTATAGTGTGGCCAATAATTGTTCTTTTCAGGCACAATACAGGAGTATTCCATGGTTGACACGGCTTTGGATGTGGCTCACGAGTTTCGGATGCCTGAAATGGTTGCTTCTTTTGCTGGCATTGCTGCTCCTGTTAGGACTGTTCAGTTGGCTATTCCCTGGTTGTAACGAATATAGGTGGAATCGTTATTATCATGATGTAGTAGTTACTGATGGAAATCAATATCATGTTGGAGAATCTACTGGTAAGATACACTATCTGCGTTCTGGAGAAGGACAGGATGTTGATTATATCTTCCCTCAAGATACAATACTTGAGCACTCCGAAATTAGTGATGAGGTACTGGAACATGGTGGAAATATCAATGCTTTCTTGCGTTTCTCAATCATTTGGAATCAGCAAGGTGGTGACGTGGTAGACTTGGATGCACATGCTATTCAGCCAGATATGGAAGAAATATATTATCAGTCACACATGAATAATCCGACATCAATGTCTGGTGTATTAGATGTTGATGACATTCGTCCGCAAGGTACTGGTGTCGAAAATATCATTTGGACAGATCCGGAAAAGATGTCTGATGGTACATACACACTTTTTATCAGGAATTATGATGGCGGTAGAAACCATGGGGCCAAAGCTGAGGTGGCTTTTAATGGTAAAACCTGGCACTATACCATCAATCAGCCTATCAGAAAAGGTACTGATATTCCAATAGCACAAATAAAAATTTCGAACAATAATCAGAATTTTTCTATCCGACACTCTAAATATTTAGATAGGACAGAATAATCTATAAAAAAAATAATTATGCCCAAAAAATCAGCTATATTAAATAATGTAACGGAATATTCTCCAGAAGATTTAGCAAGTTATATCCAGCAGGGTATTGTGACGTTTGAAGAACTCCGAAACAATACCGAAGGAGAGTTTACGGCTAAGATGCAACTTGATGTGGAGAAGTTACTTGCAGGGAATGAAGACGGAGACTTTCAGACAGTAATGGAGTCAAACTCTATAGCAGACTTGCAGGATTTTCTTAATAAGTATCCAATGGGAACTGCTGCGCATTTGGATGCAGTCCGTCAGCGTAAGCACGAACTGGAGGCAACACTGGCTGCAGAGCCTGTAATGCAGGTAGATGATATTGAGGAAGAGGAGTGGCAGGAAATCAAGGATTCCTGTGATGTACAACTTTTAGAATCTTTCAAGGAAAAATATCCTAAAACTTCTCATCTTTTTGAAATTAACAGACTCATTACTGAAGAGAAAAACAAGGAGCGTAATCGTGAAAAATCTCCTGTTGTTCTCAAGACTATGATTAATAAAGCAAATAGTGTGGAAGAGGTCTGCAAAATCATTCAGGAGTTACTTGAAAACGAAATGATTTCAGTTAGTACCCTCCTTGAGGTGATAGAGCAAGACCATAATCTATTATCTTCTTCGGTTTGCAATGATATCATTTCAAAAGGTATTCTCAATCGGAATGACTTGAGTAAGTGTGGCGTTTCCGATGAGTTTATCAACAAGATGTTGGCCAATACAGGTATTCAAAACTTTGAGCCTGCACGCCCTTTGCAGACAATCAAAGAACCCTGTACAGAGGTGTATTTCTGGGGGATTCCTTCTTCAGGAAAAACATGTGCGTTGGGTGCTATACTCAGTGCTGCAAAGAATGGATTGGTTGCTCGTAGCATGATTCCTGATAATAACTGTCAGGGATTTGGCTATATGAACAGACTTTCTTCTATTTTCTTTCCTGGACGTGTCTGTCGCCTTCCTGGTGGAACTCCTGTGACTTCTACCTATGAAATGCGTTTTGAACTTGAAGACCAAGAACACCAGATCCATCAAGTAGCATGTATTGATATGGCGGGAGAATTGTTTACTTGTATGTTCATGCAAGATGCAGGAGAACAACTACGTGACGATCAGCAACAAGCGTTGGAAACTTTGCATAATATTCTGCTCAGCAATAGATCGAATAATAATAAAATTCATTTCTTTGTTGTTGAATATGGTGCAGAAAAACGTCTCTTCAATGGTCTTCCGCAGGCAGAGTACCTCAATTCGGCAGCTGCTCACCTTAACAATATGGGACTCTTTGATAGTAATACAGATGCTATCTATGTCCTTATATCCAAGGTGGATAAAGCTTCTTATAAAGGATCGCTTGATGATCATTTGTTGAAATATATGACAAAGAATTATTTGGGCTTTTATAATAATCTTCTCCGTATCTGCAAAGAGCATAACATCAATAACGGGCGTGTCAACATTGTTCCTTTTTCTATAGGAGAAGTATGCTTCAAAGATTACTGTCTGTTTGACGCAACCTCTGCGACTAAAGTTGTGGATTTGTTTATACGTTATTCTTATTATGAGGAAAAGAGTTGGTTACAAAAATTGATAAACATGTTTAAAAGTTAAGAGGAATGAGCAAAATAGAATTATTAATACAAAAAGCCCATGGTGGCTTGACTGATGTGTTCGTGACAAATAAGGGAGCATGGTATGGAAAGACATACGATATGCGAAACTATATTTCTCACTTGCATCTCAGCAGACTTTTCTATGTCTTGAATTATCATGCGACTGGAATTTATTTTTCAATAGTCAAACCATTGAATGTGGGAAGAACTGGCGATTACATGGCAGCTTGGATTTATATTCCAAATTCCATAACTGTTGCTTCAGAGGATTTATTGAAATTGGTTTCACTTGTACAGGAAAAAATTGTAAGTGGAGTAGAGCAATATGATAATCTTAGACCGCTTTTGGACAGTTCTTATCCTGATTTGCTGTATATTGACTGTATGCCAGTTCGTCAGACCGAAGCTCTTGCCTATAGAATGTATGGTCAGAATACTGATTTTGTCTATTTAGGAAACCTCTTGGCGCAAGGATTAGATCAGTCTTATTATAAGAAATATAAAGCAGTGTTCTTTCTGGATATTCCAGCCCGTAATGAAGTACCACCATCTGTTTTACAACAGATGTGCGATTTGTCGAGAAATGGCTTTGAACAGCCTGCTTATCTGTTCCCTCCTCAAACTTTGCCAGTAGCAGGCATGGAACTTTTCGTCAATCAAGTTCCTTTTCGTGATAAGCCTTTAAAAACCATATTAGGTTCAAAGGTAAATTTACTTCTATATAGGGCAGGCTATAAAGAAGTGGTTTTATCGGTAAATATTAGTAAAAATCGTCAGCCATTGTTGCTTCAAAGTGAAATACCTTGGGAAAAGGAAATCAGTGCTAAAATGTTTCACGTAATGTTCAAAGGACATCTTGCTGCGCAGTACCAGCTTTTTGTGAATGGTAATCTTGTGCCAGGAGATCGCTCAATAAGTATTCGTGAACAAGAGGCAAGGAATGCACGAGTGGAGGTGATGAAACCAGGGTGTGCTGACTATCAGGGATACTTGAATCTCACTCAGCCGCTTACTCATACAATTGTACTGCAGGAACTTCCTATTAGGAGTGCTTCGCATACATCTAAGTCAAATAGCTCAGTGTTTGCAAGCAAGAAATTCTTGTTAGGAATGATTGTATATACTGTGATAGTTTTCTTTGCAGGTATCTGTTTGGGAGATTTGATCAATAAAAACGATATTCAAGAAAATCCAGAAATGGCAACTCCTATTGAGAATGAAGTCTCTCCAGAGTCTGAAAATATTTTTGATTCTGAATCTTCTGAATTGCAATCTGAAGGCAAGCGAAATACAGATCGCAAGGCTTCCCGAAATCAACAGACAGAGCAAGCAGAGAAACCAAAAGACAAGGCGAAGTCACAGGGAAAAGAAACTGAAGAACCTAAAGAAAAAGCTGGTGCAGATGCAGCCACTTCGGGTAAATCTGTTTCTCAATCCGCAGACAAGCATGCTTCTCAGACTAATGGAAATAAGGGTAATGAATCTGCAAATGTATCCATACATAGTTCTGAGGATAGTCCGAAAAATAATAAAGAAAAATAACTATAAATTATCGTATTATGAGATTTGAGTATATTTGTCATCATTGCAATAATCGTTTTATAACGGTTTTAAATGCGACTAAAGAACGTGTTGCCTGTCCATATTGCCAACAGATAATGACCGCTTCAAATATTAATGTTGTGGTTGATGATAGTGTAAATCAGGTGAGAAATCAGCAACCTGTCATTAATCAACCACAACAGGCTCGGGTTCAAGCTCGTCCTGTTCAGGGGCGTCCAGTCCAAGCTCGTCCAGTCCAAGCTCGTCCAGTCCAAGCTCGTCCAGTCCAAGCTCGTCCAATTCAAGCTCAGCCAGTTCAAACTCAGCCAATTCAAGCTCAGCCAGTTCAAGCTCAGCCTGTTCAAACTCAGCCTGTTCAAACTCAGCCAATTCAAGCTCAGCCAGTTCCAGTTCAACCTGTTCAGGCTGAGGCTCTGGATCCTATAGTTCTGGCACCTCATGCAGAACCAGCTGCAATGGTGAACGATATGGATAAGCCTGATGAGTCGAATGTAGAACCCTCTAATATAGACGAGGCTAAGCCAGAGAACTCTGCTGAAGAAGTCTCAAATTCAGAATCTGAGAAAGCTTCATTACAGGAGAGTTTTAACAAGGCTCTTTTAGAAAGTGTCGAAGAGGACGAAGAAGATGACGAGAATGTAGAGATTGCCGATGAACTGAAGGAGGCTATGAATGACACTTACGAAGGTGTTTCGAAAAAGAAGTTTAATCCAGTATTGATGATAGTATTGGTGGTAGCCGCTGTTCTGTTTACTGGAATCTATTTCTTATTTATAAAAAAGGATAAGCAGGCAGAGAAAACAGAGATGCTTGTTAAAAATGAAAAAGCTGCCGTACAAGCCCTTAAAGAATTTTCACAGGATAATCCTGATATGAATATTACTCAGTATTTCATGCTCGATTTGGATCAGGATGGACAGAAAGAAGTTATTGCAAATAATGATAAAAATCTGATAGTCTTTGGTGCAGAGGATGGGGCTGCAAGCCTGATTTATAAAAAACCGGTTTTTGAGTGGGTATATCTTCGTGGAAAAGGGTTATTTGTAGTTAATACTGATGAATCGCAGAAGAAGGGAAGTGCAGTATGGCTTATTAAGGCCAAGTACACTCTTGTAGAAGAAGCTCATCAGGAGAATTATCATTTTTCCAATGGGGCTTATACTAAGCTGTTGAATGGAAAAGAAACGAAGGTTTCTGAAGATGATTACTATGGCTTTGTCAATACGATTATAAAAAACTATACCAAATTAACTCCTTTAAAACTATAGGTCATGAGAAAAATATGTTTGTTCGTTTTGCTCCAAATCAATGCTGTCTTAGGATGGGCGCAAGTGACGTATACTCTTTCGTCTCATCGCGAGTATGTTGACAAGGTTATTAATGATGCAATAACAGAAGCTAATCGTATAAAGATAGAGGATAGTAAACTCAGCCCATTGATGAAGTTTGCAAAGAAGAATATTGCCAGTGATGATAAGTTTGCTGATTTCGATGGTTCCAACTCTTCCATAGGGTTATGCCCTCCTAACAAGTCATGGCGTATAGGAAATCGTAATTACCGTCTTCCCACTCCGGAAGAGATGATTTACATAGCTCCATTCTTTACTTCGCCAAAGGATATGCCTCGTTTTACCAAATCAGGAAAGTTGTATAATAATGTGGAAACTTTGAACATAGAGAATTCGGGAGAGACTACGGTGTATTCTGACTATATGAGCAAAGAAAATGTTATTTATGGTCTGCGTTTCAAGAAACGGGCAGATAATGAACCAACAGATAATCCTTATCGCTCGGCTTATCGTTATACTTTATCCGGTGGTGCGCTCATTATAGGTATCAAACAATTAGGTTCGGCTGCTGGCGTTAAGAAAGTTAAGGATATAGCAGATCCTAAATGGTGGGCAGCACAGAATGATATTTTTCTTTTTACTTTGCCTGTGAAGAAAGAAGGTGTGGCTTATTGTACAAGCGGTTCATCTGTTCTACTTATTGACAAAGAGGCTGTACGCATGTCTTTAATGAGTAATACGAGTAACTTCTTGACCAGACCCTATATTGATATAGACAAGACGTATGCGGCAAACAGTACTTTTATGCATTACAATATTTCCGGCACAAACATTACGGTAGATAAGACCATTGATCCTACAATTGTCAAACATATCGGAACAGAATTACCAAACATTGATGTTTATATGCGTTCCTGTCCTTCTTCTGTCAATTTGGAGTATGAGGGAGGAAAGTTCCCTTATGGTGATATTGTATCAGAACGATTAGGGTCAGGTGCATTAATTTATCATATTACGCTAAAAAAGAATTTTAGTAGTGATAAAAGAACTATGGTATTTAAAATCAAGAATGCGGCTCACATTCCCCAACTTGAGGGTAAATTCACTATGACTCAGATGCCAATTGATATCAATAATGTTCCTGACTCAATTCCTGCAGACTATCTTGCTAATAATTACCTTGATACTTCTGGCTCCTTGAGTGGCAATTCTAATTCTGATATAGGTCAATTTGACTGGGATTCTGCTAAATCTTATGCAAACTCTGTAGAAGTTGAAGAAAGAATGAAACAGGTGTTGTCTTTTGATGATTTAGACAACGTCCCATTGAAATACTATCATTTGCCTTCTCTGAATAATCTGAGTTGTATCTTGCCTTCTCACACGAAGTCTTTCACTGAGAAATATGACTTAGAGGAGATTGATTCTATGGCTTATGGCATCTATGATCAGGACCCTAATGTCGTAACATCCTCGTATTATTCAAAAGGTGATGGAGTGATATATGCGATTCGCCCAATTAAAAGTTGGTCAAGTGCTGCGTTTCGTTATCAGTACAAACCCAATGAGGGTCTTGTTGTAGATATGGTTCCATTGGGTTCTGCAGCATTTAAAGTGAAGAGCGCACAGGAAATTAGTGATGGAGAGATATTTTCAAGATCAGATGTGCGTACTCGCATATTTCGCTCTAATGAAAAACAGTCAAGTGGAGGAATATGGACAAGTACAGAATCTCCTTATGCCCCAGATGAAGCTATGGCTTATGAATACGACAAGAATGGAATATATTTGAGATCAGAATCTAAAAGTAAGATATTGCCAGTCATACCTTTTCTTGGTGAAGAGAAAACTACAGAGGAAGAGTCTGATGAAGAATCTGATGAGCCTGTAACTCGTAAACCAAAACGTGTACGACGTGTGCCTCGCAAGACTCGTACAAGTCGTCCTGCCGTTTCTGTGCGTAAAATAGTCAAATCTCCATCTAAGGGAAATAATCATATCATAGTTGTAGATAAAACAAAATAATAAAAAATGGATCAAATAGAATTTGATGTGACTTGCCCATATTGTGGTATGGTCTTTAGAGCATCATCTGTGCCAAGTACACAGGTCGAATGCGAATGCCCTCATTGTCATCAGCTAATTGTTTTTGATGCACCAGAGACAGGGGATGATGTTCTCAATACTGAGGACTTTGAGCCTGAATCTTCGTATGTAGTTCCACAAGTTCCTGTTCAGCAGAGCTATGTACCATCATCAAACTCAATGCAGCAGGATTATTATGCACCACCTCAATATTTAGAGGAACCGCGACGTAGGTCATATTTTCCTTTCATCATAGGAATTATAGCCCTTGGTATGCTCTTGGGAAGTGTGGCTTATTGGTATTTCGGTATTTATCAGCCACGAAAACTGGAATTAGCTGATTTTAATGCTGCAAAAAGGAAAGGTGATGTCTATGCAGCGCGAAACTTCCTTAATAAGCATGAGAAAGATGCTCTTAATGCGCACAGGATAGCAATGGAAACTGTTGTAAGAGCATTCGTAGCTGATTCTGTAGCTTGGGAGACGGCGAAAATGAATATATCTTCGGGTAATCTGAAAAAAGGTATTTCGGCACTTGAAAAATATCTTTCTGTACACCCAAAGGGAATGCATAGAAATGAAGCTTCCTCACAACTCACAAAAATGCGTGAAGAGGCGCGCATTGAGGAAGCGGCACGAAATAAAACGGTGACCATTAATATGCTTACAAACGGCTCTTCTATGAGTTATTACAATTGTAATTATGGAGCACATATAGAGAATACGAGTTATGGTACTCGTTATTATTTAGAGTCTAAATACATCTATGTTCCAACAGGTAAAACCTGGCGTGTTACAGACTGGGATTGGAGCTATGATATTTCAAGAATGTATTATCCTCAAATAGAACTTGATAACGGCTATATTATCAATGTAAATAGAGCTGTAAGTGAGGGATACTGCATACCTGGTGGACATTCCTTTAAGATAAAAACTCCAACAATGTATTCTTCCGACGGTAGTTATTATAATTATTCTCTGTCTGTGTCTTTTCATGAAGACGATTATTAAGTAATAATGTAGGCAGGTAAGGGTTAACCTATGCCAATCACCTTCTAAAGGAGTTCTTCATATCATTGTAGTAAATAAAATATTTTGAATTATGGATCAAATAGAATTTGATGTGACTTGCCCATATTGTGGTATGGTCTTCAGAGCATCATCTGTGCCAAGTTCACAGGTCGAATGCGAATGCCCTCATTGTCATCAGCTAATTGTTTTTGATGCACCTGATAAGGGCGACGAATTATGTACTAATACGTTTGTGGAAGATTCTTCTGATGTGGTTTTGCCAACGTCATCAGCAATTGATGCAAAGAATGAATGTCCAAATTGCCATGCAAAAATCGAAGAGGGGAGCTTATTCTGCGGTTCTTGTGGTTTTAAGCTATCAGATCAAACCATTTGTAATAATGGGGAAAAGCAAACAGAAATGGTTGATATTTACTGTCCAAGATGTGGTCAGAAATGTGAAGCCAACGAGAAATTTTGCGGAAAGTGCGGAGCTCCTTTATCCAATGAAGCCTTTCCGGTCGGAGGCGTAACTTCCACTGTAACTCAAGATACACCTCCTGTGTATTATGATGAGGATGATGATGATAATCACAATATGCGCATATTGCTTGCAATATTTGCAGTTATTCTTTTACTGGGAGGAGGATTGCTGTTATGGAAATATTTGTCTGGAGGCCATTCCCTTAAGAAAAGTCCAGAGGTTGTAAGTGATAGCATTCATGTGGACAGTCTTGATACTTGGGAGCCAGTCACTTTTGTCGGTAAAATGTATGATGAAGAGGGAAATCTTTGCAATATGCAGGTTACATTTGAAACAGATGGAACAAATGTTCGCAACTGTATTTATAAAAATATGGACTTGGGAGGTAAGATAAAAATGAATATTGCTGCTACAGACGACACTTATTCTTTTAAAGGAAAAGATGGCAGCAGCAAGTTCTCGTTTAGCGTGAATAAAAATGATCTTATCGGACCAGGAAAAGATGGTAAAAAAGGACTTCTGATTATGATGCATAAAGAGGGAGAAGCGCCTGCCCCAAAACCTACTCCTGTAGAGATGTCTCTTTGGTCAAATGATTCCAACTTTCCTGGAGAGATAGATGTGAAAGGGCAGATAGGGTGCTATAAAAATGAATCAGATAAATATATCTTGCGTGTTGTTTCTTATGACAAAGGAACTGGAAGATGTGTCTTGGAGGCGTATTTACGTGGTAAGACAATAGGTAAATTTGATGGAAACTATAGTACGGATAGTTTTATTGACGACGAAGGCTATGATCATTACGTAGCGTCTTATAATGGTACATTCCATTATACCGATGGAAGACAACAGAATTTCCAATTTTTTGTTGATTGAAAATCCTTAAAGAGAAAAGAGGCATATGGGTAATCAATATGCCTCTTTTCTTATACAACAAGGAGTCATTCCGTGAAAGCCTTGTCCCCGAAAGCAAGACTTACCCACGCTTCGAGCACCTTCGATTAGAAGAGCTGTTTTACCATGATTCTCCTCTTTCCATTTAAGAATCTTATCGTATATTTTGCGTCTGAAAATTCTTTGTACCATATTATTTTTCTTTATTCTGCCTTGACGTTCTGGATAATAGCTATAAATCAAGTAACCATTTCCATACAGGTATCACTTCTATTTTCTTGTCTTTTACAATAATCTCTTCTTCCAACTCGTAAGTTAGGATTATGAGACGCTTGCAATCCAATACCTTGGAAAGTTTGATAAGAGCTGTAGATTCTCTTTCCCAAGTTTCTGTAGATTTTTTTGGATTGTAGCTTACTTGTATAGCCATAGCTGCATCAGGTATATAAAAATCTACTTCTATATTTTTATTATAAAAGAAAACTTGTTCGTCTAACCCATATCTTCGTAATAGTTCCATTGCAACCATATTCTCTAATAATGATGTGTCTATATCCATGGCAAGGATACTGATAATACCGTTATCTACAAAATAGTATTTAGGGTTGGTCTCACGTTGTGTGAGATTGTCTGCGATATTCTTGATAGGATAAATTAAGAAAGCATCTTTAGAATATTCAATATAATTGATGAGAGTTGGTTTGCTGAGTTTAGCACCAGTAGATGCTATTATATTGGTGAGTCGTGTGAAAGAAATTGGTTGCTTCACGCTCTCTGCTAATTTTCGGAAAAGTATGCGAAGTGAGAACTGGTTCTCTATTTTGTTGCGAGAGGCTATGTCGCCGAGGTAAATCTTTTGATATACACTATTGATATAATCTCTTTTTGATGCCAGTTTTGCACCTTCAGGAAAACCTCCAAAATGAAAATAGCTTTCAAAATATCTTTGTACTTTTGCTCTTCCTGATGTGGTCGCGATGGTATCTGTGTCATAAGAAATCTCATTGGCATTCAGAAATTCAGAGAAACTATATGGCATAATGTGTTTAGTGATATAGCGACCTCCCAAGGTCGTTGCCACATCACTGCTAAGCATTTTAGCGTTGCTGCCTGTTATATAGACTCTGTACTTGTTGTCAGCTAAACGTCGTGCAAATTTATCCCAACCATCTATGTTTTGTATTTCATCAAGAAATAGAATTGGACGTTTGTAAGACATCATACCATGAACCTCAAGGATGAGGTTTAGTTCTTGCGCAGTCATGCCCATCAATCGCTCATCCTCAAAATTGAGATAGAGCATAGAGTTCCAACTGATACCTTGTTTCAGATATTGTTGAATTTGCTGATAAAGCATGAATGATTTGCCGGCTCGTCTTACGCCTATCAAGACATAGTTGGCAAACTCTTCCATTTGGATGTCTCTTGGGACAATATGCTGTAATTCAATCTCTTTTCTATTTTCCAAGAGTATTTCTCTGATAACTTCTTTTTGTATCATAATCTCTTATTGTTTAGTTGATTTTGCAAAAATACGATTATTTTGTTAAATCGACAAAACAAAATGGTGTTTTTTACATAAAAAGATGGAAGTAGTAAAAAATAGGAGCTAAATATACCTAATTCAAGTTTCGTAAGTTCAGAAGTTAAAGGAGTTAAAGGAGTTATCGCTCCCTACGGTCGCTGAGGAGTTAAGACAACAGTCTTTTTGGCGTAGTTATTAAGCTGCAAGACATACGTCTTAACTCCTTAACTCCTTAACTCCATTAACTCCTTTAACTTCCCCAAAAACTACAAAATCTCCCCTTTGTTATTTCAGAAAAGCAGCGATTTTGTTCATGGGGATGCCGAAGTTGAAGTTGTCAGTACCCCTCAGCTTCGCAAAGTTGACGGCAACTAATCTTCCCTTGCTGTCAATGACGGGACTGCCGCTTGAGCCTTGCATGGTAGGGATGCTGTATAACACCCTGTCTCCGTCTGGCAACTGGGTTACCTTTCCGCTTGTCATTTGAACTTGGATGCCTTGTTTGGTAGTAGCCAGGGTTGGACCGGCATTGTAGCCAATCATATAAAGTTGTTGGTCTATATGAAGAATCTTGTCATTGTGAGAGGAGAACATATTTTTCACCTTATCGATGGCGTTTTCGTCTATCGTTCCGTCGGTTCTGAACACGTGAGCCTCGTCAGGAGTCTTCTTGTTCTTTAGTTGGATGGTGGCTAAGTCAGTATTTTCTTTGTCAGAAACTTTTATCACCACACAAGGGTTTTTGTCCAAGAAGTCTCTGTCGGAATTGACAAAGGTGTTGTCGTAGGCGATTCCGATTTCGCAAACCGCCGTGATGCTTAGTTCATCCAATGAAACGTGGTCGTCCATGGATTCCCTTACGCTGTTCAGTGTGTTGAACTGCTCTTCCAGTTCGCTTTGTTGTGAGGCTATTTCCTGCAATTTATCCGTGTTCTCGTATGCATTACCATAGAAATCGTAAGAATAGCAATCGCTCTTTTGACTCTCTAAGTTTTGGTATTCCTGCGATAAGGCACTCATCTGTGCGGCGTAGTATGCCTTGATGGAAGCCACCATGTTGTTGTAACTTTCTTTTACTGCCGTTTTGTCGATAGAGGGTTGGGCTACATGGCGGTTTGTCATGATAGTTCCTTGCTTGTCTATGAAGAAGCCGGTTCCCGTTAAGATTTGTCGTTTGTTTTTGATGTCAGCATATTCGAAAGCCAGGTTTTCGAGATTGCCCTCCTGGTCGATCCCGGTGAAGTATATGCTGTTGCCATTAGGTAATTTCATGACATAATAGTACTCGTTCAAAATCAGGACAACACCCGTTTTTGATTCGTCAAATAAGTCTTGGGCTGTTTTCTCGTTGCAACTTACTAATGATAATAGCAAGAGAATGAATGCGGTAATTTTCTTCATTGATCAAAGTCTTTTGTTTTTGTTGCAAAAGTAACTCTTTTTTTATTATTTTCCAAACGTTTTATGCAGATTTTTGAAGAATAAAATTAGACCTGTACGGTTGGAACGTCCCCTGTACCCTGAGGGGAAAGGTTGTGCAAATGAGCGCAATGAAAGTTCGCTTTCACAAGTTCTTCCGCAAGGCGGGTTCATCCCCGCACAAAAAAACCGCAGCTCTGCTGCTGGCGTAGACCTCTGATGGTCCGCCAACCATAGAATGAAATGGTTCAGAGCGACGAGGAGGAGCGGTTTCCTCTTCTTCCCTGAGGGGAGAAGACCGAGATGAGAGGTGGACCCTCCCTTAAGGTTAAGGGAGGACTGGTGGGTTTTCGAAAAGACTCTTAAGGTTAAGGAAGTACTGGTGGGTTTTCGAAAAACCTCCTTAGCATTAAGAGAGGTTTTTCGAAAGCCTTTTTCAAGCCCTATTTACAAAAAAATAAAGCATATTTTTTGATCGTCAGCAAAAAATATCAAAATCTGATACGTAATCCAACATAATTTAGTATTTTTGCAATAAAATCAAAAGCGAATATGACGCAGGATTGCTTGAATTCACCTTCTACAACCGACGTAAGCAAACGCTTACCAAAGGGCATTCACGTTACTGGGGCTGATGACAAATCGGATCCAGGTATAGAAGGAACGCCCTGGGGTTACCTGTTCATTCACAACAAGACAGCCCAGGCTTTTGAGAATGAGATGAAAGACTATAACGAGAAAAATCCCAATTCAGCCGTACCTTGTTTCATTCACCGCACTTTGAGGTACAGACAAAAGAACGAGAAAGGTGGAGTAAAGAAAGAATTACAGCCATCTATCAGTGGACTCGTATTCTTGCAGGGCAAAACAAAAGTCCTCCAAGCATTCCTAAAGAATTATTATCCGCAATACCACTTGGTGAAAGACCGATGCAAGGGAGTTCCTGCCTCCATCAGGGACAAGGTTATGCAACCATTCATGACAGTATTGAAGGATAATCCAGAAAGAGTAACGTTTCTGAGAGACCCATTCGAGAAGTTTGCCAAAGACCATGTAAAGCTGCGTGTACTCACCGGCATTTTTGCAGGATGCGAAGGCTATATCGTCCGCATAGACCGCGATCGCCAACTCGTCTTCGACTTTGGAGGTTATGCTGTTGCCATCCGTGGCGTCCATAAAGAGGACTTCGAGGTCGTCGAGAAGTAAAAAAGTACCAATAAGATACAGAATTTTCGCATGTGGCTTAAGTCAATTAGTGTCAAATATTTAAGGTTCTTCTTGGTGGTTACGAAAGTAAGTTGTAAATTTGCGGGCAAGGATTAGAATAAAGGAGAATGTATTATGTCGACAAATAATGTATCTCAAGATAGGACCATTCCTTATTGGGATGAAATCAAGAAATTAAGCATTGAGGATAAATATTCCTTGATAGCTAAAATTGAGTCCTCTTTAGGCGATGTTGATATGAGTGAGTCGACTAATTCGATTCATGGGATACCACGTGAGGTGATGATTGCGGCTGCAGAACATGCTCTGAAGGAAAATAGAGCAGGTCGCTGCATTCTAAATTCGCAAGTTGAGTCTTATATTAAAGCAAAAAGAGGGTGGAAGTAGTTTGGTCAGACTTGGCTTTGACACAATTAGATGAAGTCATTGACTATGTGGAAGAACATTTTAGAGGAATATGATAAATAGGTCTAATGTCAGAAAAATGGTAGAAAAACACCGAATTTAATAATGGAATTGGACTTTCGCAAGTTCAGAAGTTATAGACAGATTAATATGAAGCAAAAACTCTTCAAAAATTTGGTTGTTTCACAGACAACCCTTATATTTGCTACGAATTAAATATTGAAGTTATGGCACAGTTAACATTACAGGTAGATAGCCCATCTTTGTTGGAGCAATTAAAGAATGTCCTCTCTCTTATGAAAGGCGTTAAAATAGTTTCTGACTCCCCTGTTTCAAGGAGTGCTGCTTTGGAAGATGTTCCAAACGCAGAAACTTTGGCAGCAATGAAAGAGGCAGAGAGTGGTCATGATGCAGGAGTAGTTCGAGTAGATAGCTTAGAAAGTTTCATGGCATCAATGGAGGAATAGAGTTTATGAAAGAAATTCGAAAGACCTCGTAGTTCAAGAAAGATTATAAGCGTTTTAAGAATGATAAAGAATTTGTAGAAACGTTTTGGAGATAGTTAAGCTTTTGGCAGAAGGCAATCAGATACCGGAAGAATATAATCCTCATCCTTTGAAAGGTAACTGGAAGAACTATATGGAATGCCATATAGAGAATGATACACTTTTGATTTGGTTTGATAAGAACAATAACGCAATAGTATTAGTCCGTTTAGGTTCGCATTCTGAGTTATTTGGTAAAGGACGTAAGCGCTGATGTCATTCATTAAATGCCAATGAAGGTCATAAGATTTCTGCCATAACCCTGATGGGAACCTCTCCAGAGTCGATCCTGTCCAAAGTCGAATAAAAAGTATTATCATCACCGCATCCAGCATTGTGTCCCTGCGTTCCCATCAGCAGCAATCCCCATGTCCCTGCAGTCGCATCATCAGCCCCTCCCCATGTCCCTGCGGTTTATCCCGCACAAAAAAAAACTGCAGCTCCGCTGCTGGCGTAGACCTCTGATGGTCCGCCAACCATAGAATGAAGCGGTTCAGAGCGACGTTTCTGTCCCCTACAAGGGGAACCGAAGGGGTCGTAAAGACTATTGAGAGGAGCGGTTTCCTCTTCTTCCCTGAGGGGAGAAGACCGAGATGAGAGGTGGA
>NZ_VZAD01000064.1 GCF_009495355.1 Segatella copri
ACCTGCGACTGGAGTTAAACCAGTTAGGTTAGTGTCATGCCCGACACACAAAAAAAGACCGAGTGCATCACTACACTCGGCCTCCAACAAATTAGAGAGTTATAAAAAATCAAGTATATTGCTACTTGTAGAATTCCTTCTTTCCTGCAGCCAATGTATTCTTCATCAGCGAGCAGATGGTCATAGGACCTACACCACCAGGAACAGGGGTGATATAAGAGCAACGCTCTGCAACCTCGTCAAATTTGACATCACCATTCAGACGGAAGCCACTCTTACGGGTAGCATCAGGCACGCGGGTTGTACCAACATCTATCACCACAGCTCCCTCTTTCACCATATCGGCTGTAACGAAGTTGGGCTTTCCGATAGCTGCAATGATGATGTCCGCCTCACGGCATTCCTCTTTCAGGTTGGCAGAGTGAGAATGGCAAACCGTTACGGTAGCATCACCCCACTGTTTCTGCATCATGAGTTGCGCCATAGGCTTGCCCACGATGTTGCTTCTGCCAAGCACTACACACTTCTTGCCACTGGTAGGAATATGATAATGCTGCAACAGGGTAAGAATACCCAACGGAGTGGCAGAGATGAAACAAGGCAGACCTATAGCCATGCGACCTACATTGATGGGATGAAAACCGTCCACATCCTTGCGATAATCAATGGCCATGATGATTTTCTGCTCGTCAATATGGGCAGGAAGAGGCAGTTGCACGATGAAGCCATCTACATCTTCATCCTTGTTCAGCTTGTCCACACAGGCCAACAACTCTTCCTCGGTCACGTCGTCCTCGTAACGAATAAGGGTCGACTTGAATCCACACTTTTCACAGGCAAGCACCTTATTCTTGACATAGGTCTCGCTGCCTCCGTCATGTCCTACGAGTACAGCAGCCAGGTGTGGCTGTTTTCCTCCGTTGGCAATAATTTGTGCCACCTCTTCGGCTATCTGCTCCTTAATGGCATTTGCCGTAGCCTTTCCGTCTATCAGTTGCATTTCATTCAATATTAAATAATCAATGTTATGTGTTATCACATTCCTGGCATCTTTGGCATACCGGGCATTCCCTTCATACCCTTCATGCGGCTCATCATGCCTGCCATTCCGCCACCAGTCATCATCTGCATCATCTTGCGGGTCTGGTCGAACTGCTTGATCAGCTTGTTCACCTCCTGGATATTGGTACCCGAGCCCTTGGCGATACGCTGACGACGGCTGGTATTGAGGATACCTGGGTTAGAACGCTCCTTAGGAGTCATACTCTGAATGATAGCCTCAACGCTCTTGAATGCATCATCAGGAATATCCACATCACGGATGGCCTTGCCTAAACCAGGAATCATACCAGCCAAATCCTTGATATTACCCATCTTCTTGATTTGCTGTATCTGAGCATAGAAGTCGTTGAAGTCAAACTGATTCTTGCGAATCTTCTTCTCCAGTTTCTTTGCCTCCTCAAGGTCGAACTGCTCCTGAGCACGCTCTACCAACGAAACCACGTCACCCATACCGAGAATACGGTCGGCCATACGGGCAGGGTGGAACACGTCGATAGCCTCCATCTTCTCGCCAGTACCGATAAACTTGATAGGCTTGGTCACCACAGTGCGGATACTGAGAGCAGCACCACCACGGGTATCACCATCAAGCTTGGTAAGAACCACGCCATTGAAATCAAGACGGTCGTTAAACTCCTTGGCTGTATTGACAGCATCCTGACCAGTCATCGAGTCAACTACGAAGAGAGTCTCGTCGGGACGAAGATGATTCTTTAGACCGCTGATCTCGTTCATCATCTGCTCGTCAATGGCCAGACGACCGGCAGTATCCACGATGACAACATCGTTGCCATTGGTCTTAGCCTGCTGGATGGCATGGTCGGCAATGACACAAACATCCTTGCTCTCAGGCTCACTGTATACAGGAACACCCACTTGCTCTCCTACCACCTTCAACTGGTCGATAGCAGCAGGACGATAAACGTCGCAGGCCACGAGCAATGGCTTCTTGCCCTTCTTGGTCTTGAGCATATTGGCAAGCTTTCCACTGAAGGTGGTCTTACCCGAACCCTGCAGACCACTCATCAGGATGATGGCAGGATGACCTTCGAGCTTCAGAGGAGCTTCCTCGCCTCCCATCAACTCAGCCAGCTCGTCGTGAACCAGCTTTACCATCAACTGACCAGGCTTTACAGCCGTAAGCACATTCATACCAAGTGCCTTTTCCTTCACCTTGTTGGTGAATTCCTTAGCTACCTTGAAGTTGACGTCGGCGTCGAGCAAAGCACGGCGTACGTCCTTCATGGTCTCGGCCACATTGATTTCGGTTATCTTACCCTCACCCTTCAGAATCTTGAAGGATCGTTCCAGTCTATCACTTAAATTTTCAAACATTTTAAATTCTTTTTTTATTTTGGCTGCAAAGTTACGAAAATAATTCCGAAAACCCTATATTAGTAACCAAAAAAGCACGTCAAATCTGTCACTTTAGGATACTTACCGACTGTTCTACCGACACGCGTACCTTTTTTGACGATTTTTCATCATTTACAGGAAGCGGCTCCTTCCCTTGTTCCTTGTTTTTTCCTTTACCTTGTTCCTTGCCGGGATTCTTTTCCGGCACATTGCCTTGCCCATTTCTTTCTCCTGCAGCTTTTGCCTTTTCTGCATCAGATGCAGTGGCAGGTTGCTGGCGAGGTTCTATAGGCTCCACGCTCGACTTCATCATACTGCCGTTAGCCTGATATTTTTTCCCTGTGGCCTTCTCGTAGGCAGCCACAATGGGGTCTTTGCGATCCATCTCGCCGAATATCTTTTGAGCCTCTCGAAGGTGCTTGCTGTCACGTCTGCCCCTCTTGTCAAGCATCTTGGCCAAGTCGAAGCTCGCTCCGCTGGGAGCATTTGCCCCACCTATCTCAGCCTGCCGGTGCGCATCATTCTGAATGCCCTTGATGCCAGGCATATTCTCTCCCCATACTTCCACCTCTCTGAGTTGGTGACTCTGTGGCAGCAGAAACACCGTATCGGGGAGATTCTTCAGATAGATGGTAGTCTTCAGAAAGCCCAGTTTCGTCACCGTAGCACTGTCAAACTGATACTTCATGGTCCAGTAACCTCTGTAGTCGGTACGTGCCCAATGATTGTTATCGGTATGAATCAATGCTTCACGCACAGGCACATGGTCTTCGGCATTGGCTATGACGCAGGTTTTCTGTGCCCTGACCATTGCCACAGCCCAACATACCAGCACGATCATCAATATAGTCTTCTTCATTCGTTTTATCTTATTGAACTTCTACAACTTACATAAGTTGAGTTATGCCTACAAAAGTAAATAAAAAAATAATATCTCCCAAAACCACCAATGAGTTTTGGGAGATATTAATGCGATTTAAAAGTCTATAACGTTATTCTACGTCTGTCGTTCCGCTCTTCTCGATGCGCTTTGCCTCTTCGAGCAACTTGATGGCATCGACATATTGAGCAATACCCTGAGCCACCTCCTTGGCAGCCTTCATGGCAAGCACCACGGTCTGAGGACGATGAACCACGTCGCCTCCGGCAAACACACCTCTACGGGTGGTCATACCAAAAGGACGCTCCACCACCTTGACATAACCTTTCTCGTCAACCTCGATACCTGCAGTAGTAGAGACAATACGGTTGGCAGGACGTGATCCGATGGCCAAGTAGATGCGGTCGAATTTCTCTACACGCTCACCTTCTGGAGTATTGAGTACACAGCTTCCCAGTCTTCCGTTCTTACCCTTGAGGAAAGCCTCGACAGTAGTTTTCCATTCAAACTTGACACCCTCCTTCACAGCCTCATCATACTCACTCTGTATGGCAGGCATCTCTTCCTGTGTCTTGCGATAGAGCACAGTCACATCAGCACCCAGGCGAATGGCAGTACGTGCAGCATCCATGGCCACATTTCCTCCACCTATCACACCCACCTTCTCTCCATCACGAAGAGGCACCATGTCGCGTGTCAGGGCTCCCTCGTTATAGGCATTGACATTGTGCAGGAAATAAGTACTCTGGCTCACTCCATGCAACTTGGCACCAGGTGTAGAGTCCATATTCTGAGGTACGCTGGTTCCTGTTCCCATGAAAATGGCATCGTAGCCAGCACGGAAAAGACTGTCTATAGTCACATTGTTCTCACCCACCATGCAGTTGGTGATAAACTGTACACCGAGAGCCTCTATCTTGCTCACCTCAGCACGTACCACGGCCTTGGGCAGTCGATATTCAGGAATACCATACATCAGCACACCACCAGGCTCGGCCTGTCCTTCGAAGATCGTGACATTAAAGCCCTGACGTGCCAAATCACCAGCAACAGTAAGTCCGGCAGGACCAGAACCGATGACAGCCACACGTCCACGAGTCTTCTGTGGAAGCTTCTCGCGAGAGAGATTCATCTTGGTATCGAAGTCGGCAACAAACTGCTCCAACTTGCCTATCTGTACAGGTTTTCCCTTCTTGCCCAGCACACAGTTGCCCTGGCATTGCTTCTCATGAGGACACACACGTCCACAGATAGCAGGCAGATTGCTCTTGGCATTGATGATAGACATAGCCGCACCCATGTTACCCATGGAAAGTTCATGCACAAAGTCGGGGATATCATTTCCGATAGGACATCCCTTCTTACATTGTGGCACCTTACAGTGTAAGCACCGCTTGGCTTCCTCAATAGCCTCACGTGTAGTGAAGCCCTCGTTTACCACCTGGAAACCAGCCACCTGTTCTGTAGCTACAGTTGTTTCTTCTGCTGTTGCCTGCACCTTGTTATTCTGTTGCTCAATCTGTTCACTCATAATCTAATCTTTTAATCAGTTGAAAAACAACTTTTATCAAATTGTAGTTTGCGGGTGCAAAGTTACAGCAAATCGAAGACAAAACAAAATAAAAAGTGAACTTTTTGTCGACTATTTAGCCATAAAGCATATGACTTTAACTTCTATAACTTCCCTATTTGCGAAACTTCAGTAAAGCGAAGTTAAGTAAATAAGGTATGTACATTTCCATTTCTGTATATTTTTATACACTACAAATTATATTCTTACAAGTATCAGAGCCACATTTAATATGCCACATAGTAGGTAACTATCATCATGGCTATGGCCTTGGCTATCGTAAGGTAAAACTCTATAATGGCAGAGTCATCCCAATAAGCTATTACAACAAAGCCAAAGCAATATATGATATAGGTTTTAAAAGCAAATATCATCATTTGGCAAAACCTATCCTTTTCTGATCTCTTAAATCTTTGAAACAGAAAAGCCACAACAGGTGGTATAACCAATGCATAGCCTATAAATTCCGTAATGTCATAAGCCCACAAACTTGTATTAGCCATGTGGTAATTAAAAGGATATATACAGGCGATTCTGCTACCTGCTTCAGCCGGTTGCCTACTTGCGATAATCAACAAACTTAGGTTAAGGAATAACCATATACTCCAAACCCTCCACACTAATTTTCTATTGAAAATCATATTGTTTTGCATTTTTTCGAGTTGCATTTAATGCTTATTATTCAATTAATCCTTTTATAGTAACCATGAAAACTTACCCAATTAATGATAGTCAAAAAAACTTTTTCTAACATATTCCGTAATGATAATTGAAATTAAAGATGAAAAGAAAATTATTATCAAATTTTCATGATTAAAATCAAATAAAGCATATGCAATAGTTGTAATAACAATTGCTACGAAAAGAATTGAAACAATATAAATTATTTTTTTCATGTTGATGACTTTATTATAAAACGATGGTGCAAAGATATAAAAATCAGCAATTCTGCCATCCTTATATTAACTCAACTTTCCCCATTTGTGAAAATAGAGTTATTGCTTGTGGTCTTTCTGAGAAGAATATTCATAATAGAAGTCGAGTAATTGAAACGCCAAAATAATGGTCCACAGCAGCAGGCTATCATAAACGGAATAGTATATGATAAATCCTATCAATGAAATCATCACATTATAGATACTGTCTTCGCGAGTATGCTCAAATGCCTTCATCACACTATCGGAAATCCAGCACCAAACAAAACAAACCAAAGGTATTGCCAAGGCTATGACTCCCATGCTTATAGCCAGCCATTCATGTTTGATTGCAGGAAAAATTGCAAAAATCAAGAATGCGAATTTAAGTAAATAAGGTATGTACTTTTTCATTTCTGTATATTTTTATAACACTACAAATTATATTCTTACAAGTATCAGAGCCACATTTAGTTGCCCATATTTTCTATATCAGAAATCTCTCTTATCTTGATACTGCTATGTAAGAACAGCAAAATACCAAATGACATGGCAAATTTAAACAAATTTTCCGAAAGATACAAACAAAAACCGTTTTTATTGATAGTTTTATTTAATTTCCAAGTTCCAATTGATTCTTTACCAGCTGAAATCAAGTTCATTCATGCTTGCCTTGACACAGAGAGTCTTGAGCCCCAGTTTGTTGGCTGCATCATTAATGCCTAACAAGGACACACCCTCGTTAGTAGCAAAGCACAACTTCGACAGAAAGTCAAGAGAAAACTTCCTGCCGAAATGCCTGCATATCATCTGCAGACAGGCTATGCCGCACTGCATACTGTCGTGCTGAAAAGTAATAGGAAATGACATTTTTACATATCAGGATTTCTGTCGTCAATCCTTAGCTTAGGATTTTTATAAAGAGTCCACGAAACGAGCAACCATGGCCTTAGGCTTTCACTCTTAAATCGCATCTTATTATTCATCGTATAACCAGGCATCTCTGTAATATTGGTCTGACTCTTTATTCCCCAATAATAAGGCATGGCTATGGATGCATAGAGTTGTTTGGTAATTTGCCATGCCAGTTGAACATGGGCTTCTATTGGGTTGTGATACTCTGTATGGCTGATAGCCGTGTAACTTTTGTTCTGCCAGTTGAAGGTAGAATAGAGGAAAAATTTTCCAAAATCCCAACGTACATGTCCATTGAGGTCGACATATCCCTTAGCCGATTGACCATTATATTTATCCCAGTTATACTCAGCTGAGAAAGAAGCCTTAAACGACTTGGCACGATAGGAAATATAAGAACCTACATTAGTACCAATATAGGTACCATTGTTTCGGTACGACTCTATCTGTATGTTATCCTCTGTTCTTACATACGACTCTATCATTTTGTTATACCGATTATGACTACTATATACACGAATCATAAAGTCACCTATCGACTTGTCATACTTCAAGTCGATATTTTGTATCATTACAGGTACCAGATATGGGTTTCCCTCTATCCGGTACCAAGGGTTGGTGGAAGTATTGTATGCTGTCAACTGACTGGTTTCGGGAAGGCGGTTGGTGAGATAATAACTTGCTCGTAATACTTGCTGATGAGGCAACTGCCACGTCAGGCTGGCCGAAGCTTTGGGACGCCAATGGGTAGTTTTGTCTGCATCCGTAGATATGCCCAGTAACTGCACACCAGTCGAAGCCATATAGTAGAGTTTGCCTATTCCGTTGGCATACGATGCATAGGCAAAACTGTTCAACCGTTTTGTGTGCAACTCTTCGGTAGGTGTGGCTACATAGTTATAGTCTTTATCCATGGTATACTCCATGCTGGCACCCGAAGTTATGTTTCCATATTTCTTTTCGCCGCTGTCGTAGTCGACGGACACTTTATATTGATCTCGTCTGGAGTTGTAGTCCACTATGGTGGGTACGACATTGTCAGTGTTCTTCTCCACGTTCTCCTGATTGGCATTGGAGAAACCATAGTTGTATTTGGCGTATGATGACAATATGCTGTTGTCCTTGAAGGTATGCTCGTAATAGATAGAACCTAGCATGCCACCATGTGAAGTAGTCTCCGATTGGTCGGTCTGGAATGAATTGTCTACATTCTCTGTGATATATCGACCATCAAAGTGAGCCTTGTTTCTGATATCGTTGTTGAGTCCTCTGAATATGGCGGAAAAGTAATCATTCGAGTTTGGTGTCCACTTCAGCAACAGATAGCCCTCCTGAGTATCAGTCTTTTTCTTATTTTTTCCATCTCTGTTTTTAGTAACACCCTCGTTGCTTTCATTGATTTCGTAGCTTGTCTTGTCGTGGCGCAGATAGGTAAGACCGACATATCCCGAGATAGCGAACTTTTTCTTTCCTACCTCAAAGCTACCAGCCCCAAAGCCATATCTATAGGGGATGTCATGGCGAGTGCGAAGTTCTGTGAATGAATACCAAGGCATGTCCTTGCGTAGTCGTATGTTGAGTATCTTGGAAACCCCCATTTGCAGATAACGAGCACTAACCACTTCCGACAGCTCCACCGACTCTATGCGTGAGGGGTCGATAGGTGCAATGCCCGAATTAAACAATTTGCCATCAACAAGAATAAGTGGACTGTCGCCATCGGCCGTCTGTACGGTCTGACCAGAAATATCTACTCTCAGCAAGGGTATTTCCGACAAGGCTTTAAATGGATTGCCACATTCCTTGGCGTTCTGCGAAAGAGTATATACTGTACCTGTAGCTGTGGTTTGGGGAATTTTCTTGGCAGTCACAGAAACCTCGTTAAGTTGGATGGATTGTTCGGTCATTACCAGTACAACCTTGCTTTCTTGCGTCACCTCCTTCGAAATACTTACAGGAGTGTATCCCACACAAGATGCCTGTATGTTGTAAATGCCAGCCGAAGGCACAGTAGCAGTAAAAACGCCTTTTGCGGTAATACCAAAGTCCACTATTGAGTCGCCGTACTGCACACTTACTTCAGCACGCTCAACGGCTTGTTGTTTGCTATCCTTTACAAATATCTGTAGATGAATTTGGGCAAATACACTGATATACGTCAGCAGAAGGCCAAGAGTTAACAATGAAACACGCTTACAAAAATTATTTTCCATATACTCTATCTTATCATATTAAAAACGATGGTGCAAAGATAATTTGATCTTTCTGAAAAATTATAAGGAAAAGGCTATGAAAAATTCACAAGAATTCACAAAATCCATATAAGTCGCTATAATACAAACAATTATAAAAACTTCACAAAAATCAACAAGAATAGATTTATCATAAAATTTTGAAGTAAAAAACTTCCTGAAAGAAAAATACCCACATCAATTTGCATTTTTCCGATAATTATATTATCTTTGCATAAGATAGGCTGCATCTCAACAAAGCATTTAAGCAAGCTTGATGATTCTGTCTTCGGTTTACACTATCTTTGCAGAAGATAAATATATAGAAAAATGAAAAAACTTCCGTTAGTACTTTTAGCAATTGTGTCCTTATTTGTGCTTGCTGGTTGTCATGGCGACAAGCAATATGATGACTTGTTGCAGCAAGCTGACAGCATCATGAACATAAATGATGATTCGGCAAAAGTTGCTATCAAACTATTGGATAAGGTCAAGCCGCAACTAAATGACTTTTCTAAAGCCCAACGTATGCGTTATCAGTTGCTCTATCATAAGGCGATGAATAAAGCAGACATTTCGTTTTCCTCAGATAGCATCATGAAAAATGTGGCAGCATATTACGAAAAACATGGTACATCCAATGAACGTATGCTTGCCTACTATATGCTTGGTTGTGTATATCGCGACATACACGAAGCACCCTTAGCATTAGAGTATTATAATAAAGCTACGGAACAAGCTGACACTGTCAGTCAAGACTGTGACTATTCTACACTCTATAGAATATATAGCCAAATGGGAGTTTTGTTTGAAAAACAATATTTATGTAACCAAGAATTTATTGCATATAATAAAGCTACAAAATATGCTTATATGGCTAAAGATACCCTTAACGCCTTATTATGCTATATGAATTCCTATATTGATTTAAAACAAAATGATAGTATAATAGCTCGTAACCTTCGTGCAGCAAATCTACTCCGCAAGCATGGATATAATTATTATGCAAATATGGCTTTCGGCTCAAATTACCCATATTATATCAAAAAAAATGATTACATAAAAGCAAAAGAAGCTTTTGAAGAATATAAAAAGATAAATTTTGAAGGTAATTCGAATTATAAAGATGCAAGTGCATATTTATTATATAATGAAGGAATGTATTATTTGTTTGCTAATCAGTTAGATTCTGCTCATATAAGTTTTCAAAAAAGTTATATTTACGCTCAATCTTACAGCAACAAATGTGCAGCCACAAAAGGATTGGCAAAATATTACACAAAAACAAATCATTCAGCTTTAGCTGCAAAGTATGCCTTATTGAGTTCTGAATATAATGATTCCTCACTCTATGAGTTGAGAGAATCGCAGTTGCAACAAATGCAGGCAATGTATGACTATAGCAGAAATCAAAAACTGGCTAAAGAAGCTGAATATAAGGCAAAGCAAAGACTTAATACTATATACCTTATTATTATAAGCAGTTGCTTGATTTTATTATCGGCTGTTTATATCTACAGAAAAAACATCAAGAAGAGAAACCATAAGCTATTGGTGGCTCAACGCCTATACAAAGCCAGCATTCTGAAATTGCAAACTACAAAGACTGAACTGGCTCATCTGAAAAACTTGAACGAAACAAAAATAGCGGCTCTCATCAAAGAAAAAGAGGCTGTCATAGAAAATCTCCAAAAAGAAATTAATCAATACGAAAGCATTCATTCCGGACGTAATCTTGTCGAGATAAACAAACAACTGATGGATACATTTGTGTATAAGAAACTGGCTTATATAGAATGTCATCCGCAAGAGAAAATTACTGACGAAACCTGGGATAACTTAGAAGAAACCCTTGAGGGAATGATTCCATCCTTGGCAAATATCAAATTGAAACTAAGCAAAAAGGAATATCGTATTTGCCTGCTGACAAGACTGCACTTCTCCCCCTCTGCCATCAGTTGCTTCATGCAATGCAACTTGCCCGACATTTCCATGTCGCGTAAACGTATGCTGTCGAAACTGTGTGAAAAGGACGGAAAACCCAAAGAGCTGGATGAATATATCCAACATTTGATGTAACTCAACTTTCGCAAGATACAATATTGGAAATCCAATAAAACAAGAAGAAATAATCTCCAAATGATAATAAAAAAGGGCGAGTCATCCCGCCCAAAATGTATTCACAACGGAAAAATGGCCAACATTTGGGGATTCTTCTGCTTTTTAAAAAAAAACATTTGGGGATTCTTCTTATATTTCAGTAAAAACATTTTGGGATTCTTCTGTTTTTTAACCAAAAAGATTTGGGGATTTAGGATAAATATCGTAAATTTGCACCCAATAAATAGAATAGATTATGGGAAAAGTTTTTAAGCGTAAACTATATGATAAAATGCTTAACTGGAAGCAGACCAGAGATGGTTCTACAGCACTTCTCATCAAGGGAGCACGTCGGGTAGGGAAATCCACAATAGCAGAGGAATTTGCAAAAAACGAGTATAAAAGCTATATACTCATCGACTTTGCTGATGCACCAACAGCCTTGTGGGAGGCTATTGACAACATTTCTGACCGCAATCATTTTTTCATGCAACTTCAATTTATATATGGTGTAAGATTATACGAACGTAAATCTGTAATCATTTTTGATGAGGTTCAGAAGTGTCCCCAAGCTCGTGAGGCCATTAAATATTTGGTCAAAGATCACAGATATGACTATATTGAGACAGGGTCATTGCTTTCTATCCGGAAGAACACCAAGGGAATCGTTATACCAAGTGAGGAAACACGACTTACGATGTATCCTATGGACTATGAGGAGTTTCGCTGGGCTTTGAATGACAATGTTACAATTGATATGCTTAGAGAATGTTTCAATAGCAAACGTTCTTTAGGTGATGCAACCATGAGGAAACTTCGTCGTGACTTTAGGCTGTACATGTTAGTTGGGGGCATGCCACAAGCTGTCTATACCTATTTGAAAACAAATAACTTAACAGAGGTTGATAACAAGAAGAGGGAAATCCTGGATATATATATAGATGATTTTTTGAAGATAGACCCATCTGGTAAGATATCCAAGATGTTTAGTGCAATACCCGCCCAGCTTAGTAAAAATGCCAGCCGATACCAACAAACCAGCATCTTAGGGAAAAATGAATCCTCAGAAATAATCGCCGAGTTCTTGCGCGACATGGAAGATAGCCTTACCGTAAATTTCGCTCACCACTCAAACAATCCTAATGTGGGGCTTCCTGCACATATGGACTACGCCCAGTACAAGATGTTTATGGGGGACACTGGGCTTTTTGTCACGCTGGCTTTTTGGGATAAAGATGTAACCGAGAATGTCATCTATCAGAAACTTCTTAGTGACAAGTTATCCGCTGACTTGGGCTACGTGTATGAAAATATTGTAGCTCAAATGCTTGTGGCAACAGGCAACAGGCTTTTCTACCATACATGGCGATCCAAAACATCAAACCACAATTACGAGGTTGATTTTTTACTATCACGTGGAAGCAAGCTGTGGCCGATTGAGGTAAAATCTTCTGGCTATCAGACACATAAGTCGTTGGATGAATTTTGCAAAAAATATTCGGAGCATATCAGTAACAGGTACTTAATATATACCAAGGATCTTAAAAAGGATAAAGAAACAATACTTCTACCTGTTTTCATGACCATGTTCTTGTAAAAAATATAAGTATGATGAAAGATTATACAGAATTGTGGCAACTTCAGGATTCCATAACAAAATTCACAACGGAATAATCCTTATTGTTTAACCTTAGCCCCTAATTTTAGAAGGTTTTCCTCATTCTATGCCCCTAATTTTAGAAAAGCAGTATCTTTGCATTTATTTAGGGTCTGCTGAATTAATTCAGCAGACCCTAAATAAATAGTCTTCGGCAACAAGCCAAAGGCACTCACGAAATACGATATCAAAGATACGAAACGACAGCACGTGAAACTGGAGGGATCTATTGGAATTGGTACAAAGAAGAGGCCTTCCGACTTTTTCTAATTCTTTATTTCAATATCTTCCTTTACGTTATTGCGTATCTTGGTGAGGAAAGCCTTCATGCGACCGGCATCCTTATGGTCGATGATATCGATCAGCTCGACAAGCTCCTCACGAATCTGACTCAACTGTCCTGAAGTATAGGGGTTGAAGAGAATTTCTTGCAACAGATAGTCGTCCTCGTTGAGTACGCCCTTGGCTATGTTCATGTGACGTTTGAAGGTAGTACCCGGAGCATCCTGATGCTTCATCACAGCAGCAAAAACGAAAGTGCTGGCAAAAGGAATACTCAGCGAGTAAGCCACGGTCTGGTCGTGCTCGTCGAAGGTGTACTCGTGCATGTTGAGCCCCAACTGCTGGTACAGATCCTTGAAGAATATCTTGCCCATATAGTCGCCTTCCTTGATGATGACGGCATTCTCCTCTGACAACTGATTCAGATTGGCAAAGGTAGGACCAAACATCGGGTGCGTGCTGACAAAACGGAAACCACTCTTCGTATAAAACTCGTGCAGGCCTGTCTTCACACTGGCTATATCGCTGATGATACAGTCCTTGGGCAACCAGGGCAACACCTCCTCAAAGGCAGGCAAGGTGTACTTCACCGTCACGGCATTGATGACGAGCTCGGGTTTGAACTCGGCTATCTCCTCCAACTTGGTGAAGCGCAGACAGTTGTAGGTAAAGCGCAACCGCTTGGCATCCTTCTCGTATACGGCCACCTCGTGGTCGAAGCTGAGCAGGTCGATGAAGAAACTTCCCATCTTGCCTGCTCCCATTATCAATATTCTCATATCTCTTTATAAGTAAAGAACGAAGCGTATGAATTACTTCTGGTTCAAGATTTCCATCTGCTGGCGAACACTCTCCTCGTGGATGTGCTCGAATATCTGGGCAGCAAACTCTGGACTCATGCCACAGAGTGAAGCCTGAGCACCACGCTTGTCGAGAATCTCGTTGTAGCGGTTGGTCTGCAGAATTGTCATATTGTGCTCCTTCTTGTATGTACCAATCTCACGGCACACACGCATGCGCTTTGCCAAAAGCTCCATCAACTGATTGTCCAGTTCGTCGATCTGTCCACGCAACTGATGCAGTCCCTCTGTAGAGTAGTGCTCATCGCGAACGACAAGCAGACTGAGAATGTAGTCGAGCACATCGGGAGTAACCTGCTGCTTGGCATCGCTCCATGCATCGTCAGGACTGCAGTGGCTCTCGACAATAAGACCATCAAAACCGAGATCCATAGCCTGCTGGCACAAAGGAGCTATCAAGTCGCGACGACCACCGATGTGACTGGGATCGCAGATGATAGGCAACTGTGGAATGCGACGATGCAGTTCGATAGGAATTTGCCACATTGGCAGGTTGCGGTAGATCTTCTTGTCGAAGCTTGAGAAACCACGATGGATGGCACCCAATCGCTTGATACCAGCCTGATTGATACGCTGCAAGGCTCCTATCCAAAGCTCCAGGTCGGGATTGACAGGGTTCTTGACCAACACAGGCACATCGACACCTTTCAGACTGTCAGCCAATGCCTGCATGGCGAATGGGTTGGCAGAAGTGCGGGCACCTATCCACAGCACATCGATGCCATACTTAAGAGCCAGCTCCACATGCTCGGGTGTTGCCACCTCGGTAGCTGTCAGCATGCCGGTCTCCTCCTTTACCTGCTTCATCCAGGGAAGAGCAGTCTCGCCATTTCCCTCGAAGCCTCCTGGCTTGGTACGTGGCTTCCACACACCTGCACGGAACATGTGGCATCCCTTTTCTGCCAACTGCTTGGCGGTTGTCATAACTTGTTCCTCGGTTTCGGCAGAACATGGTCCTGCTATTACGATGGGACGTTCCTGATCACTGGGAAGACGTAAAGGTTCTAATTCTAATTCCATATCTTAATCATTTATATTTTTTAATGTGAATGTTTTCTGTTTACTTATTTTTTATAAGGTGAAGACTCTATGCGAAGAGCTTCTTGATGCGCTGCAAGGCTTCCTTCATCTTGTCGTCCTTGGCACACAGGCTGATGCGTACATAACGCTTGCCGTTGCTTCCGAAGATAAAGCCTGGGGTAATGAACACCCGTGCCTCGTGGAGCACTTTCTCGGTCAGGTCTTCCACATCGGTATAGCTCTCAGGTATCTTACCCCAAAGGAACATGCCCACCTGCTTAGGATCGTAGGTACAGCCCATCACGTCCATGATCTGTTCGGCAATGTCGCGACGACGACGATAGTTGTCGATGTTGTTTTCGTGGTGCCATTCATCGCTGTTACCTATCATGGCCTCGGCAGCAGCTAATTGTATGCCTCGGAACGAGCCATTGTCGATATTGCTCTTCACCTTGAGAATCCACGAGATGAAAGTCTTGTTGCTCGAAATCATCGCCACACGCCATCCGGGCATATTATGACTCTTGCTCAGCGAGTTGAATTCGATACAGCAGTCTTTTGCTCCCGGCACCTGCATGATGCTCATGGGGTGCTCATTGAGGATGAGTGAGTAAGGATTGTCGTTCACTACAACGATATTGTGCTTCTTGGCAAACTCTACCAGTCTCTCGTAAGTCTCCATGCGGGCATTGCCTCCTGTAGGCATATTGGGATAGTTGGTCCACATCAGCTTGACATGACTGAGGTCCATCTTCTCCAATGCATCGAAGTCGGGCTGCCATCCGTTGTCCTCTCTGAGATCATAATAAGTAATCTTGGTGCCCAAAATCTTATTGATGGCAGTATAGGTGGGATAGCCAGGATTAGGAATCAGCACCTCGTCGCCGGGATTGCAGAAAGCCAAAGTGACATGCAGGATGCCTTCCTTGCTTCCTATCAGCGGCTGTATCTCTGTAGCCCAGTCGAGGTCTACATCGTACCATCTCTTGTAGAACTCTGCCATTGCCTTTCGCAGCTCAGGAATGCCCACTGTGGGCTGATAACCATGTGTGTCGGACTTCTGAGCCACTTCGCAGAGTTTATCGATGGTCTGCTTTGACGGTGGCATGTCTGGACTTCCGATGGCAAGGCTGATGATGTCCTTTCCCTCGGCATTCAACTGAGCTACTTCTTTCAGTTTGCGGCTGAAGTAGTATTCCTGTATCTCGGTTACTCTATTGGCTGGCTGTATCATTTTATCTAATGTTTTAATTTTTAATGTTCAATGTTTAGTGTTGAATGTAAAGTATAATCGGCAGCAAGGCTCTTTTTACTTTTTTACCTTTTTACTTTTTTACCTTTATAATTTTTTTCAACTCCTACTCTCTTTCCTCGTACTCGCCGAGAACCTTGATTTTCTTCACCAGTGGTGTGATGGCATCAATACTCTGGCGGTATCGGGTAAGGTTGTCGAAGGTGAGGTCTACATAGAAGAGATATTCCCACTCATGTCCGATGACGGGCAGCGACTGAATCTTGGTCAGGTTCACATCGTAGAAGCTCAGGATGGTGAGCACCTTTGAGAGCGATCCCTTGTCGTGGGAAAGGCTGAAGACGATGCTTGCCTTGTTGGCCTTCTCAATAGGTCGAAGGAGAGCTGCCTTCTGCGGATTGCTCACCACGAGGAAGCGCGTGTAGTTGTGCGGATTGTCGTGGATGCCTTCTTGCAGCACCTTCATGTCATACATCTCGGCTGCATAAGTTGAGCAGATGGCAGCCCATCCCCTTACCTGATGCTTGGCAATAAAGGCAGCCGAACCTGCGGTATCTTCAGCCTCTACAGCTTTCAGGTCGGGATGATTGGCGAGGAATCTGCCACACTGCATCAATGCCACAGGATGGGAATGCACTTCCTGAAGTGTACTCCAGTCATCATCGGGCAAACAGCAGATGCTGTGCTCTATATGGAGGCGGTGCTCGCCTACTACTGTCGTTCCACTTTGGCGCAGAAGCTCATAGTTGTGGAGCAGACTGCCCGCTATGGTATTCTCGATGGCTACGATGCCGATGACTGTAGGATCGCGCTTGATGTTTTCGAACACCTCCTCGAAGGTGGCGCAACAAATCAGTTCCACCTGTTCATCACCGAAATATTGATGGGCAGCTATGTCATGAAACGACCCCAACTCGCCTTGTATTGCTATTCTCTTCATCTATATTGTTTGTATCTGTTATGAAAAACGGTCCTCACTCTCCAAGGAGCGGGACCGTTTCGATAGATTTCTTAATCTTAATATCCTAAGTTGAAATTATACGCAACTTCCCGCTTTACAATTGCTTGCAAAGTAAAAATAAAAGCTATAAAAGTATGCGTTAAACTTCTTCATTGTTCTTTCTTTTATTTATTGTCTACTACAATGGGGGATTCCCCCAATTGTGTTATACGATTGCAAAAGTAGCATTTTTATTTGTTTCCACCAAACAAATTGACAGATTTTTTATACAAAACCTTGCAATTTATTGTTTTCGTGCATAAAGATGCTTATATTTTCCAAGATTTTTCTGCTCTATGGAAATTCTACAGGAAGCCTTCATCTGCCAACGAAGCCTATTGCGTTTGCCAACGAAGCCTATTGCGTTTTTCAGCCCTATATACCTTATTATATATATTGTCTATTTTTTGACTTCCGTAGCTTTGATGATAACAACATCCTGCAGGGGACGGTCATTATTGCTTTTGTCGGTCTCCACATTCTGGATTTTCTCTACCACATCCAGTCCTTCAAGCACTTCGCCAAAGACTGTGTAGCCACCATCAAGATGGGGCACGCCGCCATATTTCACATATCCAGCCTGCACCTGCTCATTGGGAATGGCGTACACCTTGTCCTCGCCTTTCATCTTCTGCACCAGATATTCCATCTGCCGTGCTGAGAAATTGCGTCCCCAGGTGATGTAGAAATCGCAAGGTGCCGAAGCTTTCTGTGGATTCACGTCATCGCCCTCACGGGCAGCACAGAGCTGTCCGCGCTTGTGATAATATTTGGGATAACGTATCTCGGCAGGCACAGTGTAGGCAGTATCGAAGCGCTCCACCTTGCCGGGCGTCACCTTTCGTGTGCCAGGATTGCCGCCCTGAATCATAAAGTTCTTGATGACTCTCTGAAAGATGCAACCATCATAATAGCCCATCCTCACCCACTTCAGGAAATTGTCTCGATGAAGAGGTGTATCGTTGTAAAGCGCCACGCGGATATTGCCCATGTTTGTTTCTATCAGCACCTCTGGACAGGTGGCATCCTGATGGAAAGCGGCCGTATCAGGTACGGCATTATCGGTCTGCGCACAAGCCATCAGAGGCAGAAGCAGACAGTACATTATAAACAAAAAAGTTCTTCTCATATTCATACTTTTTATTATTACAAGACAAAGGTAATGCTTTTTTAACCAAAACATTCCTATTTATTGTTTTTTAATATAAACATCTTATCGCTTTCGTCTAAAAAGTTGTAAGTTTGTACGTGAATAACAAGAATATCAGGCTCACGAAAGCCAAAAAGTTGAATCATTATGAAAAGTAAAATAGCATATTTCTTCATGCTCATCCTCTGCTGTGCTTCTGTTCATGCACAGCAGGTTCATCTCGGTCCGCTCCACAGTAGCGACAATCCACGTGAAGACTGGCTGTTGCCAGGCGACACCATCTTCCAGGCCGAACAGCCTCTCATATACAAGGGTAAGCCGGTAAAGAATACCCAATACTCCGTTGCCAAGAAAAGTTTGATGGCTTTGGCTCCATTCCAGGATACAGACAGCAAATCGATGTATGCTGGCGACAGGTCGGTGTATGCTGGCGACAGCAGTTTCTTCTACAATCCCGTAAGCATGATGCCCTTCAGTACGTATGGTTACGGACTGCACCGGGGACTGAACGTATCGCTCGACCTTTCTGCCTTTGCCACCTTTGGCAAGAACCTGCCACACAAGGGCGGTTTCTCGCAGAACATCAACGCCACCTATCTGGCTCCGCTCACCAAGGACGGCAAGTTGTGGATAGCAGGCGGTGGCTATTTCAACAACACCTTCTGGGGAAGCGACAGCTATCGTGATGTAGGCCTGTACGCCATCCTTGGCTATCGGTTCAACGAGCACTGGGAAGCCTACGTTTACGGTCAACTGAGCGTGAACAACAATTACAGCCGATACGGCAATCTCTATAGAGGTTATCCCTATTATGGATGGGGTTGGCCTGCAACAGGTGTCATGCCGTTGGGCTATGGCATGGGGGCAGCCGGTGCCAATGTACTGGGAGCAGGAGTGAAATACAATGTCAACAAGAATTTCTCTATCGGACTGAACGTAGAAGGCATCTGGTACAACAACAAGACTCCAGTCTACTTCGACCAATACAATTATCCCGGCAGGACTGATTAACGTCGGATGCTTATCGCATCAAGTCAAATCGTGAACGTCTGTATTAAATGAGGAAGTTAAGGAGTTAAGACAGAAAAAGGGGCAACAGTTTCAGTTGTCCCTTTTTCTTTTTATGCATCAATTCTGTTGTTGCCTTATCCATAACAATGCCCTCCTAAGGACATGGAATGGCTGCAGCTGACCAGAAAAACATTATTCATTGACCAGTATCTGGACGATACGGTCGGCAGATCTTCCGTCCCATCTGTCGGGAATGCCCGCTTTCTTCCATTCGCCTCTCAGCAAGACCTTCGTCATCAGTACAAGACGGTCAGCATCCTCGCCCACCAACACATTGGTACCGATCTTCACGGTCTCGATATGCTCGGTATAGCTATTGAGCGTGATACAAGGCACACCGTTGAAGGTGGCTTCTTCTGCCACATTTCCTGAGTCGGTAACGATGCCCATGGCGTGAGCTGTGAGATAGCTGAAATCCAAATAGCCCTGAGCCTCTATCAGCATGATGCCCTCCAAGCCCATAGCCTCTACCTCCTGGCGAGCCTTTCCACGAAGCGGAGCCACTACAGGCACACCAGCCTCATGAGCAGAGGAAACCACGGCAGACACTAAGCTGCGCATCTCCTCGCTATTATTGATGATGGCCTTGCGGTTGAGCGTCAGCACGATGTACTGTCCCTCCTTCAGTTGCTTGTCGTCCATCAGCTGTGGACGCTTCATGTGCTGCTGCAGAAAACGGATATTATCGATGAGCACATTGCCCACCATATAGACCTTGGAAAGCTCGGCGCCCTCCTTGTTGGCGATGCTGTTGTTGGAAATACCCGCAGTAAAGAGGATATCAGACAGTCCGTCGATAACCAGTCGGTTGATTTCCTTGGGCATAGTGATGTCGAAGCTACGGGTGCCTGCGGCAATATGTGCCAACAGAATGCCTTGCTTCTTGGTAACGATGGCTGCAGCCATGGTAGAGGCAAGGTCGTCGACCACTATAACCACATCCGTAGGATTCTGCTGCAGATAAAGCTCGAACTTAGACATGACCTGTCCTGTGAGTTCGTTGAGATTCTCGCAGTCCACACCTAAATAGATATCAGGACGACTTATCTCCAAGTCGTCGAAGAGAGAGTCCTCGAGTGTAGGATCGTCCTCACAGCCGGCATAAACCAAGCTGTAGTTGATGGACTGTCCATTCTTTTGGGCGTTTACAATCGCTCTGATGACGGGTGCCACCTTGATAAAGTTGGGTCGAGCACCCGCAACAATACAGATATTCTTATTCATCGTTTCGTTTTTGATTATCCCTTAAAAAGATCCTTGATGCCGCCGATAGAACCCATCAGGTTGGAAGCCTCGTAAGGCAGATATACAACCTTGTTGTCCTTACCCTGAGCCACATCCTGCATCATGGCGATGTATTTCTGTGCCAAGAGATAGTTGGCAGGATTGGTAGACTGTCCTACGGCATCTGTAATTTTCTGAATAGCAATAGCTTCTGCCTCAGCCTTGCGAATACGTGCAGTAGCCTCACCCTCAGCCTTGAGGATGGCCTGTTGCTTGACAGCCTCAGCCTTGTTGACGATAGCAGCCTTCTCACCTTCAGAGAGCAGGCGCTGTTTTTCCTTCTCACCCTCGGAAGCCAGGATGGTGGCACGCTTGTTACGCTCAGCCTGCATCTGCTTCTCCATGGCTCTGAGCACACTCTCTGGAGGAGTAATATCCTGCAACTCCACACGATTTACCTTGATACCCCACTTGTTGGTAGCATCGTCCAATACCGCACGCAACTTGGTATTGATGGTATCGCGCGAGGTCAAAGTCTGGTCCAGTTCCATCTCGCCGATGATGTTACGCAGAGTTGTCTGTGTAAGTTTCTCGATGGCATTGGGCAGATTGTTGATTTCGTACACACTCTTGAAAGGGTCTACTATCTGGAAGTACAACAGAGCATTGATCTGCATCTGGATATTATCTTTTGTGATCACGTTCTGTCGGTCGAAATCGTACACCTGTTCACGCAGGTCGATAGTGTTGGTGTACATATATCTTCCATTGCGCATAGCCACAATCTCCTTGGCACGGTCGATAAATGGTATAATGATGTTGATACCAGGTCTGAGGGTTGCATAGTAACGTCCCAGACGCTCTATAATCTTTGTCTCACTCTGAGGAATGATAACAATCGTTTTCTTTACGAAAATAAGGGCCAGCACAACGATGGCAGCCAATACATAAATTCCAATCATAATCGTTATGTTTTAGAGTTATTAATTATCTTACAATCTCCTCCACCTTCAAGATGATGGACTCTCTGCCCACGATTTTCACCTTGGCACCTTCGGCAATATCCTCAAGTGCAGAAGGAGCCTCAGCCTTCCAGTCGTCACCATCGAGTTTCACGCGACCATAACCGCCCTTTACGATGCACTGGCTTACCTCGCCTACCTGTCCCAACAAGGCATCGGCATTACTCACTCTGTCATCGGCACCATGCTTGATAATATGCAGCAGGTGCGGACGAATAAGCCAGATACTCAGCACGGAGCATACCGCCCATACCACAATCTGCAACCAGAAGGGCAAGCCCATCCATGCTGCTAAGATGCTGACAATGGCACCAATGGCAAAACACGTTACGTAGAAATCGCCCGAAGACAACTCCATAATCAGGCACAGGAAGGTAATCACCGTCCAGAACAGCCAAAGGTTTTGTGAGATGTAATCAATCATATCTTTGAATTTTTAGTTAGTCATTCCTACTGCATTCATGCTAAGAGGTTGTCACGAAAGCACATTCTTTGGTCTGCCCGTGCTTTTGTCAGCTCATTCTCTCCCAAGCTTACCTTTTCTTTGTATTCTTGGCAGGATGATAATACTTGAGCGCTGTAGGCATTTCCTTTTGCAAAGCAGCTATTCGCTTGGCATCGGAAGGATGGTCGCTGAAGATGTCATTCTGGTTGGAACTGTTGCCCTGCGACATACGTTTCCAGAACGGAATGGCCTGCTGAGGATCGTAGCCTGCCATGGCAGCAAAAATAAGTCCCATATAGTCGGCCTCTGTCTCATTGTCGCGCGAATACTTCAAGTTGCGGAAAGAGAAATACTTTCCAGCCACGGCACTCGCCAAATCGCCTACACCGCTGCCTACAGCCTGATTGAGCACATTGCCCAGGATGTTGGTACCTACTTGTTGGTTTTGCTGCTTGGTAAGCTGCTCGGCACTGTGCTTTGCCACAGCATGAGCAATTTCATGTCCCAAGACGATGGCAAGAGCCGTCTCATTCTGTGTATAGGGCAACAAGCCTTCATACACCACAATTTTTCCACCAGGCATACAGAAGGCGTTGGCACTCTTGTCCTGCACGAGGTTGAATTCCCATGCATAGTTTTTCACATCGTTGGCAAAGCCGTTCTGCTTCAGATAGGTTTCCACGGCTGTAGCCAGTTTGCGCCCTACCCTTTGCACCATGGCCGTATGTTGAGCATTGGTCGACTTCTTGGCAGTCGCCATATACTTGGTATATTCTTGGTTGGAGAGGCTGAGCACTTGCTCGTCTGACACCGAGATGCGATGTGTGCGACCTGTAAGAGGCACGGTCTGCGTGGTTCCACATGATGTCATCATCATCAAAGCCACCATGGCTCCAAGAGCCATTCTTTTAATACTTTTCATAATCTCCCTTTTTTGAGTTATTTGTTCATACTGCAAAAATAGTATTTATTCGGCAAACGACCAAACAAATAATGTTATTTCTTAGCAAATTTTCTATATCTACAGCAGATATTGCCCACGATAACAGATAAGTATAAAGGTAAAGCAGTGTTCATCGATTTTTAACACTCTCAATCTCTTGGTTGCGAATTTGAGGCTTAGCACAATATTTATCAATTCTATCATTTTCTAAATAACAAGCTAACTCCCCACATCGCAAATATTCCTCCAATTGTGAAGACTACAGATCCTATGCAGAACCCCCATGTTATTTGTTTCCATTTCTTATGCCACTTAGCATCTTCTTTTTCAAATTGTTTAAAATATTTCAGATAACGATCGTTTGAAAGAACAGCCTTATATGCTGGAATATAACATAGTCCGACAGGCAATGCAATTATTGCTATAGCTATAATTTCATTAACTCCTCCAAACATGCCATCTGGGATTCCCAATAAAACAAATGACAAAAATATAGAATAACCTGAATAAAAAAATCCAAACCAATGATGAGCGGAACTTATAGATATCCCTCCTTCCTTTCCATACATATAATACCACAAGTCCTTACATTTCGTTCTTTCATCCACTTTCTTATTGTAGAAGTTCTCAAAAGAAAAAAGAACAGATAAATAGTACATTATTCTCAATACACAATTATCTACTTTTTTCATTGACCATATTTCTCCTAAATATATGCAGTAATGAACTGCGTTCAAAAAAAACTCAAATTTCTTATTCATACGTAAATTACTAAAGTTTCCCACCCCAAATTAATGGGATAAAAATAACAGTTTCTCAATAAAAAATTGTATATTTGTAATCGCTAAACAACAATAATACAACGATTTAAAGAGTAACTGTTATGAATGCAAAATTAAGCAATTTTCTGAGTTGTCCAACATATTAAGTGTTAAAAATTCATTGAGAACGAATTTAATGTCACTTTTCACCCGATCTGGGCTTGGTCATCTGCTCTGTAGAATGTCCTTGGAGAAGCAAGCAGGCATTCCTTCCGTTCAGCTAATCCTGTCTCTCTGCCTTTTCCGTATAGCAGGTGAAAGCATACATTCCATGTACAAGAAGTCATATTATGACCTTCTGAACACAGGTCACAATTGCTATTATCGAATGATGCGCAGGGCTACCATGGACTGGCGCAAACTCCTTATGGGTATGGCTCTTCGCTTTTTGGCAATTCTTCGCAAGGAGCAGGCCGAAGTCTCTTCTGATAACGCTGTTACATATTTGACGACACTACGTTGGAGAAGACAGGCTATGGCATAGAGCAAATCAGCCGTGTCTTGGACCATGTGCAAGGAAAATGCATCCTTGGATTCAAACTGTTGGTATGCGCATTTTTTGATAGCACTATATGAAGGCATTTTTATGAAAAAGAACGCCTAAAAAGGCAAAAAATAGCAAAATAGAGCATTTGTTTTGAGTTCCAAGTGGTTGTGGCAGTCGTTGGCTTTAGTTGGCAGTGACAAGGAAATGAGGAAAATGCAGATTAGAGAAGTAGAAACGCTTTCAAATCATTACCCAATGGAAACGCCCTAATAAGCATTTTTAACGGTGGCGGTTCAATCTTCTCCATTCTGCGTAGGTTTTGGTTTTGCCATGCAACTCTCATAGTTTTATTTTGCACCGAACAAAAAAGTAAGAATTATGAGATGCACTTTCAAGACAGTCTTCTATGTAAATGGAAGTAAGGAGTGAAACGGAAGCCACTTGGGCGAACCACCGCAGTGTTTTCAATGGTATTAGGTTTTATTCTTGCCCAAACACATTGTGTCCACAAAGACACAGCAAGGTATGTTTCGAGTTACTCGAAACCTTTCAAGTTACTCTTGAAAGAACAAACGAATTGTCCTCCTAAGTCGGGCAATTTTACAGATAATAATTTTAATTTGTCTAAATAGTAGCAATATATGCCAATTATTCATTTTTTCTGATTGATTATCAAGATAAAACATTATATTTGTAGCATTAAATGGTTTTAGAATTATGGCAAAGAAAAATATAGACTTAGCAGTAGTCCTTCATGATGATTGCGACTACAAGGACTGGCTTGTGGAACTCAAGGAACGATTCTACAGCCATCGCCTCAAAGCGTCATGTGCCACCAATGGCTACTTGTTGGACTTCTATTGGAAGTTGGGACGAGACATTGAAGCCAAACAATATGCCAATACTTACGGCTCTGGCTTTTATAAGAATCTCAGTCAGGACTTGAAGAACGAGATGCCAGGGGTAAAAGGTTTCTCGCCTATAAACTTGCGCTATATGAGTAAGTTTTTCAAACTCTATGCTCCTCTATATAGAAATATTCCGCAGACTGCGGAACTTTTCTCTGATTCGTTGTCAGACTCAAATGTTCCGCAAGTTGCGGAACAATCTAAAAAACGTCAACAGCCTGTTGATGATTTCAAGATGTTGTTCTCCATTCCTTGGGACCATCATCGCCGTATCATTGACAAATGTAAGGATGATATGGACAAAGCCCTGTTCTTTGCAAGAAAGACATGGGAAAATAACTGGGGACGTGATGCATTGCTTAATTGGCTCGACACAGACCTATATGAGCGTGATGGCAAAGCTGTTACAAATTTCCAATCTACACTTCCTGCTGTGCAGAGCGATTTAGCACAGCAAATGACAAAAGATCCGTATCAATTTGACTTCCTCAATCTGAGAGAGAAATTTGACGAGCGAGACATCGAAGATGAATTGGTGAACAATGTAACACGTTTTCTTTTGGAACTAGGAAAGGGATTCTCTTATATGGGCAGACAGTTTCGTTTGGAGGTAGGTCAGCAGGAGTTCTTCCCAGACTTGCTGTTTTACAATGCCCACCTCCATGCCTATGTGGTCATTGAGCTAAAAGCCCAGTCGTTCCATCCATCATTCTTGGGGCAACTAAGTTTCTATGTGTCAGCCGTCAACCATCAGTTCAAGACCGACATCGACAACCCTACCATCGGTTTGCTCATTTGCAAGGACAAAGACAATGTGGTGGCAAAATACGCCTTGGATTCATACAAAGAACCAATGGGTATATCAGAATATCAACTGTCAAAGCTCTTCCCGAAAGACTTCAAATCTTCCATGCCGACTATTGAGGAATTGGAAAAGGGGTTGAAAGATAATCGAGAATAACGAGCCAAGATGCTTAATATGAATAAAGAAGAAATAAAACAAGAACAAAATAAAGGGCTAATAGCTCGCATATTAGGAGGAACACCCACTATTTTACAGAAGGTGTTCTTTATACTTATGGCATTTTCGCTGATATTATGGCCCTTGGGATGCTATGTTTCTATATTCTTCTTTGATGCCCCTGTTCGCTCTGATGTAGACAAAATATGTCGTTATGGTATGCTTATAACCATCTACTTGTATCCTATCTACTTGTTCCCTTTGTTGAGATTTATGTTTCAACTTTCAAAGAACTTAAGAGCAACTTGGCTTTATTATCTATGTCCGATAGTACCAATATTAATTCTTAGGTTGTTATTTTCAATTAGTACAATCAGTGCTCCGAAAATAGACAATACCGAATTTTGCACTAATGAGGATTTGGTTGGTCATTGGACTTTGAATGGTGGAGAAAGACAGATCAATTATCCTGAGATTGAATTTTTCAATGATAGTACGGTGGAATTATACTCACAAGCTGATACCCTATACAGATATACCTATTGTTTGCAAAATGATTCCTTATATCTCAATGACATAAATGGAAGACAATACGTAAATAAAATCAATAAAGTCGATGACGAAACCATTATGTTTGAGGGTATCGCAGATGTTAAAGGCATACAGATTTATCATAAATAAAATGTTCTTGAAATGAGAATCTATGAACGAAAAAATATACTTGAAAGAAATATAAATTATAGCAATGCGTATGGTAGAAATCTTCTACAAGAAGCTATTGTATCTTGTGAAAATGCAATTGCTATTGATTTAGTGAATAAGGGCATTGATACTAATCATCAAGATAAAAAGGAGATGACTCCTTTAGATTTCGCAAAGCAAATTAAAGATATGGAAATGATTAATATTCTTGCAAATAAAAATCTAATTTCAAAATACCAAAGTAAAAAGTAATATGAGGCATTTCTTATTGACAATCGTTATAGTCTTGGTCATAGCAATGGGGCTATCCTCTTGTCTATGTCAACCAAGGTCTGTAAGTTTTTCGCATCTTGTAGAAAAAATAGATAGCATAAATACTCATTTCTACACTTTACAACAAGCTCCACCGGATAGCGGTGTCCTACTAAAAGAAACTTTAGTAAAAGAACTTCTCGGAGATATTTTCTATCACCGTAAAGAGGTACAAAACAGAGAAGTTAGGCTCGTCGGTGTCAGTCAACCATATACACAAGTCCTTGCCTGTGCCTTTAACATAAAGAGCATTGGTTTTGAATGGAAAACAAATGAAACATTTCTTGTTACTTATGGGCATGATGGAAAAATTGCAGATGCATTATATTTAGGCATAAACGAAATTACCCCCACATTTATAAAGTTCAGTTTCAATAGCAAACGGCATATTCCTACAGAGGATATTCAAAGAAGTAAATGGGTATATAACGAGCAAAGTAATCTTCTTAAATTAGAGGTATTTGAAGAAAATTCTTGGCTTGACGAAGACAAAAATCCATGCTTGGACAACTACTATCATACTTTCTTCTATCGAATAGACGAACAAGGGCGTATTGTCCGCTTAAGAAAAGGGAAAATCGTTCCTTATAAATATAACCATTCTGACCATGCCTACGACTCATATCTTAAAGCAGCACATAAACGCTTTGCATTACAATTCACTCCCGATTCAGAAAGGCACATGAAATAGTTAGAAGAAACTGAAGAAGAGCCCCAAAAAATCGTTATATTTAGGGGATAGCAAAAAAACAAAAATTATAATGGATTTATAGAATAATCCAAATTTTATTAGTAGTTTTGCAAACGATAAGAGTTGTTTGACAAGCAATCCTATGCACATTGCAGAAAATAGCACTGTTGCCAAATCATTACCTCCATTGAGGTGAAACACTCATAAATCGCTCATTTTAAGCTATTCTGCAGATTTTAGCATAATTTTGAAGAAAAAAGTGTCAAAGTATCATCCTTTTGCTGAACACAGAGATAAACAACTGATATATAACAAGATAGAAGAATGATACATTTTGAAATATCTTACAAGAAGTATCATAGAAGTATCATAAATCTGATAGAAGTATCATAAATAACGTCATCTAAGTATCACAAAATCGTCATAAGGCATTATGCATAAAAGCAAAGCCGCCGACCTGCAAGGAGTGCCCAAGAATCGCCTGACTTTTGGGCACTCTGTGCACACCGCATGGGCAATAAATGCCCGACGCTTGTTCAGCTGATGCCCATCGCTTGGTCTGTCGATGCCCGTCGCTTGGTCCCTGAGTGCCCACTTGACGGGCAAGACATACCACCTGATGGTCTCTGACAGAACGGCTTATGTGATTTTATTCCTCATCCAGCTTGTCAATCTTTTCTCTTATTCATAGTTTGTATTGACATTCTTTACATACTGGAAGAGTAGGTGCTCGGAGGTTTTGAAATTGCTATCTTTGCAGAAGCTTACAATTCGCAAGCATCTACAAATTCAAGGCTGTTATGAATCAAGGTCGATATGTATTCATGCAACTTGTGGATTTTCTTCCAAGGAAGAACTTTGAGTGGTTGGTAAAAAAGTATGAAGGCAACAAATATATTAAGAGATTTAAAGGGGAAAAAGGAAATCGTGTAGGGGGAAAGAAAGAAAGAAGGAAGGAAAGAAGAAAAGGGAAGAAAAAAGACCCCAAGGCTTATCCCTTAGGGTCTTTATTATTTTCTGCCCCTATAGGGGGCATATTGTTTCGTCAATTACGCGTTGGCAGCTACTGAAATCCAGTCGAAGACGAATGAGCAGATACCGAAAGCCACGATGCCAACTGTGCAGATGGCAAGAGCCAACTTGGTAGAGCAAGCGCTCTGGAAGGTTGGCAGCGGACTGTCGCTGTGCTTGATGAACATCGCCTTCACGATGAGCAAGTAGTAGTACAAGCTGATGACTGTGTTGACCAAAGCGATGAATACTACGCCATAAGCCCATGCTCCGAGTGTGGTGTGGATATCGGCGCCATGAACGGCAGCCATAAACACGAAGAACTTGGAGAACATACCGGCGAATGGAGGAATACCACCCAATGAGAACAACGCCAAAGTCATGAGGAAAGCCAAACGTGGGTTGGTCTTATAGAAACCATTGTAGCTGTCCATCTGCACTGTACCGCCATTGTGCTCCTCAACAGAAGAGATGATGGCAAACACACTCAGGTTGGCTACTACGTAAATGAGAACATAGTAAGTCAGCGAGGTGATGCTCAAGGTTGAGTTGCCGATGACTGCCAACATGATGTAACCAGCCTGAGAGATTGAAGAGAATGCCATGAAACGCTTCAAGTCACTCTGACGGATGGCGAACAGGTTGGCGATAGTGATAGAGAGTACAATCACGATATAGAGCAATACTGTCCAATACTCTACCATTGGCTGGAACACCTTCATGAGGATAGCACAGAGTGTGAACGCAGCAGCACCCTTGGAAACTACCGACAGATAACCTGTCACAGTAGTAGGAGCACCCTGGTAAGAATCGGCTGTCCAGAAGTGGAAAGGAACCAAGGAGATCTTGAAGCCCAAACCACTGAAGAAGAACACCATACCGGCAATGGTCAATGGAGAGGCAGAGATGTTCTGAGCCACGTCCTCGAAGTACAAGGTGCCACAGGCAGCATAAAGCAGAGAGATACCATAGATCATCACGCCACTTGAGAAAGTAGCGGTAAGGATGAACTTGGCACCTGCTTCAGCAGAGTTGTGACGATACTTGTCGAAGGCAACCAAGCAAGCCATTGGCACGGATGCCATCTCCAGACCGAGGAAGAACAGGAGGAAGTGGTTGGCACTAACCATCATGTTCATACCCAACAGAGTAGAGAGAACCAACATATAGAACTCGCCCTCCTTGAAGGCTGTGTCCTTACGGCTCAACCACTCCTTAGCCTGTATCAGGACTATCAGTGTGCCAAGCGCCAAGACGGTCTTGAGAACACCAGCGGCAGGACCAGAGGTGTACATTCCACCAAAGGCAGATGTGGCTTCTGTAGGGAAGATATTGATGGCAATGTGAGCCACCATCAAGAGACATACCAGAGGATTGAACCACTTACGGTCTGCGCTCTTGGAACTGCAGAAGTCAGCAATGAAAGTGATCAACAGAACTACCATCAGAGTAGCTTCTGGAATCATATTTAAAAATTGACTGTAATTCATTTCTTCTGATATTTATTACATGATTACACTAAAGATAGGACCTACAGCGTCCATGATAATCTTCTCAGCCCAGAGTGGGAACATACCGAGACCTGCAACGCAGGCGATAAGACCTGCTACAGCGATACGCTCGTCCCAGGTAGCATCGTGAAGTTTCTCCAACTTAGGACTAGGAACCTTCTGATAAAGGATCTTACCAACACAACGCAAGATGTAAACCGCTGTTACTACGATAGAGGTACATGCGATGATGGTACATACACGATGGAACATATCTGCATTCTGGAAGGCACCTACGAAGATGGTCATCTCGGCTACGAAACCAGAGAAACCAGGCAAACCGAGGTTAGCCAAACCAGCTACTGCATAACCTACTGAGAGGAATGGAATAATCTTCATCAAACCACCCAGGTAACGTACGTCACGTGTACCAGCCTGATGGTAAATCATACCGATAACGGCGAAGAAGAGGGCGGTCATCAAACCGTGAGACAACATCTGGAGGATTGCACCAGTAGCGGCTGTCTCGGTCATCATACAGAGAGCGAAGAGCACCATACCACAGTGAGATACTGATGAGTAAGCGTTGATGTACTTCAAGTCGGTCTGTACACATGCTGACAAAGCACCATATACGATAGAGATAGTAGTCAGTACGAGGAACACCTTGATCCAGAATCCGTGAGTAGCAGCTGGCAAGAGGAACATGGCGATACGGAAGCAACCGTAACCACCAAGCTTCATCAATACACCGGCGTGCAACATAGATACGGCTGTTGGCGCACTGGCGTGACCATCAGGAGACCATGTATGGAATGGGAACAGCGCACCAAGGATACCGAAACCGATGAAGAGCAATGGGAAGAACACGTTCTGCACGCTCTCTGGAATCGCATGAGCACCATTAGTATGGTGAGCGATATCGAGGATTTCGAAGGTCTGAGCACCACTGTAGAAGTAGATACCCAGGATACCGATAACCAAAAGGGCTGAACCACCCATCAACATCAAAGTCAACTTCATGGCTGAATACTCCTTCGCACCACTACCCCATACACCGATGAGGAGGTACATAGGAATCAGCGCAACCTCATAGAACATGAACATGGTGAACATGTCGATAGAGATGAAGAAGCCATATACACCGATGCTCAGGAGTGTGAACCAGAGGAAGTATTCCTTCTTCATTGGCTCCATCTGCCAGGAAGCAAATGTACCGGTGAACACGATGATAGAAGTCAGGAGAAGCATCACCACAGAGATACCATCCACACCGAGTGAATAGTTGATGTGCAATGGTTCAAACCAAGGCACACAGTAGGTGAAGAGCATCGGAGCTTGGTCGGCTGGCATTGTCTCACGAGCTTCGAGAAATGCAAACACCAAATAGATGGAGAGACCGAGCAATACGCTGGCACCTGCTACCATCACACCACGAACCTGCTTGTCGTTGCGTGCCAACCAGAGGCCGAGCAACATCAGGAGTGGTACTATGACGAATATACTTAAATTCATTTCTTTTCTATTTACTTAATTGTGAGACTTTCATTAAAGAAGTGCGAGCAGGCACAATGTCAATGCTACGGTACCGGTGAGGAACCAGATAGCATAGCTGCGAACATCACCACTCTGCCATGGGCGGATGGTTTCACCTGCCTCCTGTGTACCCCAAGCTATGAAGTTGAAGGTACCATCGATAACGCGACGGTCGAACCATGCGATTGGCTTTGAGAAGCAACCGAAGACAATCTTGTGAGTGAAGAACTGCCAAGCATCGTCGATATAGAAACGGTTCAAGGCTGCCTTGTGCAACTTAGGCATCTTCTTAGCCAAAGCGTCTGCCAATGGAGTCTTCTTAGGAGCATACATGTAAGTAGCCAGACCGATACCGATGATAGCAACGATAACAGAGGTTGTTGCCACACTCATGTCGATATGGATATCGTAGCTCTGACCTGTAGCAGATACGAAGTGACCGAATGGAATCAAACCGCAGAGGCAAGAGATGATGGCGAGGAATACCAATGGACCCCACATCACAAAAGGAACCTCCTGTGGCTTGCGACGGTTCTCAGGATCAAGCTCATAGTAGCTCTGTCCCCAGAAGATGACGTAGTAGAGACGGAACATGTAGAATGCAGTCATACCGGCAACCACTGTCATGAACCAGCCCATGAATGGAGAGAACTGGAAGCATGCTGAGATAATCTCATCCTTTGACCAGAAACCTGCGAATGGAGGAATACCTGCAATCGCCAAGCAACCGATGAGGAAGCAGATGTTGGTAATAGGCATGTACTTGTGCAAACCGCCCATGTAATCCTTGAAGTTACTGCCGATGATGACGATGATGGCACCAGAGCAAAGGAAGAGCAATGCCTTGAACATAGCGTGGGTAAACAGGTGGAAGATACCAGCCATATAACCCAAACCACCATGGTGGTTATCTACTGCGAAGCAAACGCCGAGAGCTACGAGCATGTAGGCAATCTGAGAGATAGTAGAGAAAGCCAGACCACGCTTGATATCACGCTGGCAGCAAGCTACGGCTGCTGCATAGAATGCGGTGAAGGCTGCAATGTAAGCTACATAGTGCAATGTCTCAGGAGCATACTGTACCCAGATTGGGAAGAGGCTGGCTACCTGATAAACACCAGCCACAACCATGGTAGCGGCGTGGATCAACGCAGAAACTGGAGTTGGACCCTCCATCGCATCTGGCAACCAGATGTGCAATGGGAACATCGCACTCTTACCGGCACCACCGATGAACATGAGGAACAACGCTACAGGCATCACCCATGCAGCACCAGCCAAAGAACTCTGAAGCTCTGGCTGAGCATTCAAGTCGTAGTTGAAGGTTCCTACATAGAAGCTGTAGAACAAGATACCGATCAAGAAGAAGAGGTCGGCGAAACGAGTCACGATGAACGCCTTCTTGCTGGCATGTACTGCTGCATGCTTGGGATAATAGAATCCGATGAGCAGATAAGAGCAGACACCCACCAACTCCCAGAACAGATACATCTGGAAAATATTGGTAGCTACTACCAGACCCAACATAGACATGGTGAAGAGGCTCAGGTAAGCGTAGAAACGCTGCATACCCTTCTCATAACCCTCTACCTTGTAATTCTCGTCACGCTCGGCCATATAGCCGAATGAGTAGATGTGAACCATGAAGCTGACGGTGGTAATCACGATGAGCATCAATACAGAGATTGGTGTCAGACGGAAACCAATGTTGAAGGTCAGCAACTCGGTAAACTTCAACCAAGTAAAATTGAATGAGTCAACAGTTGGATACAAACCTGTTGAAGCATCACGGCCGATAGCAAAGAAATATTCGTATGCTGTATAAATAGACAGACCGAATACACAACCCATCAGGACGGTACCGATGATGGCTGCTACCTGCTTTTTCATCTTCATACCCGCAAGTCCCAGAACCAGGAAGCTCAGGAATGGCAGAAGAAGTATCAAAAATGCATAACTGTAATTCATTGTCTTAATTAGAATTTCATGTTTTCAATACTGTTCACCTGGTCACTGTGATAGTTGCGGTAAACGTTAATAATTATTGCGAGCGCTACGGCTGTCTCGGCTGCTGCCACTCCGATAGAGAACAATGTGAAGAAGAAACCTTCCAACTGTCCTGGGAAGAGGATGCGGTTGAACACTGCGAAGTTCAGATCGGCTGCATTCAATACAAGCTCGATGGAGATGAGCATGGCAACGAGATTACGACGTGTACAGAAACCATAAACGCCGATGAAGAACAAGAGTGCTGAAAGCACGAAGAAATACTGTACTGGAATCATTTCTTATCCTCCTTTCTTGCGATTAAGATACCACCGATGATACATGCCAACAGGAATACAGAGATAAACTCGAATGGCAATACATAGCCATACTTGTCAGCACCTACGAGTGCAGAACCAATCTGGTCCATAGGCACCTCAGTGTCGGCTACTGTTGCAGCCAAATCGATAAAGTGATTCTTCAACACGATGACTGCCAAGGTTACAAAACCTACGAGGCAGACGAGTGCACGGCCAATGACCTTGCTACCCTTCACGTGCTCCAAAAGACCCTGAAGGGTACGCTTGGAAACCAACTGAATGGCGAAGACATAGAGAATTGTAATACCACCTGCATATACAGCAATCTGAGCTGCACCCAGATAGGTATAGTCGAGCAGGAAGAATACACCAGCTACACCGAAGAGTACGAACAACAGATAAGTTGCCGCACGCATGATACGCTTGGTAGCTACGCACATGATGGCTGAGCCAAGGATGACTACTGCCAAGATGACGAACATAAATAAATTTGCTGTTATCATTGTCTAAAGTCCTCCTTACTTAGTCTTGGTGTTAAACTTACCGATTTCGAGTGGAGCGCCACCATCAATGAGGTTAGGAAGGCTTCCGCCCTTGTAAACCTCCTTGTCAAGGTGCATCACCAACTTGCTGCGGTCAAAGACTGCATTCTCGAAATCGTTGACAAACTTAATTGCACCGAAGTTACATGCGTTCACACAGAGTTCACAGAACATGCAGTCACCCAAGTCGTACTGGTAATCCACCAACTTGCGCTTCTTCTTGCCTGTCTCTGGGTCCTCCACCATCTCGGTCTGAATCTTGATGGTATCGTTGGGGCATGACTTCTCACACAATGTACAACCCACACACTTGTAAGCCTCGTTCTCGTCGCGGACGAAAACCAGACGACCACGGAAACGTGGAGAAATGTGGAGTGTAGTCTTGCGGTTCTCAGGATATTGCTCGGTGCTCTTGGGTGTGAAGTACTCCTTCATGGTAGTCTTCATACCGATAGCGAGGGTCTTCAAACCCGCTGCAATACCGCCGAAATATGAATTGTTAGACATACTTTTATTTTTTGTTTATTTGTTAAGAAATAACAGAAGTTTCAAGCTGTAGAACTATTGTCTTGACTCCTTAACTTCTTTAACTCCTTTAACTCCTTAATAATATTATCCGTGGATTCCGAATGCTACGCATACGGTCATCATGATCAGGATGACGAGTGACAATGGCATCAAGTACTTCCACTCCAGCTTCAGAATCTGGTCGATACGCAGACGTGGGAAAGTCCAACGTACCCACATCAGGAGCCATACCACAGCGAAGGTCTTACCGAAGAACCAGATGAAACCAGGAATCAAGTTCATCAAATTGTCGAAGCCCTCGATACCGATGTTCAATGGCGCCCAACCACCGAGGAATACGGTAGAAGCAATACCAGAAATCACGAAGAGGTTGAGGTACTCAGCCAAGTAGTAGAAACCGAAGCCCATACCAGAATACTCTGTATGATAACCTGCGGTCAACTCACTCTCAGCCTCAGCCAGGTCGAAAGGACCACGGTTAGCCTCAGCGTTACCTGCTACGAGGAATACGAGGAAAGCAAGGATAGCTGGAACATGACCCTTGATGATCAACCAGTTCCAAGCACCAGTCTGATCCGCAACGATTTCGCTCACCTGCATGGTTCCAGTAAGAACTACTGCAGAAATCAGGCAGAGACCGAGAGACATCTCATAAGAAATCATCTGTACGGCACCACGCATGGCAGATACCACAGAGTACTTGTTGTTGGATGCCCAACCGGCGAGGAACACGCCCAGCACACCGATAGAACTTACGGCTGTGATGAGGAATACACCTACGTTGAAGTCGAGAATATGTGCTCCCTTGTTCCATGGAAGGAATGAGAAAGTACCTACAGAGGCAATGATCACGAGGAAAGGTGCCAGGTAGTAGAGCAGCTTGTCGGCTCTGTCTACAGCAAAAATCTCCTTGATCAACATCTTGAGCACATCGGCGAACACCTGGAAGATACCCCAAGGACCTACACGCATAGGGCCGAGACGGCACTGGAAGTAGGCACACACCTTACGCTCCATAAAGATAAGTACGATAGCTATCAGGGCGTATGCTGTCAAAATGCAGACACCCACGAGCACGCACTCTATCAGAATCGACAGGAAGTCGCCCAGACCCAAGGTCTGGCGAAGCAGATTGTCGATGAATGTTGTTACTATACTAAAATCAAACATAATTATCTATCAATATCAGGGATTACGAAGTCGATTGCTGCACCTGTTGTAATCAAGTCAGCGATTTTCTGTCCACGAAGCATTGGATCGAGCGCACCTGTCAAAGACAAGCCCATTGGGCGCATCTTCATACGGTATGGACTCTTGTCACCCTTTGAGTCGAGATATACACCAAACTCGCCGCTGGCACCCTCTACAGAGAAGTACCACTGTCCCTCAGGGACCTTGATGATTGGCTTCTGCTTGATGTAGTACTCACCCTCAGGAATGTTGTCGATCAACTGCTCGATGATGTCCAAGCTCTGATACAACTCCTGGATGTGTACATAGTAACGATCCATAGAATCGCAACCTGTCAGAGTGATTTCCTTCCACTCCACCTTGTCGTACATATCGTATGGATGACGCTTGCGGGTATCGTTCTTCCAACCAGATGCACGGCCGGCAGGACCGGTAACGGCATAGTTGATACAATCCTCAAGATTCATTGGACCTACGCCTTCAAGACGGTTGTGAGTGATCACATTGTCGCCGAATACGTCGAGGTACTCCTGAATCATAGGACGCAGATACTTGCAGAGTGTCTTCACATTCTGTACGAAGTTAGGATCGATGTCTGCCTGAAGGCCACCGATACGATAGTAGTTCTGGATCAGACGGCCACCGGTTGTCTCCTCCATCACGTTCAATACGTGCTCACGGTCGCGCATACAGTAGAGGAATGCGGTCAAGGCACCCAGGTCCTGTGCGGTACAGCCGAGATAGAGCAAGTGAGAGTCGATACGCTGCAACTCATCCATGATGGTGCGGATGTAGCGGATGCGGTCTGAGAGTTCGATGCCCATAGCCTCCTCGATAACGCCTACCAGAGCGTGGCGGTGCATCATCGCAGAGAGATAGTTCAGACGGTCGGTCAAAGCCAATGTCTGTGGATAGGTCATTCCTTCCCACATCTTCTCGATACCACGGTGAATATAACCAAGGTGTGGATAGATGCGCTTCACGGTCTCGCCGTCGATAACGGTCTGCAGACGGAGCACACCGTGGGTGGATGGGTGGTTAGGACCGATATTCACCACATAGTCGTCATCGTCGAAACGGCGCTTCTGGGTTTCTACCAAATGTCCGTCGGCACTCAGCGAGTACTCTACGGTGAAGTCGTCCTCTGGCTCGTCGGTGCAGGGGAACTGGTTGGCCTCAGGACTCATATCGAAGTCCTTGCGCAATGGATGGCCCTGGAAGTCGGTGCGCAAGAAAAGTCGGCGCATGTCTGGATGACCCAGGAACTTGATGCCGACGAAGTCGAACACCTCACGCTCCAACAGGTCAGCCACCTTCCAAAGATTGATGACTGTAGGAATCACATCGCTGCCATCCACCTTCTTGGCGATGGTCTTTACTGAGCAGCGCTCGTTGGTCTGAGTCTTCTCGAGAATATAGATACATCCGAGACCTTCCTCACCGAAGTCTTCACCGATGATGGTAACAAGGTAGTCGAAATGCTTCTCGTTCTTCAACTTCGCCATCTCTGAGGAGAAATTGTCAAAACTCAATTCAATATTATTCAGTTTCATGTTCTTATACCTTATTATATTAATCAGTTAGACCTTTCTGAGGGTCGAAATCCTCAGGTACTTCTGTCACAATGATAGGCTCCTTGTGTCCAAGCTTCTCGCTGTCAGAGAGGTTCTCGTTGCTCAAGCCGCGAAGACCGCCCTTGCTCATAGAAAGCTCCTTCTCGTCGCGGGTCATCTTGTGGTTGGCTCCGCCGAAGAATTTCTCAACCTTTACCTTACGCTGCAACTGCATCATACCGTAAAGGATCGCCTCTGGACGTGGAGGACAACCTGGGATGTAGACATCTACAGGCACTAACTCGCTGATGCCACGAACCACGTTGTAGCTCTTCTTGAAAGGACCGCCCGAGATGGCGCATCCTCCTACGGCTACCACATACTTTGGCTCAGCCATTTCATCGTACAAACGTTTGAATACTGGTGCCATCTTGTTGGTGATAGTTCCGGCACACATGATCAGGTCAGCCTGGCGTGGAGAGTTACGGGTTACCTCGAAACCGAAACGTGAGAAATCGTAACGCGCACATCCTACAGCCATAAACTCGATACCGCAGCAAGAGGTACCGAAGGTCAATGACCAGAGTGAGTTACTGCGTCCCCAGTTGATGGCAGCATCGAGCGAACCAAGAACCACATTGGCTCCACCCTCATTCAGCTCTTGAGCTATCTTCTCGAGGGTGTCGTTGTCCTTAAACTCGTCGTAAGGAATACTCTTGATAGAGGCTCTTTTGTTTACTTCCATTCCAATGCTCCTTTCCGCCAAGCATAAGCAAGGCCTAATACCAATACCAACAGGAAGAATCCGATGCTCACGAGAGCCATAGATCCAAACTGCTTAACTACGACTGCCCATGGGTAAAGCATTACAGTCTCAATGTCGAACATCAGGAAAAGGATGGCGAAGAGATAGTAGCCGATATGGGATGGCAACCATGAGCTGCCACGAGTCGGAATACCACACTCGAAAGGTTCACCCTTTACCGGATTGTAAGAACGAGGACCGATGAGCTTAGCGATGACATAAGCAGCCACCACCAAGGTTACAGCCGTCAGCAAAACGGTGATAAATAGTGTAAAGTTCATAAAAAATTATAACGTTATTATTTAAACTGCTTGTAAGCGGCTGCAAAGTTACAAATTTATTTCGTAACAGCACGCTTTTTCTGAAGAAAAGTTTTAGTTTTTTCATTCTTCTTCCACTTCGACATTTTTTCGCTTTACTGGAGTATGAATATTGAAGAATTTAAAGGGAAAAAGGCAGGGAAACTGCATAAACAAAACTAAAAGAAAGAGACCACTTGAAAAAGCCAATTTTACGAAAACCAGTATTTGATTATCATTAAGTTATTTGAACTTTCGCAAGTGGTTTATGTACGGGCTGAAGGCCCAAAAGCTCTTAGCCCAGGGCA
>NZ_VZAD01000021.1 GCF_009495355.1 Segatella copri
GGTATAAATTTTCTGTGGAATAAAAGAATCTTCCCCCTGGTTTATCGGCTGAGCCCTGATCATGAATCAGAATGCGGACAAGATAAAAAGAAAAAAAAGTTGAATCCATTTACGGGTTCAACTTTTTTAGTCTTCTTTTAGCCTCGGGATGCTCGGGGCACAGTTCGAGTGCTTTCTTGTAGTTGGCGATGGCAGCAGCCGACATACCTTCTTTCTCGCATTCCTTGCCCAGCAAAGTGTATTCTGTTGCCAGGCGTTTCAGGAATTTCTCTTGTTTCTTTTTCTCTTCCTCCTTCTGCCTGATGATTTCGCGCAGCTGCTCGTTCTCAGCTATCAGGGAGTTGACCTTTCCCAATTTTCTTCGTATCAGTCGTTTGGCACTTGGCTTCTCGATGTCGTATCTGCTGTGTATGGCAAGGAAGAAGTTGTCGAGTGCTCCCTGCATGTCGCCCTGGTCGAATGCTGTTGCGGCATCATGGTATTGTTTGTCGGCTTTGCTCTGGGTAAGAGCCGTGTTGATGGTAGACTGGTCGTTGTAGTGACGGGCAAACTGCTTCACCTCGTTGCGTACAAAGACCTCGTTCTGTCTGATGGGTTCCTGCAGGCTGATGCCTTCCAGACTGGTACAACGTGACAGTGCCACATAGGTCTGTCCTCCAGCAAAGACGCCCCCTGTGAAATCTATCTTCACCTGATTGAAGGTAAGGCCTTGGCTTTTGTGGACAGTAATCGCCCACGCCAACCGCAAGGGATATTGCTCGTAACGGCCAATCTCTTCCTCTTCTATCTTTTTCTCCACCTCGTTGAAGTGATATCTCATGTTGCTCCATGCGGCAGGCTCCACCATGACATCCTGTCCATTTTCTGTTCGCACGTATATCTTGGCATCATCGTCCTCGTCGAAACCAATGATGGTTCCCAGGGTTCCGTTGACCCATTGGTGCTCTATATCGTTTTTGATAAAGATGATCTGTGCGCCCGTCTTCAGATATAGTTCCATTGGGGTGGGGAGGCTGCTTTCAGGGAACTCGCCCTGGATATTGCCTCGGAAGAGGGTAGGCTCGCCAGGCAATAGTTTGAGTTGACTGTCGTTGATGTAGTCTACTGTGTCGCGGCGTGTGGAAAGGGTGATGGCGAGTTTGCTGTCGCTTTCGTCAAGTCGGGCTCCCACACGCTGGTTGAGTTTCTGAAGGTCGCTTATGGGAACCTGACTGGTGCGAATGTGGTCGAGTATGCTGATAAACACAGGGTCGCTTTGTCGGTAAACCTTTCTCAGCTCGATGCTCACCAATTGGAAGTATTCGAACACCTTGGCATCGAAGAAGAAACTGCTGCGGTAGAAAGGTGAGAGAAGCCTGCGGTCTTCCTCTCTCACGACAGGTTCCAGCTGATAGATATCCCCCACGAGAAGCAGTTGCTTGCCACCGAAAGGCTCTCGCATGTTGCGGCTGTATATGCGCAGCACCTTATCTATGAAGTCTATGATGTCGGCACGCACCATACTGATCTCGTCGATGATGATGAGTTCCACCTCGCGTATGATCTTAATTTTCTCGGAGTTGTACTTCAGGGTGTTGCGGATATTGCGCACGCTGAACATACTGTCGTTGGGCAGCAGCGGATGGAAGGGAATCTTGAAGAAACTGTGCAGGGTGCTTCCTCCGGCATTGATGGCAGCAATACCGGTGGGTGCAAGAATGATGTGTTTCTTTTTGGTGTGGGCAGCAATGTAGCGCAGAAAAGTGGACTTGCCGGTGCCTGCCTTTCCTGTGAGGAAGAGTGAGCGCCGGGTGTACTGTATAATCTGGAGTGCATTCTGCAACTCAGGATTATCCAGGTCGATATGATTTTCTGCGGACTGGCTTGCTGAGTGGTCTTTTTCTGCCATACCTGTTTCTTTGAAATGACAATCGGCGATTCCCATCTTTCAGAAAATCGCCGATTTTTGTTAGGTTGTGTTTATTCTTTTCTGTCACTATAGAGCCTGGCGCGGTTTACAAGTCGTCAAACTTGATGGCCTGCTCTGTGGGGCGTGACTTTTTCTTTTCTTTCTTTTCTTTCTTCTCGCCCTGTTCCTCGCCTGGCTTTTTCTCTGTGGCAGTTCCTGTTGTTGCCTCATTCTTTTCGGCAGGTATCTCCTTGATGACAGGGTTGCCGTTCTCGTCGAGGATGATCTCTTCGTTGAGTGCAGTGCTGTCTACCTGAGTGGTGTCAACCTTAGCCTTAGGCACATAACTTGCACAGATGTACATGTCGCGGGTGATGTCCTCGTCGTGAGGCTTGTCAAACTTGCCGTGGTATTTCTGGAAGGCAGGATCGTTCATCACGTATTGCCAGAAGTATCCGCAGATAGGCAATGCCGTTCGGGAACCTTGTCCGAGAGCACCCGTCCTGAAATGGATGCAGCGGTATTCTCCTCCTACCCATGCACCTACTACGAGCTTAGGGCTCACACCCATGAACCAGGCGTCGGAGTGATTGTTGGATGTACCGGTCTTTCCACCAAACTCTGTATCACGAATATTGCCCACGTAGCCCCACAGACTCTGTGAGGTTCCACCTGGTTCGCGCATACCGCCCTGCAGCAACTGCTGCATCAGGAAGGCAGACTTGTAAGGAATCACCTGTTCCTCGGTTGATGGGGCAGTATATACCTCCTTGCCGTCGCGGTCTACAATTCTTGTCACCAGGACTGGGTCATGATGTTTTCCGTTGTTGGCAACCGTACAGTAGGCGTTTGCCAATTCCAAGAGGTTGACGTCGCTCGAACCAAGAGCCAGAGAAGGCTCATCGTTGAGCGGACTCTGAATACCCATCTTCTGTGCTGTCTCTATGATGCGCTTGATGCCCATCTCCTGACCCAAGCGCACTGCTACAGAGTTGATACTCTTGGCAAACGCACTCTTCAGTGGGATGGAGTCGCCCGAGAAAGAACCATTGGCATTGGATGGGGTCCATTTCACCATCTCATGTTTCTTCTTGTCGTAGACATCCATCGAGATATATTCATCGCGACGCTTGTCACAAGGCGTAAGGCCCTGGTTCATGGCCTCGGTGTAGACGAAGAGCTTAAAGGTAGAACCTGGCTGGCGTTCGGCTGTCACCTTGTCGTATTTCCAGTGGTCGAAGTCGATGTCGCCCACCCATGCCTTGACGGCACCCGTCTGTGGTTCCATGGCCACAAAGGCACAATGCATGAAGGTGGTCATGTACTTGATGGAGTCTTCGGATGTCATCATCTTGGTGATGGTGCCCTTGTCGTAATCGAATACCTTGACTGGGTGAACCCACTCCTTATAATAATAGTTCACAGAGTCGGGATTGTTGGGGAAGCGGGCAATCAAAGCTTTATAGAAAGGCTGGCGCTCGGCAATGCCCTGAATGAAGTTGGGGATGACCTGATGCTTTTCGTCCTGCCAGGGTTCCTGACGAAGCCAGTTGGTATCCTGTTTGCGGTAGATATCCCAGTGGTTGTTGAAGTTCTGCTGTACCTGTCGCATCTGTTTGCGTGCGGCATCTTCAGCATACTTCTGCATGCGGGTATCTATCGTGGTGTATATCTTCAGTCCGCTGGTATACAGGTCGTAACCCTCGTCCTTGCACCAGTCTGCCAGATAGTCAGCCACAGCCTCGCGGAAGTATTTGGCTTGTCCGTCGTAGTTCTCCTCCACCTTGAAGTCGAGCTTGATAGGCTCCTGACTGAGGGTGTTGTATTCCTCGCGGCTCAGGTCACCATGGCGTACCATATTGTTGAGCACCACGTTGCGTCGTTCCAGACTGTGTTCAGGGTTGGTGCGTGGATTATAATAGGTGGTAGCCTTAAGCATACCTACGAGTACGGCAGCCTGATCGGTAGTCAGTTCCTTAGGACTTACGTTGAAGTAGGTCTTTGCCGCTGTCTTGATGCCATACGAGTTGGAACCGAAATCTACAGTGTTGGCATACATCGTGATGATTTCCTTCTTGGTGTAGACAGCCTCCAACTTGGCTGCTATAATCCATTCCTTGCTCTTGATGATGAGAATGCGCAGACCGGGCACCTTGCCCAGCAAACCTGTAGAGTACTGGGAGCGGACGCGGAACATATTCTTTGCCAACTGCTGGGTGATGGTAGAAGCTCCTCGTGCATCGTGATGCAGCAAGGCATCCTTCATGGCACCAAAGAGTCCGATGGGGTCAATACCCAAATGCTTGTAGAAGCGCTCGTCCTCGGTGTCGACCAAAGCCTTGAAGAAGGCTGGGTTTACCTCTTCGAATTTTACGGGAGTACGGTTCTCGTTGAAATACTTACCTATCAGCTTGCCGTCGGCGCTGTAAATCTCAGAAGCCTCGCTGGTCTGAGGATTCGTAATGCCAGAGAAGAAACCTGGCGATTTACCAAACAGCCAGAGGAAGTTAATATCCACTGCACCTAAATACAGTATGAAAGCCACGATGCAGCTTGCTATGCCAATGAGAGTCTTGGTATACCATGCCTTGCCTCGATACAGATTCTTGTACCATGGCCAGAAAGCGCGGAACTTGCGCCACAGCCATGCTGCTAAGTTCTTGATTTTGTTCATTGTTGTTGTATATTGAATACTCTTTTAAACTTCTTTGCAAAAGTAGTAAAATTATTCCATCTTCAAGCAGCTATCTACATATTTTATGATTTCTTTAATATTATCGGGGTGAAACCATTGTATCGTCTCGTCACGTTTGAACCATGTAAGCTGCTTGCGCATGTATTCTCTGCTGTGCGACTGTATCTGGCGTACCGCTTCATGCAGGTCGATGGCGCCGTCGAAATAGGCAAACATCTCTTTGTAGCCCACAGTACGCAGGGCTGTCTGATCACGATAGGCATAAACGCCTCTTGCCTCTGCCTCTAAACCTTCCTGCATCATGACGTGAACTCGTTGGTTGATACGGTCGTACAGTTCGGAACGGTCTCTGTTCAGTCCTATCTTGACAATGCGGAAAGGACGGCTCTTCTTCTTGTTGGTACGGAAGGATGTGTAGGTCTTTCCTGTCTGGTGACATATCTCCAGGGCATGAACCACGCGACGTGGATTCTTCTTGTCTACTATGGCCCAGTGTTCTGGGTCGAGGTTTTTCAGTTCCTCCACCAAAGTGTCGAGCCCTTCATTGGCAAGACGTGCTTTCATCCATTCTCTGATGTCATCACGTACGGTGGGGATGTCGTCGATGCCATTGCATACAGCATCAATGTACATCATGCTTCCTCCTGTGAGCAGGGCTACGTCGTGATTCTTGAAGATATCCTCTTTTAGGAGTTTCATCACGTCAGCCTCGTATTGGGCAGCACTGTAATAGTCCTCGATGTGGCGGTTGCCTACGAAATAATGCTTCACGCGCTTCTGCTGTTCGGCAGTAGGGGCTGCAGTTCCTATAGGGAGCTCGGCGAATATCTGACGGGAGTCTGCATTGACAATAGGCGTGCCTAAATGCTCTGCCAGCGAAAGGCAAAGCTCTGTTTTGCCAACACCCGTAGGACCTAAGACCACAATCAATGTCTTCATATCATGCGAAAGTTGAATCATTCTTTATATTCAAGAAAAAAGCATCCTTGCTCGTTTCATAAACTTAAGCAAGAATGCTCTTTTTACCTTTTTACTTTTTTACCTTTTTACCCTTTTACTTTTATCGAATGATACCTCTCTTAGAGTTCTCAACGAAGTCGATGATATACTGTATTTCAGGGGTAATCTGCAGGTTCTTCTTGATTTCCTCGATACCTTCTTTCAGCACGCCCTTAGAGTAGAGCAGGCGATAAGCCTCATGAATCTGCTGAATGAGTTCGTTGCTGAAACCGCGGCGGCGGAGACCTACCAGGTTGAGTGCGCAGTATCTTGTTGGCTCCTTACCGGCAATGATATATGGAGGAATGTCCTGTGAGAATCGGCATCCACCCTGAATCATCACGTATCCTGCAATGTGGCAGAACTGGTGAACGAGAACATTGGCGCTGACGATAGCGTTGTCGTCTACTACCACCTCTCCGGCAAATTTTGTAGAGTTGCCTATGATCAAGCCGCTTCCCAATTCACAGTCGTGAGCCACGTGCACACACTCCATGAGGAGGTTGTTGCTTCCGACAACAGTCTTCCCCTTTGATGCTGTACCGCGAGAAATGGTTACATTTTCACGGATACTGTTGTTGTCGCCAACCTCGCAGGTTGTCTGCTCACCGCGGAACTTCAGGTCCTGTGGCTTGGTAGAGATGCTGGCACCAGGGAAGAACTCGTTGTTATTGCCGATTCGTGCTCCCACATGGATGGTTACAGAATTCTGCATCACGTTGTTGTCACCCAAAACGGTGTCTTTATCAATATAGCAGAAAGGACCGATGATATTGTTATCTCCGAGTTTTGCCTCAGGATGAACAAATGCTAAAGGACTAATCTGATTCATATTTCTTGTTTACAATTTATAATTAAGTTATATTATTCAAGATCCACATGCAGAGGAGCTGAGAGTATTCATGTTCTTCTACTGTCTCTTCTGCATATGGAAGTATAGCTTCTTACTTATTCTTGACTATCTGTGCAGTGAAGGTTGCCTCAGCCACTACCTGGTCGCCAACAAACATATAGCCCTTCATCGAGCTGATGCCATGGCGTACAGGAGCCAGCAACTCTACACGGAACAGGAGAGTGTCGCCAGGTACTACCTTCTTGCGGAACTTCACGTCGTCTATCTTCATGAAGTAAGTGCTCCAGCGTTCAGGCTCTTCCAACTGGTTGAGCACCAACAAGCCTCCACACTGTGCCATGGCTTCTACCTGCAGCACACCAGGCATGACAGGCTCTTCAGGGAAGTGACCCTGGAAGAATGGCTCATTGCTTGTTACGCTCTTCACACCAACGATGCTGGTTGGACCCATGGCTATCACCTTGTCTACCAACTGCATTGGGTAACGATGGGGTAGAAGCTGACGTATGCGTATGTTGTCCATAACCGGCTCCTCGTTAGGATTGTAGATAGGAGCCTGAATCTCGTGCTTGCGAATCTCCTTGCGCATCAGGCGGGCAAACTTATTGTTGATGGTATGACCAGGACGGGTAGCGATGATGCGACCCTTGATAGGCTTACCGATAAGAGCCATGTCGCCGATAATGTCGAGAAGCTTATGACGTGTGCATTCGTTCTCCCACTGCAGAGGTCGGTGCTGGATATAGCCCAACTTGTTGGCATCCATGCGTGGAACCTTAAGATGGTCGGCGAGTTGGTCAAGCTGAGCCTGCTCTACCTGGCGCTCATAGATCACAATGGCATTGTCGAGGTCGCCACCTTTGATCAGGTTGGCTTGCAGCAATGGCATGATGTCACGTACGAAAACGAAGGTACGGGCAGAAGCAATCTCCTCTGCGTATGTCTCCATCTTGTCGAGTGTAGCAAATTGACTGTTGATGAACTTGCTCTCGAACGAGCACATGGCTGTGATACTGAAGTCTTCGTCTGGCAGGATAGTGATGACCGAACCTCTTTCGTCTTTCACCTCTATCTTATGACGGATGATATAGTAGTCTTTCTCTGCATTCTGCTCCTGTATGCCCACGCTCTGAATCTTTTCTACGTACAAAGCTGCAGAACCATCGAGAATAGGGAATTCTGGACCATTTACCTGAATCAGACAGTTGTCGATGCCGAGGGCATAAAGAGCAGACATACCATGCTCTATGGTGCTTACTCGCACATCACCTTTGCCAAGCACTGTTCCACGCTGTGTTTCTACTACGTTCTCAGCTACTGCCTGGATGACTGGCTGGTCTTCGAGATCGATACGCTGTATTTTATAACCGGTATTCTCTGCTGCAGGATTGAAAGTTACAGTGAGGCTTAATCCTGTGTGCAAGCCTTTTCCACAAAGTGAGAAACTGCCTTTCAGAGTCTTTTGTTTTGACATAATTATATTATTTTTTAGGCACGGATTACACGGATTTTTTCTTTTTCGGATGCCTTAGTGGCGTTACACTCTGTGTGTCATCCATGTCATTCGTGCCTTGTTATTTCTATTACTTCTTTTTCAGTTCTTCCACCTGCTTCTTCAGGTCGTTGAGTTCCTTGTACATATCGGGCAGGCGACGGAAGATGGCCTGTGACTTGAAGTATGAACGCTGCTCCATAGGAGGTGTGCCGATGAGCTGCTGTCCGCTCTTCAGACTTCCAGGAACACCACTCTGTGCACCGAGGAACACCTTGTCGCCAATAGTGATGTGACCTGCAATACCTACCTGACCGCCAAACATACACCACTGGCCCACCTTGGTGCTTCCTGCGATACCTACCTGTGAAGACATCACGGTGTTCTCGCCAATATCAGTGTTGTGAGCTATCTGAACGAGGTTGTCGAGTTTCACACCCTTACGGATATAGGTACTTCCCATAGTAGAACGGTCAACACAAGTGTTGGCACCTATCTCTACATCGTCCTCAATGGTGACAATGCCTATCTGAGGAATCTTGTCGTAACCGTCGGGACCAGGTGCAAAGCCGAATCCATCGGCACCTATTACACAGCCTGCATGAAGAGTTACGTTGTCGCCCAACTTGCAGCCATGATAAACAGTCACGTTTGGATAGATGAGTGCGTTCTTTCCTACCTTGACACCTTCGCCAATGTAGGCATGAGGATAAATCTGGCTGCCTTCGCCCACCTCAGCTCCATCGCTGATATAAGCAAAAGCTCCTACGTAAACACCCTCGGCTACCTTAGCCTTAGGAGAAACGAAAGCCAATGGATCTATGCCAGTCTTCTTAGGTTTCATTGATTCATACATCTGCAGAAGTTTTGCCACGCATTCGTAGGCATTCTTTACGCGAATCAATGTTGTGGAAACGGGCTTTTCCAGTTCTACACTCTCGTCTATCAATACGACAGACGACTGAGTGTCGTATACATAATGCGTATATTTGGGATTTGAGAGGAAAGAAATAGCACCTTTCTTACCTTCTTCAATTTTTGCAAAGGTATTGACGATTGCATTCTCGTCACCTTCTACGTGCCCTTGTACAAACTGGGCTATTTGTTTTGCGGTAAACTCCATATTTGTTTGTTTTCAATGATTGTTATTAGCCAGTTAGCTCCTTATTGCTTGCAAATATAGCAAAAAAGATTTATAAACTTGTAATTAAATCGTAATATTTTGCTTTTTGGCTTGCAAACATACACTTTTTAGGCGCAAAGTGCCCTGAAAAGAGGTTCTTTGCGCCATAAAAGGTAGTCGTTTTTTATGAAAGCTTGGCTAATTCTTCTGCCATCTGCTCTTGCAATTCCTTGGCCTTGATGCCAGCAGTCTCGGCAAAGTCCTCACCGTTGCTGGCATAGATAATGCCACGTGAAGAGTTGACCAGCAGACCGCAGTCCTTGATGATGCCATACTTGCACACTTCCTGCAGACTGCCTCCCTGTGCACCTACGCCAGGAACAAGGAGGAAGTGGTTAGGAGCGCATTTGCGGATATCGGTGAACATGCTGCCTTGTGTGGCTCCTACGACATACATCATGTTCTCGTCGTTTCCCCATTCCTGACTCTTTGTCAACACTTTCTCGAAAAGACGCTGACCGTCCTTGTCTTCTGTGAGCTGGAAGTCGTGGCTGCCCTTGTTGCTTGTCAACGCCAGCAGGATGACCCATTTGCCCTCATATTCCAAGAATGGTTTCACTGAGTCTTCGCCCATATAGGGAGCTACTGTGAGAGCGTCGAGCTTATACTCTTCGAAGAATGTGCGGGCGTACATCTTTGATGTGTTGCCGATGTCACCTCTTTTGGCGTCGGCGATGATAAAGTGATGAGGATAGTGCTCGTTCAGATAAGTGATGGTCTTATCGAAAGCTATCATGCCTGCCAGTCCCATGCTCTCATAGAAAGCCAGGTTGGGTTTGTAAGAAACACAGTAGGGAGCTGTGGCATCAATGATGGCCTTGTTGAAGGCGAAGATAATATCTTCGGTCTTTTCATACTGTTTGGTAAGGTGCTCAGGCACTTTCTTGATATCGGTGTCGAGACCTACGCACAAGAAACTTTTCTTGGCGAATATCTGTTCTACAAGTTCTTTTCTGTTCATAATTCTACAATTCTGTTTCTTTCAGTTTTTCTGCATTTTCGGCTACGGTCAGGGCATCTATCATGCCTTGTATGTCGCCTCCGAGGAATCCACTCAGGTCATGGGTGGTATAACCGATACGGTGGTCGGTGACACGTCCTTGAGGGAAGTTGTATGTACGAATCTTGGCGCTACGGTCTCCTGTCGACACCAGACTCTTGCGTCGGCTGGCAATATCGTCGATGTACTTCTGGTGTTCGCGGTCGTGGATGAAAGTGTACAGACGGCTCAAGGCACGTTCCTTGTTTTTAGGCTGGTCGCGAGTTTCGGTACACTCTATGAGGATTTCTTCCACCTCACCCGTGTTAGGGTTCTTCCAGGGGTAGCGAAGACGTACACCGGACTCCACCTTGTTGACATTCTGACCACCGGCACCACTCGAACGGAATGTATCCCACTTAATATCACCCTCGTTGATGTTTACCTCAAACTTGTCGGCTTCGGGCAGTACGGCTACGGTAGCAGCACTGGTATGCATACGGCCCTGAGTTTCTGTGGCAGGAACTCGCTGTACACGGTGTACGCCCGATTCATATTTCAGTGTGCCATAAACGTCAGCTCCGCTAACAGCAAAGTCGATTTCCTTGAATCCGCCAACAGCACCTTCTGATACAGAAGTCACGCTGACAGTCCATCCCTTTGACTCGCAGTATTTCTTGTACATATTGAAGAGGTCGCCAGCAAAGAGTGCGGCTTCATCGCCACCAGCTCCGCCACGAATTTCCATTTGTACGTTCTTGGCATCTTCTGGGTCTTTTGGCACAAGGGCAATCTTTATCTCTTCCTCAATCTGGGGCTGTAGAGTCTCGTTCTCATTGAGTTCCTCGCGTGCCATCTCTTTCATGTCAGGGTCGCTCTCATTGGCGAGAATGTCCTTGGCTTCCTTGATGGCGTTGAGGCAGTCGATGTAGCGCTTGCGTGCCGCCATGATGTCGCCCAAGTCTTTGTATTCCTTGGTCAACTTCACGTATCGGCTCTGGTCTGCTATCACATCAGGGTCGGTAATGAGGGTGCTGACTTCCTCGTATCGGCTCTCCAAGCCTTCTAATTTCTGTAGTATATTGTTGTTGTCCATCGTTATTTAAACTCTTAGTATTCGAAAGTTCCGAACTCGCTCTTGATAGTCAGGCTGCGTTTGCCTTCCTCGATATGTCCCACTACCTGAGCATCGATATTGAAGCTCTTGCTGATGGCGATAACCTTCTCTGCAACCTTAGGACGCACATAGATTTCCATACGATGACCCATGTTGAATACCTGATACATTTCCTTCCAGTCGGTACCAGAGCAGTCGTGGATGGCCTTGAAGAGAGGTGGAACAGGGAACATGTTGTCCTTTACAACCTTGCAGTTCTCGTTTACGAAATGTAGCACCTTGGTCTGTGCACCGCCTGTGCAGTGTACCATACCATGTATTTCGGGACGCAGTTCGTCCAACAGTTTCTTGATAACAGGAGCATAGGTGCGGGTAGGAGAGAGAACCAGTTCGCCTGCATTGACAGGAGCGCCTTCCACCTCGTCGGTCAGTTTGTATTTGCCACTGTATACCAGTTCCTCTGGTACTGCATGGTCGTAGCTCTCTGGGTAGTTCTCTGCCAGATACTTGGCGAAGACATCATGGCGGGCAGAGGTAAGTCCGTTGCTGCCCATTCCGCCATTGTATTTCTTTTCGTAGGTAGCCTGACCTGTAGAAGAAAGACCTACGATGACATCACCTGGCTGTATGTTGGCATTGTTGATGACTTCACTTCTCTTCATGCGGCAGGTTACTGTTGAATCTACTATGATGGTGCGAACCAAGTCGCCTACGTCAGCAGTCTCTCCTCCTGTAGGATAGATGCCAATGCCCATGTTGCGCATTTCGCTCAGGAGTTCGTCAGTACCATTGATAATGGCAGAGATGACTTCTCCAGGTACGAGCATTTTGTTGCGTCCAATGGTAGAAGACACCAAGATGTTGTCTACGGCTCCCACGCAGAGGAGGTCGTCGGTATTCATTACCACAGCATCCTGTGCAATACCTTTCCATACAGAAAGGTCGCCAGTCTCCTTCCAATACATGTATGCCAAGCTCGATTTTGTGCCGGCGCCGTCGGCATGCATGATGTTGCAATACTCAGGGTCGCCTCCCAAAATGTCGGGAATAATTTTGCAGAAAGCCTGTGGGAAGATTCCCTTGTCAATATTCTTGATGGCATTATGCACATCTTCCTTGGCGGCACTCACACCGCGCATCATATATCTGTTGTTGCTCATAATCAATTGATATAAAAAGAAAATAATTTTGAATTATATATTGTCTGCAGAGAGTGGATGTTATTCCTGATGCCAGAAGTCCCACGATGCAAAGGCTTGCAGAAGCAACATTTCCAAACCGTTCTTCACGGTGGCTCCTTGCTCTTTGCCTTTCTTCATGAAGAGGGTCTCGTCAGGGTTGTAGATGAGATCGTAGAGCAGGGTGTGGCTGTCCATAGCCTCGTAGGGAAGTTCGGGACATTCGTCTGTATGTGGATACATTCCTACAGGGGTACAGTTTACGATTACGTTGTACTCCTTGATAATCTCTGGTGTTATTTTGTCATACTGTATGGTTCCAGGGCGCTCGAATCTGCTCACGTAGACGGTCTCGAGTCCAAGAGATTTCAGTCCATAGTTGATGGCTTTGGATGCGCCGCCAGTACCTAAGATAAGGGCTTTCTTATGGCAAGGCTCCAGGAATGGCTCAATGCTGCGGGTGAATCCAATGACATCGCTGTTGTAGCCTTTTAACTTGACGTCATTTCCTTTGTGTTCCACCTTGATGACATTGACAGCTCCGATGGCTGTAGCCTCGGGGCTGATGAAGTCGAGGTAGCTGATAACCTTTTCCTTGTAGGGGATCGTGACATTGAGTCCTTTCAACTCGGGTGTGGTGTCCAAGATTTCTGTCAGGTCTTCGATGTGTGGTATCTCGAAGTTGATGTACTTGGCATCAATTCCTTCGTTCTCAAATTTCTCGTTGAAGTAGTTTTTTGAGAAGGAATGTCCCAGCGGATAACCTATAAGTCCATATTTGTCCATAATATCCTTGTTTTGTATTGTTCTTTATCGTTGCACTCTGTTTATTTTGTTGCGAAATACATGGTGCAGATTCCGAAAGTCAGTCTTTTGAATTCTGTTTTGGCAAATCCTGCTTTCCTAAGCACTTCCATCATAGTCTCTCCCTGAGGGAAAGCCTCTATGGTAGCTGTAAGATAGCTGTAGGCGCTTTGGTCTTTGGAAATCAGCTTGCCATAAATGGGCAGTACGGTGTGTGAATAGATGCGGAAAAGCTGTTTCATAGGGAAGCGGACGGGTGACGTCAGTTCCACTATGCTCAGATGTCCGCCCTTCTTCAGTACGCGGTGCATCTCTCTGAGACCTTGGTCCAGACTCTGGAAATTGCGTATGCCGAAAGCTGCTGTCACGGCATCGAAGGTGTTGTCGGGAAACGAGAGGTTCAGGCAGTCTTCTTTCTGGAAGGAGATGATGTGCTCCAACTTCTCTCTTGCCACCTTTTCCTTGCCTATCTTCATCATGCCCTCCGAGATGTCGGTGCCGATGAGTTGCAGTGGGTGCAGCATTTGTGCCGACAGGATAGCGAAGTCGCCTGTGCCTGTGGCTATGTCGAGCATTTTCTGAGGTCTGAAAGGTGCCAGCTGCTTGATGGCCTTCTTCCTCCAGCCTTTGTCTATGTCCCACGAGAGTCTGTGGTTGAGGGTGTCGTAGGTGGGGGCGATGTTGTCGAACATTTCCTCTACCAGTTTCCCTTTATCGCCTTGTCCTTCGTAGGGCTTTATTTTCTCTTGCTTGTACATGCCTCGCGCGTACCTTATATTATATATAGAATATTACTGTATAGTATGAGTTACGGAATGTCGGTCGAAAGACTGTCGTTCCGTAACTCTTCTTGTTGACTTCAGCTTACTTCTTGTGTGAAGCGAGCCACTCGCTGACGTTCTTCTCGATTCGTGCGGCAATGTCGCCTTCCTCGGTAGCTTTGTCGAACTTCTCGCCTGTGATGTGCTCGTACAATTCGATGTAGCGCTCGCTTACGCTCTCTGCATACTCATCGGTAATCTCAGGCATGGTCTGTCCTGGTTCGTTCATGAAATTGTGCTCGATGAGCCACTGGCGTACAAACTCCTTAGAGAGCTGGCGCTGAGGCTCGCCCTTCTCGAACTTCTCCTCGTAGCCGTCAGCATAGAAATAGCGGCTTGAGTCTGGAGTGTGAATCTCGTCGATGAGATACACCTTGCCGTCGTGCTTGCCAAACTCGTATTTTGTATCTACGAGGATGAGGCCCTGCTTGGCAGCAATCTCCTGTCCGCGCTGGAAGATGCGGCGTGTGTAGTCTTCCATGACAGCATAGTCTTCTGCGCTAACGATACCCTGTGCGATAATCTCTTCCTTAGAGATGTTCATGTCGTGTCCCTCGTCAGCCTTGGTTGTAGGAGTGATGATTGGCTCTGGGAAACGCTGGTTCTCGCGCATACCCTCTGGCAGTTTCACGCCACAGATCTCGCGACAGCCCTTCTGGTATTCTCTCCATGCGCTACCTGTAAGGATAGAGCGGATGATCATCTCTACACGGAAACCCTCGCACTTCAGTCCTACGGTCACCATAGGATCGGGCGTAGCCAGCTTCCAGTTAGGACAAATGTCTGTTGTTGTATCCAGGAACTTGGCTGCAATCTGGTTGAGCACCTGTCCCTTGAAAGGAATGCCTTTAGGCAACACAACGTCGAATGCCGAGATTCGGTCAGTGGCGACCATCACGAGGATATCGTCGTTAATGTCATACACATCACGTACTTTTCCGTGGTAAACACTCTTTTGTCCATCAAAATGGAAATCTGTCTTTGTTAAAGCTTTCATTTTACGTTGAAATTTGAACTTTGAAATTTAGACTCGATGATATGGTTTTCCATTTCATTTCGTCCATTCTTAAATTCTAATTATTTTGTATTCTCTTTTTCTGCTAATCTTGCTTCCCGTGCCTCAGCCCGTTCCTTGTCATACTTGTCGTAGGCGTTGACGATACGGGTAACCAGTTTGTGGCGCACGATGTCTTTCTGGCCTAAGTTCACTACTCCGATGCCTTCTACTCCTTCCAGAATCTTGAGCGCTTCTTTCAGTCCGCTTCTCTGGTCGCGCGGCAAGTCTATCTGTGTCATGTCGCCCGTGATGATCATCTTGGTGTTGGTGCCCATACGGGTGAGGAACATACGTATTTGCTGTGAGGTGGTGTTCTGCGCCTCATCGAGGATGACTATAGCATCACTTAGGGTGCGTCCGCGCATAAAAGCCAGGGGTGCTATTTGTATGATGTGCTTCTCCATCATGTCCTGCAGTTTCACGGCAGGTATCATGTCTTCGAGCGAATCATAGAGTGGTTGCAGGTATGGGTCTATCTTGTCCTTCATGTCGCCTGGCAGGAATCCCAATTTCTCGCCAGCTTCGACGGCAGGTCTTGAAAGGATGATCTTCTTGGCTACTTTGTCCTTCAGGGCCCTTACGGCAAGGGCGATGCTGAGGTAGGTCTTTCCTGTACCGGCAGGTCCTACGGCAAACACCATGTCGTTCTTCTCGTAGGCATCAATAAGTTTTTGCTGGTTCTCGCTTCGGCTCTTGATGGGCTTTCCGCTGATGCTATATACCAATACTCCCTTCACGGTGTCGGCTTTGGTCTGTTTTCCCTTCACGATGTCGAGGATATCTTCCTCTGTCAGGGTGTTGTACTTGAGCAGATGTATCCTCATACGTTCTATCTCTTCTTCGGCTTTTGCCATTTCCTCTTCGTCGCCGAGCACACGCAACACATTGTCACGTGCCACGATACGCAACTTAGGATACAGCGACTTGATCATCTGCAAGTGAGCGTTGTTCACTCCGTAGAACATCACTGGGTCTACATCTTCGAGTACTATATGCTTCTCTATCAAAACCTTTTTATATCAATTTTTTTGTTCAAAGATATGTAATATATAACACGGTGCAAAAGTAATCATTTTCCACGACATGAGCAAATTAATACTCCCAAAATCGAGCCTTAAATATCAAAAAACAGTAGGCTAAATGATAAATAATTAAAAAAATGTATTGTGAGTGTCTTTTTGCGGAATGTCGATGGCTCTAATTCATTCCTTTTTACTACCTTTGCATGAAAATAAAGAACGACACATAGAAAATGAAGCTATCCAAGAATAAGTTTTTGAAAGGTTTTGTGGCAGCAACTTTGTTGCTTGCCCTGGTACGCCTTGTCTTCCCGAGTGTGGCACAACCCTTGGCTCACAAGTCGGTGGCGCAGGCCGACACGGCAGTTGTCGACAGTATCGACACCACGGCGGTAGAGAGGATGAAGCCTTCTGTATTTTTCGATTCCAAGGGGCAGGTGGTGAAACATCGTATTTTCTCGGTCCCTCATTTTGGCAATACCTTTCCCGATCAGAATGATGTGCAGCTTCTTGCTGCCAATAAGTATGGAGTAAGTCCGGTGCAAAACCGTGAAGAGGCTGAGCACAGCAAGGGCAAACTGGTGTATGTGGGCAGTAACCCTTATTTCTATGTTGATAAGTTGAACAACAGCATTCCTTATCTTGTGCCACGTGCCTCGGTGTTGCTTCAGGATATTGGCAAGGCTTATTTCGACTCGTTGCAGATCAAGGGCATTCCGCTCCATAAGATTATCGTCACCAGTATCCTGCGTACCAAGGACGATGTGGCGAAACTGCGTACACGCAACAGTAATGCCACCGAGAACTCGTGTCATCTCTATGGTACAACCTTTGATGTGTGTTACAACAGGTATAAGACCGTGCAGACGGCAAGCGAACCTCGGCGTGAGGTGCGCAACGACTCCTTGAAATGGGTGCTCAGCGAGGTGTTGCGTGACATGCGACAGGCCAACCGCTGCTTGGTGAAGTACGAGGTGAATCAGGGATGCTTCCATATTACGGTGAATTAATGAGGTGGAGTTGCTTGCTTCTTACCATGAAGTGGTGAGGGCGGGTCTTCATTATCTCCCTATAAATGATGATTTTCTGTATAGAATGTGAGTAGAGAAAGAAATATTTGCGGCTTTTCATTGTCATTTCAGAAAATATGCGTAACTTTGCACCCGCAATCAGGCAAGAGACCTTTTCCGGTCTTTTGCAGAGATAAAAAATAGTATTAATCACAATATAAAGGATAAGAAGAAAGAATGATAAAACAAAAGTTCAATAAGCGTACCGTTAGAGGCTTCATGCAAGGCGGCTTTGCGACTTGTTGGATATAAACCCGGGCACTTTTGTGACCGGGCTTTTTTTGTTTATTTGTTAATTTATTAAATATTTACCGATTATGAGAAAAGAATGGAGAGGTTTCAAAGGAAACAAGTGGCAAACGGAAGTCAACTTGCGTGACTTCATTCAGAACAACTACACCAGCTACGACGGCGATGAGTCGTTCTTGGCAGAACCTACCCAAGCAACAGACACCCTTTGGGGAATGTTGAAGGAACTCCAGAAAGAGGAGCGTGCCAAGGGTGGCGTGCTGGATATGGAGACCGAGGTAGTATCTGGATTGACAGCATATGGTGCTGCTTATATCGGCGAGGGTACCAAGGACTTGGAGAAGGTGGTAGGTCTGCAGACCGACAAGCCTCTGAAGCGTGCCTTTATGCCTTACGGTGGTATCAAGATGGCAGAGCAGGCTTGTACTACATACGGCTATGAGCCATCAGAGAAACTGCACGAGATCTTCCACAAATATTGCAAGACTCACAATGATGGTGTCTTCGATGCTTACACTCCCGAGATGAAGCTCGTTCGCCACAATCATATTCTTACTGGTCTGCCTGACACATACGGCCGTGGCCGTATCGTAGGTGACTATCGTCGTGTGGCTCTTTATGGTATCGACTTCCTGATTCAGGAGAAGCAGAACGACCTTGCCAACATGGGTGACCATGAGATGATCGACGAGGTGATTCGTCTTCGTGAGGAAGTTTCTATGCAGATCAAGGCTCTCAAGGGCTTGAAGGAGATGGCTGCCAGCTATGGTTTTGATATCAGCCAGCCTGCTCAGAATGCACGTGAGGCTGTGCAGTGGCTCTACTTCGGCTACCTCGGTGCTGTGAAGACCCAGAATGGTGCTGCCATGTCGGTAGGTCGTATCTCTACCTTCCTCGACATCTACTTCGAGCGCGATTTCAAGGAGGGAACTCTTACTGAGGCTGATGCGCAGGAGCTGATCGACCATCTGGTGATGAAGTTCCGTATGGTGAAGTTCGCCCGTATTCCTTCTTATAACCAGCTCTTCTCTGGTGACCCAGTATGGGCTACACTTGAGGTGGGTGGTATTGGCCAGGATGGCCGTTCTATGGTTACCAAGAACGACTTCCGTTTCCTTCACACATTGGAGAATATGGGTCCTTCGCCAGAGCCTAACCTGACTGTATTGTACAGTTCTCGTTTGCCTAAGGGCTTCAAGCACTATGCTTCTTTGATTTCTGTGAAGACAAGTTCTATCCAGTACGAAAATGACGATGTAATGCGCCCTGTATGGGGTGACGATTATAGCATCTGCTGCTGTGTGTCTGCCACACAGACCGGTAAGGAGATGCAGTTCTTCGGTGCTCGTGCCAACTTGGCCAAGTGCTTGACCTATGCTGTTTCTGGTGGCGTTGATTCCAAGACCCGTGAGCAGTGTGGTCCTAAATTCCGTGCCGTAGAGGGCGATGTACTTACTTACGAAGAGTTCATGCCTCGCTTTATGGACATGATGGACTGGTTGGCTTCTGTTTATGTGAAGACTTTGAACCTGATCCACTACATGCACGATAAGTACTTCTACGAGGCAGCCGAGATGGCGCTCATCGATACTGACGTCCGTCGTACATTTGCAACAGGTATTGCGGGTTTCAGTCATGTGGTAGACTCTATCTCAGCCATCAAGTATGCTAAGGTGAATATTATTCGTGATGAGACGGGCTTCCCACTCAGCTTCAAGACCGAGGGCGACTTCCCACGTTATGGTAACGATGATGAGCGTGCCGACGAGATTGCAGTATGGCTTCTGAAGACCTTCATGAACATGATCAAGAAGTATCATACTTATCGTGATTCTGAGCCTACTACCTCTATCCTTACCATCACGTCCAACGTGGTTTACGGTAAGTTTACCAGCAACATGCCTGATGGTCGTCCTGCTGGAGCTCCTTTGGCACCTGGTGCCAACCCATCTTATGGTGCCGAGAAGAACGGCCTGTTGGCTTCGCTCAACTCTGTGGCTAAGTTGCCTTACGAGTATGCTCTTGATGGTATTTCCAATACTCAGACCATCAGTCCTGGTGCTCTCGGTCATAACGACGAGGAGCGTGCCCAGACTTTGGTTGGCGTGATGGATGGTTACTTTAACCAGGGTGCTCATCACCTGAATGTCAACGTATTTGGCGTAGACAAGTTGATGGATGCCATGGAACATCCAGAGAAGGAAGAGTATCAGAACTTCACAATCCGTGTGAGCGGTTATGCAGTCAAGTTCATCGACCTGACTCGTGAACAGCAGCTTGACGTGATTGCCCGTCAGGCTCACGAGAAACTCTAATTAGAAGTTTTTTGTAAAAGAAATCATCTATATAGCCCAGGCTCTGAGAGTCTGGGCTTTCTTTTTCTCTGATTTCCGAACATAAGAAAGTGCAGGCATTATTCATGCAAGAAGTGGTCATTTGAAATCGTCAGACCACAGATTTAAAGCGCATGTTTATGCTGTATTTTTATGCAATAATAGCCTAAAAATCCTTTTCTAACTGGGAAACAGAATCCGCCCAACTGGAAAAATATTTTTTCCCAACTGGGAAATTATTTTTTCGCAGTTAAGTGGTGTAGGTTTTTGAATATATATGCAAAAGCTTTTGTGCTGTTTTTTTTCTTGTTTCTCATGTTCGTACTATCGATAGTTGAGTATACGATAAATATCCTAAAAATTATAAAATTGCTGCATAAAAGTTGTATAAATGGAAATAAAGTACTAACTTTGCATAAAATAGAAAAGATATGACAAAAGGTTTCGTACATAGTGTGGAAAGTTTTGGCTCGGTAGACGGTCCTGGCATCAGGTTTTTGATATTCCTGCAGGGGTGTCCTATGCGCTGTCAGTTCTGTCATAACCCCGATTCCTGGAAGACAGGAATAGGTGAGGAGCGTACGGCTGACGAGTTGCTCGATCAGGCTGAGCGCTTTCGTGCATATTGGGGCGACAATGGAGGCATTACCGTTAGTGGAGGTGAGGCCCTGTTGCAGATAGACTTCTTGCTGGAGCTTTTCGAGAAGGCCAAACAGCGAGGCATAGGAACCTGCTTGGACACATCGGCTCAGCTATTTACTCGTAAGGCACCTTTCTTCGAGAAGTTTGAGCGTCTGATGGAACTTACCGATACGGTGCTGCTTGATATCAAGCACATAGATGATGAGGAGCATCGCAAACTGACGCGTCATAGTAACGCCAATATTCTGGATTGTGCCCGATATCTGAGTGAGATAGACAAACCTGTATGGATCAGACATGTGCTCATTCCTGGTATTACGGATAAGGATGAGTATCTTGTCAGGTTGCGCGATTTCCTGTCTACGCTTCATAACATAGAGCGTATAGAGGTGCTTCCTTATCATACATTAGGAGTTTATAAGTACGAGAAATTAGGTATCGATTATCCTCTGAAAGACGTGCAGCCTCCTGCGGCAGAGCGAGTGGCGAATGCCAATGATATTCTGCAACAGGCATTGTAACTGGGCAATGGAGGTTAAATGCGGTTAAAAAGCAGTAAAACAAGAGAAAAAAGCTTTGAGAACTCACTAATTTGTGATAAATTTGCAATAAAGAAAACCGAAATGGAGAATGTGACGCAGCTGAGCATCTTTAATATATAAATTGTATACAACAACGATGATGGAGAAAAAAAACAAAGAAACTGAATTCAATCAATTTTGGGAGCAGCATCAAAAGCAACTCATACTGAATGCACCCAAGGAACTGAGGGATGAGTATGTGGAGTCGACCCAGCTCAATTCTCCCTTGGACTGGTTGTGCTTTATCCTGCCCTTTGGCATCGGTATCCTTGTTCAGCCTTACATCAGGCTGGGGAGTGAAATCCTGTCGTGGCTTATCATGGTGGTGATAGTGTCAGTGCTGTTTGCCTTGATGCAGATGGTAAAGCCTTACATCAGCAAGAAGAAGTCTACCGCTCAGGTTGTCGAACGCATCAAGGAATATTACTATTCGATGTATCTGCAGCAGGGCAGTTTGGAGAACTTCAAGGCATGGCTGGGCTAACCCGTAGGCTGTTCTTTCAAAGAACGGTAGGGGTTCACACCAACATGAAGTCGCTCATGATGTCGTCTGAGATGTAGAGTCCTTTACGGGTAAGCGCCAGATGTCCATCTTTTATTACCATCAGCTGGCGGGCTATGTGCTTGTCAGCTTCAGTCATCAGGGTTTGGTAGAAAGAGTCGCCGAACTCTTTTTTTATATCTTCGAGTGTAATGCCGTCGATAGTGCGCAAAGCTGTTGTTATCAGGTCATTGTATCTTGTCTCCTTATTTAGAATTTCATGTTCCTGCTCTGTTCTTCCTTCTGTTATGGTCTGGATGTATTTGTGGATGTCGGCTTCATTCCAACTCCTCATCACCTCAGGCTTGCGTCTGTATGAGTGGGCAGCAGCTCCCAGTCCGATGTAGGGCACTTCATGCCAGTAACTGCTGTTGTGGCGTGAGCGGAATCCTGGTTTTGCAAAGTTGCTTATCTCGTAGTGCTCATATCCGGCAGCGGTCATTTTGTCGATAAGCATCTCGTACATTCGCAGGTAGGTGTCCTCGTCGGTTTCCTTTATCTTCTCTTGCTGCAGCAAGCGGTACAGGGTTGTGCCTTCCTCATACATCAGGCTGTATGCCGATAGGTGTTCGGCGTTCAGCGAGATGGCGTGCTCGATGTCCTGTTGCCATTCCTGAATGGTTTCGTTGGGGAATCCAAACATCAGGTCAATACTGATGTTGCCGATGCCGGCTTCCCGCAGCAAATGTATGGCATTCTCTACCTCTCGGGCATTGTGTCTTCTGTGCAAAAAGCGAAGGCGCTCATCCGAGAAAGTCTGGGCTCCCATGCTGATACGGTTGACGGGCAACTGGCTGAGAGTATGGCAAAGAGAAGGGGTGATGTCGTCGGGATTGCACTCCATGGTTACTTCCATGTCTCTACCCATGCAGGAGTCATAATGCTGGCTGATGCCTTCGAAAATTTGCAAGAGTTGCTGACTGGTGAGCTGACTGGGTGTCCCTCCTCCTAAGTAGATGGTTTCTATCTGTGCAGGTTCGCCCAGGGCACGGTCGACGGTTCTCATTGCCATTTCCTTGCAGAGAGCGTCCACGTATGCCTCTCTCATCTTCAGGGATGTGGTGCTGTAAAAACCGCAGTAGATGCAGCGGCTCTCGCAGAAGGGAATGTGTATGTAAAGTCCAGCCATTGTTTTCTATATATAATAAGGTGTAAGCCAGTTTTTTTGCTTTAATTTGGTGCAAAATTACTAATATGTTTTAAAAGAAGTGAGTTTTGCGTGCTAAACTTTTTGTTTTTTGGGAAAAATTCACTATCTTAGTAGCCATAAAGCGGAGAAGAAACTACTTCGCCCTTTTGACAACTTAATGTATAACCCTTATTAAATCTATAGCGTCATGAGAGTATATCAGACAAATGAGATCAAAAACATCGCATTGTTGGGCAGTGCGGGTAGCGGCAAGACTACACTTGCCGAAAGTATGTTATTCGAAGCAGGCATTATCAAGCGTAGAGGCTCTGTAGAAGCGAAGAATACGGTGAGTGACTACTTCCCAGTTGAGTTGGAATACGGCTATTCGGTATTCCCAACTGTTTTTCATGTAGAATGGAACAACAAGAAGCTTAATATCATAGACTGTCCAGGAAGTGATGACTTCGTGGGAGGTGCTATTACTTCGCTCAATGTTACCGATCAGGCTGTGATTCTTATCAATGGTCAGTATGGTCCTGAGGTAGGTACACAGAATAACTTCCGCTACACAGAGAAGTTGGGCAAGCCTGTCATCTTCCTTGTCAATCAGCTTGATTCTGACAAATGTGACTTCGATAATATCGTGGCTACCATGCACGAAATCTATGGTTCTAAGTGTGTACAGATACAGTATCCTATCGAGACCGGTTCTGGCTTCAATGCTCTCATTGACGTGCTATTGATGAAGAAATATTCCTGGAAGCCAGAAGGTGGTGCTCCTGTCATTGAGGAGATTCCTGAAGAGGAGATGGACAAGGCCATGGAGTTGCACAAGGCCCTCGTTGAGGCTGCTGCCGAGAATGATGAGGGCTTGATGGAGAAATTCTTCGAGAGCGAGAGTCTTACCGAAGACGAGTTGCGCGAGGGCATCCGTAAGGGATTGGTAACCCGCAGCATCTTCCCAGTGTTCTGCGTTTGTGCAGGAAAAGATATGGGTGTGCGCCGCTTGATGGAATTCTTGGGCAATGTGGTGCCTTTCGTCAGCGAGATGCCAAAGTTGCACAATACCCGTGGTGAGGAGATTACTCCTGATGCTGCTGGTCCTGAAAGCGTTTACTTCTTCAAGACAGGTATGGAGCCACATATCGGTGAGGTAAGCTACTTTAAGGTAATGAGTGGTACGGTGAAGTCGGGTGATGACCTGACAAATGCTGACCGTGGAAGCAAGGAGCGTATCGGACAGCTGTATGCTTGTGCGGGAGCCAATCGTGTTCCTGTCGACAAACTCGAGGCGGGTGATATCGGTTGTACCGTGAAGTTGAAGGACGTGAAGACTGGCAATACGCTGAATGGCAAGGATACAGAGTGGCGTTTCGACTTCATCAAGTATCCTAACTCCAAGTACTCCCGTGCCGTAAAGGCTGTCAATGCTCAGGATACAGAGAAACTGATGGCTGCTCTCTTGAAGATGCGCCAGGAGGATCCTACATGGGTAGTGGAGCAGAGTAAGGAGTTGCGCCAGGTGATCGTGCATGGTCAGGGCGAGTTCCACTTGCGTACATTGAAGTGGCGCTTGGAGAACAATGAGAAGTTGAACATTGTCTTCGGTGAGCCTCGTATTCCTTATCGTGAGACCATTACCAAGAAGGCTCGTGCCGAGTATCGACATAAGAAACAGAGTGGAGGTGCCGGACAGTTTGGTGAGGTTCACCTGATAGTGGAGCCATATGCAGAGGGTATGCCTGATCCAACCTCATTTACCTTCAACGGACAGGAGTTCAAGATGAACATCAAGAGTCGCGAGGAAGTTTCATTGGAGTGGGGTGGTAAGTTGGTATTCCTCAACTCTGTGGTAGGTGGTGCCATTGATGCACGTTTCATGCCTGCTATCCTCAAGGGTATTATGGACTGTATCGAGCACGGTCCTCTGACAGGCAGCTATGCCCGCGATGTGAGAGTTATCGTTTATGATGGCAAGATGCATCCAGTAGACAGTAATGAGTTGTCGTTCATGCTGGCAGCCCGTCATGCCTTCAGCGATGCTTTCAAGCAGGCCGGTCCTAAGATTCTTGAGCCAATCTATGATTTGGAGGTTTATGTTCCTGCCGATTTCATGGGCGATGTGATGAGTGACTTGCAGGGCCGCCGTGCTCTTATCATGGGTATGGACAGCGAGGCTGGTTATCAGAAGTTGAGTGCGAAGATTCCGTTGAAGGAACTTTCCAACTACTCTATCTCTCTGAGTTCGCTCACAGGCGGACGTGCTTCTTTCACTACCAAGTTTGCAAGTTACGAGCTTGTTCCTAATGATATTCAGGGCAAGCTGATAGCTGAACACGAGGCAGAATTGGCTAAAGAGGCTGAGTAATAGTTAGTGGATAAAATAAATAATAAGTAGAAAGAGGACATGCGGATTGTTGCATGTCCTCTTGTTCTTTCTTGTCGAAAGAGCATCTGTAATTACGATAGGCACTTTTGTTGGTTCAGATAAGTGCTTATCAGTAATTATCAAATATCGATATTGTTAATAATATTAAATTACGAATAAATAATTAACGACAATTTGTTAATCGTTTAAGAAATTTGTCTATCTTTGCTGCCATGAAGAAGAAAACAATTTGGACTATTGCCATCATCATGGGCTTTTCGTTCTTGGCTTTGCTTTTCCTTCAACTGAGTTATATTCAGGAGATGGTGAATATGAAGAAAGAACAGTTTGACGAGTCGGTCAACAGAGCCCTGTATCAAGCTTCAAGAAACTTGGAGTTGAACGAGACGTTGCGCTATTTGGAGAAAGACGTCAATGAGACTGAGCGCAGAGCCACTCGGAAAGACTCTGTGGGTACAAGGAGCGGGCAGCTTGATGGCACAGTTCAGCATTCACATCAGTATTCGGTGACAGGTAAGGACGGTACTGTCTATTCTTCTTTCGAGCTGAAGACCATAGCTACCAATCCTGCTCAGATGCCAAAGGCCATGATTCTGCGAAGCGACAAGAACTCCTTGCACGAGACCCAGAAGTCATTGCAGGAGATTGTCAAGAATAGATATGTTTACCAGAAGGCGTTGCTCGACGAAGTGGTTTACTCCATTCTCTATTCGGCGTCAGACAAGCCTTTGAAGGAACGCATCAACTTCAAACAGCTCGACCAGGACCTCAAGGCGGAAATGATGAATAATGGTATCAACATTCCTTATCATTTCACGGTGAGCACACAGGATGGACGCGAGGTTTATCGTTGTCCTGACTTTTCAGAAGAGGGTGAGGAATACAGCTATTCGCAAGTACTGTTCCGCAATGATCCACAGTCTAAGATGGGAGTTGTGAAGGTGCATTTCCCTGACATGAACAGTTATATCTTCTCGAGTGTGCGCTTCATGATACCAAGTATCATCTTTACATTGGTGTTGCTGATCACCTTCATCTTCACCATTGTGGTACTATTCCGACAGAAGCGTTATACGGAGATAAAGAACGACTTTATCAACAATATGACACATGAGTTGAAGACGCCTATAGCCAGCATCAGTCTGGCTGCCCAAATGCTCAACGACTCTTCGGTATCAAAGAGCGAGCAGATGCAGAAACACTTGGGTACGGTCATCAATGACGAGTCAAAGCGACTGCGCTTCCTGGTAGAGAAGGTTTTGCAGATGAGTATGTTCGACCGCAAGAAGGCTGTGTTCAAGAAGAAGGAACTTGACCTTAACGAGATGGTGGAGAATATAGCCCATTCGTTCTCATTGCGTGTAGAGCATACGGGCGGAAAGGTGTATACCGATATTGAGGCAGTGGATTCCTCTATCTATGTAGATGAGGTACATTTCCAAAATGTAATCTTCAACCTGATGGATAATGCTGTGAAGTATCGCAAACCAGGTGAGGCGCTCGATATCACGATGAAGACGTGGAACGACGATCAGCATCTATATCTCTCCATCACAGATACGGGCTTGGGTATGAAGAAAGAGAATCTGAAGAAGATTTTTGATAAGTTCTACCGTGTTCATACAGGTAATGTCCACGATGTGAAGGGCTTCGGTCTGGGTCTGGCTTATGTAAAGAAGATAGTAGATCTTCATGATGGTGAGATCAAGGTGGATAGCGAGTATGGAAAGGGAACAACCTTTACTATCAAGCTGCCTGTGATTCATGATTGATAAAATAATGTGATTCATGATTGATAAAATAAACAGAATATTAATATTAAAGCTATAAGATTATGGAAGAGACAATTAAGATTTTGCTTTGCGAGGACGATGAGAACTTGGGTATGTTGCTTCGCGAGTATTTATTGGCAAAGGGATATGATACAACTTTGTGCCCCGATGGTGAGGCTGGTTACAGAGAGTTTACCAAAGGCAAGTTTGATATTGCCGTGCTCGACGTGATGATGCCAAAGAAGGACGGCTTCACCTTGGCACAGGAGATTCGTCAGGCTAATGCCGATATTCCAATCATCTTCTTGACAGCCAAGACACTGAAGGAAGATATCCTCGAAGGTTTCAAGATTGGTGCCGATGATTATATCACTAAGCCTTTCTCTATGGAAGAGTTGGTGCTCCGTGTAGAGGCTATCCTTCGTCGAGTACGTGGTAAGAAGAATAAGGAGTCAACTCTGTACCACATTGGTAAGTTTACTTTCGATACCCAGAAGCAGTTGCTTTCTGCAGGTGAGAAGCAGACTAAGTTGACCACCAAGGAGAATGAACTGTTGGCATTGCTCTGTTCTCATGCCAATGAGATTCTGCAGCGTGACTTTGCCCTGAAGACTATCTGGATAGACGACAACTACTTCAATGCTCGCTCTATGGATGTATATATCACCAAGTTGCGCAAGCACCTGAAAGATGATCCACAGATTGAGATTATCAACATCCATGGTAAGGGTTATAAGCTGATTACTCCTAACGAGGAATAAGTAATTTCTCTGTCACTAAGCTAAGGCTTTTGCTTGAGCGAATATACATATCCTGCTGTTCCTGCGACAATGAAAAAGAGTCCGGCGAACAGCAGGATGTTGTTTTTGATACCAAAGACGAAACTGGCAGCAAGCATGAGTACCCCCAGTACGATAAATGTCATACCCATGGATAAAAGTGCAGGCAAAAGTTGCTTGATTTTGTTTGTTTTCATTATTTCAGTCCTCTTTTTATGATATAATAACCAATGAATTAAATATTTTCGGCAAAAGTACAAAAAATATTTGGTTATTTGAATAAAAAGTAGTAATTTTGCACCGCATTTCGTGGAAGAGGTGTTTTTTAGACACGGAATCTGTGGGTGCAACAATTTATTTAATAACATTTTAATTATCAAAAGTAGTATGAATCAATACGAAACCGTTTTCATTTTGACTCCCGTTTTGTCTGATGAACAGATGAAGGAAACGGTCGCTAAGTTCAAGAAGCTGCTCACCGATAACGGTGCTGAGATTTTGAATGAAGAGGCTTGGGGTTTGAAGAAGTTGGCTTACAACATTGAGAAGAAGACATCAGGCTTCTACAACTTGATTGAGTTCAAGGCTGAACCAACTTTGATTAACAAGCTCGAGACTGGCTATCGCCGCGACGAGAAAGTTATTCGTTACATGACTGTTAAACTTGAAAAGTATGCAGCACAGTACGCCGAGAAGCGTCGTGCTAAGCTTGGTAAAAAAGAGGAGGCTTAATCATGGCAGATCAGAAATCAGAAATCCGTTATTTGACCGCTCCTTCTATCGATACAAAGAAGAAGAAGTATTGCCGTTTCAAGAAGAGCGGTATTAAGTATATCGACTATAAGGATCCAGAGTTCTTGAAGAGATTCTTGAACGAGCAGGGTAAGATTCTTCCACGTCGTATCACAGGTACATCTTTGAAGTATCAGCGCCGTGTAGCACAGGCTGTTAAGCGTGCTCGCCAGATCGCTTTGCTTCCTTACGTAACCGATTTGATGAAGTAATTTAAGGAGGAAAAGATTAATGGAAATTATACTTAAGCAAGATATTATCGGTCTTGGATACAAGAACGATATCGTGAATGTAAAGAGTGGTTACGGTCGTAACTTCCTCATTCCTACAGGTAAGGCTGTTATCGCTTCTGCATCTGCTAAAAAGCAGTTGGCTGAGGATTTGAAGCAGCAGGCTCACAAGCTCGAGGCTATCAAGGCTGAGGCTGTTAAGAAGGGTGAGGCTCTCAATGACGTAGTTCTTACTATTGCTGCTAAGGTGAGCGCAACAGGTCAGCTTTATGGTTCTGTTAACGCCGCTACTGTAGCTGAGGAGCTCGCAAAGAAGGGTATCGAGGTAGATCGTAAGATCATCACTATGAAGGATGCCAAGAAGATTGGTGAGTACGAGGCAACTGTTCACTTCCACAAGGAGGTTGAAATCAAGGTTCCTGTTATCGTTGTAGCAGAAAATGCTCCTGTTGCTGCTCCTGCAGTAGAGGAGGCTCCTGCTGTTGAGGCTGCTCCTGCTGAGGAGGAGGCTCCTGCAGCTGAGTAATCTCACCGACTTTTTAGTACGATATTTTTTCGCACTGTAAAGCATATTAATATAAAAATCCCATCTGCCCTCAGGCATTTGGGATTTTTTTGTTTTTTCTCTTTTAAGTGTCATTTTTTTATTGTATCTTTGCACCCGATTATTATTCAGCATTTTGCAGGATATTATCATCGTAACATTTGTAACAAACTAAATAGATAAAACAAGAAATGAAAGCATTTGTTTTCCCAGGTCAGGGTTCTCAGTTCGTAGGAATGGGTAAGGACCTTTATGACAACAATTCTTTGGCAAAAGAACTCTTTGATAAGGCCGATGAGATTCTCGGTTTCAAGATTACTGATATTATGTTTGCTGGTACCGACGACCAGTTGAAGGAGACCAAGGTTACTCAGCCTGCCGTGTTCCTCCATTCTGTTATCTCAGCCCTCTGCTTGGGTGATGAGTTCCAGCCTGCTATGGTGGCAGGTCACTCTCTGGGTGAGTTCTCTGCCCTCGTTGCTGCAGGTGCTATGGCTTTTGAGGATGGTTTGAAGTTGGTTGCTGCTCGTGCTAATGCCATGCAGAAAGCTTGCGAGGCCAATCCCGGTACCATGGCTGCTATCATCGGTTTGCCAGATGAGAAGGTAGAGGAGGTCTGTGCAGAGGTAAGCACTGAAGGTAATGTGGTAGTTGCTGCCAACTACAACTGTCCTGGTCAGCTTGTTATTTCAGGTAATGTAGACGCTATCAATGTTGCCTGCGAGAAGTTGAAGGCTGCTGGTGCCAAGCGAGCTCTGCCTTTGAAGGTAGGTGGCGCTTTCCACTCTCCATTGATGCAGCCTGCCAAGGACGAGCTTCAGGCTGCTATCGAGAAAACAACTTTCTCGGCTCCTAAGTGTCCTGTTTACCAGAATGTAGACGGCAAGCCTCATACCGATCCTGCTGAGATTCAGCAGAACCTCATTGCCCAGCTTACCAGCTCTGTTCGTTGGACTTCTTCTGTTCAGGCAATGATTGCTGATGGTGCTGATGACTTTACCGAGTGTGGTCCTGGCAAGGCTTTGCAGGGCATGATTGGTCGTATCGATAAGACAGTAGCTTCTCACGGTATTGCTTAATATCAGGTCATAGCCGCGAGATGAAAGAAAAAGTCGTTATTTATCAAGTTCTTCCACGTCTTTTCCGCAATGCCAATATTACCCGTAAGGAAAATGGTACGATAGATGAGAATGGATGTGGAAAACTTAACAACTTCAATGACGCAGTATTAGCCCGTATCCATGATATGGGCTTTACTCATATTTGGTATACGGGAGTTATTCGCCATGCCACACAGACCGATTACTCTTCTTTCGGCATTCCTGTACAGCATGCCGAGGTGGTGAAAGGAAAGGCTGGTTCACCTTATGCCATTACCGACTATTATGACGTCGATCCTGATCTGGCAGAGAATGTCAGCATGAGAATGACGGAATGGGAGAGTCTTATCGAGCGCACTCACAAGGCTGGTATGAAGGTCATCATGGACTTTGTGCCCAATCATGTGGCTCGTGAGTATCATTCCATTCGCAAACCAGCAGGTGTACGAGATCTTGGAGAAGATGATGACAAGAACATGCACTTCTCTACGCGCAATAATTTCTATTATACTTGGGGTGATCTGGACCTGAACGATGTTCGTTGCTCCAAACCCGAGTTCAAGGCTTTCTCTTCCAAAGAAGCCAAGATATACGAACCCTATCATGAGAGTCCAGCCAAGGCAACAGGCAACGACCGCTTTGACAACCATCCGGGTAGAAACGACTGGTATGAGACGGTGAAACTCAACTATGGAGTGGATTATTGTGATGCCGGCGGCCGCAGCTATCACTATGAGCCAGTGCCCAGTACCTGGGGCAAGATGACTGACATCTTGTTGTTCTGGGCAAGCAAGGGTGTCGACGGATTCCGTTGTGACATGGCTGAGATGGTGCCTTGCGCCTTCTGGTCGTATGCCACTCAGATACTGAAAGCCCGTTACCCGGAAGTGATTGTCATAGGTGAGGTGTACGATCCCAACCAGTATCGCAACTACGTGAAGGCTGGTTTTGATTACCTCTATGACAAGGTGGGTATGTATGACTGTCTGCGTGCTGTAATCCGTGGAGAACGTCCTGCTGCCAGTATCACCCACGAATGGCAGGTGGTCGACGATATACGTGAGCATATGCTCTATTTCTTAGAGAATCATGACGAGCAGCGTATTGCCAGCGATTACTTCTGTGGTGATGCACGCAAGGCGCTGCCGGCAGCAGCCATGAGTCTTTTCTTCCAGAAGAATCCTTTTATGGTCTATAGCGGACAGGAGTTCGGAGAAAAGGGAATGGACAAAGAGGGATTCAGTGGGGTAGATGGCAGAACGACCATCTTCGACTATTGGTCGCCCGTGACCTTGTCGCATGCCTACGACACGCTCGTTGCCTCGAAGCCAAGAGGCCGCAAGCCTGCCACACCTCATAAGGAATGGTGTACAGCAGAGCAGAAGGAGCTTGCCGTGCAGTATCGCAAGATGCTCAGACTTGCCAATGAGGAACGTGCCATCCGTGAGGGAGATACTTTCGACCTCATGTATGTCAATGCCATTTCCGAGCATTTCGACCCTCGTTCTCAGTTCGCCTTTCTCCGCAAGAAGGATGAGGAAGTGCTCTTGGTGGTACTCAACTTCTCGGCAGAGTCATGCCTGTTGGGTGTTACCATTCCGGCTCATGCCTTCGACTTCTTCCATATCACAGAGGAAGAGGTGATGGCTACAGAACTCTGGACAGGTGACAAGAAGAAGGTAGAACTTAAGAAAGACGGACGTTTCCCAGTGGCTGTTGAGCCTTATGGAGTAAGAATCTATAAATTCAATGTCAAGATGGAAGAGAGTGAGTTTATTTTGAATGAGCATCACAAGGAAGAGTTTCCTCCTGCTCATACGGCAGAGCATCTGCTCAATCAGTTGATGGTTCGTATGTTCTCATGCGAGCGCAGTCGCAATGCTCATATTGAGCGAAAGAAAAGCAAGATGACCTTTGTCGTTGACCACAAACCTTCGCGTCAGGAAGAGAAGGCGATAGAAACCGAGATGAATCGGTTGATAGCGCTTGATATGCCAGTGACCTATGAGTTTGTTGATCGCGACCATATTCCTGCTGATGTGAAGCTCGACCGATTGCCAGAGGATGCCAGCGAGACTTTGCGTCTGGTGCGTATAGGCGATTACGATGTGTGTCCTTGCATAGGTAAGCATGTACGCTCTACGGCACAGATAGGTAAGTTTGTGATGCTCGGTACCAATTGGGACGAGGCATCTCATTCCTTGCGTATCCGCTTCAAGATTGTACAGTAATTCGGAGTGTGATAAAATACATTGGCCTGTGTGTAGAAACGCAATAGGCTTCGTTGCCCAACGCAATGGGCTTTGTTGCCCAACGCAATAGGCTTCGTTGCCCAACGCAATAGGCTTCGTTGCCCAACGAAGGTACTTACGTTCTTGGGGAGTATAAGTTCGTGCAGGTACCGGCACTCATTTTATAAAAAGCAAATAAAAAAAGTTGCGAGAGTAATCTCGCAACTTTTTTATCTTTCAGTATATTTGATTCTTTGATTAGTATGCAAACAGAGGATAGTCCTTCATGGTTGCATTTACCTTCTCGCGTACACGAGCAATTACCTTCTCGTCCTCAGGAGCATTCAGAACCTCTTCGATGAGCTCGGCAATGAGGTGCATCATATCCTCTTTGGCGCCACGGGTTGTCATGGCTGCAGTACCCAGGCGGATACCACTTGTCTGGAAGGCAGAGCGAGTGTCGAATGGTACCATGTTCTTGTTGACAGTGATATCAGCAGCAACAAGGGCATTCTCTGCCACCTTACCAGTCAAGTCAGGATACTTGCTTCTCAGGTCTACCAGCATAGAGTGGTTGTCGGTACCACCACTAACGATTCCGAAACCACGTCCGATGAGGTCGTCGGCCAATACTGAAGCATTCTTCTTCACCTGTGTGGCATATTCTTTCCATGAAGGCTGGAGGTTCTCGTTGAAGGCTACAGCCTTGGCAGCGATAACGTGCTCCAATGGACCACCCTGCTGACCTGGGAATACGGCAGAGTTGAGCAACATACTCATTTTCTTTACCTCGCCCTTCTTGGTGGTATAGCCCCAAGGATTGTCGAAGTCCTTACCCATGAGAATGATACCTCCACGAGGACCACGGAGAGTCTTGTGTGTGGTAGAAGTTACGATGTGTGCATATTTCAATGGGTTGTCGAGCAATCCTGCTGCGATAAGACCTGCAGGGTGAGCCATGTCGATCATTAACAAGGCACCCACCTCGTCGGCAATCTTGCGCATGCGGGCATAATCCCACTCACGGCTATAGGCGCTGCCGCCACCGATAATCAACTTAGGTTTGTTTTCGAGAGCCAACTTCTCCATCTCGTCATAGTCTACACGACCAGTTTCCTTGTTGAGGTTGTAGCCGATAGGGCGATAGAGGATACCAGATGTATTGACGTGGCTGCCATGTGAAAGGTGTCCACCGTGGTCAAGGTTCAGTCCCATGAATGTGTCGCCGGGCTTCAGCACAGCGAGCAGTACGGCAGCATTGGCCTGTGCTCCAGAGTGAGGCTGAACATTGGCATACTCTGCACCGAAGACTTTCTTTACGCGCTCGATGGCAAGGTTCTCTACGATATCTACCACTTGGCAACCGCCATAGTAACGTTTGCCAGGGAGTCCCTCAGCATACTTGTTGGTAAGGTAAGAACCCATAGCGTTCATTACCTCTTCACTCACAAAGTTCTCGGAAGCAATCAGCTCCATACCTTTCAGCTGACGCTGATGTTCTCTTTCGATCAAGTCGAAAATCTCTTGGTCTTTTTCCATTGAATCTCTATATTATTAGTCGTTTTATGCTTGATTCAGCTTATATTTTAGATTTGTACTGCAAAAATAAGCAATATAGTTGTAATAGCCAAATAATAAAAGCTATTTTGAGTCTATTTGCTTACTTTTTGTCGTTTTTATACAAAAACAGGCTTCTAACTGTTATGTCAGAAGCCTGTTTTATGTTATTTGCAAAGTTCTACCTTTCCGAGTTGCTGCTCCTTGTCACAGTAGTGACAGCGTATTATGCCCAATGCGGCATCCACGGTGTGGAAGACTGTAGCCATAGGCTCGTTGTTGGTGATGCACTTGGGGTTGTTGCATTTCACGATTCCCTTCAGTGTATCAGGAGTCTTCACTGTCTTCTTTTCAACGATTTCGTAGTCCTTGATAATACTCAGACCGATGTTTGGAGCTACTACCGAGAGACGGTTAATCTCTTCGTCGGTAAAGAATTTGTTGGCAACTTTGATGATGCCCTTCTTGCCGATTTTCTTGGAAGGGAGGTTGTAGCCGATGGTGACAGGTGTCTCCATTTTCTCTAATTGCAGGAGGTTGACTACCTGATAGGTCTTTTCGGCTGGTATATGGTCGATAACGGTTCCGTTCTCGATAGCGGCAACCACAAGTTGATTCTTATTGTTTCCCATAATTAAACTCTAAACATTATTCAATAATAGTCTTGTCGTTCTTGATGTCGTCGAGCGTGATGCCGAGGCAATGGCAGAAGATGGCCTCTCGTGCATAGAGTCCGTTCTGTGCCTGCTGTATGTAGTAAGCGTGTGGGTCGTCATCCACATCGTATGCTATCTCGTTGACACGTGGCAGTGGGTGCATGATCTTCATGTTCTCCTTGGCCTTGGCGAGCATACTGCGTTTCAGAATATACACGTTCTTTACGCGCTCGTATTCCATCAGGTCGCTGAAGCGTTCCTTCTGGACGCGTGTCATATAGAGGATGTCGGCACCTGCTATCACGTCTTCGTTGAAGTCTTCGTGCTCCACATATTTGATTCCATGATGGTCGCAGTAGAGTTTGTACTCTTGTGGCATGGCCAGCTCCTTTGGTGCGATGAAGTGGAAGGTAGGGTTGAAGTGGCGCATGGCAGTGATGAGCGAGTGTACTGTTCTTCCATATTTCAAGTCGCCCACGAGATAGATATTCAGATTCTCGAGTGTTCCCTGTGTCTTGTAGATGGAGTAGAGGTCAAGCAGGCACTGTGATGGATGCATGTGGGCTCCGTCTCCAGCATTGACAATAGGCACTGGTGCCACCTCACTGGCATACTGTGCAGCTCCCTCTATGTAGTGGCGCATGGCAATGATGTCGGCATAGTTGCTCACCATGAGGATGGTGTCCTTCAGAGTCTCGCCCTTGGTGGTACTTGATGTCTTGGCATCAGAGAAGCCTATGACACGGGCACCGAGGCGGTTGGCTGCAGTTTGAAAACTAAGTTGTGTACGGGTGGATGGTTCGAAGAAAAGGGTTGCAACAACCTTTCCCTTCAACAGTTCCCTGTTGGGATGCTTTTCGAACTCTTGCGCCATCTGCAGGAGGTATTCTATCTTCTCCTTCGACAGGTCTGCAATCGTCACAAAATTATGTTTTTCCATTTGAATTTTGATTGAATGTTCTGAAATCGCCTCCAAAGTTACATATATTTTTTTATTTATGTGCTATTCACCTAAAAAGTTTTAGGTTATTTTGCACAAACCTTTATTATTCTACTACCATTTTCTTTCCGTTGTGGATGTAGATGCCTTTCTGTGTAGGACATTCTTCTCCCACTTTCTGACCATTCAGGTTATATCAGCCCTTAGGATAAATGGGCTCTGCCTCGAACTCGATGAAAGGAATGCTCGCCACGCCCTGGTAGTTGTCGTACGAGAAGGCTACGTTCTGCATGCTTCCCCAGATATATTCCTCCAGGCCAGGATAGTCGACGAAGGGGTTGCGGTTGTTTTGCTTCTCTTGGATGCCCTTGTTGCGGTTTGTTTCCTTTTGGCTTACTGGGTCTTTCTTCGACCATTCCATCAGCATCTTCATTTGCCAGTCCTTGTAAGGTTTGTAGGAATCGTGTGAGGCGATAGGTGCGAATTCTCCAGCATTCCAATTTGCAATCTTGTCTTCGTAAGCTGTTGCCATATAGAAGTAAATGCGGGCGAAGTCTCCTTTATACATATCGTTGGGCTCAAAGACATTACCTGTATAGCCAGGATAGGTGCAAGAACCTACTTTGCTGAAGGAATTGTTTGACTTGTATGTATTGCCATTTGTTTCTCCGAAAGGAAGGTTGCCCCTGCGATTGTTTACATATCCGTCGGTTGGCACAAGGTGTACAAGGTCGGTGTACATGGGTTTTGTTTTACCACCAAACCAACTTTTAGGAAAAGAATGTTCACGGTTGTAAGAATCGCCTTCTCTTTTGTAATTAGCTCCCTGTGCAGAACTTCCGAAAACATAGTTGGTCTTGTCAGAGTACATATCCCATACCTTTCCGTCTTCTCGCTTGTCAGTTGTTCTGAAAGCTATCCAAAGCCCATCATATGACAATTGAGTATGCGTCTTAATAATATAAAACATCGCAGTTTTCAGCGCTTTGCCTTTCTTTCCGTTAGCACTCTGATAATAAGTACCCGTGTTGTTAGGCCCCTGTGCAAAGAGACTTAAAGTGATGAGTTGCAGGGTTATGAAGAGCCCCCAATGCTTAATGTTTTTTCTTTTCATGTCTGTGTGATAATTATTCTTTCTGACGTAATGTTGTAAGATTCTTATAGAAATGATTTGGGCTGATGGTTGTATCCGTTCAGCGAGATATTCGCTTCGTCCCATTTGTCTTTGGCTGTCGTTTTCTTCTTGGGATAACCGATAACGATGGTGTTCAGCGGTATCAAGTTGCTGGGCAGTGCCAACAGCTCTTGCATTCCCCTGTAACGTTCCTCAAGAGGGTAGAGGGCGGTCCATACAGCACCCAGATCGAGGGCATTTACCATCAGGAGGAGGTTCTCTGTAGCTGCAGAACAGTCCTGGATCCAGAACTCCTGTTCCGTACCTTCAAGGGTTTTGTTTAAGTCGCCACAGACAACAATGGCAAGCGGAGCTTCCTTTGCCATGCTGGCATATGGACTGAAATGAGGAATCTGATCGAGTAACTTCCTGTCGTCTATCACAGCAAAGTGCCAGGGCTGTTTGTTACAAGCCGAGGGTGCTGCCATGGCTGCATGCAACAGCATCTCTACTTTCTCCGACTCAACAGGTTGGTCGAGAAAGTTTCGCACGGAAGTACGGCTCATGATATTGTCGAATATTTCTTTTTGATTCATTTTCTTAGTGTTTAGAATTCCTTTTGCAAAGTTACACAGAATAATCGATATAGTAGGCGGTTACTGCTGTTTTTTCTGATGGTTTTCATCTAAAATGCAGATTTTAGATTATTATAACACATAATAATACCTGGATATCAGTTGTTTTGTGTAATTTTGTGAAAATAAAGTGAGTGCCTCAAAAACTGTCGCAGCTTCTTGAGGCTTTAGGAAACAGTAAGTAAAACTTAATAACAAAGAAAACATGAATGTCAATGCAGGTATCAAGCAAGCAGCAATCTTAGCCATCGGCATCATTGCGCTTGGATTTTGTATCAAGTCGGGTTTGGAGGGTCTGGCAGGTAAGGACCGCAAAGTAGTGGTTAAGGGTTTGGCAGAAAAGGAGGTGGAAGCCGACAAGGTGACATGGCCTATCCTGTCGAAGGAGATAGGCAATGACCTGCCCCAGTTGTATCAGACCATCAACCATACGACGAGTACCATACGCCAGTTCCTGTTGGCTAATGGCGTGAAGGCAGAAGAGATCAATGTCAATGCTCCTGTGGTGATCGACCTGAATGCCGAGCGATATGGAGAAAACAAGAATCCTTATCGTTACAATATTACTTCCATCATCACCGTCACGTCGAATAATGTGAAGCTTATCCGCAGTCTTATTGCCCGTCAGGGGGAATTGCTCCAGAAGGGCATAGCCATAGTGGATGGAGGTTACGACAATCCTGTGAAATATGAGTTTGTGGCTTTCCGCAAGATGAAGCCCAAGATGATGCAGGAGGCGATAGAGAATGCTGAGCAGACCGCCGAGCAGTTTGCCAAGAACAGCAAGAGTAAGATCGACAAGATTATGAATGCAGACCAGGGACAGTTCTCCATCGACGACCGCGACTCGAATACTCCTTATATTAAAAAGGTAAGGGTTGTGACTACTGTCACCTATTCGCTGAAAGATTAACGAAGCAACAGCATCTGTTGCTTCCTTCCTTAGTCATCATTGATGTTCGGGAAAGGGTGTGGTTTAACGATTTTAGTTGACCACTCTAAGCCTTATTGATTGAGCCCACTTTAAAAAGTCAATTTTACGAAAATCAGATATTGATTATCAATAAGTTACAAAGGCAAAAATATGATTTTCGACTTTTTAAAGTGGGCTCGGTATTATTATAATACTATTATAATGTAAATATGCGAAAGTTTAACCATATCAAGTTCTCCCTTGGTAAATCTTCTTCTTAAAAAGAAGGGGAATTTTCTGAAAAAATAATCCCGTAAAAAATTGGTGGTTTCAAAATAAAGATTTACTTTTGCAGTCGAAATCAAGCATCAAGAGTTGCCCAGTTGTGGCACACCAACCGAGTTTCACATAGAGATAACCACGGTGGTAAAAGGATGCGTAAGTGTTTAACAACTTAAAATAATTATCTTTATGAATCCAAATTCAGATTTAAAGAATGAGAATGCAATGGCAACTAATGCCGAGTCTTCAACTGTTTGTTCTGGCTATGCCGAGTCCAGAATTTCAGAGTATGCAGCCCGCTTTGCCGCATACAGCGATGAACAATTAAAGCAGACCGTGGATCACGAGCGTAATGTTCGTGGTTGGGTAAGCGAGCGCAGCTACTTACTCGCCGCTCTGCGAGGAGAGTGCGAGAAGCGAGGAATAGCTTATTGCTGGAAGTAGTGGAATGTTTCCCATGGATTTTACAAATCTTTCCGTTTTGTGGGATAGATTTGTAAAATCAGAAAAACAATGAATTCTTCTCGATATGAATCAAGCCCCATCTGTGTAATCTGTGGGAACTTATGACTTGAATTCCTCGATGAAGGGTTGCAGGTTTCCACCTCTTGTTTTGGTTGAAGAATCCATTTGAGAAAGGTGAATTCCAAAAGAATCATGTATTGTTTAAGGATGATAAAAGTTATCTGGAAACAATGGTGAATATGATTTTGCAGTATATATAGAATAATTTAGGCGTGGTAATAAGGCTTATTTTATTGCCGCGCCTTTCTTTGTGTGTCGGGCATGACACTAACCTAACTGGTTTAACTCCAGTCGCAGGTATT
>NZ_VZAD01000071.1 GCF_009495355.1 Segatella copri
TAAGAAGAAAGATTGACAAGCTGGATTAGGAATAAAATCACATAAGCCGTTCTGTCAGAGACCATCAGGTGGTCTGTCTTGCCCGTCAAGTGGGCTCTCAGGGACCAAGCGACGGGCATCGACTGACCAAGCGATGGGCATCAACTGACCAAGCGGTGGGCATCAACTGACCAAGCGGTGGGCATTCATTGCCCATGCGGTGTTCACAGAGTGCCCAAAAGTCGGAAGATTTTTGGGCACTCCTCGCAAATCGGCGGCTTTGCTTTTATGCATAATGCCTCCTGACGATTTTTTGATACTTAGATGACGTTTTTTATGATACTTCTATCAGATTTATGATACTTCTATGATACTTCTTGTAAGATAATCCAAAATGTATCATTCTTCTATCTTATTATGTATCAGTTATTTATATCTGCGTTCAGCCAAAGAATGATACTTTGATACTTTTTCATAAAAAATTACGCTAAAATCAGCCGAATAGCTAAAAATGAACTATTTATGAGTTTTTCACCTCAACAGAGGTAATGATTTAGCAACAGTTCTAAATTCTGCAATCTGCATACGTTTGCTGCCTAACAACTCTTTTCGGCTGCAAAAATACAAAAAAAATAATGAATCTAAGAATTTTATTAAACAAAAAATATCAAACAGAGTAATATGTTGCAAAAAGCACGGTCTTACTAGTAGTCTGTAAAGTCTAAAAGTTGAGTAAAACGTCGTTCGTCACATACTGATGATTGATGAAATATCACACGTGCCTTACTTAACTTTTAGACTTTACAATCTACTAGTTGTTTATTTTGCGAAATACGTATTTACAACATTTGTTGTTGTATTTTGCAATTTTAGCAACTTGTCGGTAAATTCTAAAACTTTAAACTTAACAGGGAAAGTTTTTGTACCCTTTCCTTCTGATGGAAAAATAACATAAAATGTTTCTACGTTTTCCTGCTGTATTAAGTATGGCTTCTCTATAGTATGAGTCTGTCCATTAAAGGAGAAACTAGTTGTGTATGTCGTATCTTTGAATATAAGATTCGAAGTATAAGACTTTCCTTTTGGCAATTGCAACTCCCATTTTTTACCTTTTAAGCTGTCGATTTTAAATGATTGTGCATGAACTAATTGCCCATTTAGGAACAATAGAGAAATAAAAAAATATTTAAAAATTAACTTCATATTTATTTAATTACTTTATACCTGTTAATACTATATTATAATCTTGTAAAAAATACCCAGCATTAACTGAGTACATACAAGCAAGCTCAGGGTCCATATAAATAGCAGCACCCGTATTGGAGTTATATCCTACACATAACACATTATGGGCAGAGCTTTCTATTTGGCTATTTACATCAGTCATGACGGGATGCTTGGCATCTATTGCAGACTTATAATTTGTAAATGTTTGAGTTTTAAAGAAATGTGTTACAAAAGGCTCGATATAATCCAAAGAAACACCATCAATCAAAGGATTTGAATTATATGTTTGTGTATAATATAGAATATACGCTCCCTCATTTACTGTTCCACCAAAAACTTTATTGTTTGCATACTCCATAATTGATGTTACGCAGGCATTAGGTATTTGCTTTGCCATTGTTGTTGGCAAACTACTTTTGACAAAGACATCACCTTTTTGTTTTGAATATTTTGTCGGGTTATAAATTATTTGAGTGGAAATCTGTTCTTTCGACACATTGTCTGGCTCGATTAAATCAGTCCCTTCACATGCGACCAAAAAAGTCACAAGAATAAAAAATAACAAATGTTTTATCTTCATATACATTTTCCTTTCCAAATGGTTTCGTCATTCAATTCTTGCACTTGTAGCAACCATTTTTAAACCTACAAGATTCTATATTTTTTTGCAAATTTACAAAAAAAATATTTTAAGTGTTGAAAAATTAAAATTATTTATCCTTTTTAACAATCTATCTTTGTTTGTTTTTATACACAACTACTTCTCTTGTCTTGTAATTATTTGGATGCAAAGTATGTTTAATGGTTAAGTTTTTCGAAAGAAGAGCATTTTTTGTTTTGCGTATAATTTACGTTAAATTTTATAGGATTAAAGTACAATGATAACATTTTTACTCTATCTTTGCAAAATAAACATTTAATTTTCAATAGTTATGAAACATTTATATTTTTTTCTTATAGTGTCATTCTGTTCATCATTACTCAGTTGCACTAATGATGACAGCTTTCTCGCTCATGATTTTGAGACTCAGCAAAATCGTGCTTTGTCTATTTACACCGGAAACTACAACATCTATCAGATTGCTAAAAAGGTGTCATTACCATCGGCTTCCACAACCAAATTAAACTCAGTAATAACAAATTGCTGTAACGACTATCCTGTTATTAAGTGGCTACATAATTATGCAAAAGATAAAAAATACAATTTTTCAGATGTAAATATTACATCTAAAGGCATGAATGGGAATCCTGCTGCCTATGACCATAGTACAAAAATCCTGTCATTTTTAACAAGCAATGCTATAAATAACACAACTTATCCAGAAGAGTTCATACATATGAACCAAGATAATGTGTATTTTGGAGGAATTGGCACATATGAAAAAACTGCCATGCTAAATATAGAGTTCGAATCAAAATTCATTCAAGATGTTATTCATGCGCCTTATGGAACACAGTTAGTTGGTTCTGGCAATAAGTATTACAATTCATATATCAATTGGGTGTATTCATTTAATCCAACATCTTCATTTCCAAATTTTACCGCAGTAGAATCTGGTTATAACAATATTTCTTGGTGGCAATTTGCTCAGGACTTCAAGGAAAGTTCTCCTTCTCCTTACAAAGATTACGTTATGAGCAATGTGCTTGTAGCAAAACTTATAGATATTATAGGGAATAATTTTGGCAAAAATACAAAAAGTATCGCTTTGGCTAGTTCAAAAAACAGTACAATCTTACCCCAAAGTTTCAAATATAAAGGAAAAACATTTATAGTAAAAGAGAACATTATCAAAAATGCACAAAACAAAATCTCTTTTGCCAATATTGCTGTATCTAGTACTTTAAAAATCAACAAATGTATCCCTGTAGATTCTATAGTCAGACAAGTATTCTCAAAAGAACGTATAAAGTATCTAGCCGAAAGAAATGAAAAAATCATTTGCTTAACTGTATTTGATGGTCAAAGTGGAAAAATAGAAGAAGTCAGTTTTTCTCTGACTTTTGCACCTGATATTACAGAAAAGGAAATTTTTAATTTAGAGCAAATTATAAAAAATCAACTTTTTTCTTTTGAAGATACAAATACTCAAGAACATTATAGATTTGTACAAGCTATAGATTTTACATTGCTGAACAAATGATATAAACCTGTTGACGATTTCTTACTCGCCAACAGGTTTAAATTTAAATCACGCATACGTAGGGACGATTGCTGGATAAAAAACATTCAAATATATCTGTATAGGCGTTTAGAGCTTACAAAAACTTCACATAGAATATCAAACTGGTTGATTTTCAACAGAAGTGTTACAAGTGATACCTAAGACTTTTAGTGGTTTTTATGAAATAGCTGCACTATTTATTGCAAGATACACTCATTCTCAATGTTTTAGGTAGTGTGTACTAAATACCCATGCAGACAAATATATTTTGCTGCGTTGGCTCTTCTTAAATTTTATTACATTTATGTATATAGGTTTTGGGAGACATTTACCGCTATACATAAAATGGAGTTCTGGAGACTATCAAATGGTTCTTATCATTAATTAGAGAAAGATTTTGTACTAAAATTTGAGAAGAACCTTGCGCGTTTGTTCCTTGCTCCTTGCCATAAGATACAAATCTGATTATAATCGAAAATGATGATTTCTTCTATCTTTTGAGATATTCCATTGCTCCTTGAACCATTCTATAATAGGCTGTCTATTGATATACAAAAACAGTTGGTTCGGCTTGGTAGAATCAGAAAACACCTTGATTTCCGCATTCTCCACATTGAACTTTCTTCTGTGTTCCTCGGAATAGAGTGAACCGCTAAAGTTGAGTGCCTTTCCGGTCAGAAGCACTCCGATTTGCTCGACTGTGAATCCTATCTTCCTGCACAGGTCTTCCATTTGCAAGCGTGCCTCCAACATCGGGAACCAACGCTTGGCTTTGCGGATGATGTCGTTGAGCATCGTTACCTCCGTGGAGTGCTTGCTCTCCAAATTCGCGACCTCCGATTGGTGCTTCCGCTGCATCTCGTCAAGTTGTTTGCTGTGACTGTCCTCCGTTCGCTGAATTTTCTCATGGAGTTCGTCAATGTATTGCTCTCGGTCTGTCACAAGCTCGCACAACTTTCGGTTGTGTTGCTCCACCTCCTTCAATTTTCCACTACCCAAAAGAGAACCAATCTTCGACACAAAGGCAGTCTTGGCTTCCGTCTTGGCTGCCTGTAGCTTCTCCGTGTTGATTTCACTCTTGGTCTGTTTGAGCAATCGCTCCGCTTCCTCCACATCGGATTGCAGCAGTTTCATGCAGTTTTGAAGTCTCTCCGTCTCTCGTTTGATGTTGCGGTAATACTGTGTCGTGGTGGTATGTCTCGCATCTGATCCACGGACACCTCGCTTCAAGCCATACTTGCCCATGACTTCCGCATAGCTGTCGTGATAGCCAACCATCTTGTCACGGTTGAGCACATCATCGGCACACAACCTCACGGCATTGGCTTTCTTGCGGTATGTCCGCTTGCCCTCTTCCGTTGTCTTGTTCTTCGCCTTTCTCCGTTCGCCTGTCACTATCGGAACAATGGAGGCGTGAAGGTGCGGCGTGTGCTCGTCCATGTGGAGAACCACCGACACGACATTTTCCTTGCCGAACGTGTCCTGCAACCACTTCAAACTGTCGTTGCACCAATCGTCAAGCTGACCATTGGCTGCGATGTTCATCATGTCCTCGTGCGTTCCAGACAGCACGGTTCTAATCACCCTCACCTGGTCATTGGTTATCTTGCGCTTGATGCCTGCCGTCTTGATGCGGTGGGCGATGGCTTCGTCACGACCATACACACCGCTCGGCATCTTGACAAGCTCACGGTTGAGGTGAGTTCTCGTAGGGTCGGCATTGTCTGGTATCACCTTGCGCTCGATGTGGTCTGATTCCCTTGCGTCCGAGCTGCCCTTTGCCTTCTTGAAATCCAAACTGAAATGTCCCATAATAAACTTGTTTTTGAGTTGTACAAATCCGCTTGCCGCATTGCGCCCTGCGCATGGCTCACGGGGTTTCAAAAGGGGATACCCCTTTGCTCAATGGGCGTTTTTAGCGGTGGCGTGCCACTGCGTCAAGAAAACGCCCTATTGAGCTATGGCTTTTCCGTTCAGAATAGCCATTGGAGCAGGAACCGCCTACATGCCCAAGGCTGCGCCTCTCTTCCGAGGTGGAACAGTCCGCTTAACAGGCTGTACTTGGTGTACCGACTGTTTGGATTTCACTCTGCACAGATAGTCGTTCAAGTCGTTGTACTCACTGTACAAGTGGGAGGCATCCCTCACACGATAGCCGAGGGCAGTCTCGATGGCATGCGTTGCCTTCCGCCCTGCTTCATCGTTGTCGAGCAGACAACTGATGCGCTCGTAGCCATGGAGTGCATCAATTGCCTTGTCCACGTTGCTTGTGGAGTTGAGTATCACATAATCCTGCGCATCCAATGACGGACAAGCAGGAAACTTCTCCAAGCGTAACGAGAGAAAAGAAAGATAATCCATCATGCCCTCGAAAACATAGCAAGCGTATCTTGGCTCGCCTTGATGTCGGATATGGGTAATGTCCTTGGGGGACATACACCCCTTGAAGAATCGGTTGCGCACCTCGTAACCGCCCGACTTGTTCTTGAAGCCGATGGCGAAGTAGTTCTTGCCATCATGTGAGAAATGAAGTTCGACACATTCCTTTCGGGCGATGCGCAGGTCAATATTCCGCTCGCTTAGATAGCGCAGGAGTGCAGGATGGTTGAGTTCCCTAACCTCCAATATCTCAAAACTCGGCTCGGAGGCTTGCTGAGGGAAAGAAAAGTCGGTCGGGTGCACATGGGGTGCTTGCTTCTCCAACTTGTCCAAGAGATATGGCAAGCTGTCTGATGCGTAGAGGTATGACGCAAGGGTGATGATGTTGCCGCCCTTGCCCATTCCGAAGTCGAACCAACTGTTCATCGTGGTGTTCACCTTAAAAGATGCCTCGCTTTCGTTTCTCAGCGGTGACTTGTACCAAAGGTTTGCACCCTGCTGCTTGACAGGGCGGTGTCCCAAACTTTGCAGATAGTCTGCAATCTTGATTTGCTTTGCTTCTTGAATGTTCATGTCTTACTGTGGATTAAGTGGTGTATATATTTCTGATGAATTGTTGAAAATAGTATGTATTGATATGATAACCAAAGGCTTATCTTCTCAACAAACTCTCAACAAATGGTTCTTTTCAACAAAATCACTGGGCAAAAGAGAAAGACAGGCATTAGCTGTCATGTTTTCTCTTTTCAACAGTCTCTTTCTTTTGTTGAGAGATTTGTTGAGAAAATGTTGAGCCTTAAATACTTGATATTCAGCACTTTTTTCATCATATTCAACAATTCAACAAAATTATATGCTATTTAGCTTGTCCCTCGTTACAGTGTAGAACCTGCCCACACGTTTTGTTGGCGAGTAGTGACCGCTGTTGTTGTAGGTGTACTCGTATGAGGTGTAGGTGAGGGCGTTCTCTGAAGGTTGCAGCTTCCAATTGTCCTGCACTATCTTTCGCACAAGGTGCTTCTCCGCTTTCACGTGGTTGCATTGCAACAAGGCGATTGCGTCATTGAGGCAGAACTGCAAGCTGTCGGTCTGGGTGTTCTCCATGACCTCAAGGAACAGCTCCGACATTTCCACCTCAAGCCTGTTACGGTTGCAGCGTATGATTCTCCTCAGAGCATCGGTCGCTATCTGTTCGGGGGCGAACCACATTCGGCTCTTGTGCTCTGTGGATAGCGTTCTGCCTTGCAGATGGAACAGAAAAGCGGGTATCTCCGCCTTCAGTTTCTCCAAGAAGTCGGTATCGTCAGATTGCAACGATGAAATCTTCCTCACCCAATATCGGGTCTCGCCCTCGTCAATGATGACAGGGAGTGATTCGTTGTTGGAGCACAGCACGAACTTGGCAAAGAAGGAAATCTCGTTCCTGTCCTTGCCCTTGGCTTCCACCTTGTACGAGAGGGTGGTGCTGAGGTTCTTCAACCGCTCGGAATCCTCCCTGCGACTGAGCAACACCTCGTCCACGACAATCAGCAGCTTGCCAGCCCAATCGGAATTGAACTGACTGCGGAAGTCCTCGTTGGTGTTGAATGTCACGTTGTCTTGGAACAACGCTTTCAGAAAGTTCAAGAACGTGGTCTTGCCTGTGTTCCTCTCCTCTGATACGAGCAGCAGAATGGGCAACTTTTGCACAGGTTTGAGATAGAGTAGTTGCAGGTAGTCCATGCCAAGCTCGTATTGCTCACCAAAGATGTGACTTACCAACTTCTTGATGTTCGGAAAGTCCCCTTGCATTGGCTTGTGACTTATCGGCTCGTATAGATTGAGGAAACCATCTATCACCGTGCGATGGTTCACATGTTCTGGAACGGTACAGAAGCCGTCATACTTGTGAACGTACTTGATGAACTCCTTGCCGTAGTCCTGACGCAAGGTTTCCATGTTCCAAGGAATGCGCTTTCTTACCTTTCCACCACTGATGTTAGGTTGGTCAACCACCTTGTACAAGGTAGTGCCAACACGGATGAACACCTCGTTTGTCGGAGGTGCAGCCTGTGGCTGTTTGCTTCCCACAGCCACAGGCTGATTGTTGTCGTTTGTCTTGCTCATAATCTAACCTTTGTGAGTTGATAAAATTAAAGTTGCAAAGGTAAGGGCGGAAAATCAAAACGCAAAACACAAACCTACGCAGAATGGAGAAGTTTGCACCGGCAATGTTAAAAGATTGGAAATCAAGGTGCTTGATGTAGCCTTTCGGGATAAGATAGAACGAAAAATCCCGAAGAAAGGCTTGCTGGTAAACCTTTCCTCGGGATGAACAAAAATGTATTCCTGCATGTCATACGTTTTATATGTCATACGATAAAACTGTAAAACGTTTGACATCGGCAGTTCTTCGTTCTTCACAGAAATGCTTGATACGACAGTGAATCAGTACGTCAGCAAGTCTATACGACAGTGAATAACCGATGCCTCAAAGATGCGAGTTTTTCAGCTAAAGTAATTAGTCCCTCCGTAGAGTTGCAGGACAATGGCTGTTTTCTCTTTTGCTCCGTACAGCCTCTTGAAGATGGCATCACGAAGTTGTGTAGCCCCATTAGAGGTTAGGCGGAAGCAAATGGCAACAATCATAGGGAATCCATACAGCGTTTGCCAAACGCCTTTGGAAAGTTCTTCCCTTTGTTGGACCTCCAACATAGACAACATACCTTCTTTATATATAGCTCGTATCACGGCTTTGAGCTTCGGGGCGGTAACATAAAGCATATCCACCAACTCACTCTCACTCATCCACAAGTTCTCCAAGTTGGACGGAATGGAAAGCATTCCATTTCCGCCCACGGTGATTATTGTCCTTTTCATGCCATCCCTCCCATTGCAGGCAAATGCCCCTTGATTCGACTTTCAAAGACAGATATGTCATGATCAAGCTTGGTGCTTGTCACCTTGGCATATATCTGTGTCGTGGTGATATTCGTGTGACCAAGAATCTTACTCACGCTCTCTATCGGCATTCCGTACTCCAAGGCTAAAACAGCCCAACTATGACGTGAGACATGAAACGAGACACGCTTCTTGATGCCACACATTGCAGCAACTTTCTTTATGCGCTTGTTGATGCTGTCAAGGTTGCCGATATTGAACAAGTGACTTCCTTTTCTGAAAGCCTTGTATCTCCCAATAATCTGCATGGGAATGTCCATCAACTTGATTTGGAACGGAACGCCTGTCTTCTGACGCTTGGAAACAATCCAAGGAGCACCGTTTATCATGCTGATGTTATCTTCCGTCAAGTTTTTGATGTCGATGAAAGATATACCTGTCCAACAGCCAAAGATAAAAAGGTCTCTCGCAAATGCCATGTGCGGGTCTTCCAACTTTATCTCTATCATGGCGGTTAGCTCGTCCAATGTCAAGAACTCACGTTCCTTGTGGTCTGGGTCAACGTGGTACATGGCAAATGGATTTCTCGGTATCTTGCCGTTGTAGTGAGCTGCCGTTACAATATGCTTCAGTGGTATGGAGTAAATCCAAATGGAGGACTGCGCAAGTCCGACGACATTCTTCAGATACAGGCAATAGTCACGGATGAACTCCTCAGTAAGCTCGTTCATGGACATATCGCTGCGCTTGTACTGATACTTGATGAAATCGGCAACATACTTTCTTACCGTCAGATACTTGCGGTAGGTGTTCTTGGCTCTATCCTTGCCCACACGCTTGGCAAAAGCTGCGTTCTCTTTGTCAAAGGCTCTGAGCAATGTCTCGTATTCCGTGCCTATGCCTTGGTAGGCGTTTCTCACCATTTCAGCGGTAACGAACGCCTCACGGTCGGAAAGTCGCTGGTAATGCTTGGTGATTTGAGCCTTGATGTTGTCAAGCGCAAAGTTCACCTCCTTGGCTTCCTTACTCTTGCCTGTGGCTCTGTTGCCCTTGGCATCCCAAATAGCCTTGGTAACGCTCTGCTTGCAACTGAACTGTGCGATAGTTCCGTTGATTGTCACTCGTCCCATGATAGGGACAATTCCGTTTCTCTCCTTGCTTCCATTTACATAGAAGACTGTCTTGAAAGTGCATCTCATAATTCTTACTTTTTTGTTCGGTGCAAAATTAAACTATGAGAGCTGCATGGCAAAATCGAAACTTACGCAGAATGGGGAAATATGAACCGTCACCGTTAAAAATGCTTATTAGGGCGTTTCTGCGAGGTAATGATTTGAAAGCGTTTCTATTTCCTCAATCTGCGTTTTTTGCATTTCCTCGTCTATGCCACTTAAAGCCAACTACTGCCACAACCACTTGAAACTCAAAACAAATGCTCGATTTCGCTATTTTTTGCCTTTTTAGGCGTTCTTTTCATCAAAAAAACTTTTTACGTATGAGCACATGCTCAACGGTAAATCTAAAAGTATCTGGGGACATCAGTTCTTAGGTTGATGATGCTGTGGACTCATTTCTTATCCGCATCAATGAGGGCAAGCAGATGCTCTACTGCCACTTCTTGCGGGATATTCTTCTCTATGCAAACCTGCTTGCGGTATAGGCTTACCTTGTTGGGACCGGCACCTACATAGCCATAGTCGGCATCTGCCATTTCACCAGGACCATTCACGATACAGCCCATAATGCCAATCTTCAAGCCCTTCAGATGCTTGGTGGCTTCCTTGATCTGGGCAATGGTTTCGCGAAGGTCGTAGAGTGTACGGCCACAACCCGGACAACTGATATACTCGGTCTTGCTGGTACGCAGACGGGCAGCCTGGAGAATACCGAAAGCAGTCTCATCAATGGTCTGGGCAGGGATGTCGCCATTGTTCATCAGCCAGATGCCGTCGGTCAGACCGTCTATCATCAAGGCTCCCATGTCGGCTGCGGCTTCCAACTGGAAGTCGCTCTTCTCCTCCTTGCTGTGCTGATACATCTCTGCGAAGATGACAGGGTTCTTCAAGCCGGCATTCATCATCTCGTGTACCAGGGCACGCTGGTCGCCAAGTCGGTTCTGGTGATTGCTCACGCAGATGACTACCACTTCCGGATGATTCTTCAAGCACGCGATGTATTCTTCGGCTGGAGTACCAAACTGCAAGGTGAGGAACTTGATGTCAGCCCTGATGCTGGCGATGAGCGGCATAGCCATGGCGGGGAAGATAGGATAGAGCTTGGCACCCGTGGTCTCTGGTTTGCTGTTCAGGGTCTCGTAGACATTATAATCTACGATGTAGCTCTGGCCAGGCACAAACTGCTGAGGCTTCTTTCCACCTATATATATATAGTCGGGTTTGGCATCCTCATTGTCGCAAATCGTGCTCTCGCCATTGATACGGTTGCTGATGACTACGGGAACCTGATTTCCGCCAATATTGCCTACAGCCTGAGTCTCTCTGCGCACAGGACGAAGCCAGTCGAACTGAGGACAAGCCTCGCCAGGAATCAGCAGCTGCCCCTGCTTCTTTCCGATATAATCCACCAGATGACGGGCTACAGGAATCTCTGCGGCAGGTTCCTCGCTCAGACTTACACGCACGGTATCGCCGATACCATCGGCAAGCAAGGCACCGATACCCACAGCACTCTTGATTCTTCCGTCCTCGCCTTCACCAGCCTCAGTAACGCCCAAATGCAGCGGATAGCTCATGCCTTCCTTCTCCATCTCGCTGACCAAGAGGCGCATAGAGCGAACCATCACTACGGTATTGGATGACTTAATGCTGATGACCACATCGTGGAAATTCTCTTTCTTGCAGATGCGGAGGAACTCCATACAGCTCTCTACGATGCCTTCGGGAGTATCGCCATAGCGGTTGCGGATGCGGTCGGACAGCGAGCCATGGTTCACGCCGATGCGGATGGCAGTATGATTCTCCTTGCAGATATTGAGGAATGGAACGAATCGGTCTTCTATCTTCTGCAGTTCGTGAGCATATTCCTCATCGGTATATTCCTGCTTGATGAACTTGCGGGCAGGATCAACATAGTTGCCAGGATTGACACGCACCTTCTCGCAGTAGAGAGCAGCAACGTCGGCAACGTTAGGATTGAAGTGAACATCAGCTACAAGCGGTGTCAGATAGCCGTCGGCACGAATGCCGGCATTGATGTTCTTCATGTTCTCTGCCTCCCGTGAACCTTGTGTGGTAAAGCGTACCAACTCGCCACCTGCCTTGATGATTTCCTCAGCCTGACGTATGCAAGCCTCGGTATCATTGGTATTGGTGGTGGTCATCGACTGGATGCGTACGGGATTGTCGCCGCCTAAGTCGAGTGATCCGATATGAGCCACAGAAGAGGCACGGCGAGTGTAATTGAATAAGTCTACCATGTTAGTTGCACTTGTACTCAAACTTCACTTCCGCCAAGTCTTTGTTGGCTTTCTCAATCTTGGCACCAAGGCCAGCCTTCCATGCTTCTACCTTCTGAGCCACTTCCTCATCGCAGAGAGCAATCATCTCGGCAGCAAGGATGGCTGCATTTTGAGCAGCATTGACTCCGACAGTAGCTACAGGGATTCCAGGAGGCATCTGGATAATACTGAGCATGGCATCAAGACCATCGAGCATACCCTTGATAGGCACACCGATGACAGGAAGTGGAGTAGATGCGGCAATAACTCCAGGCAGGGCTGCAGCCATGCCGGCAGCTGCGATGATGACCTTCACACCACGAGCCTTGGCTCCCTTGGCAAATGATTCTACTGCATCGGGGGTGCGATGTGCTGAGAGGGCATTTACCTCGAAAGGAATCTGGTTGTCGTTCAACCAGTTACATGCTTTTTCCATAACAGGCAGGTCGCTTGTACTGCCCATGATAATGCTAACTAATGGTTTCATTGTTTTCTTATATTTATAATTTTACTGTATTTGTTTTCTATTATTCCTGCTGACAGTTTTTTCCCTCAGATGACGAGGAAGGCGCAGACGAGTCCGATGAAGAATCCTGTTACAACCTGCGACAGGCTGTGTTGGCGCAGTATCATTCGTGCTGTACCTACCATGCCTGCCAGGATGAGTACCAGACAGAGCCACCAGATGGGGTTGAACGAGAAACTGATAGAATAAGCCAGTAAGGCTCCTGCCACACCGCCTATGGCTGCTGTATGGGTGGATATCTTCCACCATATATTGATGAAGGCACACACCATCTGTATAATCAAAGCAGCCACTAAGATGATGCTGATGACACGGGGAGTGTTGCGGTATTCCATCAGGAAAAAGCACCCAAAGTAGCACACGATGGAGATGATGTAGGGCACGATGCGTCGTTCTTTCTTGCCCAGTTCGGTGGTGCTCCATCCCTGGTATCGGCGGTAGATATGGATAAGTACCGAAGGCAGAAGAATGGTAAACAAGTAGACGGTGAGCAGCATGGGCAACTTATAAGCCAAAGGCAGGAGCGACATGTAACTGAACAGAAACAATGCCACAAGTCCTACCAAGGGCAGATAGAACGGTGTGAAAAGCATGCTCATGATGCGTGCTGTCAATATGATATTCTTTTCTTTCATAACAATCTTTTTGTTTTCTAAGCCTTGCATCTATTTTCTAAGCCTTGCTACAGGAATGCCCAACTGCTCTCTGTATTTGGCTACCGTGCGGCGGGCTACAGGGAACCCTTTTTCTTTCAGCACCTTGGAAAGGGCATCATCGCTGAGAGGTTTTTTCTTGTCTTCGTGCTCTATTAGTTCTTTCAGAGTCAACTTGATTTTACGGGTCGACATTTCCTCGCCGTCTTCGGTGGTGTAACTGTCTGTAAAGAAGAACTTCAGCGGAAAAGTTCCCCATTTTGTCTGGGCGTATTTCATGTTGCTGACACGCGATATGGTACTTTTGTCGAGTCCTGTACGTTCTTCTATATCCTTGAGAATCATAGGTTTCAAGTCGGCCTCGTCGCCATCGAGGAAGAAGGCTTTCTGTCTTTCGATGATGGCTTTCATCGTGACGATGAGTGTGTGTCGGCGTTGCCTGATGGCTTCGATGAATCCTTGTGCCTTGTCAACTTTCTCCTTGGCATAGAGCAATGCCTCCTTGTCCTGCCGGCTCATGTTTCCCTTGTTCTTTTTATAGGTGTCTATCATGTCGGTAAATGAGGTGGAGACGGTCAGCTCGGGCATATTGCCCCGGTTGAGCGAGAATGTCACCGTGCCGTCGTCGTTGGTGTCGACGATGAAGTCGGGCGTTATCTGTTGCAGGTTTCTGCCTTCGGTCTCGCCTAACGATGCTCCCGGCTTAGGGTTGAGCTTGCGAATCTCTTCCTGCAGGGTGGCGAGCTGGGTGTCGTTCAGTTCAAGTCCCGTCTTTATCTTGTCCCAATGCTTCTTGGTGAACTCGTCGTAGTAGTCGGTGAATACTTCTTCCATCGACTTGCGCAACACGCCCTTAGGCATGCGTTTCACTTGTAAGAGCAGACATTCCTGCAGGCTTCTTGCTCCGATGCCGGCAGGGTCGAAGGTTTGCAGAATGTGCAATATCCTCTCCAGCTTCTGTTCGCTGACGTCTATATTCTGATAGATGGCGAGTTCGTCGCAAATACTGTCGAGGTCTTTGCGCAACAGGCCGTCGTCGTCGAGTGATCCGATGAGATATTCCATGATCTGCTTCTCGGTATCGTCGAGCATCTGCATGTCCATCTGCTCCTTCAGCTTGTCGTAGAAGGAGGTGGTGTCGCCGTAAACCATTTCCTCGTAGTCGGCATCCTGCTTGTTGTTTCTGTCTGAATTATAGTCGGGCATCAGGTCGTCGCGTCCTATGTTTTCCAGTGCCGAGTCGAGAGCGTCTTCTCTTTCCTCCTTTTCTGTCTGTGCCTCGTAGTCGTCCTGCTCGTCATTGTTATGCGAGTCGTTGTCTTCCGGCAAATGATCGTTTTCGTTTGTGTCATTTGCCAGCATGTCGTCTGGATTCTCGCTTTCCAGGGCTGGATTGTCGTCCAGCTCAGCATTGATGCTGTCCTCTAATTCGGTAAGTGGCATTTCCAAGAGTTTCACCTGCAACATTTGCTGGGCAGAGAGCTTTTGCAGCTGTTGGAGCTTCTGTTCTTGTGTCTGAATGAGTTTCTGAGCCATTTTTACTTGGTGTGAGTTATATTTATTGTTTTTTGAAGTAAACTTTCAGTTCTGTGGCAAGTTGATAGAGCTTGTCGGGATTGCCGTTCCCATATCGTTGCCAGATGGCACTGCAGTCGTTGAGCAGAGGACTGATGAGCACGTCTTCTCGATTGAGATACGGGTCGCAGAACATGTATATGCTCATCACGTCGGCTATCTTCTCCGGTGTGGTATGTATCAGTTTGGCAAGATCGATAATCTCTGGCGTCTCAGCCACCATGGTGATAGGAGTGAGCTGGAAGTAGAGGTCGAGAATGATGATGAGCTTCACGGGCGTGAGGGTGGCATCAGCCTCAAGCGGCTCCCAGTCGCGCTCGAATGTTTCGTTGAGCTTCACTCCCTGGTAGAATGCCTCTGCATTGCCGTAGCCCTGCATCTTTCTGAGCATCTTGATGTCGTGAGACAGCTTGCCAGGCTTGTTGGCATACTTCTCCCATAGCCGTGTGATGCGAGGTGTCATCATTCTCAGCTTGAACATCTGCTCATGCAGGTAGGTGGGTGGTATGTGCAACTCCAGGCTTAGGTCTACCATACCTTTCGAATAGAGCGGTTTTACACCCATGGGCTTCTTCTGATACAATTGCAGCAGCAAGAGCCAGTATTCTTCATTCCAAAGGGGATGTTTAGCCATAATACATATCTTATTTTAATGTTATGTGCAAAAATACGACTTTTCGTTGGTTAAACAAAATAAAATGATAAAAAAAATACGCAACTCCGAACTTTGTCGAAATTGCGTACTTAGAATACTATATTCCCAAATTTTTCATAACTCAAAAAGTGTTCTGCTTTCGCAAGTTTCGCACTCTGTTTTGTCGTCCTTGAATAAACAATCTTTTATTTACCTTACTTTTCTAATACCTGTTGTCCTTGAATAAACAATCTTTTTAATCTACCTTAAATTTACTAACTAAAACCTAAACAACTAACAATCTTAACCTAAAAACCTAATAACCTTTTGTCTTATTGACGATGCAAAGGTACGACGATTAGAGATAACTGCCAAAATATTTAATGGGAAAAGCAAGAAAAACGCCATTTTTTTGACCTAAATCAACTACTTGTGTGCGCACACAAGTAAAAACAGCTATCTTAGTGCTTCTTTACTGATAACTGCAGCTATGGTTTTAAGGCGCAGATAGTCTTCCGAGAGACAGATGTGTCCTGCCTTGCCCCAATGGTTGCCCCAGGAGTTGCGGCATACATAGTAGTTACGATGGTTCTTGCTGATCATGCCGATGATTTCCATTACGTGGTCGTCGGTGGTTCTCAGACTTTCGAACTCTCTTTGGCGTGATGCCTGTGTGGTGGGAAGCTGAGAAGGCATGACGTCTACAAAACCATGTCGGGGATGACGAAAACCTTCCTCGCTGATGTCTCCCTCCCAGCAAACTGGATGTCCGTGGCTGATGGCGTTACGGATGTATTGCATCAGCTGGTCGATGGGCACATTAAGAAAAACTTCTTGGGTCTGGTTGTCGGGTGTTTCCAATGCAAATCTCTCGCCGAAGGGATGATGTGTGAAACTGGTGAGCATCTCATATTCGCCAGGGAAGCATACGCTGTTGGCAAACTCTTCGGGCGTATATTCTGCACCGAGCATATATACAGTTTTGGCAGGCATATAGCCCATCTCGTCATCGAAAAGACGGTTGAGCCTGCTTTTCAATTTCTCAATACCTATTTGTTGGGCAATGGCATTGCGGCACAGAAACTCCACCTTGCGGCGCAGAACTCTCATGTCGATATCCTTCTTGTCCTCATAACTATCGTAGGGAACTATACCATACTTATTTATATAATGTATCAGCATGGGCGCCATGCCTCTCATGCTGATGGGCTTGGTCCCCTTAGAAAAGTAGTATTCTACGGCCTTCTCCTGCAGCATCATTCTGGCAATATAAGCCACGGACAGGTTGACCGAATCGCCCTTCATGATGTGCTCGCTCTCCATTGTGGCAAGCATGGCGTATGCCCAGCATAGAGGACTCTTGCCCTGATTCTTGACAGGGGTTGTGCTTATCAACTTTGTTTCTTGGACAACAGAACCTTGTGGCGTGTTGCAAGATGTGTGACTACTCTTGTACTGGCAACTGCAGATGCAGAGAGTCAATATGGTGATGATGATTTTATTTTTCATAAGCGCAAAAATACAACAATCTTTCTGAAGTACGCAAGATCCCTATGATTATTTTTCATTTATTTACCATGAATTATTTTGTAGTGTCTGCAAATAAATGTACCTTTGCACGAAGAAATTTAAACGTTTAAAGATAAAATGGCATTAAAATGTGGTATTGTGGGTCTTCCTAATGTAGGAAAATCCACATTGTTCAACTGTCTGTCGAGTGCAAAGGCACAGGCAGCCAACTTCCCTTTCTGTACTATCGAACCAAACTTGGGCGTCATCACCGTACCCGATGAGCGCCTTAACAAATTGGCAGAGATAGTTCATCCAGGTCGTATCGTTCCTGCTACATGCGAGATTGTAGATATCGCAGGATTGGTAAAAGGTGCCAGCAAGGGTGAGGGCCTTGGAAATAAATTCTTGGGAAATATTCGTGAGTGTGATGCTATCATCCATGTTGTACGTTGTTTTGACGATGACAATATTGTTCGTGAAGGTGGTGCTGCCGTAGATCCATTAGAGGACAAGAGTATCATCGATACCGAGTTGCAGCTCAAGGACTTGGAAACTATTGAGTCTCAGCTTTCCAAGCAGCAGAAAACTGCAGCAGCAGGAAACAAGGATGCCAAGGTGATGGTGGCTGTGCTCGAAGCTTATAAGGAAGTGTTGGAGCAGGGAAAGAATGCCCGTGCCGTGACTTTCGAGAGCAAAGAGGAGCAGAAAGTGGCTCACGACCTCTTCCTTCTCACAACCAAACCAGTTCTCTATGTTGCCAATGTGGATGAGGCTTCGGCCAAGACTGGCAATGAGTACAGCAAAAGAGTAGAGGAGATGGCCAAGGAGGAAGGTGCCGAGTGCATGGTTATCGCAGCCAAGACAGAGGAAGACATTGCATCGCTCGAAACTTACGAGGACAAGTTGATGTTCTTGGAGGAGCTCGGTCTGGAGGAGAGTGGCGTGAACCGTCTCATCAAGAAGGCTTATGCCCTGCTGAATCTGGAGACATTCATCACAGCCGGCGAGATGGAGGTGAAGGCCTGGACCTATCACAAGGGCTGGAAAGCTCCACAGTGTGCGGGTGTAATTCACACCGATTTCGAGAAAGGATTTATTCGTGCCGAGGTGATCAAGTACGACGACTATATCAAGTATGGCTCTGAGGCTGCTGTACGTGAGGCAGGCAAGCTCGGTATCGAAGGAAAAGAGTATGTTGTGCAGGATGGCGACATCATGCACTTCAGATTCAATGTATAATAATATATAATGTGTGGTGATTAACCCTGCGCGTTTTTCACCACTCCTATTATAATATAGAAATGATGGCTAATCTGCTCAATTATATTGTTTGGGATCCAGATCCCATTCTGTTTCATTTGGGTCCGATAGCATTGCGTTACTATGCCACTTGCTGGCTTGTAGGCTTGCTGTTGGGTTATCTGCTGATGCAGCGCCTTTACAGACAGCAGAAGATAGGCGATGAGAAGTTTGAACCACTTTTCATCTATATCTTTATCGGTATATTGGCGGGTGCACGTTTGGGGCATTGCCTTTTCTATCAGCCAGAGTATTTTCTCAGTCAGTGGGATCATGTTGTAGAGATGCTGATTCCTATGCACCATCTTCCTGACGGCAGTTGGAAGTTTACCGGCTATGAGGGATTGGCCAGCCATGGAGGAGTGATTGGTATGTTTGTAGCCATTTGGCTCTATTGCCGTAACTTGAAGGTAAAAGGATGGGTAGTGCTCGACAATATGGGCATTTGCTCGGGCATAGCTGCCGCCTTTATCCGCATCGGCAACCTGATGAATTCCGAGATTATCGGCAAGGTGACCGATGTGCCATGGGCTTTTATCTTTGTCAAGGAAGACCAATATCCCCGCCATCCAGGACAGCTCTACGAGGCGATAGCCTATCTCATCATCTTCCTCCTTATCTTCTTTATCTACAAGAAGAAGGGGCCTAAGAGCGTAGGCTCTGGTCTTTATTTTGGTCTGTGTCTTACTCTTATCTTCACCTTCCGTTTCTTCATCGAATACACGAAGGAGATTCAGGTAGCCTTCGAGGCTGGTCTGCCTATGGATATGGGACAGATTCTCAGCATACCTCTTATTCTTCTCGGTGTATGGAGCATCGCCTCCAGCTTCAGAAGAGCAAAGAAGATACAGGCATAAGGCGATAACGGAAAGACCTGTTAAGCGAGTATTTTTTGATAAAAAGCTTCATATTCTTTAGCCACCTTCACATAGTCGTGATGGTGGCTAATGTATTCTATACCCTGTCTTTTGAGTTCAGGAATCAGCTGGGGATTCTCGATGAAGTGTTCCAACTGCTGGTAAACACTTTCATAATTGGGCAGTACATTGATGATGGGGCGCAGATGTTCCTCGTGCAGAATCTTGTAGTTTTCGGGTTCTCCTCCTCCTATACAGATGATTCCTCTTGCCATGGCTTCCAGAGGATTCATGGAAGGTGTGTAACTGTATAATTGATCGAGGATGGCATCGCTACCGTTCATCATCTCAATATATTCGGCAAAGGGAACGCTTTCTGCTATGCGGAGTTCCACCTTTTCAGGGTATTTCTCAGCTATATCTTGTGCAGCTTTCAGCATGATGTCGGTTCCCTTGTATTCACTTCTGTTCTTGTTGATGCCGATGAAAAGTTTTACTTTATCGGGTGTCTGACCTTTGATATCTGCCTGCTGGGCGTAAGGTCGGATGGGGAAGGGAATAAATGTTGTTTTATCTGGAAAAGAAGGCTTATAGCATACCCAATATTCATACAGGCCGGTAACGATTCCGTCGCAGTCCTTTGCTATCATCTTGTTGAGGCGTTCCTTTTCTGTTCCTATCCAGTCTTTTCTTTCTCTCAAGGCATCAGCATTGGTACGTAGTTGGTTGCCGATGTTGAAGTCGCTGTATCTCAGAGGCTTGTCTTTGCAGCATACATTGACCCAATAATAGTCCATACCGAATCCGCCAAGGATGATTTTCTTGTTGTGCCGGCGAAGGTAACGATAGATGGGGAATATGCGTTCAGCCTTCAATTCTAAGAACATTGGATTGATGAGTTGCACAATGTCGTATCCGCGCAGTTTGGGCAAGACCTTCAGCAACTTGGCTAAATAGATAATACCTCCCTTTTTCCCTGGTTTTCGTACCAGGTCGATGTCTCGTGGATAATTTTTCCAGAAGTCACCATTAGAAAGCACGGTTACCTGATGCCCCAGCTTGCGAAGTCCGTCAGCAAGCGTGGCATGCACATTACTATATTCGCCCAAAAGAAGAATTTTCATCATTGGCTTTCTCTTATTTCAATTTTAAAAGAGTGTAGAACAGGATTTTTCTGGTAATCTTGTTATTGATGGCTTTTGCAAATATCTGATATTTCTTCGTGTATTTTTTATCAGGAAGCGGAAACAATCCTTTATCATGCAATCTCTTGATATTTTTTTCTAAATGTTTGTAGTTCTGTGCCAATACGATAGTATTGTACAGATAGTCCATGGTGAGTTGGGCTATTCGTCGGTTGAGAGCGATACGCTCTGGTTCTGAAAGATAATTTGATTTCTCTTGTAGTTGGAAAATTACCTTCTCCGTATCGGCCAGTCGTTTGAGATAATGACGCTTATCTTCTGTTTTATGCATAATAGAGTCTTTTCTCTCACGGTAATAGTAAGCTTTTGTATCTGTTGTTATGATGCGCTCTGCCTTTAAAAAAAGTATAGGAGTAAACTCCTCATCCTCATGCAGAATACCAGGAGTGAAACGTTGTTGCTGCAAGAGATCTCTCTTGAAGGTATAACACCAAGCTGCAGCCCGAAGATTGTTGTTGTATAGATAAGCACTGCCACTTATGGGTTCAGAATACTGATAAGGAACTTCTTTATCAAATGTTTTATTTGAAGAAGTGAAATGTACAATATCAGGATTGTGATAGCGTAAGAGATCCAGACAATGCTCGTACCCTACCTGGATAAGACTGTCATCTCCGTCGACAAACTGGATATATTTGCCAGAAGCATTTTGCAGTCCGGTGTTTCTTGCAATAGACAGACCTTGGTTACGTTGACGTATATAGATAATGTCATCTTGGTATTCCACTAAATCGTTGATGGGCGAAATATCGCTTCCGTCGTCTACCAGAATGATTTCTCTTTCTCTTGAGTTGAGAGAGAGTTGCAGGATGCTTTTCAGACATTCCACAAGATATTCTAATGGCAGGTTGTAAGTTGTGATGATGAAACTTACTAAAGGTATTTGTGTATTTGCAATCATATTATTTTCTTCTATATAATCTGTGTACGAATTTGTTAAGTCTGCATAGGTTATGATAACCTATAATGTTAAGTAATCTTAGTTTAAAAACTTTGATTTTCACCGATTTACCAAGTTTTTCAACATGGTGGATAACTGGTGGATTATTTTCGTATTGTCCCGAAAACTCATAGAGGTCGAGCAAGACATTAAGAATTTGTGTCATGAAAATTTGCAGAGAAAGGCTATATTTCTGGATCAGTTTCTCTTGACTCCCGATTTTGTTCATAATGGCTTGAAGACTTTGGGTATGACCATCATACAGATTGTATAAATCCTTGTATGTTGCATTTGCCGTGATGCCTTTGGCATTCCACCGATATTCATAGCAACCAACGTTTGTAGTTCTGATGTTAGGAGTAACGAAACTCCCATGATATGGCAGAAGGCCTATGAGATATGGGACAGTCAGGACATCCTCGAAATTTTTTCCTTTAGGAAAGCATATATGTTCAAATAAAGCACGTTTATATATCTTATTCCAGGCATAAGTGTGGTTGTATGCTTTCTCTTCCAGCCAATAGTCAATGGCATCTTGATATTCTTTTTCTTTAAAAGACAGTAAATGTTCTTTTGGACCGTTTCCTAACCTTTCCATTACAGGATATTCCAAAATATCTGTTTCAGGATACGTGATTATTTTTTCTATGACGAGTGAAAGAGTGTCTTCTGCTATCGTATCATCGCTGTCTATGAAAGTAATATATTCTCCTTTGGCTTGTAGGATTCCAGCATTGCGTGCATCGCTTAACCCTCCGTTCTCCTTGTGGATAACTTTGACTCTGCCATCTTGTCTGGAATATGCATCGCAGATCTTAGGACTGTCATCAGTCGATCCATCGTCAACGAGAATAACCTCGTAGTCGGTGAATGATTGCCGCAAGATGCTGTCAAGACATCTTGGCAGCGTGTCTTGTGTGCGATAGACTGGTATGACGATACTTAGTTTCATGCCTACAAAGTTACTGAAATATAATGTGATGGCAAACTTATTTGGCTAAAATCTCATTTGGTAACTGATTGTTACCCGAAGTCGCAGTAAGGCTTTTATGCCCCGATTATTTGTAACGGTAGGCAATATTCTTGATTCTCCTCGCTATGTTTCTGGTAGGACAACAGACAATGAGATATTTTTTTTGATGATACGACAAGGTATCATAATAGCCTTCTGGTACAATGTATGAGTGTTCTCTGTAAGCCAAGATTCTCTTGTAAAAAGGAAGAGAATTGAGGTCTTCGTCTTTTAATAAGAGTTTAACTTCTTTAATTTGACAATTAGCCTTGATTTCCAGCACCATTAATTCCTTATGCGTATTGTAGGTGAAAAATGTCTTTTTTATTTGATTTCTTTTCATTTTTTCTACAATATCTTTTGGAAGAAAGTATAATTTGTCTTTATCGAACAATATCTTTATACACTTTAAGTATGCGTTGTTCTGTACGAATCCCTGCGCATATTCAAAAGGGCCAAATTTAACAGGCTCTCGTAAGTAATTGTCGAATATACTTGAGAGTACAGGGTTGGAGGCTGGCCTTATTTGAGGCACAGAGACAATCTCTACTTGGTACGTCTTCAGTTGTTGTAGAATGTATTGATCATTTTTATAGTTTTCTAATGAATAGTGCAAGACGGGTACGTACATCAAAAGCATGGCGACATTACAGCCTATGGTTAGGCTTTTTTGATATTTATGACTTTTGATGCTTACAAGTAAGTTTATAACGATTATCGTAGCGATGAATTCTGTATAGAATATCACTCTTGTTTCGGTGGCTCCACTGCCAAATACAGGTATAAATGTGAAAATCCATGTCAAGTAAAAATACTTATAGCGATTGAAGTGTTCTTTCCATACAGTTCTCTTCTTATAGAAGGAAAAGAGAGAAACTGCCAACATAAGATATGATACACGTAGATGAAGTAAATTAACTCCACCAAATATGATTTTTTGTGTCATTAACTGCCATAAGGAGTCTTGTTGTCCTATACGTTGTATGGTTCCTGGAGATGAGAGGCAAACGAAGGTTCCTAAAGCATAAAATACCGTACAATAGAATATGGGCGATTTGAATATCTTATGTTTGTGATAGTTAAGGATGCAATATATGATAAGGGTTAATGTTATGGGAAACGTAATACCTTCGTGTAACCAACCAAAGAAAAACGAGGACATTGACAGGCCTAACATGTATACTGACATGTTTTTCTCTTTAATATGGTTTAACATGAAAACAAAGCACATGGTTGCTACGGTTGCCCATAAATAGTTGAATAGTGCTGCAAAGAATAAGAATTCATTATGAAATCCCGGTATAAGCAGAAAAAGCATAGCCGATGTGATGGAAAGTCCAAACAGCGTGTTTTTGCCTTGTGATGCCATTCTTGTAGTCATACAAATTAAGCAACCAAATAATATACTGCTTATAACATTGCATGCCTCTTTACCTATTATTCCATCAAATAATTGTATGAAAAAATGTATTATACTTCTTCCGTTGACTACTTGATAGTGGATGTATTGTGATTCAATAATGTCGAGAATTGATGCTATAGGTCTGTTGTATGACTCGTTGTCGTGAGGCCATACAAATTTATATAATACATCATCAGACAACGTTATGGGTGCGAGATGACATAGGATATAGTATAATATTCCTATTGTCAATATATATGCTAATTGATACTTTTGTCCTGCTATTAATCGTTTCATACCCCTTCTTTTTCGTTAATAATATATACGGGTCTGTGTTTTGTTTCTATAAAAATTCTGCCTAAGTATTCTCCAATGATTCCCAAAGAAAGGAGTTGTATGCCACCCAAGAAAAGAATGACAATAATGAGCGTAGGGAAACCATGTACAGGTTCACCTAATATGATAGTCTTGAAAAAAATGTAGCACATATAGAAAAACGCAGAGATAGACACGATAATCCCCAGTAATGTAGATATCCGCAGAGGAGCAATGGAATAGGATGTGATGCCCTCTATCGCTAAATTGAAAAGCTTGCGATAGTTGAAAGATGATGTGCCATTTGTCCTATCCCCTTGTTCAAATTCTACCTCTTTCTTGTTGAATCCTATCCAGCAGTATAGTCCTTTAGTATATCTCTGAGTTTCGCGAAGTTCTTTCAGTGCGTTGATACATTTTCTGTCAAGCAGGCGGAAGTCGCCGACGTTGGGAAGAATGTCTACGTTTGCGATTTTTTGTAAAATCTTATAATAAGTGATGGAAAGTTTTTCTCTCAACCAACTTTCCTTTCCTCTTTTTTTCCTCTTTGCATACACATCGTCATATCCCTGTTCCCAAAGTTTCAGCATTTTGGGAATAACCTGAATAGGATGTTGTAAGTCTGCATCCATGATGATACAGCAATCTCCGTGTACGTGGTCGAAACCTGCAAGCATGGCATTCTCCTTGCCAAAGTTGCGAGACAAATGGATGTAGCAGAAGCGTTTGTCTTTTGTTCGGATATCCTTGATGATTTCAAGGGTGTGGTCCCGGCTTCCATCATTAATGAGAAGTATCTGCCATAGATATTCGCTATGCTCATTCATAAATGATGCTAAGTTTTGGTAGAGATTTATGAGGTTGCTCTCTTCGTTATAGCAAGGGATGATGATTGATACTTTTTTCATTTGATTACCTCCACGTTTTCTTTATTGATGATCCAAACGCAGTCATATTTCTTTTTGATGCGTTGTGCAAGTTTTCTGGCTTCTTGTTGTACTTCTGGTGTACGTTCCAAAGTCGTGTCTCTTATTTCTGCAGGCCATTTATAGGCAGTTACTGCCCAAACAGATATTCCCCATCCTATAGCTTCTTCGGTCGGTACACAGAAAGATGAAAATTTTGGCATATCGTCACGAATCAGGATACAATATACCTTATTTACAGGTTTCTCGGTTTTTCTTACAATTTCTTCTGCTATACTTTTGCTGGGAAGGGATGTTTGCCATGCCATATACCAATGATGAACGTCGGTGATGATAGCTGCTGTCAAATATAAGAAAAATAAAGTCTGAAGTTGGGGCTTATTTTTTTGATACTTATGGCATAAATATCCTATGATGATAGCTGCTATACCTAACGAACTATAAGCATTCATAATGCTCATGCTGATTAATAAATGTGGTGAGGCAACAATGAACAAGACTGCAATCAGCAGCCATATTTGTTTATGATGCCAAATCGTTTTATTCCACCAAATTTTAACCATAAACGCACAAGACAGAAGTATCGTTAAGAAACCGATATAGAGATTTCTGTTTGGTTTGTTTACGATAGATATATAATCTGCAGCAAACCAAGTATAACTGATCCAGTTAACCAGTCCTTTGATTCTGCTATGAATACTGACTACGTCTTCCTCGTAACTGCCATTTTTAATATATGTGTATGGCAATGAAAAGCGGACAATACAGTATGACAGAGCTATTGCAAAACCGAAGACAAGTTCTTTCCGGCATGTTTTTTTGTCTATTTTGTCAAAAGTAAGTGCCATGATTGGTGGTACAATGGCCCATGCTAATCCATTGTCTTTGGACAGAACAGACATATAAGTGCAAACAACCCATGCTATGTATTTTTTCTTTCCGTTTATTGTTAAATACAAAAAGACAGATAATATTCCCCATAGATGCGAGTAGCTTTGGTTTAAAGCATCACAACTAAGGATGGTTCCCATTGTGCATGGAGATATATAGAAAAATAGGGTTGCTATGTTTCTTGATGTCTTGTTGAATTCTAAAACTTCAGTAAGTTTGTATATGACAAAGGTGCTACCCATATGTGCCATGAATATCAGTATATGGTTCAGTGTAGGATAAAGATGGTAGTCTATGGCATTGACATATCCCATGATGGCATCAAAAGGACGCCATGTCATTCCCAAAGGAAATATGTATGTTTGATAGTCAAGGGAATAGTTAGGCATAGATAGAGTGGTCCAGTCATCAAATGTTGGCAATATGAGTAATATTGCCCAAAGAATGAAAGGGGCACTTATTATGATACCTAAGATATATGGATTTTTATTTCTCATTAATTTATAATTGCGATTTTACATACGACACCTTTGTCTCCTTCTTCAGTTGCAGTCATTACCATATAAATACCACTGGCTACTTTTTTACCTTTCAAGTCTGTGCCATTCCATTGGTAAATTCCAGAAGAGCTTTTTCCTTGGTGTACTAAAGTTCCATTAGATGTGACTATTTTTATATTGGCATTAAGGGAAAGGCCTGTTATTGTAATAAGGCCAGTATAATCAGGTTTTACAGGATTTGGATAGGCCCAGACATTATCTTTGGTCATTTCTTCATTGCTGGAATTAGAATCGCTCATGTAGGAGCATAATCCGTTTTCTGTACCGATATAAACTTCACCCGTATCATCATTGATAGCGATAGCTTCTATATTGTCTGATAATAGTTTGCTATTCGATGTGGTAAAATGGTTTAATTGCTCTAAGTTGTCACTGCTGATAAGATATACTCCATTGTTTTTGGTACCAAACCATTTTCTGTTGGCTTTGTCTATAGCAATGCATGAGATGTTTATGCCTGTCAATAGATAGTCAGCATAATTGGTACCATCGTTACGGGGCACTTTTACCTGGGTAAATACTGGAGAGTCTGCTGTAATCTGATTGCTTTCTAAGAGGAAAGGCCCCTGGTTGGTGCCTATCCATAAGTTCTTGTTTTTGTCTTCTGCGATGCAGCTTATGCCAAATATGTTACTGATGGTCGTGCCATCTTGATTGGTGATAGAGGTGAATGCCTTAATGACTCCATCATCGGTTTTATTGGTGGGAAACTGATAGCAGAAGAACGAAGGATTTGCCCAATGGTTATTGACAAACCAAAGCAATCCTCGGCTGTCTATCATCATGCTTTGTAGTGTAGCTAAACTCTTATTCTTGACTCCGTAAGATTCATATTTCATAAGTTCAGATTTAGATCGAGAAATCCATTCTTGATCTTTACTGTATTCTATTAATGAACTGTTGGGAGCTTCGCTGTTTAATAACCATAGGTTTCCCGAAGCGTCATATTTGATACCTTGTACAAGTTCATATTCTGCATTATTCTGTAAACCTCCAACGATTTCTATAAGAGAATTGGTATGGTTGTAGTGTTTAACAAATTTTCCATCATAGAACTCATAAAGCCCATTTCTACCTCCTGCAAAAACATGCTTGATGTCTAAAGGATCATAATCTATACATACGAGATCTTTATATCCCACACCTGTAATGTTGGAGATATTGTCATCTTGATATATGTTCCAATTGTCTTTCCCTAAGATTTGAATGCAGGCATCCTTTTGTCCGCCCACATTTCCATTACAAGTATATAATTGATTATTTGCGTATTTTAAAAAACCAAAGTAGTTGTATTTCGGGCCTCCTGGATTAAGGGTGCTTACGAGTTGTTTTAACTCACTTTTATCTTCTTGTGCTTTAGCAACATAATTTCCAACTTTCTTCCAGTTGTTCTTGTCTAATAAGTTGCTGGACAGGGATGCGCTATATTTTCCCTTTGCAGAACTGTAAGCATAAATGGTGTTTCCTTCAATTTCGCACCAGTTGACAGGGAAGCCGAGATTGTAGGTGTCTGTTATCTCGATATCAGTCATATTCAACTTCAAGATACCGAAACCATTACTCACATAGGCATATTTGCCATACATATAGATATCGTTTATGGTTTTATCCCCTGTGGTTGATGCTGTGTAGTAATCGGAAAGATTGGTTACCTCAAAGTTACTGACATTCATCAAGTCAATATTGAAGTTGCTGTAGATGATAAGCAGTCTTTTGGCGGTCTTATTGTAAGCGATGCGTTGTATTTTACAATCATTCAGATAGTCTGCCTTACTGAATGTCTGTATACTTTGGTCGTTTTGGTTGTATACATAGAGGTCGTTAGAGGCCTTAATAAAGAGGAGGTTTCCTGCTTGTTCTATTTCTTGTACATCATGATAGGCCAAGTAAGCTTTCCAATCGCCGATGGCGGCAAATGTTGGGATAGTTGTGACCTGAAACATCAGAAACGAAAGGAAAATCAATATTTTTTTATTCATATATCTAAATGTATATAATATAATAACTTATATATGTTAAACCACAAAACACTTGGTTTATTGCCTGTTAAACGTGATTTTATATGTAAACCAACCCATGGGAAAAGTCTGTTTAATAGTGGTTTTACAAATATCATTCGCGTAATTAGTTCAGAATAAGTGATGAGTTTAGAGTAGCCTTTTAGTTCTTTTCTAAATTGATACAATGTTCTACATGCTTCTTCCGTTTTAAGAATGAAGCGATAGTTTGTTTCATATTCATCCAACAAGATAGGGTTGTTTATATGGGTAATGTGATATCCTTTTTGACAGATGGATTTACCAAATAAAACATCTTCATAACCATAGTATTTGAAGTTCTCGTCGAATGGGGTCCTTATTATAATATCTTTGAAAATAAGAAAATTGGTAGTACGAAACTCTTTGTTTCCTATTTTTTGTCTATGCTTGTAGTTATGCTGTTTTTCGCATTTCTTTTCATATTTGTAACGTAGGTTGTCTTTGAGTGTGATAGGGTTTCCGCCGATTTTAAGACCTCCGACTATTACATTTCCCTTTGAAAGCATATAGTTTCTTATGAAATCAGAATTATCTAACTTTAAGTCACTGTCAAGAAACAGTAACCAAAGATACTTGGCTTCTTTAGCTAAGAAATTTCGGATGGCTGCTCGGCCTATATTTTCTTTCCTTTCAATATATCGGCAATTATCCAGCCCGTTGATTTCGCAGTTCTTCTCAATGGTATTTTTGTCGGTAGAGCCATCATCGGCAACCAGAATCTCGTATTCTAAATCATTCGTGGACGACAATATTGATGCTTGAGCCTGTAAGTCTCTTACAAGCTCAAGGCATTCATTGTTATATGTAGGAATCAATATCGATAGCGAGTTGATCATTTGATGTATTTTTTGAGGTAATTACTACAGGGTGTTACCAGAAATTTCTTTGCCATCCATGATGTGAGGATGGTGAGGGTCAATGCTATTATTAACTTGTACTCCCAATAGGGGTTATCAATACCGAACATCCTTATGAAGATGCTTTGCACGATACGAAAGCAAAGGCTGTGACATATGAATATCTCAAAACTGATGCTACCCAACCATAATAATGCCTTATGATGGAATAGGCGGGTGAGCCATCCCTTGCCCTGATCGGAAGCTACGAAATAGAAAATGCTTACGACAGCTGGCAACCAATAAAGGGCAGCACAACGGAAGTTGGGATTAGTATAGATAGAAAGGTAATACATCCCTGCCGACAAGAGGACGATGGCTACATCTGCTATATGTGCCTGCCATGTACTAAATTGGGTAGTGATGAGCGCATAAACTTGTTTCCCCTTTTCTGAACGATAGAATCGATAGAGTAAGATGCCCAAACAGAAGTCTATCATGCGAAAGGGTGGGGCTGCGTAAATATAGTCAGCCGATTTGTCTTCTTTTATTATCATTGTTAGGGCGATATATGCCATCATGTAGATAATAAAGATTACCAGTGGTAATGCTTTTTTTCTTTGCATCAACCATCGGTATAGATACTTGAAAAGGAAATAGTAGATAATCAGGTCGGATAGAAACCACGTAGGTCCATTGAGACCTCCCATGAATTCATGGATAGGTATCCAACACTGTAGTAAGAACGTGTGAGCTACGGTCTGATACCAAGGACCGAGAAGCCCCAATCGGTTGTCCAAGGGTATTATGATAGCTATAACCAACAGGTGGAGCGGATAAAGTTTGAAGATGCGTGAAAGAAAGAATTTTTTATTGCTCATCTCTTCTTTCACTAATCTTTCACCATAGCTCAGTGATAATACGAATCCACTGATGATGAAAAATATGACCACAGCATATTCTCCTAAGTAGTCGTTGCAAGCTTGGGAGATGGGAAGTGTGGCATGCGACATCACTATCATTAAGATAAGAATGAATCGTAAGGAGTTGAGGGTTCTGATCATTTCTTGTTATCGTCTGTTGTATTTATTCCGCAGGGTGACCTTATTTCTTCTTCAAGTATTCTACCAACTTGGCTACTGCGCGTGCTCTATGGCTGATGCCGTTCTTGATTTCTTCGCCCAATTCAGCAAAACTCTTGTTGTAGCCTTCTGGTACGAAGATAGGGTCGTAACCGAAACCTTCTGTGCCGTGTTTCTCGGTGGCGATGCTGCCGTTTACGATGCCTTCGAACTGGTGGATCTTCTTGATGCTGGTACAGCCACAAGGACACACATCCTGCTTCTCTATATAGCAGATGACGGTACGGAAACGGGCTTTGCGGTTCTCTTTTCCATTGAGTTCGCGTAGGAGTTTTGACATGTTGGCCTCGCTGTCGTGGTCGGTTCCTTCTGCATATCGGGCACTGTGAACTCCCGGTGCTCCGTCTAAGGCCTCTACTTCCAGTCCTGTGTCGTCGGCAAAGCAACTGACGTGGTAATGGTCGTATATGTATTGAGCCTTCTGCAGGGCATTCTCTTCTAAGGTGCTGCCTGTTTCGGGAATGTCTGCTTCACAGCCTATCTCTTTCAGCGATACTACTTCGTATTGGCTGCCTAAGATGTCGCGTATTTCTTGTAGTTTGTGCTGATTGTTGGTTGCAAAAACTATTTTCATTTCTATTAGTGTTTAATGTTTAGTGTTTAATGTTTATTTACTTAGCAGATAGGCATAAACTCTAAACACCAAACTTTTCAATTACTTTATCTTTTGAATATCTTTCTCTTTGATTTTCACTTTCATCTCGTCGAATCCTTCTCCATAGACACCGATGACGGAGCTTTGGCTTACGAAGGCATTGGGGTCGATGATTTTGACGATGCGGAAGATGGTTACACTCTCGTTCTTCTTGGCCAGAATACAGAGCACCTTCATCTCGTCGCCTGTGTACCAGCCATGGCCGTCGAGGATTGTTACGCCATGATCCATCTGTGTGCCGATGGCATTGGCTATCTCTTGATATTTCTTGCTGAATATCATGAACTGCACACTCTCTCGCTGGGCGTTCATCACATAGTCGAGTACCAGATTCTCTATCACCATCGTACAGAGACCGAACACTACTTTCCTGACGGCATCTATCGTCGTGAAGTCGGGCTTGGCATTGAAGACGAAGAATGAACTGCCTACAATTACCAGGTCGACGAAGATGAGCACTCGTCCCAACGAGATGTTGTGATACTTGTTGACGATGGCTGCTATGATGTCGGTGCCTCCTGTGCTACCATTGTGCAAGAATACGATGGCAAGCGATAGACCCGTGAAGCAGCAACCGATGATGAGCGACATGAAGTCCTGTCCTGGTCCTAATATCTGTATCAACTCGCCATGAGGACCCATCAGGGAGTCTTGTGCCAAAGCCAACAGTACCGAGAGCATGCCGATGGCGTAGATGGTTTTCACCATGAACTTAAGTCCCAATATCTTCAGCGCTGCTACCAACAGAATGGCATTGATAATAAAATAAGAAAAGTAGATGGGGATGCCTGTTCCGTAGTAGATGACGGCAGCGACACCGGTGACACCTCCTGTCACGATTTGGTAAGGTAACAGGAAGAGAGTCCATCCGAATGTATACAGCATGAGTCCAAGGGTTATGTAAAAATAATCCTTGAACTCATTTTTTATTTTTGGACTGATTGCTATTTGCATATTACTTTTTCAATACGACGTTGACAATCTTCTTGGGTACGACGATAACCTTCAGTACGTTGAATCCTTCCAGGTACTTCTGGCTCTTTTCGTCGGCCAATACTTGTTTCTGTATTTCTTCGTTGTTGGCATCCACAGGGAAGGTCATCTGGAAACGAGCCTTGCCGTTGAAGGAGATGGTGAGCTGCATGTCGTTCTCCTTGAGATATTGCTCATCATACTTTGGCCATGCTGCATCGCATACGCTTCCCTGCTCGCCGAGTGCTTCCCACAACTCTTCTGCGATGTGTGGAGCGAATGGAGCGATGAGGATGACGAGATCTGTCAGGAGTTCCTTGTTGTGACACTTCTGCTGACCCAATTCGTTCACGGCAATCATGAAGGCTGAGATAGAGGTGTTGTAAGAGAACTTCTCGATGTCCTCGCTTACCTTCTTGATGAGCTTGTGTACGCTCTTCAGACTTTCTGGCTTGGCTGCCTCGTCGGCTGATGGCAGGAAGTTGTCGGTGCGGTTCTCGTAGAACAGTCCCCAGAACTTCTTCAGGAAGCGGTGGCAACCGTCGATACCGTTGGTATCCCAAGGCTTGCTGGCCTCTACAGGACCTAAGAACATTTCATAGAGACGCAGGGTGTCGGCACCATACTTCTCGACAATCATATCTGGATTCACCACGTTGAACATGCTCTTAGACATCTTCTCGATCGCCCAGCCGCAGATGTATTTGCCATCTTCCAGAATGAACTCAGCGTTCTGATACTCAGGGCGCCAAGCCTTGAATGCCTCGATATCCAATACATCGTTGCTTACGATGTTGACGTCTACGTGGATTGGAGTTACGTCGTAATCCTTCTTCAGATTCAGGCTTACGAATACTGGAGCCTTGTCGTGGTCGTCGCTGTTGATGCGGTAAACGAAGTTTGAGCGACCCTGAATCATTCCCTGGTTCACCAGCTTCTGGAATGGCTCTTCCTTGCAGCTTACGCCGAGGTCGAAGAGGAACTTGTTCCAGAAACGAGAGTAGATCAGGTGGCCGGTAGCATGCTCGCAACCGCCTACATAGAGGTCTACGTTCTGCCAGTACTCGTCGGCTTCTTTGCTTACGAGGGCCTGGTCGTTGTGTGGATCCATATAGCGCAGGTAGTAAGCCGAAGAGCCTGCGAAGCCTGGCATGGTGTTGAGCTCCAGTGGGAATACGGTCTTGTTATCTACGAGACTCTTGTCAACCACCTCTTTTTTCTCTGCATCCCAAGCCCACTTCTTGGCGCGGCCCAATGGTGGCTCACCAGTCTCTGTTGGCTTGTAGGTCTCAATCTCTGGCAATTCGAGTGGCAGGCACTCCTCAGGAACCATCTGTGGCATTCCGTCCTTGTAATATACTGGGAATGGCTCGCCCCAATAGCGCTGGCGAGAGAAGATGGCGTCGCGAAGACGATAGTTCACCTTTACTCGGCCGATGCCCTTCTCGGTAACAAACTTCTTAGTGGCTGCGATGGCTTCCTTCACGGTGAGTCCGTTCAGAGAGAATCCGTCCATGCTGCTCTTGCCTGCCACTGGCGAGTTGGTTACGATGCCTTCCTTGGCATCGAAACTCTCCTCTGAAACATCAGCACCCTCGATAAGAGGAATGATAGGCAGGTTGAAGTGCTTGGCGAAAGCATAGTCGCGGCTGTCGTGAGCAGGTACAGCCATGATGGCTCCTGTGCCATATCCTGCCAATACGTATTCGGAAATCCATACTGGGATTGCCTCGCCGGTGAAGGGGTTGATGGCGTAGCTTCCTGAGAATACACCAGTTACGCTATGGTTGGCCATACGGTCGAGCTCGGTGCGCTTCTTTACGTAGTCGAGATACTTTTCTACCTCTTCCTTCTGCTCAGCAGTAGTCACCTGCTGAACATACTCGCTTTCAGGAGCCAGAACCATGAAGGTTACACCAAACATGGTGTCGGCGCGGGTGGTGAAGATGGTGAATTTCACGTCGCTGTCTTTTACTGAGAATTCCACCTCAGTACCCTCGGAACGGCCTATCCAGTTCTTCTGTGTCTCCTTGATGCTGTCGCTCCAGTCGATGGTATTCAGACCGTCGAGTAGGCGCTGAGAGTAGGCTGATGTTCTCAAGCACCACTGCTGCATTTTTTTCTGGATGACGGGATAGCCGCCTCGCTCGCTCACGCCGTTTACAACCTCGTCATTGGCAAGTACTGTGCCCAGTCCTGGACACCAGTTCACCATCGTCTCGCCGAGGTAGGCGATGCGGTAGTTCATCAGAATCTGCTGCTTCTTCACGTCGTCGAAGCTGTTCCACTCCTCGGCTGTGAAGTCAATCTGCTCGTTCTGAGCCACATTCAAGCCCTCTGAGCCTTTTTCCTCGAAGCGCTTGATGAGCTTTTCGATAGGCTGAGCCTTCTGGCAGCTGTTGCAGAAGAATGAGTTGAACATCTTCTGGAAAGCCCACTGAGTCCAATGGTAATACTTAGGGTCGCAGGTACGAACCTCACGGTCCCAATCGAAGCAGAAGCCAATCTTGTCGAGCTGCTCGCGATAGCGGTTGATGTTGGCCACGGTTGTTATCTCTGGATGCTGACCGGTCTGGATGGCATACTGCTCGGCTGGCAAACCGTATGCGTCGTAACCCATTGGGTCAAGCACGTTGAATCCGTTCAGACGCTTGTAGCGGGCATAGATGTCGCTGGCTATATAGCCCAGGGGATGACCTACGTGCAAGCCTGCTCCCGATGGATAGGGGAACATGTTGAGCACATAGAATTTCTTTTTGTTTTCATCCTCGACAACCTTATAGGTCTTGTTCTCGACCCATTTCTGATGCCATTTCTTCTCGATCTCTCTGAAGTTGTATTCCATTGTTTCTTATCTTGTTTATTTTGTTTCCTTTTTCTTTTGTTTCTGATGTCTTGCGAGGAGCTGGCTCCTATATATATTAAGGTGTAGCTCCGTTCAAGTTGCAAAATTACCTTAATTTTGTCACACTACAAAATAAAAAGCCATTTTTTTATGGACAACTGTATGAAGTTGGAGGGTAGAAACGCTCGGTTTTGCCCTGCTGCTCTGTTATTTAGCATGCACGCACTTCATGTTCTTTTCCAGTTGTTCTACAGAGCTGGCTCCTACCAGTACGCTGGTTACGCCTTTCTGTTTCAGTATCCATGCCAAAGCTTTTTCGGCCAGAGTTTCGCCCTCTGAGGCTGCCTCGTCGTTCCACTTCTTCAACTGCTCCAGCAGTTCTGGCGTCAGAGCGCTGTGCTTCAGGAAGTGTTCCTTTGCCATGCGGCTGTCCTGAGGGATTCCTTTCAGATAACGGTCGGTGAGAAGTCCTTGTGCCAAAGGCGAGAAGGAGATGAAGCCGATGCCGTTCTCGGCACAGTAGTCGAGAGTGCCCTGCTCCTGTGGCTCCTTGTTCAGCATGTTGAGTTTGTCTTGATAGATGAGCAGCGGACAGTCGTGCTCCTTCAGATATTTATCGGCAAACTTCAAGGCTTCCAAAGGCCAGCGGCTTATGCCTAAGTAGAGCGCCTTGCCTTGTCTCACGATATCGACCATCGCCTGGAGGGTTTCCTCGAGTGGCGTGTTGGGGTCGTAACGATGGCTGTAGAAGAGGTCCACGTAGTCGAGGTTCATACGCTTGAGGCTTTGGTTGAGGCTGGCCGTCAGATACTTGCGCGAACCCCAGTTGCCGTAAGGCCCTTCCCACATGTCGTATCCGGCTTTGGTGGCAATGAAGAGTTCGTCGCGATAGGGACGGAAGTCATCCTGCATCAGTCGGCCCATGGTTTCTTCTGCACTTCCGTAGGGAGGGCCGTAATTGTTGGCAAGGTCGAAATGGGTAATGCCGTGGTCGAAAGCATAGTGGGTGATGGCACGGCTTCGCTCGTAAGGGTCGACGCCTCCGAAGTTGTGCCAGAATCCCAAACTGATTTTAGGCAGCAAGACTCCGCTCTTGCCGCATCTCTTGTAGAGAGCATCTGCGTCTGCGTAGCGATTGGCAGCTGCGGTGTAGATTCCTTTTACGTCCATATCTTTGTGTTTTAATATTTTGTTGTTTTCCGTCTGCGAAGATACAAAGTTTTTTCCATATAACAATTTTTATTGCGAAAAAATATTGTTGGATGCTTGTTGAAGTTCTTGTCCTTCTTTCTTTGTCTCGTGAGAATTTGGCCCGATTCTCAATGATGGCTGGCTTCGGTCATAATAGATGACCGGGCTTGGTCTTAATAGATGGCTGGCGTTGGTCTTAATAGACGACCGAGTTCGGTCTTAATAGATGACCAGAATTGGCCTTGATAGGCGAGGCAAGTCTTTGCCTTGCGGATTTGGCTTAAGCAGGAATGTTTTATGAACTCTCAACAAAATCCGGAAAACAGTGGCAGGAAAGCTTCTGTATATTTATTCGCGGTTAAATTGTACTTGACTGTGAGAAAATAATTTCCCAGTTGGGAAAAAATATTTTTCCAGTTGGGGCGATATGGTTTTGCAGTTGGGATCTCGTTTTTCGGCAATTACTGCATGAATATACTGCATGAATATGCGTTGTAAGTCTTCGGCAGGTTTCGGAAAGTCAGAATGTAAGGCTTTGTTTATTGAAAACATCATGTTTTCCTTCGCCTGTGCGCCCGCACACGCGCAGCCCGCGCTCCCGTGTGTATAATATTATAATGAGAGCGAGGTGGAAATCCTCCTGAAACGCCTTTAAACTGTTAAATAACTGTTAATTTTCAAACTTTTTTGCCGAAACTCTTGCGTGTTTGGAAAATAGTTTGTACTTTTGCACTCGCTTTTGAGAA
>NZ_VZAD01000080.1 GCF_009495355.1 Segatella copri
CAAAATAGCCCAGGGCATTGCCCTGGGCTAAGAGCTTCTGCCCCTTCAGGGCGTGTGGAACATATTTGCGAAAGTTGAGTAAGTAATAGAAATTTTTAGGTTCTTTTACTTCTTCATTATCAAAAGTTGTTTAAATAATTATCGAATTCAAATATGTCAACAGTAAAAATCAAGACTACAGAGGGCGACATCATCGTGCGCCTCTACGACGAGACTCCTCGTCATCGTGACAACTTCATAAAATTGGCTAAGGAAGGATACTTCGACGGCACACTGTTTCATCGTGTCATCAAGGACTTTATGATTCAGGGCGGCGACCCCGACAGCAAGAATGCTCCCAAGGGAAAGATGTTGGGAACGGGCGGCCCCGACTATACCATCCCTGCCGAGATAGACTGTCCACGCCTGTTTCATAAGCGTGGAGCCTTGAGTGCTGCCCGCTTGGGCGACGAGGTGAACCCACAGCGCGAGAGTAGCGGAAGCCAGTTCTACATCGTGTGGGGCAAGACTTATCGACAGAATGAGCTGCGCCAAATGGAGAAACAGATGGCGATGCAGGCAGAGCAGAATATCTTCAACGAGTTGGCTCGCGAGCATCATGATGAAATCATGAACCTGCGCCGCAGTCGTGACCGTGAGGGACTGATGAAACTCCAGGACGAGCTTGCCGACGAGACTCGCAAGCGCTGCAGGGAGCAAGGCTATCCCAAGTTTACCGACGAGCAGACCAAGGCTTACACCGAGCTGGGCGGCACACCTTTCCTCGACGGACAGTACACCGTGTTCGGTGAAGTGGTAGAGGGGCTCGATGTTGTGGAGAAGATTCAGAATTGCGAGACTCTTCGCGATGACCGTCCCAAAGAGGACGTCGTGATGCAGGTCGAAGTGGTCAATGAATAAAGGAATCTCAAATTTGTATTTGTTTATTTACTTGCTGAGATCGAAACCAACGCGGATGCCATCATAGTTTTTGGAGATTTCGCCGATAGTACCGAGAGTGGTGTTGCCGCTCAGGGCAGTCAGTGTCTGGATGATGGTAAGCAGTTTCTTCGACTCGAAGAGAATGCTGATGCCAGATGAGTTCTTGGTGGCGAAACCATTGAGGCTGAGCAACAGACGGCCTTTCAGGTCGATGGCGTGAGTCTTCTCGTCGAAGGTGTAAGTGCCGCTCCACGACTTTCCGTCTATCTTGGCATTGAAGGTGCCGTCCTCGTTGAACTTGAAGTATGTGTTCGAACTGCTGAATCCAGCTTTCTGATAATAGGTGCTTAACTTTTCCTCCACCTTCTTGGCAGCGATTTCGCCACCCGCTTTCGCCAACAGGTTCTCTGAGGTAAAGGCGCAGCCAGGCGATTTATATTTCCATGTGTGGGCGCAGAGGTCGGCTTTCTTGAATGTGGTTGAGCCAATCACGTTGTCGAGAATGCTTCCCACGATGCTTCTCACCTTGCTTGTGGTGGAGCCTGTGCTGTTGCTGCTGTTTCCGCCAGCATAGCCCAAGAGTTCTGCTAATACTCCTACGGCAGAAGACTTGACAGTGTCGGCAGAATGTGTCTTGGAAGAGTCTGTCGTGGCTGTGGAAGCTGTTGTTGCGGTCGATGTTGAAGATTTGGAGGAAGTCTTCTTGGCAGTGGTGGTAGACTTCTTCTTAGTAGTGGCCTTCTTTTTCTTGGTTGATTTCTTGGCAGGAAGGCTGCTCATTTCGGATGTTGTGACGCTCTCGGCGCATGTCTCGTTGGCAAGGCTGCCTGTGGTGCATGTCAGCACAAGGGCAACCATCATGAATACTTTCTTCATTTTTGTTGATACTTTTTTGATGTTTTCAAGTTGAAGAACTCCTTTTTTCTCTCTCTTTTGACCTCTGAATCTCTTGTGTTCAGAAGCCCAGTGTGGAGTTTATGCTTTTTCGGGTGCAAATATCGCAAAAAAAGCGCAGATGGAGAAAGGGAAATGGATATTTGTTGTAGGTTTTTCCCTATTTCTCCTTGATTTATGTCAAAAAATGAGGTTTTTAGTGTTCTTTTCTCACTATTTTCGTGGTGCTTGTAGTCAGAATGCTTTACCTTTGCATAAGATATACTGCGCTCGGCAATCTGAAAGTAAACTTTCATTGCGCTCGCTTGTAATATCTTTGCAACATTACAAATCGCAATAGGTTATGGATTATAGTTTAATTAAGGTCAATGCAGAGGTAGAGAATCTTGCACAGGACAAATGCCAGCAGATTCTTCATGACCGACGTGAAGCCCTCGCTAACAAGGTTAGAAGAAGAGCTTAAAAACAGGAGAGATTGTTTTCTCAAAAAGACACAAAAAGAATTGACATTCCGGGAACGTCGTTTCCCGTGTAACGTAAAAGGTCCCGTTGACAGAACTTGGTTCTGCGACGGGACCTTTTATGGTTTTATTGTTTTCTTTAACTTCCCATTTCTGAAAAGTTCGTTGAGTTTTTATTTTCCAGCCTCTTCCTTGGTAGCCTTCATGATGACTTCCAGGTGGTTGCCTGGCTTGAGGACGATATTCTTGAGGAAGTCGCCTATAGCCTTGCCGTCGACGCTGCTTACTGTCTTCACGTAATCAGTGTGCAGGTCGATGCCGTTGATGACATAGTTGCGCAGGATGCCAGTCCAGTAGCCATTGGTCTTGGCGTCTACCGAAGCCTGCTTGGTCAGAATCTCCTTGATCTTCTGCAGATCGCTGGCGTTAGGCTGTTCTATGGTAGTCTTCAGACCAGAGAAGAAGTAAGGCAGAGCCTCGTCGAGCTTCTCGGGGTTGAGCTGTGCGCTGCCGGTCAGGCTGAGTGCCAGCTGTCCGTCCCAGTCGAGCTCCATGCTTGCCTCGGCTCCTGCATGGTAGGCAGCACTCAGCTTCTCGCGTATGTTGCGCAGATAGTCCATCTGGAGCAATCGTGCAGAGATGTCGGCGAGCACACTTGTCTGCAGGGTGTAAGGAGTCTTGGCGTACCATATCTCAGTCACCTGCGACATTGGGTTCTCCATGCTCTTGGTGAAGATGTTCTTCACCTCGCCTGTAGCTACAGGGATAGCCTTGTTCTTCAGCTTGGCGCCCTTGCTTGGGATAGAGGCGATGTACTGCTCGATGAGTGGCAGGAGAGTGGCCTCGTCGTAGTTGCCCACGAAGAAGAAGGTGAAGTCCTTGGCATTGGTGAACATCTGCTTGCCCAGTTCGAGCACGCGGTCGTAGTTGACAGCATCGAGGTCTTCGGTCTTAGGGATGCGTGCCATCTTGTTGCCCATGTAGATGGTGCTCTGCAGCGAATCCTGGTAAACCATCTCTGGGTTCTTGCTCTGGTTGGCAAGAGCGGTCTTGATGGTGCTCAGGAGGTTGGCAGCCGATTTCTCGTCCTTGCTCAGCGCTGTCATCTTGAGGTAGATGAGCTGCATGAGGGTTTCGATGTCCTTAGGAGTAGAGTTGCCTGAGAGTCCATGCTTGAAAGGAGTGATGGTGTAAGCCACGCTTGCCTGCTTGCCTGCGAGGGCTTTCTCGAGGTCGTTGCTTGAGAACTGGCCCAGACCGCTGGCGTTGAGCAGCATGCCGCCCATGAAGGCGAAGGTGTAGTCGGCCTTGTCGAGTGCTGCGTAACCTACGTTGGCTGTGGCAGCAAACTGTATCTCGTTGTCCTTGTAGTCGGTCTTCTTCAGCACCACCTTGGCACCGTTGGAGAGGGTGAGGGTCTTGAATCCCAACTTCTTGTCTTCTGCTGTCTTTTTGATCTTGCCAGCCTTAGGCTTCTGGGCGATGAGAGGCTCCTGCTTCACATTGTCCACATAGGCCTCGAGCTTCTCGCCGCGCACCTGCTTCACGATGTCGGCAAGCTCCTGCTCGGTGGGATAAACAGCACCGTCGGCCTCGCGCATCATGACGAGTGACACCAGGTTGGTGTCGGTTTCGCAAATCAACTGCTTGGCGTACTGGTTGACAGCCTCTACAGGGATGTGAGGCACCAGCATCTGATAAATCTGATATTCGTCCTCTACCGAAGGGATAGGCTCGTTGCTGGTGAAGTTGTCCACATATTGAGTGGTGAACTGTTCGTTCTTCATCTTGTCGCGATTGGTGTAAACCTTCTCCATCTGGCTCATAAACTCATCCTTGGCACGCTGATACTCAGTGGCAGTGAAGCCGAAGTCGTGTGCACGCTTCAGTTCGCGCATCACGGCGGCATAAGCCTCCTTCATCTGTCCGTCCTTGGCAGCGCCGAAGGAAGTGAGCGCCTCCTTGGTGCTTGAGAGCAGATAGTCGCCAATGCTGGTTCCTGCCTGCAGATAAGGGCAGTCGGGCTCCTGCGATTTCTCGTTGAAGCGGGCATTCATCATGCTGGCAAAGATGTTGTCCATATAGCCTTTGAGCAGATAGTCGACACCGTTCTTCAGCGAGTCGGGTGTGGCTTCGTGCTTCATGAAGATCTGGAAGATGCCCATCTGCTGCTCCTTGTCCTTGTCTACCACGTAGATGCCCTGGTTGTTGTCGGGCACTTCCACGGGCACTACTTTGGCAGCGTTGGCTGGCACCTTGATGCCTCCGAAGAGCTTCTTGATCTGTGCCTCGATATGGTCTACGTCCACGTCGCCGACGATGATGATAGCCTGGTTGTCTGGGCGATACCACTTGCGGTAGTAGGCGCGCAGGGTCTCTGGGTCGCAGCCGTCGACGACGCTCATCAGTCCGATAGGCATGCGGTAGCCATACTTACAGCCAGGGTAGAGCTTAGGAAGGGCACGCTCCAGTATGCGCTGCTGTCCCACCATGCGCATACGGTACTCGTTGTGCACCACGTCGCGCTCGTCGTTGATGGCTTCTTTGGTGAGAGAGATTCCGTTGCTCCAGTCTTTCAGGATGAGCATACATGAGTCTACTGCCGACACGCGTGTGGTGGGCACGTCGGTGAAGTAGTACACGGTTTTCTCAATAGAGGTGTAGGCATTGAGGTTGCGGCCATATTCCACACCGATGCTCTGAAGGTATTCCTGCAGGCTGTTGCCCTGGAAGTGCTCAGAGCCATTGAAGGCGAGGTGCTCCAAGAGGTGAGCCAGACCGCGCTGGTCGTCGTTTTCGTTGATAGAGCCTACTTTCTGTGCGATGTAGAAGCTGGCTACATGCTCAGGGAAACTGTTGTGTCGGATGTAATAAGTCAGACCATTGTCCAAATGACCTATTCTCACATCTTTGTCTACCGGGATAGGTGGCATCATCTGAGCCATGGCCTGTCCGGCAGTAAGCAGCACGATGGCTGCAGCAAAAAACTTCTTAAGTTTCATAATAGCTGATGTTGGTTTATATATATAATAATGTGTATTTATTCTTCTTTCATAAACTTGATGCTGCAAAAGTAGCACATTTCTAATGACAAAGCAAGCATTTGGGAAGTTTTTTCCCAAAATGCCTGCATTCTTAACATTAAACTAACATTCCACTAACATAACCTAACATTAGGTTCTGTTTTTCATCCCTTCGCTTTCAGAAAACTGTTCATCCAGCTGCCACGATAGAGGCGGATGAGGAACAGGATGCCGCGGAAAGTCAGTTCGGTGGCCATGGCTATCCATACACCTTCCAGGCCGAAGCGCTGCGAGAGGGCATAGGCCAGGGTGAGGCGCACCAACCACATTGTTCCCAGGTTGATGGCGGCAGGCTTGAAGGTGTCGCCGGCTCCCACGCAGACACAATAGGTCACGATGCTGGCAGCAAAGAACGGTTCGGCAAAAGCCTCTATGCGAAGACAGCGTGTGCCTAAGTCGCAGATGGCGTCGACGGGAGAGAGTACTGCCATCATGCCCGGTGCAAAGAGATACATGACAACACCCATCACTGCCATTACGCCCATGCCGAGACCCACCGTCATGTAGGCAAAATTGCGGCACAAGTCGATGCGGCCAGCGCCATGGGTCTGACCGACGAGCGTGGTGGCGGCATCGCCTATTCCGTAGCCAGGCATATAGCACAGGCTCTCGGCGGTGATGGCAAATGAGTGTGCGGCAATGGCGATGTTGCCCAATGGCGCCACTATCATGGTGCTGACAATCTGTGCACCGCTCATCAGGATGTTCTGTATGGCCAAGGGAATGCTTATCTTGAAGGCATTGCGCACGTATTCGCGTACCCAGCTGAAGCGAATCTTGTCCTGACGCAGGTTGAGAATCTTGTTGTGGCAGGCTGCCTGCCAAAGGTTGGGCAGCGAGATGCAGACATAAGCCAGGGCGGTTCCGAAGGCTGCGCCCACCACGCCCAAGTGCAGCACATAGATGAAGATGTAGTTGAACACGACGTCGCACAGACAGATCAGAATTGCCATGACGCTGGGCGTGTGCATGTTGCCTGCGGCCTTGAGCATCATGCCCGACATGTGGTACAGGTAGACAAAGGGCAGCACGAGGCTGTAGACCAGGAAGTAGGCCGATGACTTGTCAGCAATGTCATCGCCTCCGCCCAACCAGTGGGGCAGGGGAGAATGAATGCCCACGCCGATGAGGGCTATCAGGATGCTGAAGATGATGCCGCAGAGCAGCGAGTGGCGAAACACCTGACGGGCTTTGCCGAAGTCGTTGGCTCCGATGAAGTGGGCTACCTGAACCGAGAAACCTGTGGCAAAGGCACTCAGCAGGCTGCCGATAAGCCAGGTGGTGGACTCGATGAGTCCGATGCTCGCTGAAGCCTCTGCACCCAAATGTCCCACCATAGAGGCATCGATAAAGAACATCATGACGGTGGAAATCTGTGCCAGCATGGAGGGAATACTCAAGCCTACGATGAGGTTCAGTTTCTCACTGCGGTGCATGGAGCGTCCTGCCCGTATCGATTCCATCAGATATTCTGTCTTTTTGCTATATAACATAATGTTTGTACTGCCATTTAATGTTTTCTGTTGAACTGCCCAGTAGTATGTAGGAACAGTCAAAGCGAGAAAATGGCGATCCCTCCTAAAAGGAATCGCCATTTTTATGATTTGAATGTTAAATTTCTATTTATCCCAAAATACAAGATCTTATCACCTTTAAACAAAACCTCTATCTATTGGGTTGAATTCAGCGGATAAGAAAAAGAGAATCTTGAAAACTCTTTTCTATATCCTGACTTCATTCACTTTTCGTCGTCCTTGAATAACAATCTCTTATTTACCTTTAGATTCTAATACCTGTCGTCCTTGAATAACAATCTCTTGTTTACCTAAAACTAATAACCTATCACAATCTATTACCTAACTAAAAACCTAAAACTTATAATTCTAGTGCAAAGGTACTACTATTCTCTTAATCTGCAATACTTTTGCGTATATTTTTGCATGAAAATAACATTTTTTTTGCTTATAAGCCCAAAATGTGTGCGAACACATACACTTGTTTATTCTTTGAAACATATTTTTAGAATTTGAATTTTGGAGCATCAGGAGTTAAGGAGTTTTTTCAGGAGTTAAGGAGTTAAAGGAGTTAAGACAACAGCTTTGTGGGCTTGTGAATTTTAACATTAAACATTCCCTCAAGGCTATTGTCTTAACTCCTCAGCGACCGAAGGGAGCGATAACTCCTTTAACTCCTTAACTCCTGAAGAAACTCCCGAAGAAACTCCTCCGAGTTGATGGGGAAAATAAAAAAGTCCTGTGCCGAAGAAGCACAGGACTTTCTGTATGGAGGAATAGAATTATTTCTTAATCCATTTGCCATCGGTGTACCAACCCTTGAGCACAATCTCGAATTTGAGCATTGAGTAAGCAGGAATGGTTAAACTGCTGCTCTGGCTGGAACCATAGCCGAGAGTGTAAGGCATGTAAACCATCCAGTGGTCGCCGATATGAGTCATTTTCATCAGGGCTGTGGCAAATCCGTCGACAACGCCCTTCACAATGAAATTGCTGGTCTGAGCCTTGTCGACATCATAGTCGCCGGTGGTGAAGTTGCTGTCGAAGACATAGTCGTTCTTCAGCATGCCCTTGTAGCTGACCATCACCGAGTCGGTGTAGAGAGGGCGCACGGCAGAACCTTCGCCCTGTCCCAATACCTGCACTACGATGTTGTCTTCCTGCTCATTGAAGGTAGGAGTGACGGGCTTGTTGTTGAGATCCGTATTTCCCGTCTGGTTCTCCATACTCCAATTGCGGTAGACGTGCCATCCGTTGGCTTCTCCCTCCTGCTTGGCCTTGACGAGAATCTCGGCAAAAGCCGTCTTGTTCTTTGCCTGCCATTCGTCGTACTCGGAGTCGGTGTTTTCGTCAGTCTCGCTGCATGATGCCAGCACAAGAGCCGACATCATGAGCAGAAACAGATATTTCAAATTCTTCAAATTCATCTATGTGTATTTGATTTTTTTATCGTTTAGAAGTCCTTGATCTCCTTGCCAAGCTTCTTCAGTACGCTCGTGATGCTCACACGGTCCTCGATGATGCCGCGAAGCTCGCTGATGGCAACACGCTCCTGCTTCATCGTGTCACGATAACGCAGAGTAACCTTGTGGTCGTTAGGAGTATCGTGGTCTACGGTGATACAGAATGGAGTACCGATGGCGTCCTGACGGCGGTAACGCTTGCCGATAGAGTCCTTAGGATCGCCATAGTGGGTGTTGAAGTGGAACTTCAGCTCGTCAACGATCTCGTGAGCCAACTCGGGCAGGCCGTCCTTCTTGTCGAGTGGGAATACGGCACACTTCACAGGAGCCAATGCCTCAGGCAACTTCAGAACCACGCGGCTCTCGCCGTTCTCGAGCTTCTCCTCGCAGTAAGAGTGGCACATCACGCTGAGGAACATACGGTCTACACCGATAGAAGTCTCTACATCGTAAGGCACGTAGCTCTCGTTCTTCTCAGGATCGAAGTACTTGATAGAGCGGCCGCTGAACTTCTCGTGCTGAGAAAGGTCGAAGTTGGTACGGCTGTGAATGCCCTCTACCTCCTTGAAGCCAAATGGCATCTTGAACTCGATGTCGGTAGCTGCGTTGGCATAGTGGGCCAGCTTCTCGTGGTCGTGGTAGCGATAGTTCTCGTTGCCCATGCCGAGTGCCTCGTGCCATGCCAGACGAACCTTCTTCCAGTACTCAAACCACTTCATCTCGGTGCCAGGCTGGCAGAAGAACTGCATCTCCATCTGCTCGAACTCGCGCATACGGAATACAAACTGGCGAGCCACAACCTCGTTGCGGAATGCCTTACCTATCTGGCAGATACCGAAAGGAAGCTTCATGCGGCCTGTCTTCTGAACGCTCAGGTAGTCGACAAAGATACCCTGGGCTGTCTCAGGACGCAGATAAACCTTGCTGGTAGCATCGCTCGCTGCACCCATCTGGGTAGAGAACATCAGGTTGAACTGACGAACGTCTGTCCAGTTCTTGGTGCCGCTGATAGGGCATACGATGCCCTCGTCCTCGATGATCTGCTTCAGCATCTCGAGGTTAGGACCCTGCATGGCCTCGGTGTAGCGGGCATGAAGGTCATCGAACTTCTTCTGATTCTCCAAGACGCGAGGATTGGTGGCGCGGAACTGAGCCTCGTCGAAGCTGTCGCCGAAGCGCTTCTTAGCCTTGGCGATCTCCTTGGCGATCTTCTCCTCGTATTTGGCCATGTGGTCCTCGATGAGCACATCGGCGCGATAACGCTTCTTCGAGTCGCGGTTGTCAATCAATGGATCATTGAACGCATCCACGTGACCTGAAGCCTTCCAAACAGTAGGGTGCATAAAGATGGCTGCGTCGAGACCCACAATGTTCTCGTGCAGCAATACCATGCTCTGCCACCAGTACTGCTTGATATTGTTTTTCAGCTCGACACCGTTCTGACCATAGTCGTAAACGGCTGCCAAACCATCATAAATTTCGCTACTTGGAAACACGAAGCCATACTCTTTGCAATGGCTTACAATCTTCTTAAAAACATCTTCTTGTGCCATGATGAAATCTTATATTTTTCAAATTTTCGGCAAAGATACGCCTTTTTCTCGAATTTTCTTTGTATTTTTGCCTAAAATATATAAAATAAGTATTAAAAGCTATCTATGAGCGACGAAATTAAAGACAAAGACGAACTTCAGAAGGGTGGTGAGCCACAAGATTTGGATGCGGCTGAACAGCATTCCGACTACAAGCCTGTCAACAGGTTTGATGCTTCGGCGGTGCGCCATCTTAGCGGAATGTACCAGAACTGGTTCCTCGACTATGCCTCCTATGTGATTCTCGAGCGTGCCGTGCCTCATATCGAGGACGGACTGAAGCCCGTGCAGCGACGCATACTGCACTCGATGAAGAGAATGGACGACGGAAGATACAACAAGGTGGCGAATATCGTGGGACACACCATGCAGTTTCACCCGCATGGTGACGCCTCTATCGGCGACGCACTCGTACAGATGGGACAGAAAGACCTGCTCATCGACACACAGGGAAACTGGGGAAATATCCTCACCGGCGACCGTGCGGCGGCTTCACGATACATAGAGGCGCGTCTGTCCAAGTTCGCGCTCGACGTGGTGTTTAATCCCAAAACAACCGACTGGCAGCTCTCCTATGACGGCCGCAACAAGGAGCCTATTACGCTCCCCGCCAAGTTCCCCTTGCTGCTGGCACAGGGAGCAGAGGGCATCGCCGTAGGTCTGAGCAGTAAGGTGCTGCCACACAACTTCAATGAGCTTTGCGATGCTGCCGTACACTATCTCAAGGGCGATCCTTTCACCATCTATCCCGACTTCCCTACGGGTGGAGCCATCGATGTGGGCAAGTATAACGACGGACAGCGTGGAGGCGTGCTGAAGGTGCGTGCCAAGATAGACAAACTCGACAACAAGACGCTTGTCATCACCGAGATTCCTTTCAGCAAGACCACCGGAAGTCTCATCGACTCCATCACCAAGGCGGTGGAGAAGGGAAAGATAAAGGCCAGAAAGATAGAGGACGTTACCTCTGCCAACGTGGAAATCCTCGTCCATCTGGCTCCCGGAACCTCTTCCGACAAGACCATGGACGCACTCTATGCCTTCAGCGACTGCGAGATCAACATCTCGCCCAACTGCTGTGTCATCGAGGACAATAAGCCTTGCTTCCTCACCGTGAGCGATGTGCTGCGCCACAGCGTAGACCGCACCATGGGACTGCTGCGCAAGGAGCTGATGCTGCGCAAGGGTGAACTGGAGGAGCAGCTCTTCTTCTCCTCGCTCGAGCGTATCTTCATCGAGGAGCGCATCTACAAGGAGCGCAAGTTCGAGCAGAGCAAGAGTCAGGACGAGGTTGTGGCCTTTATCGCCTCGAAGCTGGAGCCTTTCAAGGACAAGCTCTTCACAGCCGTAGTCGACGGAAAAGGCAAGGTGGAGTATGCATTCCACAGAGAGATAACGCGCGAGGACATTCTGAAACTCCTTGAAATCAAAATGCAGCGCATCCTGAAATATAATAAGGACAAGGCCGACGACCTCTTGCTGAAAATCAAAGCCGAACTGGCGGAGATAGAGAACGACCTCGCCCACATGACTGATGTCACCATCAACTGGTTTGAATATCTCAAGACCAAGTATGGCAAGGCGCATCCACGACGCACCGAGATAAGAAACTTCGACACCATCGAGGTGACCAAGGTGGTGGAGGCCAATCAGAAACTCTACATCAACCGACAGGAAGGATTCGTGGGTACAGGACTGAAGAAGGATGAGCTGGTGTGCAACTGCTCCGACCTCGACGATATCATCATCTTCTATAAGGACGGAAAGTTCAAGGTGACCAAGGTGGCCGACAAGATCTTCGTGGGAAAGAACATCCTTCATGTGCAGGTGTTCAAGAAGAACGATAAGCGAACCATCTACAACTGTGTGTATCGCGATGGCAAGCAGGGCGAATACTTCATCAAGCGATTCAACGTGACGTCGATGACACGCGACAAGATGTACGACATCACGCAGGGAACGCCCGGAAGCCGTGTCGTCTACTTCACGGCCAACCCCAACGGCGAGGCTGAAATCATCAAGATAACACTGGATCCAGACCTCTCGAAGAAGCGACAGAGCATCTTTATCGAGAAAGACTTCTCGGATATTATCATCAAGGGACGTGCCGCCAAGGGCAATCTGCTCACCAGGAGAACCATCCGTCGCATTGGTCTGAAGAGTCATGGACACAGTACCTTGGGAGGAAGAAAGGTGTGGTTCGATCCTGATGTCAACCGTATCAATTACGACGAGAACGGACGTTTCCTCGGCGAGTTTAATGACGATGAATATATCTTGGTGGTTCTCGACAATGGCGAGTTCTATATCACCAACTTCGACCCCAACAACCACTATGAGGACAATATCCTGCGACTGGAAAAGTGGGACGAGCATAAGATATGGACTGCCGTTCTCTATGATGCCGACAACGAAGGCTATCCTTACATCAAGCGATTCACCATGGACGCTGCCAAGCGCCATCAGAACTTCCTTGGCGAGAATGTCAACAGCAAGTTGATTCTCCTTACCGATACTGTTTATCCTCGTATCAAGGTGACTTACGGAGGTGTGGATGCTGTGCGTCCTGCCGAGGAAATCGACGCCGAGCAGTTTATCGCACAGAAGAGTTTCAAGGCTAAGGGAAAACGACTCTCTACCTGGAACATAGGTTCTATAGAGGAAATAGAGCCGACCCGTTTCCCAGAGCCTGCAGATACAGCCGATGCTGCCGACGCAGCCGAGGGCGATGAGACGACAGCCGATGGCGATGCTGCCGACAGCAAAGTGTCGTCCCGGACAAAGGCAAAATCATCCGACGAGAACCTCGACCCTGATGCCGGCAAGAGCCAGCAACAGATTATCGATGAGCTGACAGGACAGACAAGCCTCTTCGACGATAAGAACTTTACTGCGGAAGACGAAAAAGACCGCGACTGGCTGAAGGATCAATAGGGGAGTTGCTTCAGGAGTTAAAGAAGAAACTTCCTTCCCCATAAAGAAAGCCGCCCCAGAAGCTTAAAGCTATCTGTGGCGGCTTAAAAGAAAAGATTTACCCTGTATTATTACTCAATAATAATCAAAACTCTGCGGCATTCCTCCTTTGAACAGCCGTTGCTGTCGCCAATGGCCTTCCCCAACTTGATGTCGAAGTCCTTGATGCCTTGTTTCTTCAGGAAGTTGACAACATTGTTCAGACGACCCTCGCTGAGTTTGTAGTTCTTTGAAGAAACTCCGTCCGACGAAGCCTCACCGATGATGGTAAGCTTGTAGTCGCCCTGTTCCTTCAGGGTGTTGATAAACTTCTTCAAGCGAAGTCTTTCCTGAGTCGTGATGTTGGTCTTGTCTACGGTGAAGAATACCTCGTAAGACTTCACCTTCTTCGACTTCTCGCAGTCGTCGAGCAATGACTGCAGCTCGGCATTGTCCTTGCGGCAAGCCTTCAGACTCTCAGACAATCCGTCGTATGCACGCTGCTTTTCAGCCAATTGCTTTTCGTAGGCTTCCTTCATTTCGGCCTGATCTCTCAGAGCCTTGTAGTAGCGGGCCTTGTTGCTTGGCATCACCTTGCTGACGAAGTTGAAGCGAAGAACCACTCCTGCACTGTACATTCCCTTAGGAGTCAAGTCCTTGTTGAGAGGCAGATAACTATATCTGCCGAATACGCCTGCTGTCCAGCGAGAGGAAAGGTCGTATTCCAACGACAGGGTTGCCGGGATATACATCGCGTCAACATGTTCGTTGAAGGCATGGCTCTTCATGTAGTTGTGGGTGTAGACGTTGTAGTATCCTTCACCCTTGGCAACAGCCATTTCTCTGCAAGAGAAGGTAGTGGAGTTGCGGCTCCATCCACGCAGATAACCGACACCGACTCCCAACCAGAGGTTGAGCTGCTGAGCCTTGCGGTTGTGCCAGAACTCCATGATGTTGAAGTCTACATTTAGGTCGGCCATGGCGTACTGCATGGTATAGCGGTTCTGGAATCTGTCCATCTTGGTCTCCAAGGTCGTAGGATAGGTTTTTCCTGTAGAAGGATCTTTTATCTCATAATCCCTGTTCGTTGTGGTAGAGAGCATGCCCTTGTCTGTCGACCTCAGCATGTCGTACTCTAAGTTCAAACCCAGTCTTACCCAGGGCTTGATATTGTATTTCACTCCGACACCTCCGAAGGGCATGATGTGCTTTCTTTTAGCTATATCGTCCATACCCCTCATGCCATGATACAGAGTTCCTCCTCCCTGGATGTAAACCGACCAAGTGTGAGTACGCACCGTATCATTGTAGGTTTGTGCTTGGAGTGTGGCAGCCGTCGCTAAGACGGCGACTGCCAAGGTTAAACGTTTTATTCTCATAATTGTAACTGCTTTGAATTTGTAATGCGGTAGCATATTGGCATGAGATATTCATGCTCTTTCTGCAGATTCTTACTTATTCGGGATACTCGAAAGATGGAGTTCCTGTTGCATCAGCATCATTTTGCAAGTAAAAGTTGCACTTCAAAACCGACATGATGACTCCATCTTTATAGGTAGTCAAGTTAAGCAATGTGTTGCTGACTCCTCCATAGGAGAGGCTATTCTTTCCTTTGGCATCCACGTAAAGGATGTGTAAGATGTTCTTAACGGTTGAAGTAATATTATAATTCATCTGCTCTGGCACTTTGGCTATTCTGATAACCTTCTTGCCGTTGGCGAGTTGCATGGGCTGGAGTGTACCTGCCACAACTTCTGTTGTTGAAACAACTTGCTCGGTATTTACCTTGATTAAGTTGTTGTTCTGTACCGTGCCTGTATAAGCTGAATAGTAGGCGTAGCACAGGATAGTAGGCTTTTGTACCTCAAGCATGTCTGAGATGATTTTCTTCAGAGTTGGGTCTGCTGATACTGCTGCCCACATCGCTGGTTCCATGTATACAGAGGTTTTGTCGGCTGGATCCTGATAGATGCCGTTGTCGGCAGCCATCTTTTCCAACTGCTTGAGCATGGCTTGTGAGTTGGCGTCCTGCTTGTCCTTCAGCTCTTTAATGGCTGTAGTAAGGGCATTCTGCAACTTGGTGTTAGATTTTACTACCTTGCTAACTCCTTTAGCGATAGCAGTGTTGAGAGCTGCGGTCTGTGCGGTGATAGCATCAACCACTCCTGCGATGACAAGGTTCATGTCGGTTGTCTGCTGTGTGATGGCACTCTTTATGCCGTTCTCCAAGCCTGTGATAGAGCCCTTAATCTCGCCTCCCTGTGTGGTGATGGCTGTTCCGATAATGCCGCCCTGTTGGTTTACTGCTGCCACAATAACGTCACCGTTCTGACCGATGGCTGTAACGATCTTGCCGCCCTGCTGCTCTATCATCTCCTTCAGAGCAATGAGCTGGTTCTTCATGCCGTTTTCCATGTTGACGATGGCTGTTGTGTTGTCACTCAACTTAACGATGAGTTGTCCTGTCATGTCATCGATGCTACCCTTTACTGCTGTGTAGCCCGTGGTGATGTTGGTGTTCACGTTGTCGATGGCGGTCTTAAGGTTGCTGAGTTCTGTCTTGATATCGCCAAGTGCAGAGTTGTTGCTTCCAAGTTTGTTCTCCACTGATGTGAGACGGAGATCGAGCGTGGTATTAATCTTATCGTTAACTACCTTAATCTCTGCCAGTCCTGCACCTACAGTGGTGTTGATGGCCTCAAGCTTTGTGCCTAACGTCAAGGTCTGGCTCTTCAACTCGGTTGTGAGGTCGAGGATGCTACTCTTGAGCTGTGCTGCGATGAGTGAGCCTTTGGTGTCGATGGTGAGGCGGAGCAGTTTGCTCTGTGCTTCGAACGTATCGCTCAAATTACCAATAGCAGTTACAATCTTTTTGCCATGGTTGTCGATATTGGTATTCAACTCGGTGAAACCATTAACAAGCGTAGTGTTGATCTGAGCAAGACCTGCCTGAGTGGTCTCTTCAAGGAGCTTAATGGCACCTGTGTTCTCGTTAATTTCTACCTTGATGTCTGCGAGACCAGTCTGTACTGCTAAGGTGAGTGCATTGAGACGTTCAGCCAGACTATTTGATTGGTCGTTGATTGCTTGGATGATGGCATCAGCCTTAGCCACGATGGTAGCATTGAGGAGCTTGCCAGTGGTGTCAATCTGCAGGCGCAGAACCTCTCCATTCTTGTTCATAGCGGTCACAATCTTATCTCCATTTTCGTTCATTGTGGTCTTGATAGCTGTGAAGCCATCGATCAATGTAGCATCTATCTTCAGCAAGCTGGTATTGAGATTTCCTAAGCTACCCTGAGTATTGTCATCGAGGAGTTTGATGGCACCAGTGTTCTTGTCTATTTCCACCTTGATGTTTGCCAAACCTGTCTCTATAGCTGTGGTCAGTGCATTGAAACGAGACTCCATGCTTGCTGTCTGGTCGTTGATAGCCTTGATGATAGCATCAGCCTTAGCGATTAAGGTCGCATTGAGGAGCTTGCCTGTGGTGTCGATCTGTAGGCGCAGAACTTCAGCATTTTCGTTCAATGCGGTCACGATCTTGTTGCCATTTTCATCTATTGTGGTCTTGATAGCTGTGAAGCCATTGAAGATTGTCGTGTTGATGGTGTTGAGACCAGCCTTCAGGCTCTCGCCCTGTGCTGTGATGGCACCAGTGTTGTTGTTGATCTCCACCTTGATGTCGGCAAATCCGCCCTTCACGGCAGCTGTCAAGGCTGCTATGCGCTCTGCCATGGTGTTGCCCAGGTTGTTGATAACGTCTACAAGAGCATTGCCAGAAGCCAAGATTTGTGCTGAGATAAGCTTACCTGTGGCATCTATCTGCAGGCGCAGAATTTCGCCGTTCTGGTTCATGGCATATACGATGGCTTCGCCCTGTGCGGTTACCTGACCTGTGAGTGTGGTCAATTGTGCGGTTAAGGCTTCGAAACCATTAAATAAAGATGTGTTGATGTCTTTAAGACCATTCTTTGTATTTTCACTCAATACTGTGATGGCACCCGTGTTGGCATCTACTGCCAACTTAATGTCTGCCATGCCGTCTCTCAACAATGTGTTGAGGGCGTCAAATCGCTCTTTCAGTGTCTTGTTTAAGTTGTTGACTGCATCTACCAATGCAGAGTAGTCATTGATAAATGTGTTTCCACCATAATCGACAGTGGGTTCTGTCACGTCCGTACATGCCGTCAAGCTCAAGGCTGCTATGAGCAACATAGGATAAAACTTCTTTTTCATAATTAATTTAGGTTTTAAGCTCCACTTTTCCTTATACACCTTTTAAATATATTTACTTTCATATATCTTATTACAATATAAATATAAAAAAGGGAAGCAGTTAATAAAATAGGTTATTACTTTCGACTGCAAAAATAAGTAAAAACTAATCAACGGGAGTGAACCTCAGTTTTTTGTTGTGAACCTCAGTTTTTTAACGTGAACGTGCGGTGGATTCAGTATTTTTTAACTAAATCCACCGCACGTTCACGTTGATTTTGTTTCTTTCAACCAGTTTTTGTACCTATATTGTGCTTTTATATCATTTTTCCCTCCATACGGATAAGGTTGTTGAATATCCCTATTTGCGGAAGTTGAGTAAAGCGAAAGTCGAGTAAAAAAGGTAAAAAGTTCAGCTCACATACTTCTCTATCAGGTCGTAGTCGAAGTCTTTGAGTCGCTTTCTGGCATTGGTGAGTCCCCATCTGTTCTTGAAACCGCACAGCTCGGCGGCGGCTTCTTGTCCTAAGTTGGCGGTGGTGTCCGACTCCATGAGGCGCTCATAGTGGCGTATACGGAAGGCATTGACCAGTCGATAGAAGCCCACCTGGGTGATGAAGGTACCTGCCAAGGTGTGGTTCATGGCGCTGACATCGCGTACTACCTCTATTCTTTTCAGACTGGGCTCTAAGTATCTCTTGCTGACGATGGTGAGAACCTCGTCTTTCACCGATTCCCAGTTCTCTTGTTCCATCTGCAGTCGTAGTTTCTCCTTATTATATGTGATGAGTTTTGGTTCATCGGATGTGTCGTCTATAGGGGCTTCTTCTAATACTTGACCATCTGCCGTCTGTACGATTTTCTCAAATAATTCTTTCTCCTGCAAGATTTGCTCCATGTTTTCGTTTTCTATGAAGTCCATATTGTTTTTATTTTGCTCAGAGTGAATCGTTTTGTTGGGGTGCAGAATGCGGCAGAGGAACCGAACCTGCCATGCTGCCATAAATAGGTCAATATATGCTTTGACCATTTGGTTGTCAAGAATAAACAGGACCCACATTATGAGAAGCCCTAAGGCTGGCAAGTGCAATATCTTCTTGGCAAAGGAGAAGGGGAAGTCGGATTCGTTGGAGTAGTTCTGTGTGTGGTAACTATCTACTTTCTTGATGAGCCATTTACACTCCTTGAAGAGATGGATGGAAAGTAGGATGCTGACACCTCCTATGGCAATCTCCCATGTTAACTTGTAGGGGATGAGTAGATTGTTCTGATGGAAAAAGACGATAAATAAAAGCCCACCCAGCAATAGGAACGGGGTGACGAAATAGGTCACTGCCGACCATTGACGCCAAGGTTTATCCGTTTGGAAATAGCGATGGTAGAGTATGGTGAAGCATACGGGATAGTAGAGTATACCGAAGCTACGGGCAAATAGCCAGGTTCCTGGGTCGCCAGGACACAATACGTAAGGCAACTGCAAAGCCGTTGCTGTGTAAAAGAATGTCATCTGCCGGCGAGCAGGGTAGAAGAAGTCGCCCCCCCCATTTGTCGAACGGATGACACATGTGAAACCATCTGACAACACCACATATCACGCCAGACAGTATATAGGTATAGCATGCTAATGAGTAGAAGTCTTCTGGTTGAGTAAAAATAGTAGGAATATTCATCTGTGATATTATCTTTTTTAGTTAGTAATTCTGGCTTCGCAAGTTGGGAAGTAATTGTAACAGAACTTGCTAAAGTTCTTTGAGGTATAGATTCGCGCCATTATCTCAGTTTGCAAAAATAGTAATAAAATTGCGAAAAAGCAAGCAACTTCCAAGTTTTTTGTCTTTTTCTTCTTCTAATTGAAATATAAGTTGTATCTTTGCACTCGCAAATGCGCTTGTGGCGAAATTGGTAGACGCGCTAGACTTAGGATCTAGTGGTTTAGGCCGTGTAGGTTCGAGTCCTATCAGGCGCACATGATAAAATCCTGACTGCTTGCTAAGTAGTTAGGATTTTCTTTGTTTATTGAAGTGTGTCATTAAGTGTCATAAAATAAATATTCAGTTTTTCCTCTTTCGTATTAATAAATTTATTATATTTGCACCATCGTTATACACCAACGAATAAATGGAATTATTACTAACCAACAAATATAGCATTATGAACAGCATTCCATTAGTATTTTGGCTCATTCCAATAGCCAGCGTTGTGGCATTGGGAATGGCATGGTTCTTCTTCCGCACCATTATGAAAGAGGATGAGGGAACAGACAGAATGAAAGAAATTGCAGAGCATGTAAGAAAGGGTGCTATGGCTTATCTCAAGCAGCAGTACAAGGTGGTGACGGCCGTCTTCGTCGTTCTCGCCATTGTTTTCGCCTTCATGGCTTATGTGCTAAAGGTGCAGAATCCATGGGTGCCCTTTGCCTTCCTCACCGGCGGACTCTTCTCTGGTTTGGCAGGATTCTTTGGCATGAAGACCGCTACTTATGCTTCTGCCCGTACTGCCCATGGTGCACGCACCGGACTGGACAAAGGTCTGAAGATAGCCTTCCGGAGCGGTGCCGTGATGGGACTCGTGGTGGTGGGACTCGGTTTGCTCGATATTGCCATCTGGTTTATTGTTCTTAATGCGGTGTACGAAGGAGAGGCCACAGCCCTTGTCACCATTACCACCACCATGCTGACCTTTGGCATGGGTGCCTCCACCCAGGCACTCTTTGCCCGTGTGGGAGGAGGAATTTATACCAAGGCTGCCGATGTGGGAGCCGACCTCGTGGGCAAGGTAGAGGTGAATATTCCTGAAGACGATCCTCGCAATCCAGCTACCATAGCCGACAATGTGGGCGACAATGTGGGCGATGTGGCAGGAATGGGAGCCGACCTCTACGAGAGCTATTGCGGTTCGATATTGTCGACAGCCGCCTTGGGAGCCACGGCTTTTGCCATGAATGGCGATATGCAGCTGCGTGCCGTCATTGCACCTATGGTTATCGCAGCCATTGGCATCTTCCTGTCTCTCATCGGCATCTTCTTGGTTCGTACCAAGGAAGGCGCTTCCATGAAAGAGCTTCTCCACTCGTTGGGACTTGGCACCAATGTCAGCGCGGCACTTATAGCCGTTGCCACATTCGCCATTCTCTATCTGTTGGGCATAGAGAACTGGCTTGGCCTTTCTTTCTCGGTCATCAGTGGTCTTGTGGCTGGAGTCATCATCGGACAGGCAACAGAATATTACACCTCTCAGAGTTATAAGCCTACACAGAAGATAGCCGAGGCATCGCAGACAGGCCCTGCCACAGTTATTATAAAAGGTATAGGCACGGGAATGATTTCCACCATGATTCCCGTTGTCACCATCTCTGTAGCCATCATGCTGAGTTATCTTTGTGCCAATGGCTTCGATATGTCGCTGTCGGCCAAATCTATCAGCACCGGCCTTTATGGCATCGGCATCGCGGCAGTGGGTATGCTGTCGACTCTCGGCATTACACTTGCCACAGACGCCTATGGACCTATAGCCGACAATGCTGGCGGAAATGCTGAGATGAGCGGATTGGGCAAGGAGGTTCGTGAGCGTACTGATGCGCTCGATGCCCTGGGCAATACGACAGCTGCCACAGGCAAGGGCTTTGCCATCGGTTCGGCAGCTCTGACGGCTCTTGCCCTTCTTGCATCCTACATCGAGGAGATCAAGATAGCCATGATACGTGCCGTAGAGAACGGAAAACAGTATGTAGACGCAGCTGGCAATGTCTTCGATCCTTCGAATGCAACAACAATAGATTTCGTCAACTTCTTCCAGGTAAACCTCATCAACCCTAAGGTTTTAGTTGGAGCATTCCTTGGCGCTATGGCAGCCTTCCTGTTCTGTGGCTTGACCATGGGAGCAGTAGGCCGTGCTGCAGAATCGATGGTTCAGGAGGTTCGCCGGCAGTTCCGTGAGATCAAGGGAATCCTCGAGGGCAAGGCAACTCCCGACTATGGCCGATGCGTGGAGATAAGTACCCGTAGCGCACAACGCGAAATGATTATCCCTTCTTTGCTCGCCATTGTGATTCCTATCGTTGTGGGTCTTGTGTTGGGTGTGGCTGGCGTTCTCGGACTTCTCACCGGCGGTCTGGCAGCAGGTTTTACCCTTGCAGTGTTCATGTCCAATTCGGGAGGTGCATGGGACAATGCCAAGAAGATGATAGAAGAGGGAAGCTTTGAAGGAAAGGGCAGCGAGAACCACAAGGCGACTATTGTGGGCGATACCGTAGGCGACCCGTTCAAGGATACTTCCGGTCCATCGCTCAACATTCTTATCAAACTCATGTCGATGGTCAGCATCGTGATGGCTGGTCTGACCATTGCTTTCCTATAATTAGAAGAATACGTAACAGAAATATGTTGAATAAACACCACTCCTTGGCTGATGGCTACTCCCTGACAGCGATATGCTCGCTGGTCGTGTGGATGTTAGTAGCCGTCTGCCAAGCTGCTTATGGCAAGGCTGTCTATCCGAAACAAGCTGTAGAGATAGCCAAGAAGTACATCACCCTGTCTCGCGACGTGAAGGCTCAAGCGCGGGCAAAGGGACTTCGTCCTGCAGCCTTGGCACCTTATTATATTTATAACGATGCACAGGGCAAAGGTTTTGTCGTTGTTGCTGGTGACGATGATATGGGCGATGTGTTGGCCTATAGTACCGAAGTAACCCTTGATACGCTACAGGCTAATCCTGGTGTAAAGCTACTTTTAGAGGCTTATCGCCAAACGTATGATGTGCTGAAAGAAGGGCGGGTGACGGTGCAGAGAAAAGCCCGTTCGGGGTTGTTCTCGAAGACCGTATCTCCCTTGCTGAAAAGCAAGTGGGGACAGTCGCATCCGTTTAATGCCCTGACGGGTTATCCCTATAGTGGGTGTGTGGCAACAGCGGTGGCCCAGATGATGTATTACTATCAATGGCCTGCTCAGGGGAGTGGTAAAAACGAATATCGCGTCACCTATTATAATACGATGAAGAGTGCAGACTTTAGTCAGTCGCACTACGATTGGGCGAATATGCTGCCCGATTATAATTATCCTGTATCAGCGACAAAGGAGCAAGAGGATGCTGTAGCCTTACTGATGAACGATGTGGGGGTAGCTTCCTTCATGCAGTACACCCCAGCTTCAAGTGGTACACAAGGCATTTTTGCGTATCAGGCACTTCAGAAAAATTTCGATTATACTGCGGCTTATGCCACCAAGGCTGTCGAAGGTCCGACTCGTTTTGCGCAGATCTTGCGGCAGGAATTACTTAATGGTTGTCCTGTTTATCTGGAAGGTCGTCCTGCAGGTAATGCTTCTGGTCATGCTTGGGTAACTGATGGGTTTGATGAGAATGGTCTTTTCCACATGAATTTTGGATGGGATGGACAGGGCGATGCCTACTATTCGCTCACCAATCTTAGCCTCTCACAGACGGGAAGCGAGTTCCAAGGCAAGCCCTTGGCCTTCAATCGTGCTATTATGGCCATCTTGGCACATCCCAATAATGGCAAATATCCCGCAATAGAGCGTGGACTTTTGGAGTCATCTCCTCAGTTGATGTTTAATGAGGGTGGGGCTGTTCTTCTAAAGGATGCAGAAGATAAAAGCTTCCTTGCTTCTCAGTCGTTGACCATCGAGATGAACTCTTTTGTCAATAAGGGTAAGCCTTTCAAGGGTGATGTGGGCATAGCTGTTTATGATGCTGAGGGTACATGCCGACAGGTGGCTTATACCGACGATCACGCTATAGGCGGTTTTACTCACCGACTCTATGGTGGAAGCGATGCAGGGTTTATGGGAAGCGATTATCTTGTCAATCAAGTTCAGTCTGTAAAAATGAAACTTACAGGTTTGGAAAATGGTTATTATCGGTTGGTCCCTGTATGTGTAGCTCAACGAGAGGATGGTTCGTGGGATGAATTCTTCGCGATGAAGAAGGCTCCCATCATAGAAGTGGAACTATCTGATGGACGAGGTCGCATCTCTGAAATATGTTCTACTGATGTTGTTTTTCAGTTGATGTCGCAGCCCAGGCTCTCAGGTCAAGCAGAGCAGGGTGGAAAGGTATTGACCTTTTTTACGTTGAAAAACCTGAATGGTGTGCCTCGCGACTGTTATCTGAGGGTGCGGTTGCTCGACGATAGGAAGGCGGTAGTGCTCGATACTCGTGTGGATGAGTTGACCGAGATAGAGGGCTTTACCGAAGCTGAGATTCCCATCGTTCTTTCTTTGCCAAGCAGCATGACTCCAGGACGTTATGAAGTGCAACTTTCTTTGTCGGCTGATGCGGAAGAGACTGTGGTTTATCCCGTCAACCTTATTCACGATAAGGATGCCGCCTATATCGAAGTGCTCAAGGCACAGGAAAAGCCTCTCATGGATCAGGTAGAAGTCTTTTTTGCTGATGACTCTCATGAAAAAATAGAATCAGGCAGCGTTGATGTGTCGAAAATATCTCTCTTCAAAATGGCAGTCTTGCTGCGTACGTCTGAAGGTCGTAACTATGAAGGAAATGTATCAATGTTCTGCGAAGACATGATGACCCACGAAAAGACGCAGGTTAAGGGCATTGATGACCGGGTGTCTGTCTCGTCGTCCATGTCTGTGCCTCTCTTTAGTTATTGGCTGCGTAAGGGCGACCTGTCATGGGAAGATGGGCATACCTATCGTGTGATGGTGATGGGTGAGATAGACGGGCAGCAGGTGGAACTTGCTGATCCGCAGTCCGCCACCTATTACCTGCATCGTAAGGGGGATATCCTAACACTCTCACAAGGTACTCCAACGTCCATAGGGACTGTAGCTATAATAGCACCTTCTTTCACCATCAAGCGAGAGGGTGGTAGAATCATCGTGTCGGGGACAGAACTAAAGTCGTTGCGACTATATGATGTGGCTGGTCGACTGCTTCAGCAGACCACGTCAGCCGACGGAAAACATGCCGTCCTTACCCTACAAGGAACAGCATCAGGCATCTCTGTGTTGCGCATAGATGCTGGTAGGCAATGTTTTACCTATCGTCTTCTGTGAGAGATGTATGAAATAAGAAGAATGAAATAAGAAATCCCCGACAGTTAGGATATTGCTTCCTACTGTCGGGGATTTCTTATTTCTTTATAGAGCTGCCATCATGCGTAGTATTTGTCATGAGAGGGCAAACAACACCTTACTTATTCTGCATTGGCAAGCGCCTCGCGTACCTTGGCTTCTATTTCTTCGAGAAGCTCAGGGTTGTCCTTCAGTATCAGCTTGGTTGGGTCGGCACCCTGTCCCAGGTTGGAGCCATTATAGCTGTACCAGCTTCCGCTCTTCTTGATGATGCCATGCTCCACGCCCAGATTGAAAACTTCGCCTGCGTGGCTGATGCCTTCGCCAAACATGATGTCGAACTCAGCCTTGCGGAAAGGAGGAGCCACCTTGTTCTTGACCACCTTTACGCGCACCAGGTTTCCTATAACATTATCGCCATCCTTGATGGCTGTAGCCTTACGGATGTCGAGGCGTACAGAAGCGTAGAACTTCAGGGCGTTGCCACCCGTTGTTGTCTCAGGATTTCCGAACATGATACCTATCTTCTCGCGCAACTGGTTGATGAAGATACAGGTGGTATTGGTCTTGCTGATGGTAGAAGTGAGCTTGCGCAGAGCCTGGCTCATCAGTCGGGCCTGGAGTCCTACAACATTGTCACCCATGTCGCCCTCAATTTCCTTCTTAGGAGTCAGGGCAGCCACAGAGTCGATGACGACGATGTCTACCGCAGCCGAACTGATCAGCTGGTCGGCTATCTGAAGCGCCTGTTCACCATTGTCGGGCTGCGAAATCCACAGGTTGTCAACATCTACGCCCAACTTGGCAGCATAGAAACGGTCGAAGGCATGCTCGGCATCGATGAATGCGGCAATACCTCCAGCTTTCTGAGCCTCTGCGATGGCATGGATGGCAAGTGTGGTCTTACCAGAAGATTCCGGACCATAGATTTCAATGATTCGTCCCTTGGGGTAGCCGCCTACGCCCAAGGCCATATCGAGGGCGATACTTCCAGTAGGAATCACCTCTATATTCTCAATGTGCTCGTCGCCAAGCTTCATGATAGATCCCTTACCGAAGTCTTTCTCTATCTTGGCCATGGCAGCCTGAAGGGCCTTCAGCTTACCCTCGTTGGGGTTCAGGGATCCTTCCTTTATTTCGTCTTTCTTTGCCATATCTTTCTAATGTTTTATGAATTAGTGACGATAAAAACGGCTTGGTATGAATAGTACCTTTCTGTCTTCGCCGTCACTAAGGGGGTTATTTTGATAATGATTAGTCAATCTCCAAGTCGCCGTCGAACACCTCGTGCCAAGGCAATCCCTGCTTGTTGAGCTGCTCCATGAATGGATCTGGGTCGAACTCCTCAACGTTCCATACGCCTGGTCTCTTCCAGATGCCCTTGAGGAACATCATGGCGCCGATCATGGCTGGTACACCCGTGGTGTAGCTTACGCCCTGCATGCCGGTCTCGTTGTATGCTTCCTGATGCTTGCAGTTGTTGTAAACATAATAGGTGTGCTCCTTGCCGTCCTTCTTTCCGCGGATGCGGCAACCGATAGAGGTCTCTCCGTCGTAGTTCTCGCCGAGGTCCTGAGGGTTAGGCAATACGGCCTTGAGGAATTGCAGTGGTACGATCTTCACCTTGGCAGTCTTGCCGGAGCCGTCGGCCAATGGAGCCTCGTATTCTATCTCGTCGATGCGGCTCATGCCGAGGTTCTCTATACAGTCGAGATAGGTGAGATACTGCTGACCGAATGTCATCCAGAAGCGAGCCTCCTTGATGGTAGGATAGTTCTTTACCAGGCTCTCCAGTTCCTCGTGGTGCATCAGATAGCTCTCGCGAGGACCGATGTTAGGATAGGTGAGAGGCTTGTGGATAGACAGAGGGTCGGTCTCAATCCATTCACCATTCTTATACCACAGACCTTTCTGGGTAATCTCACGGATGTTGATTTCTGGGTTGAAGTTGGTTGCGAAAGCCTTGTGGTGATTGCCGGCATTGCAGTCTACGATGTCGAGAACCTCAATCTCGTCGAAGTGATGCTTGGCAGCGTATGCAGTAAAAATGCCCGAAACACCAGGGTCGAAGCCGCAGCCAAGGATAGCGCAAAGACCAGCTTTTTCAAACTTGTCCTTGTAAGCCCATTGCCATGAATACTCAAAGTGAGCCTCGTCCTTGGGCTCGTAGTTGGCCGTGTCCATATAGTTGCAACCGCAGGCTAAGCAGGCGTCCATGATGGTGAGGTCCTGATAGGGCAGAGCGAGATTGATGACCAACTCAGGTTTGTAGCTGTTGAAGAGGGCTTTCAACTGCTCCACATCGTCGGCATCCACCTCGGCTGTCTGGATGTCCATCTTGTAGCCTTTATCGTGGATAGACTTCACCAACTTGTCGCATTTTTCCTTGCGGCGGCTGGCAATCATGAACTCTGTAAAAACGTCCTGGTTCTGGACAATCTTAAAGGCTGCCACGGTAGCGACGCCACCTGCGCCAATCATAAGTACTCTACTCATTTAAGTATAAATGTTTAATGTTATTATTTCTTGTTTTAGCTCATTTTATTTGCTGACGTTCATCAGCTTATTTTATTTGCTGACGTTCATCAGCTTATTTCATTTGCTGATATTCATCAGTTTATTTTATTTGCTGACGTTCATCAGCTTATTTTATTTGCTGACGTTCATCAGCTCATTTTATTTCATTTGCTGATATGCCTAAGGCATTCATCAGCGAATAACCCAGTATTTCTTGTCGGAAGTTGCCGCCGGGAAGAGGCTGCATGGCAAAGAGAGTGACGCGTTTCTCGTCGTCTACCTTGCGAAGCATGTCGCGCAACTGGTCGTAGGCATCGCCTTCCTCCGAGTTGGGAACGATCATTACTCGTTTCACCTCCTTGGCATTGCAAACCGTGCGGGTTACGTCTACGAGGAAATCGTCTTTGCCTACCATCTTTTCTTCCGTAGGATATGAAGAGATGACGAACTCGCCCAAACGTGGATCCTTGAAGGCCTGGGCATTCAGCTCCTTCTCGTAGTCGGAAGGGCGGAAGTTCTGCATCGCCTTCGATTGCTGGCTGTGTATGAGCACCAGTTGCGTCTCATGCTCACCTTCTCTTAGTCCACCGTCGAGGGCAATACATACAGCCCACTGAGCCATGTCGGCAGGCTGGATGCGGCGGTTGATCATACGCTCAAAGTTTACGATAAGGTCGAATGCCACCTTGTCGATATAGTCTGCATCAGCAATGATTACATTCTCGCTCCATTTGATATTGTTGGTGTTCAATGAATTCATACGTGCAAAGATACAAATTATTTTTGTAACTTGTCAAAAGTCTTGGCTAAAATATCAAAACTTTAGGTCGATAGTCATATTTTCGTGTTAATTTTGCAACCAGTAATACAAACAATCAAGAAATGAAAAGTGTTTTAGAGGGTCGTCCTGCCTTAAAGAAGGAAGTGGATAAGATTGCCGAGGTAGCTGGCTATCTTTGGCAGAATGGTTGGGCTGAGCGTAATGGTGGCAATATTACGGTTAATGTGACCGACCTTGTTGATGACGAGATGAAGGCGCTGCCTGCCATCAGCGAAGTGAAGCAGATAGGTACTGTCCTGCCTGCGCTGAAGGGCTGTTACTTCTTCTGCAAGGGAACAGGCAAGCGAATGCGCGACTTGGCTCGTTGGCCTATGGACAATGGTTCTGTCATTCGTATTCTGGATGATTGTGCCAGCTACGAAATCATTGCCGACAATGCCGTGATGCCTACCTCCGAGTTGCCAAGCCATCTGTCGGTTCATGCCCGTCTTATCGAGAAAGGTTCCAACTATAAGGCCACAGTTCATACTCATCCCATCGAGCTCATTGCCATGAGCCACAACAAGAAGTTTATGGGCAAGGACGTGCTGAGCAATCTGCTCTGGAGCATGATTCCTGAGACTAAGGCATTCTGTCCGCTCGGACTGGGTATAGTGCCATATAAGTTGCCAGGCAGTCTGGAACTTGCCGAGGGAACTCTGAAGGAGTTGGAAAACTACGACGTAGTGATGTGGGAGAAGCATGGCGTATTCGCCAAGGGTCTTGACGTGATGGACGCCTTCGACCAGATAGACGTACTCTCCAAGAGTGCAAAGATATATATCGATGCCAAATGTATGGGTTTTGAACCTGATGGTATGAGCCAGGAGGAAATGGCCGAAATGACTAAGGCTTTCAACCTGCCAAGATAATTGTTTTTAGTAGTTTTGAAGTAGAAATTGTTTGTTAAGAGGGTGCGTCACAGACTTATGACACACCCTCTTTTTATTGCCATTTTTCTCCCTTGCTTAATTTTTGGTTCGTTATTTTCTTATAATAGATAAAGGAAGAAGACAACGGCCGTAGTTCTGAATCCATCGAAAGTAGGATTATTTTAAAAATTAGGAGAAAACAAGTTATGAAACGAGTATTCAATCTTTTAGTAGTAGACGAGAGTGGAAGCATGAGTATTATCCGCCGTCAGGCTTTGGTGGGAATCAATGAGACGCTGACTACGATTCAGAAAATGCAGGAGACGCATAAGAATCTGGAGCAGCGAGTTACGCTCATCACTTTTGACAGCACGCATACCAATGTGTTCTATGATAACGTGCGTGCCTCTAATGCCAATCCTTTGAAGGCAAAGGATTATAATCCTTGTGGTGCCACTCCTCTTTACGATGCCATCGGAATGGGTATCGCCAAGATCAATGCCTTGACCACCGAGGATGACAGTGTGTTGGTAACTATTATCACGGATGGCGAGGAGAATTGCAGTGAGGAGTATAGTCTGAAGATGATCAAGAATCTTATCGAGAAATTGAAGAAGCAGAATTGGACTTTTACCTTCATCGGTACCGATGATCTGGATGTGGAGAATATCGCTCTTGATATGGGTATTGACAATCATCTCCAGTTCTCGGAAGATGAGGCAGGTACCAAGAAGATGTTTGCAAGAGAGAATAGGGCGAGAGAGCGCTACAACAAGTGCCGTGCGATGGATTGCAAGATGGAAGCGGGTAGTTATTTCGAGGAGAAATAAAGAAGAATCTCAGTATAAGCAGAGAATTACCTGCAAGCGAGTAATTTATATAAGAATTAAAAAGGCAGCATGATTTCACGTGCTGCTTTTTTAGTTTTATATCAATCCTCTTTTCTCGAATTCTTCAATTATGGCTAATTCTCTTTTCTTGGATCTTTCCAAGTTGCTGTTCTCTTTTGAAACTGCCTTCTGGCGCAGAGAGTTGATCTGTGCCAACTTCTGCTCCCGCGAGTAAGGATGCAATAACATGTATTGTTCCCCCTTTAACGCAGCCAAGCTGCTCTGACGGTGAAAATCGTTTATATAAGATCTTTCCAGTACTGAATTGTTCTGCATAATCAGCTAATTTTGCTAGACTTTTTTATTTTTCCACTCTTCTTTTACTAAATTCGCCAAATATCCATCGCTTCTGCAGTGCATATCAGCAATGCCTTCATTCATCATTTGATAAATAGAAGAAGTATAAAAGAAATTTAGAGCATCTTCCAACGTAATGCCTGTTTGCTCTGCAAAGATAGGTACTATACGCGCATATTTCATTTGAAGTATTGTCTTGTTTGCTTCCATGAAAGTCCCTCCTTATATTATTTCATCTGACTGAAGAAAGTGCAGATGCTTGTTCAAAATATCTTGATTTAAAATACATATCTGGTGATTAGGATGAATAAACTTTAAGCGTTTAAGTGCTTCTTCTTTGCTGATGTTACCGGAGAAGTAAAGATCTATGGTATTGAATACCTTATCATCTGCTATACCACCTGTAACCATATCAAACTTATTTGTTTGTTTCCCAATTCGGCATAAAGCAACGAAATCTAACCACTCTTCGTTGTAGCCAATAAACTCTTTTATCTTATATTCTCTGTCTAAGTTTTCATCTAAGATGTATTGGTTAAGATATGCTTTGTCGCCCTGAAAGAGAAATCGTTGGGCATAATTCTTCGCCTGTTCGACAAGTGATGTCAGATAGAATCCTTTGCCGAAATCCAATAAATCACGAGAATGATAAATGTCTGGTGATTCTATGATGAATTTTGATGCGTGATAAACTTTCATTTCAATGCTCCTCGTCTCTTTAACAAGTTTATCAAATCGTCCATGATGTATTCCTTGCCGAAAGTATGGAGCACATCATAGCAGGGTATCATATAGCCATTTAAGATATCTGTTGACCGTAACATCTTATATACCTTACTGGCACTCATGTTCAATCGGTCGGCTAAGTTGCCAACGCAATAGGTTACGAAATCCAATTGATATTCTTGCATTTGCATAATTTTCTTTATTAATGTGGGGCAAAGTTAAGACTATTTTTCGAAAAAACAAATTATTTCTCTTTTCTTCTATACTAAATGAGAAAAATAAGCAGAAAAAATAGGATTATTCTAAAACCTTTTGTATTTTTGCAGAAAAATGGAGGTGGAGATATGAAGGTTTACCAAGATTCAAAGGGAAATATTAATGGATACTCTTGGAATATTTCAAACAAGTTTATTCAAACTGTTGTAATGGGTGGTTGCCTATTAAGATTAATGCTATTCCCTTTTGTGGGATTATATTTGATTTTCCATCCAAATGAAGGTGGAAAATATGCATCTTCTAGAAAACTGGTATAAGAATGGTTTAGCATTTCCTTAACCTCCTTAAGAGCATTTAATGTGTTTTGGCGATGAAAGTCGGTAAGAAAATTTCGCTTACAAACAACTATTTCTTGTATTTTTTATATATTTTCTTTATTTCATTGTTGGCTTTAAATTGTTGATATATTCTTGTCATGTCCTTAGGGAGATAGTTCATAGCCTTGAACTTCATTTCTTGCGGAATACCGAAGCGGGCTTCGGCGATGGAGCCGACGATGGCTCCGATGGTATCGCTATCGCCGCCATGAGATATAGCGAGGCGAATGGCATCCTCGAAAGATGAGGCTTGCGAGAGGAGATAGAAGGATAAGGGCACGGCATCCATACAGGTCTCATCGAACTTGCCCTTTGGATAAACTCGTGTGTCGAAATCCTCGTAATAGCTGCGGGCGATGGACAAGAACCCCTGTATTGTTTCATTTTCATCCTTAGAAGCCTTAGCATTCTCATTTTTCAATCCCTTCGTTTCCTCATTCTCAGAATCCTTAGATTCTTCTGAGAATCTGCTCTTGCGGAAATACCAAATGGCATGAGCTACAGCTTTGGCTCCCTTGATTCCTTCGGGATGATTATGAGTAGGAAGAGCCGTCTTTTCAGCCTCTTCCAAAACCTGCGATAGATTATCGAAGAGCCAAGTTACTGGCGATACTCGCATTGCAGAACCGTTGCCAAAGCTATTATATGGCTGCGGATTAAGAGAGCAAATCCATGCTGCGAATCTTCCGCCATACGCTCCCTTAGGTGAAGGATAGCGGCGGCACCAATCCAGCAGGCTTTCCTGATAGCTTCGCCCGTTCAGTATCGCATCGGCAATCGCCACCGTGCAAATGGTGTCATCGGTGAAGTCGCATCCCCCACCGAACATCTCGAAATCATAATCAAACGTATTGTTGAACTCATATTTTGAGCCAGCAATATCTCCTATTATTGCTCCTAACATAAACTGTAGTTATTTAATCCGTCATGTAATACCATCCGAGTCCTGGGTATTTATTACCAAATTTGCCAATATTTATATCACCCATAAAATACACTTCACTTTCCGTAAAACCACTAAAAGTACCATTTTTAATAGCCTCTTCTTCATTTTCAAAACGATTCATTAGCTCGTCAAATCTTTTTCTGTCCTCTTCAGTAAATCCTTTTATTTCATCCGATTCGTCCACATTCCAAGTTATGCAATTCAAAGCACCTCCTTGCTTGATAATTTCTTCGCAATTAAATTGGTGGATGTTACAGGATGGATAATAGCCTTGTATCTGCTTGAGGGCTTGGTCATCTTCTTCGATGTTGATTGCAGGTAAGATGATAGTATTTCCAACTTGCAAAAAATTGATATAAGCCCAATTACGCTTGTCTGGCTTTTTTACATCATAATGCAACATCTCTACATGTACATGTTTACTCAGTCTTCTTTCTACCTCTTCAGCAAAGTCTTTGTCGTAATCTACGTAATTTGTCAGGAGAACATTTTCAGAATCAATGGGTCTGACAATTCCATCCGCATGTCCGTATTTCTCGCACTTATCCCAAGGAATCATAATGACCTTGCATTGGAATAGGTTCTCGAGTTCCGTATGTATCTCTGATGGATTGTAGTTCGGGTTCTCGTGGTATACTTTTTCTGTCATGATGACGAAATCGGCTCCCTTTACCACATTGCCGCCATCTATAACTAAGTTTGTCTTCTTGCAAGGAGAAAGATATATCGACTTGCACGCTTTTTCTGGTTTGGTAATGTATTTTTTGTAAGACTCTCTTTGGGTAAGATAATCTGGGTAATAGTGATATTGCACGAATTCATCTACTTCTATTTGGATCGGCATATAGTCGCGACACCAAATGTCGGCAGTGTTCCCGATAAATCTCCACTTGATATTATTCTCGTTCAAGCAAGTTGTGAACTTGTCGAAGAATGTAGAATGGCTTTTCTTTAGCCATGTGGAAAGAAAAACTTCGTATGTTTCTTTATCTGTAATCATATTATAAATCTATAGTTTGCTGTTAAGTACTTATCAAATTCTAAAACCAATTCATCTTGTGTGCTGCCAGAATCGTTGCTGCAATAATTGTTGGCTAAAATTGTGGCAACTTTATCTTTGGCTGTTTTTGAGTCCGACTTTAAGTTTACTCGATGGCAGCTTTTTATGAGAGATGTAGCATTGTGTTTTTCCAAAATTATTCTTGGAAAATCATCGGCATAGCCAAATGCATCAAACTTGTCGAAGAGTTCTTCGCAAACTTTCATAGGCCCGTTTAGTTTGTACTTCTCTTCTATATGGTCTGAAAAATAGTCTATATGCTTAATGCCACGGATAAGTATGCCACCAAAAGCGGAATTACTTGTCAAACATGGCACCAGTTTACCTGTTGTAGCCTTTTCTCTTATGCACACATTGCTTTCAAAAGAAAGGTCTACACCGCTTGAATGAAAGAACCATTCTCCAGCTTTGCTATTGCGAGGGTAGGTTATGATGTCTTGATGGGTAGGACAATAGAAGTAAAATTCGATGTCAGTTAGTATGTACTTCTTATTGCCTTTTAGAATAGCTACATCGTGAAGAAGAATACTTGCTAAATGTTGAAACTTCTTTTCGATACAGTTGCCATCTAATAGCCATTTTTGCTGTAACAAATTTCTCAAATCATTTATGCTATTTGTTTCTTTCATGCTTATTATTTAATTTGAAGTTTGTCTGAAAACTTTTTATTGTTAATAGTATGACTATTCTATCACCTCCCAGAAACTCTCCGGAAGGCTGATGTTCTTCATCCTTTTTGCACTCTCAAACAATGGGGCGATGTCTTCGGCTTCGAAGCCGGCGATGCCGCAACCTATTGGGGTTACCAGGAAATGTAGCTCTTGATGATGCTTGGCATAGGCGATGAATTCCTCCACGTATGGACGGATGGTTTCCACGCCGCCCTGCATCGTAGGGATGGCATAACTCTGGCCCTGCAAGCCTACACCCTTGCCCATGACGGCACCGAAATGTAATCGGGCTATGCGGGCTGCACCACCACCATGCATGCCAGCCAGATTGCTGCCAAATACAAATATCTCGTTCTCCTTCAAAGAATCAATCCAGCGAGGAGTGATTCTTCCCTTCTTCATATCTTCCATATTCTTCTTATTATTAAATATGTTATTGCTAATATCAGCCGCTTCCTCGCAGCACATTCTCGAATCCATCATGCTCGGCATCGACATCTTAGGAGCACTTGAAACGGATGCGTCTTCGTCGCCGAACGACAGATAGCTTCTGTATTCCGAAGCATCGAAGTATTTCTTAAAATAAGGAATCACCACATCATGCATCATCTTCTGGCATCGCTGAGTGACGGCGGAGGCGGTCATGCCCAACTGCATGGCTACGTCCTTGCCCTTGAATCCCTCGATATAGAGCATCTTCAGGATGATACTGTTCTTGCTGTCCCTGCCATAATAAAGATTGCCGATCTCTTCTATCGTTTGATAAAGTTCATGCTCAAACTGGTTGTCGCTTACGTCAAACTTCATCTTGCGGCTTTCCTGTCGCGCCTCAAAACTCTCGAAACGGTGCTCCTTCACCACCTCCTTCAACTTATCCAGCAGCAGGAATCGGAAACCATTCACCATCCAGGTCTTGAGCGACATGCTCGGCTTTCTGTCCTCCAAAGGCTTGAAGTCATGCTCGCAGAGATAGAGATAATATTCATGGGCCAGCGAATAAAAGTCCATGCCCGGTTTCGATTGCAGGTCGTAACGCTTGTCGTAAATGCAATAAGCCACCCGGCAGTATCCGTAGTAATACTCCCTCACTATTCTGGCATCAGCATCCTTGAAGCCTTGAAGAATCTCGTCATCTGACAGTTGTGAGAGATTAGACTTCCTTGAAAAATCCTTTTCTTTCCCCATATCGTTTCGATATTCTAATTTGTTTGCAAATATATACCTTTTCTTTGAGAAATAGGAGTTTTTGCTCCTTTTTTCGTTTTACATAGTATTAAAAGAAAAAAGTAGGGAGAAAATTAAGCTGATATCGAAAAAAAGGAATTTTAAAGTAGATATTGGGATTTGAAAAATAACATTTGATAAGTTCTTGCATACATTTCAAGTATTACCTATGTCCTTCGAGGGTGCGTCACAGACTTATGACACACCCTCTTTTTTGTGTGTCGGGCATGACACTAACCTAACTGGTTTAACTCCAGTCGCAGG
>NZ_VZAD01000004.1 GCF_009495355.1 Segatella copri
TTGAAAGTATCTCTGATGGCAGTATCAACTGTGCCAATGATAATAGTCCTTGATTGTTCATGGTGCAAAGGTATAAATTTTTCTGTAGAATCAAAAAAATTTCCCCTAGATATATCGGGTGAGCCCTACTTTGACTTGAAGCCTTATCAAATAAGAATCGATTCCCCCTAAAAAGAAAAAACTTTCGTTTGTGGAAACAGGAGTTTACATCCCAATCTCTCACAAACGAAAGTATGCTAAAACAATAACGATAGTCTATACTAAACACTATCTACAGCTTGCGCTTAATTCCCTTGTCACCGACAACATATACCTTATCCTCATCAATCAGGACAGCTCTGCCACGCTGATGGTTGTAGTTATCCAGATTGTCGACATTCACGGCGATGACCTTTCCCTTATAGAAACGCTTGATGTCCTTGAATATCGTATGACCGACATAGATTCTATCCACATCGTAACGCTGAAGCACCATATCGAGAGAATCGCTTGACAAAGGCGACCATTTCTTGGTCTTCAGCACCAAGCCACGATACCAAATGGGACCACGGTTGCCATAAAGGAACTTACAGAACTCAGAATGAGCCTTGCGCTGCTTGCTCTTCATAAAAAGCACACTGCTGATAGTGTCGTTGACCACGGGGATACTCAAGTTACGATCATAGAACTCTTTACTGATTCCTGCATGCACAAAAAGATTGCGGCCAATGACCTGCATCGCATTACGTGTGGCAAGCCATCGGCCCAGCTCAGTATTCGAACCGAAGAGATGGCGATAAGAAATTCCCAGGGTGTCGGCAAGCATCTTATATTTAGGCTTGGCGTAACGCATATCGCCAGCCAACTCCATAGGCTCGTGATTGCCCAACAACACAGAAACACGACCGCCATACTCGGCAGCCTCGGCCTCAAGTTTGTAGAAGAGCCAGAAAATCTGAGGCACATCATAACCTCGGTCGAAGATGTCGCCAATAACCACCAGCTGATTGTCGCCATAAGCCCAGCGTAACTGGCTGTCAATAATACCATTGGCCTTCAGCAAGCTGACAACCAAGTTGAGTCTGCCATGAGGATCGGACATCACAAAGGTTTTCCTTGCCTGACTCTGCTTCCATGGCTGACGAGCTATAGGATGCAGACGTACAGAGAAAGGGTATTTCCCCTCATGGTCAGCCACATGCAGAGTAAAATCCTTTGGCAAGACTGCATAGACAGTATCTTTCACCTCGCCATTCTCAGTTACCGAGATAACTCTTACACTACCGTCAGTCTGATAGACCACATAGGGACCATCGCACGACAATTTCTTGTCGTCGGCATGTTCCTTAGCCGAAATGGTGATGCTGAACATCGTCAGCATCACCATCATCATTACCAATAAAAACTTATTGCTTTTGTTCATTTCCTTTATTTACTTTTACCTGTTCAAGGATTATTCTCCGTAACCAGGATTATTCTGCAAGTGACTAACATTGCGTTCTGCCAATGGCAGAGGAAGTACTATCTTGTAGAAATTGTCTTCTCCCTCGCCTATGGTCATAAAATCCTTGCCACAAGTATGCTTGGTCTTGCTCAAAGTGCTGTTGCTCTCTTCCACACGCACCACCTTCTTGCCATTTCTCAGCAGGTCGAACATACGATGTCCTTCACCCACCAACTCCTTGCGACGCTCATCAAGCACCTGGTCGACAGTAACCGTAGAAGATGCATCGACCGATTTGGCCGGATTGGCTCTGCTGACGATAGCACCAAGATAGTGTACAGCCTCAGCATTATGGTCGCTGCCTGCTGCTGTCAACTTGGCTGCAGCCTCAGCTGCATTGAGATAGGCTTCAGAGAGACGAATCAAAGGAATGTTGGCATCTTCAACGCCCTCACCTTGCTGTGGCTGATACTTGTTGACATATCCACGTCCATAAACAGATGAAGAATAACCTTGAGCCTTGGTAGCCACATTGATAATCTTCAGACGAACATCATCGTTGTCTTTCTTGAGGAAATTGTAGAACGATTTTGTGACACAACCGTCATAATATCCATTGGGAGAATAGAGATAACCTAAACTTTCCTTTCCTGGAGAATCGGTAGTAAGGTTGATGATCTCGAAGAGCACCTCGCCCTTATTGGTAGAAGCTTCACTCACATCGTTCGACCATGCTGTGGGATACTCTGCGTTGGTCCAAAGCTGATATTGATGACTTTCAGCGCCCTCTATGGCTGCTTTGGCTGCATTGAGCGCTTTCTCGTTGTCACCATGATAGAGGTATACACGGCTCAGGAGTGTCAGGGCTGCCCACTTGTTGATCTTACCCTTATTAAAATCCTCGCCCAGCAAGCTGACGCTTGCCTCCAAATCATTAATGATCTGGTCGTAGCATTGAGCCACCGTACTGCGCTGAGGCATATAGTCCTTATCCACCACATCTGTTACGATGCTGGCACCCAGAGAGGCACCATTGTCATAGGTATAGGGATAACCATAGAGCTTGGTCAAATCGAAAAGCGACATACCACGAAGGGCAAGAGCCTGACCCTTATAGTCGTTCATGGCCTGCTTGTCGGCATCAGAAACCACTATATTGTCGATATTGGTCAATATCACATTACAGTTCTGAATAATACTGTATGGATAAGCCCAATAAGAAGAAGGCACATTGCTCTTGGTAAAGCCATAAAGATAAGCCGATGCAGTACGCTTGGTAGAGCTGACTGCCTGCATGTCGTCGCCAGTCATATCGCCATAATACACCAATCGACCAGAATAGGCGTAAGGAGACTGCATTGTGCTATATATACCGTTCAGAGTGGCGTCAACCTCAGACTTTGAGGTAACCTTGGTAGGCACAGATGTTGATGGATCAAGATCGAGCCAGTCATTGCCACACGAAGACATGCTTATAGCAACGATTCCCATCATTACATATTTATATATCTTGTTCATAATCATTCATTTTTAGAAATTAACATTCAAACCGAAAGTAACTGTCTTGAGTGGTGGGGTGGCCTGTGTGGCACTGCCGTTAACCACAGACTCCGGATCATAATAATCCCAGGCTGCCCATGTCCACAGGTTATTGGCAGACATATAGATACGGGCATTGCTCAAGCCTACAGAAGAGAGCCACTGCTTTGGTAAGGTGAAGCCAAGGGTAAAGGCCTTCAGACGCAGAAAATCAGTGCTGTGCAGACGACGGCTGTTGGTGATCTTGTGCATTGCCACACTGGAACTCTTCTCATAGAACTGCTCGTACTTGGTGACATCGCCAGGCTTCTTCCAACTGTCAGCATAATATGTTGGGATGTTGGCCTCCATATCATAGCCACCATGCTCGGTCTTCTGCGCCCAGGTGTCGTACGACCAACCACCAAACTGATAGTTGAAGAGGAAGCTCAAGTCGAACCACTTGTAGCGGAAGCTGTTATAGAGTCCGCCTGTGATGTTGGGCTCTGCATGTTTGTCGAGCATAATCGACTTTGCCTCGCTTGCCTTCTCGGTGATTTCCTTGCTATAAGAGCCATCCTCCAGCAGGTCGTTCTTATAGAACTGTGGATTACCATTCTCGGGGTTGATGCCGGCAAATTCTATCATATAGAAGGTACGATAAGAATGACCTATCTTGTGAATCTGAGTACCGCTTACTATCTCTGTCTGATCGCCATCGAGGTTGACTACCTTATTGGTGTTGTGCGAAAGATTGAATGTGGTCTTCCACTCAAAGTCCTTGGTCTTGAAATTGGTAGAGTTGATTTCCAATTCCACACCCTGATTTCTCAACTGTCCTACGTTCATGAGGTAAGAGCTGAAACCTGTGGTCATAGACACCGGACTGTCCATGAGAAGGTTCTTGGTGTTGCGCAGATAATACTCCAAGGTAACGTTCACACGATTGAAGAGTGAGAAGTCGAGACCTAAATTCAGGTTATAGTTGGTTTCCCACTTCAGGTTGTCATTGGCAAGCTGCGAGATGATGATGGCAGGCTGCTCATTGTAGCCGTTGCTCAAGCTGCTCAATGCCATATAACCATAATAGTCGGAAGGCAAAGTACCATTCACACCATAAGATGCACGAAGCTTCAAATCGGTAAGCCAGTCTGACATTGGTTTCATGAAGTCCTCGTCGATGATACGCCATGCACCCGATACCGACCAGAAGTTACCCCAACGATGAGAACGTTGCAGACGAGAGCTGCCGTCTACACGATAGCTGAGTCCGAGGAAGTACTTGTTGTCGTAATCATAGTTCACACGTCCAATATAAGAAACCATACGTGTGCGACTATCAGAACCGCCTACCGACTCCGTCTTCTTACCATTAGAGATGTCGTTCTTATCTGGAGTGGCGAAGTTGGTAGCATACCCAGACAAATAGTCGCGATACTGATCGTCAATCTCATAACCTAAAAGCTCATCGAGATGATGTACGTTTGCAAAAGTCTGCTTATAGGTAAGCTGGTTGCCCCACATCATTTTGCGACGCTCATAGAACTTCTTTGACATACCACCGTTGATATCATCACCATTTGAGGTACGTGGGTCAGCCCAATCTTTTCCCTTTGTCGTGATATAGTCATAACTGAAGGTGGTCTTGAACTTCAAGTCCTTGATAAACTCATACTGACCATAAATGGTATTGAAAGTACGGGTGACATACTCACGCTGGGAATCATATTCATTGGCAAGTGCCGGGTTGCGGTCGCCGATACGAATCAGTGCACGGTTCCATGTACCATCCTCGTTATATACAGGATCAGATGGAGTCACTGCACTTCTCGAAGAATAGAAAGGAGAAGTATAGGTGAATCCCTCACTGTAAACATCCTGATTGACACTTGAGAAGAGGATATTGGCACCAAGAGTCAACTTGTTGGTGGCCTTGTAGTCCACATTCAGTCTGCCAGAAAGACGCTCCAGACCAGAACGTTGTGTGATACCCTCCTGCTTGAGATAACTCAAAGAAGAATAATATTTGAACTTGTCTGTTCCGCCCGACAGCGATGCCTCATACTGCTGATGGCTTCCTTTCTTGAAAAGCACATCGTCCCAATCTACAAATCCACACCATGGCACGGGTGCATAAGTATCGATGTTCTCGTCGGCATAGGCCTTGGCATCCTCTTCACTCTCACCGTCACGGAGTGCACCCGCATAGAGACCATTATAGATATAGTCGCGTCGCTGCTGGCCACTCATTACCGGGCGATACTCCATGGCGAAGTCAGAGAATCCCCAGTCTGCCTGCAGAGAAACCTTAGGCTTGCCCTGCTGTCCCTGCTTGGTAGTAATAATGATGACACCATTGGCTGCACGCGAACCATAAAGTGATGCTGCGGCAGCATCTTTGATGACGGTAATACTCTGGATATCATTGGTATTGATGGTCGACATAATGTCGAGACCAGAATCAGAATCTAGCGAACTGATATTGCCACTAATCATAGGCACACCATCAATTACATAAAGCGGTGTGTTGGCGGCATTGATAGAGCCCATACCTCGGATATTGATACTTGAAGAGGCACCTGGCTGACCAGAGGCTGATGTAAACTGCACACCAGTGGCATTACCCTGGAGCATATCCTGGAAAGATACCGAAGGAACATCGGCTATCTTGTCGGCCTTCACATTTGCCGCAGAACCGGCATAAGCTGATTTCTTAAAAGTACCATAACCTGTGACAATCACTTCGTCCATCATCTGAGTGTCTTCAGTAAGACTGATGGTAAGGGCACCATCCAGAGAGGAAACCTTTACTTCCTTCTTCTGATAACCCACGTATGAAACCACCAATGTTACAGGAAGTTTGCTTACCGACAGCGAGAACTTACCGTCAATGTCTGTTACTGTACCTTGAGAACTACCTTTTAACATAATGCTTGCACCAACAATCGTTTCCTGTGTGTTTGCATCGATAATTACTCCACTAACTGTCTCTCTCTGTTGAACTGAATAGCTTGTTGCTGAATAAATAGCCTGGGGCATTACAATGCCCAACAAACAAAGCAACAGCATTCTGTTAATGAAGGAAGCACTAAACCTGATGCTTCCAGCAGAATGTAGATACTGCTTCTTCATAAAATACTAATAAAAATTAAACTCTAATACGCTTTATCAAGTACAAAAGTACAAAAAATGTTATAAATATAACAATATTTATTGAACTTTTTTAAAAACAACAGCAAAAACCTTTCATTTTATAAGCAAGAATACCAATAACATGACAAAAAGCCACGCTTGTAATACTATACTATCTTCTATCATAGTGCTGTTTACACAATAGACAGAAAAAGGGCACGCTTCTTTTGGAAACGTGCCCTATATATAATAATGTATAATACGGATTATTCTACATCATTGTTGTGGTCGAGAGAATCGTTGAAGTCTCTTGGAGCCTGCTCCTCACCGCGATGCTCATAACGACGAGGCTGACGAGCTGGACGCTCACCACGGCCCTCATGACGGTCGTCGCGACGTGGACGACGCTCACCACGCTCAGGACGTGGACGACGCTCACGCTCTACATAACCCTCTGGCTTCTCCATCAATACACGATGAGAGAGCTTGTACTTACCAGTCTTAGGATCAATCTCCATCAACTTCACCTTGATCTTGTCGCCTTCCTTGATACCAGCCTCTTCAACTGTCTCAAGACGCTTCCAGTCGATCTCAGAGATATGGAGCAAACCATCCTTACCTGGCAGAATCTCTACAAAGCAACCGTAAGGCATGATTGAACGAACTGTACCCTCGTACACCTCACCAACCTCAGGAACAGCCACGATAGCCTTGATCTTAGCCAAAGCTGCATCAATAGAATCCTTGTTAGGAGCAGATACCTGTACGTGACCCTTACCTTCAGTCTCCTCGATAGTGATAGTAGCACCAGTATCCTCCTGCATCTGCTGGATGATCTTACCACCAGGACCGATGACAGCACCGATGAACTCCTTAGGAATATCGAGAGCTACAATACGTGGAACCTGTGGCTTCATCTCAGCACGTGGCTCAGAGATAGTCTCCATCATGCAGTTGAGGATGTGCTCACGACCAGCCTTAGCCTGCATCAAAGCCTCCTCGAGGATTTCAAAGCTCAAGCCATCGCACTTGATATCCATCTGTGTAGCGGTCAAACCATCACGGGTACCTGTGGTCTTAAAGTCCATATCACCCAAGTGGTCCTCATCACCGAGGATATCGCTGAGGATAGCATACTTGTCCTCACCTGGGTTCTTGATAAGACCCATGGCAATACCAGAAACTGGCTTCTTCATAGGAACACCAGCATCCATCAGGGCGAGTGTACCTGCACACACTGTAGCCATAGAAGAAGAACCATTAGACTCCAAAATCTGGCTTACCAAACGTACTGTGTAAGGGAAGTCGGCAGGAATCTGACCCTTCAAACCACGCCATGCCAAATGACCATGACCAATCTCACGACGACCTACGCCACGCTGAGCCTTAGCCTCGCCTGTTGAGAATGGAGGGAAGTTATAGTGGAGGAGGAAGCGCTGGTAGCTCTTCTCGAGCACACCGTCGATAAGCTTCTCATCCATCTTGGTACCGAGAGTACATGTAGAAAGAGACATTGTCTCACCACGCTGGAAGATAGCGCTTCCGTGAGGCATTGGCAGAGGAGATACCTCGCACCAGATAGGACGGATTTCTGTAGTAGCACGACCATCAAGACGCAAGCCCTCATCGAGGATGCAACGACGCATAGCATCGCGCAAAACGTCATCATAGTAGCGAGTAGCCTCAGCATGCTTCTCTTCGAGTTCATCCTCAGAAAGATCGGCATGTGCTGCGTCATACTTCTCGAGGAAGTCAGCCAAAATCTTGTCGAAAGCATCCTGACGTGCATGCTTCTCCAAAGCCTGATGATTGATATCATAAGCTGGCTTGTAAAGTTCAGACTTGATCTGCTCACGGAGTTCCTCGTCGTTAACCTCGTGGTCATACTCACGCTTCACGTCAGTACCCTTCTCCTTAGCCAACTCATACTGAAGCTCGCACATAGGCTTAATAGCCTCGGCAGCCACCTTGAGGGCACCGATAAGATCCTGCTCTGAAACTTCCTTCATCTCGCCTTCCACCATCATGATGTTGTCCTTAGTGGCACCAACCATGATATCCATGTCGGCCTCTTCCATCTGCTGGAAGGTAGGGTTAACAACATACTCGCCATTGATACGAGCCACGCGAACCTCTGAGATATAGTACTCGAAAGGAATATCTGAACAAGCCATGGCAGCTGAAGCAGCAAAACCAGCAAGAGCATCTGGCTGGTCAACACCATCGGCTGAAAGCAACATTACCTGTACATAGACTTCTGCATGGTAGTTAGAAGGGAAAAGTGGACGCAAGGCGCGGTCCACAAGGCGAGAGGTAAGGATTTCCTCATCGCTGGCTTTGCCTTCGCGCTTGGTGAAACCACCAGGGAAACGACCTGCAGCACTGTACTGCTCACGATAATCTACTTGCAAAGGCATAAAATCTGTACCCGGAACTGCATCCTTTGCTGCACAAACAGTTGCGAGAAGCACTGTGTTACCCATGCGGAGAACCGCAGCACCATCAGCCTGTTTTGCAACTTTTCCGGTCTCAATTGTGATGGTTCTTCCATCAGGCAACTGAACACTTTTTGTAATTACGTTCATCTAAAAAATTAAAAACTTATTGTTTTGTCTAACATCTAATATATAAAACGGCGCAAAGATACCTCTTTTATTATTAATAAGCAAAGAAAACCGCATTTATTTTCAAGTTTTTGAATATTTTATTCTTTGCTGATGGTTTATTCCGATTTTATTGCTACCTTTGCAACCGATAATTTTGCAAAATAACAAGACACATGAAGATAACCAAACTCTATTCAGCTGCGGTCGTAGTAATGGCTGCACTGACTTTTGCTTCTTGCAACAACAAGAAGTTCCACATCAACGGAAACATTACCGAGGCGAAAGACTCCATGCTCTATCTGGAGAACATCAGCCTCGACGGACCTGTAGCTATCGACTCTGTAAAGCTCGGTGAAGACGGTTCTTTTGCCTTCGAGGAAACAGCCAAAGACTCAGTATGTCCTGACTTCTATCGCCTGCGCATTGCCGGACAGACCATCAACCTCTCCATTGACTCCACAGAAACCATCAGCGTGAAGGCTGCGTACCCAAGCATGAGCTACCAGTATACAGTGGAAGGTTCTGAAAACTGCAGCACCATCAAGGAGCTGTCACTCAAGCAGATGAAACTGCAGGCTCTCGTCAACGAGATAGCCCAAAATCCTAATGTAGGTGTCGACTCTGCCGATGTCATCATCGACCGTGCCATCAATGCCTACAAGCAGGATATCAAGACCAACTATATCTTCAAGGCTCCTATGATGGCATCATCTTACTATGCTCTGTTCCAGACTCTGCAGGTAGGACGTGTGAACACTCTTATCTTCAACCCACGCAACAACAAGGACGACGTCAAGGTATTCGCGGCAGTAGCTACAAGCTGGGACACTTACTATCCCAATGCCGAACGCGGAAAGAACCTGCACAACATTGCCATACAGGGCATGAAAGACATACGCATCATTGAGAACCAGATGGCAGCACAGCAACTCGATGCCAGCAAGGTACAGGTGAACGGAGTCATCGAACTCGCCCTACAAGACAACAAGGGTGTGACACGCAAACTCACCGACCTGAAAGGTAAGGTGGTTCTGCTCGACTTCCATCTTTTTGCCGGCGAACAGAGCACCAAGCGAATCATGATGCTCCGCGAGCTATACAACAAGTACCATGCTGCAGGATTTGAGATCTATCAGGTATCAGTCGATCCCGACGAGCATTTCTGGAAGACATCCACAGCCGCCCTGCCATGGATAAGCGTACGCGATGAAGACGGCATTCAGGGAGCAAGTGTGGCTAAGTACAACGTACAGAGCATCCCTACTTTCTTCCTTATCGACAGAAGTAACACATTGCGCTCTCGCGATGTACAGATCAAAGACCTCGATGCAGCAATCAAAGCATTGCTGTAAGGGGTCTCCCCCATTCTTTCACAACACCCCTTCGCCACACACCCCTTTTTATTCTCCTATAAGACAGATGTTTATATCCATATAGAGGAAAACACTGAGCCTAAAATAAACATAAACCTAAAAAGTCAAAAGATGAGACTTTTCATGACACAACACTTTTGGTGCCTACAACCGCTTCGACAACATCGAGGGATTCGAGATTGCAGGCGAGGACAAAGTGTTCCATCCTGCTACAGCCCGCCATTTCTGGCAACCAGGCAACGACACGTGGAATGAATGTACCACCGTGGTAAGCCCTGAGGTAAAGAAACCTGTTGCCCTGCGCTATTGTTTCAAGAACTTCCTGCTCGGCAACATGGCAAATGCAGGTGGACTGCCTCTATTCCCATTCCGCACAGACAACTGGTAAACTATCAAACAAGAATAAAACACAATCCATCATGGAGCATCCTCTAAGCAAATTCAAATTCTGCCCTATCTGCGGTTCAACACACTTCGAAATCAACAACTTCAAAAGCAAGAAGTGCGGAAGTTGCGGATTCACATACTATGCCAATCCAAGCAGCGCCACCGTAGCCTTTATCATGAATGAGAAAGACGAGCTATTGGTGGTAAGGCGCAAGAACGAGCCAGCCAAGGGCAATCTCGACTTACCTGGAGGATTCGTAGACATGGAGGAGACGGGCGAAGAAGGGGTTATGCGCGAAGTAATGGAAGAGACAGGACTGGAGGCTACATCCGTAGCCTACCAGTTCAGTATCCCCAACCTTTATCTCTATTCAGGGCTCACCATCCACACACTCGATATGTTTTATATAGTAGAAGTGAAAGACCTCTCACATGTCGAGGCAAAAGACGACGCTGCAGAATACCTGTGGATTCCTCTGAACGAGATACGGATAGAGGAGTTTGGTCTGCATTCCATCCGTCAGGGGCTCAGCCGGTTTCTAAAAGAGTCCTGAAGAGAAAAAGCTAAAATTGAAAGTACAAACTGCCATTCATGTTTCACCACATGTCTGGCTTTTTTGTTGATGCCTTTATTCCAAAACAAGACTTGACTATTACAACAAGACAAAAAGCAGAAAAACCTGCCTTTTACCCTCATTCGACCGATTTTAGAGCCTAAAACATTAAAAAAGCAAAAAAAATCCCCATATAATAAGGTATAAGCAAAAAGTTTACTTACTTTTGCCAACCGAAAGAAAAATTGTATATAAGCTTATGCAAGAAAATTTAGTTATCGTCGAGAGCCCTGCAAAGGCCAAGAAAATCGAAGAGTACTTAGGAAAAGACTATAAGGTTATGTCCTCTTACGGTCATATACGCGACTTGAAAAAGAGGGAATTGAGTATAAACGAGCAGACCATGGAACCAGATTACGAGATTCCAGAAGAGAAGAAAAAGCTCGTTACCGAATTGAAATCGGCAGCCAAAAAAGCCAAAAAGATTTGGCTGGCTTCCGATGAGGACCGCGAGGGAGAAGCTATCAGCTGGCACCTTTGCGAAGTACTCGGACTGGATGAGGAGAAGACAAACCGTATCGTTTTCCACGAGATTACCAAACCTGCCATACTGGATGCCATAGAGCACCCACGCCATCTGGACATGAACTTAGTCAATGCCCAGCAGGCACGTCGTGTACTCGACCGTATCGTAGGTTTCAAACTCTCACCCGTGCTTTGGCGCAAGGTGAAACCTGCCCTTTCTGCCGGTCGTGTGCAGAGTGTTGCAGTACGCCTCATCGTAGAACGTGAGCGAGAGGTACAGAAATTCAAGAGTGAGCCATACTTCCGCGTGAATGCCATCTTTGCCCTCATCAATGAGAGCGGCAACGCAACCGAAGTAAAGGCTGAGCTCGACAAGCACTTCAAAACCCAAGAAGAAGTTGATGCCTTCCTCGAGAAGTGCATGGACGCACAATTTACCGTCGACGCAGTGAGCAAGAAGCCATTGAAGCGCACTCCTGCGCCTCCTTTCACTACTTCCACACTGCAGCAAGAGGCTGCCCGCAAGCTGGGCTTCACCGTAAGCCAGACCATGATGATAGCACAGCGACTCTACGAAAGCGGACGTATCACATACATGCGTACCGACAGCGTCAACCTGTCTACTTTCTGTAAGGATGCCAGTGCAGCCGAGATCAAGAAGGTATATGGTGACAAATACAGCCAGACCCGCAACTATCACACCAGTTCGAAGGGCGCACAGGAAGCACACGAGGCTATCCGCCCTACAGACATGACCGCACTTACCATAGACGGAACCAATCAGGAGAAGCGACTCTACGAACTTGTATGGAAACGCACCGTCGCCTCACAGATGGCAGACGCACAGATAGAGAAGACAACCATCAATATCGATATAGACAACACTACAGAGAAGTTTGTCGCCAACGGCGAGGTTGTTGTCTTTGATGGTTTCTTGAAAGTTTACCGCGAATCAACCGATGAGGAGGAAAACGGCGAGGAGTCTTCACACATCCTGCCAGCCATGCGTCATGGCGACAAGCTGCAGCGCCGTGAGATAACAGCCACCGAGCGATTCTCTATGGCTCCTGCAAGATATACAGAGGCGAGTCTTGTAAAGAAACTCGAGGATCTCGGCATTGGCCGTCCTTCTACCTATGCACCAACCATCAGCACCATTCAGCAACGTGAGTATGTGCAGAAAGGTGACAAGAGTGGCACAGAGCGTTCATATACAGTCAGCACACTGAAGGGCATCAAGGTGACACAGAAGTTCAAGAAGGAAATGGCCGGCTCAGAGAAAGGCAAACTGCTGCCTACAGATATCGGCATCGTGGTCAACGACTTCCTGATGAAGAACTTCCCCGACATCATGGACTACAACTTTACTGCCAATGTGGAGAAAAAGTTTGATGACATCGCAGAGGGCAATACCGAGTGGAATAAATGGATGAAGAAATTCGACCAAAGCTTTGAACCCGAAGTGGACAAGGTGATAAATGCACGCAGTGAGCATAAAGCCGGCGAGCGTTCACTGGGAGTCGACCCAAAGAGCGGACGCCCTGTATTCGTCAAGATAGGACGTTTCGGACCAGTGGCACAGATTGGATCTGCCGAAGATAAGGAAAAGCCTCTCTTCGCACAGTTGCCTGCCGACAAGAGTATTGAGACCATCACACTCAACGAGGCTATCGAGCTCTTCAAGCTTCCCCGCGAGGTAGGCGAATATGAGGGAACACCTGTTACCATCGGTGCAGGTCGCTTTGGCCCTTACGTTCTCCACAATAAGAAGTATGTTTCCATACCGAAGGACGAAGACCCAATGAACCTTACACTCGAAAGAGCCATTGAGTTGATAAGAGAGAAACGAGAGAGTGAGCAGAAACGCCACATCAAAGTGTTCGATGAAGATACCAAGCTCGAGTTGTTGAACGGCCGCTACGGTCCCTACATTGCCTATGATGGAAAGAACTACCGCATTCCCAAGAACAAGCAGACTCATGTAGAGGAACTCTCATATGAAGAGTGTATGAACATCATCAAAGAGGCTCCAGAGCCTAAAGCAAGCCGTCGTAAGTAAGCCTATGAAGTCGATTATCATCATCGGATATATGGGCGCCGGAAAGACAACAGTCGGCAAAGCCCTTGCCAAGGAGTTGGGCGTCATGTTCTACGACCTCGACTGGTATATCGAAACTCGTATGCACAAGACCGTCAAGGAAATCTTCGACGAGAAAGGCGAAGAGGGATTCCGTATCATTGAGCACAACATGCTGCACGAAGTAGCTGAGTTCGAGAACGTTGTTGTAAGTTGCGGGGGCGGGACACCCTGCTTTTTTGACAACATGGACTATATGAACCAGTTGGGAACCACCGTCTATCTGAAGGCTACTCCCGAGACTCTCCACGCCCATCTGCAGATGGGCAAGGGCGTGCGACCACTGCTGCTAAACAAGACCCCCGAGGAGGTGGAAACTTTCATCAAGGAACAACTCAAACAGCGAGAGCCCTTCTATCTGAAGGCACAGCACATCTTCGACATCGATGTAATCGACGATTACGACAAGATACAGAATACGGTGAAAAAACTGCGCCTGCAGTTGGGTATATAAAGAACCTCGGAATCAGGCTTCAAGCCGAAGGCTACAACGAGGCTACAAACTGAAACAACCCAATTAAAATATAACACATCACAACAAAACTACATTCATTCCAGAAGAAAAGAAATGAAGAAATGGACTATTGAAGACTCGAATGAACTCTACAACATCAAAGGTTGGGGCACTTCTTACTTTGGCATCAACGAAAAAGGAGATGTCTATGTAACTCCATGCAAAGACAACACGCAGATAGACCTGCGCGACGTCATGGACGAGTTAGCCCTGCGAGACATCACGGCTCCCGTGCTGCTCCGATTCCCCGACATTCTCGACAATCGTATCGAAAAGACTGCCAGTTGCTTCCAAAAAGCCAAGGAGGAATATGGATACAAAGGCGAAAACTTTGTCATCTATCCTATCAAGGTCAACCAGATGCAGCCGGTCGTAGAGGAAATCATATCGCATGGCAAAAAGTTCAATCTCGGTCTTGAGGCTGGCTCTAAGCCAGAACTCCACGCTGTCATTGCCGTACAGTGCCAGAGCGACTCGCTCATCATCTGCAACGGATACAAGGACGAAAGCTATATCGAACTGGCTCTCCTCGCACAGAAGATGGGCAAGCGTATCTTCATCGTAGTAGAAAAACTCAACGAGCTCGATATCATTGCCAAGACTGCCAAAAAACTCAACGTAAGACCCAATATCGGAATACGTATCAAGTTGGCCTCATCAGGCTCTGGCAAGTGGGCTGACAGTGGCGGCGATGCATCCAAGTTTGGTCTGACAAGCGCAGAGTTGCTCACAGCACTCAACAAGATCGACGAGATGGGGCTGCACGACTGCCTGCGGCTCATACACTTCCACATCGGAAGCCAGATTACCAAAATACGACGCATACAAACAGCCTTGCGCGAGGCTGCACAGTTCTATATCAACCTGCACAAGATGGGATATAATGTCGACTTTGTTGACTGCGGAGGCGGATTGGGAGTCGACTACGACGGAACACGTTCTTCAAGCAGCGAAAGCTCCGTCAACTATTCCATCCAGGAGTATGTGAACGACTGCGTATATACGTTTGTCGACGCTGCCAACAAGAACAATATCGCACACCCTAATCTTATCACCGAAAGTGGCCGTTCCCTTTCGGCACATCATTCAGTACTCGTCATCGATGTACTCGAGACAGCCTCGCTGCCAGAGATGCCCGAGGAGTTTGAGGCCAAGGAAGAAGACCACCAGTTGGTAAAAGACCTGTATGATATCTGGGACAACCTGAACCCACGCAATATGCTCGAAGACTGGCACGACGCTGAGCAAATACGCGACGAGGCTTTGGAACTCTTCTCGCATGGCATCGTCGACCTCAAGACAAGAGCCGAGATAGAAGCCATGTACTGGAGTGTATGCCATGAGATTAACAATCTGGCAAAGCACATGAAACACATCCCTGAAGAACTGCGAGGACTCGACAAACTGCTTGCCGACAAGTATTTCTGCAACTTCTCGCTCTTCCAAAGTCTGCCAGACAGTTGGGCCATCGACCAACTCTTCCCTATCATGCCTATACAGCGACTCAACGAGCGCCCAGTAAGAAAAGCCACCTTACAGGACATCACCTGCGACAGCGATGGAAAAGTAGCCAACTTTGTGACCGATGGCCATATTGGTAATGTACTTCCGCTGCACGCACTCAAGAACAACGAGCCTTATTACCTCGGTGTCTTCCTCGTAGGAGCCTACCAGGAAATATTGGGCGACATGCACAACCTGTTCGGTGACACCAATGCGGCGCATATATCAGTAAAGGACGGCAAGTACAACATCGATCAGATCTTCGACGGTGAGACTGTGGAAGAGGTTCTCGACTACGTGCAGTACAACCCCAAGAAACTCGTCCGCCAGTTGGAGCAGTGGGTTACCAAAAGTGTGAAAGAAGGTAAGATTTCACTCGAAGAGGGTAAGGAATTCCTTGCAACCTATCGCAACGGACTCTTCGGATATACTTACCTGCAGTAAACAGATAATCAAAATTCCTCATACAGAGGGCATATCAAAGTCTTAATAGGCTATTGATATGCCCTCTTTCTTTTCTTAGAAAGTGAACAGAAGCCATATAGGCAACCAACATTGGTCACAATAGAAGCCTCAAGCTGGTCATAATAGACGACAAACGTTGGTCATAATAGTCGACCCATAATAGGCATAACAGACTATCATCGCAGAATATTATAACGTGATGGTTTAAGCCACCAACATGTTTCTTTGCAAAGATATGAAGGGCAACTTCATTTGTGGCTATATACATAAGTAGTCAACTATAAGTATGACTAAAAATAAGTAAGTCAACGTGAATTATAAATAAGTAATAACTGAGTCAACTCATATTATCAATAACACTTAGAGTGGGCAACTAAAATCATTAAACCACAAATAAAAGTTCTATTCATAGCCTTTGAATGTCCGTTCAAAGCCTTTGAATGTCCGTTCAGAGCCTTTGAATGTGCGTTCAGAGCCTTTGAATGCACGTTCAGAGCCTTTGAACAGACATTTCAAAAGCGTGAACGGAGATTTTTCAACAAGAGACAGAACAAATTCATAAGAAACAGAAAACAAATGCGTAGTGCTAAAATAACTACTCATGGCTATAGGGGTGCCGAATAGTTACTAAAGATAATGTTTCTATTTAAATAACATTAAAAAGTAAGCAAAAACTTGCATATTTAATAAAAACCATGTTATTTTTGCAACCGAAAAATGAAGAAACTGTTACACATATCGTTTACATTCTTTCTTGCCGTGGTACTCGTTATCATGGGAAGCGGAGTAACATTTCTTCATTGCTCATGTTCCGGCAAGACAACCGTGATACTGTCGCATACAGCACAGAACGGCGGTAATTCCGACACCACCAAAGGATGCATGAAGGTAACAAGCGTACAGCTATCGCCTACGACGCAAATGCAGCCAACCGTTTTCGACTTTCATGCCTTCCAGCCTTTGATGGCGATTATTCATGAGTGGCAAATGCCTCATTTGTCTTTCAGGGCAAAGAGAACACTGAGCAACATCATTCCCAAAACCGGATACAGTCCGCCACCAAAACTGTATCTCTATCTTATTGAAGTCCTGACCATTTGAACCTCCATCTTGTCGACATGATGAAGGTTAGCCCCCGCTATGCGCATAAACCTCATCAGAAATAAGATAATAAGATAAAAAGATGAAAAAGGACAACGAAAAATAAGATAACAATAAACACAAAGCATACTTTACTTGGCATCGCCCTCATAATGCCACTGGCAAGCTTTGCCCAGAGCGAAGTGCAACCCAACGAAAAGAAAGACACAATAGCCGACCAGGAGATTAAGGAAGTAACCGTGGTGAGCCGCAAAGCTGGTGTAAGTCGACTGGCAGGAGCCATCAATGGTTCTATCATCAACAAAGACGAACTCTTCAAGGCTGCCTGCTGCAACCTGGGCGAGAGCTTCACCACCAATCCTTCAGTAGATGTCAACTATAGCGATGCGGCAACAGGAGCAAGACAAATCAAGCTGCTCGGACTTGCAGGAACATACGTGCAGATGATGACAGAAAACCTGCCCAACTTCCGTGGCGCAGCAGCCCCATTCTCTTTAGGCTACGTGCCAGGTCCATGGATGCAGAGCATACAGGTAAGCAAGGGAGCCTCATCGGTAAAAGCCGGATACGAAAGCATCACAGGCCAAATCAACGTAGAATATCTCAAGGCAGATGCCGAGCCTGGCGTGGAGGCCAACCTCTATGGCGATACCGACGGAAAGCTGGAAGCCAACGCCGCAGCCAACGTACATCTCAACAGCAAGCTCACTACCGAGTTGCTTACACACTATGAGAACAGATGGGGAGCCAACGATATGAACATGGATGGCTTCAAGGATATGCCCAACATTCTGCAATACAACTTGCAGAACCGATGGATATTCAAGTCGGAACACTACATGCTGCGTGCCGGCATCTCGCTCATCAGCGAACATCGTCGCGGAGGACAGACCCTTAAGGAGATGGACGATGACATGAAAAAAGCCATGGAGGGCAAAGAACTCTATGGCATAGACATCAAGACCAACCGGTATGAGGCTTACATGAAACACGCGTTCATTCTCAATAAGGAGCACGGCACCAATATTGCCCTCATGACTACAGGATCCATGCACCAGGAAGATGCCCTCTATGGACATAAGACCTACTACGTGAACGAGAAAAACCTGTATGCATCACTCATGTTTGAGCACAACTTCAACAAGCAGCACAACCTCTCAACAGGTGTGAGCCTCAACCACGATTACTTAGGACAGCAATATCGTCTCACCGATGACCAGACTCAAGCCAAGACACGCGACAATGAGAAGGAAACCATTCCGGGCATCTATGCCCAATACACCTATAATCTCAACAACAAGCTCATCGTGATGGCAGGAATCCGTGCCGACCACAGCAATCTGTACGGCAACTTCGTCACACCACGTTTCCATGTGAAATGGCAGGCCAACGACATCATAGGCTTCCGCCTTTCTGCCGGCAAAGGCTATCGCTCAGTACATGCTCTTGCCGAAAACAACTATCTCCTGGCAAGCAGCAGAAGACTCGTCATCGACGACAACCTGAAACAGGAGGAAGCTTGGAACTATGGCATCAGCAGTCAGATGAACATACCGCTGTTTGGACAGACACTCAAGCTCAATGCTGAGTATTATTACACCAAATTCCAGAACCAGGCTGTCATCAACTTCGACAGCAATGTACCCGAAGTACGCATCTCCAATCTGGATGGCAAGAGCTATTCACACGTGTTCCAGATAGACGCCGCCTACCCCATCTTCAAAGGCATGACCCTGACAGCAGCCTATCGCCGCAACTATGTCAAGGAAACCTATGACGGCATACGTATGGACAAGCCTTTGCTCAGCAAGTACAAAGGTCTGGTTTCTGCCTCCTACAAGACTCCGCTCGGTCTTTGGCAGTTTGATGCCACCTTGCAGCTCAATGGCGGAGGAAGAATGCCACAAGCCTATACACTTGCCAATGGCGAGCCTTCATGGGACCAGAACTTCAAGGCTTACACCTTGCTCAGTGCACAAATCACTCGTTGGTTCCGCCACTTCTCCATCTATATAGGAGGCGAAAACCTGACAGGATTCAAGCAAAAGCACCCTGTAGTAGATGCCATGAATCCTTGGGGCAGCCAGTTTGACACCAATATGGTATGGGGTCCTATCAATGGAGCTATGGGCTATATCGGTATCCGTGTAAACTTCGGAAGACTCTAATCAAAAGGTGCTTTACCGACAGAATTCTCGCTTCGGGATAAGTAAAAACAAGAAATATTCATTATTAATTAAATATTTTAATCATAAAAGAAAGGAAAAATTATGAAAAAGATTATGACAGTAACCGCCATGCTGGTATTTGCCATCAGCATGTTTGCAAAAGACATTAAGACTGTAGTGTTCACCACACTTCCACAGATGCACTGTGAGAACTGCGAGAACAAGATCAAGGGCAACCTGCGCTTTGAGAAGGGAATCAAACAGATTACCACCAGCGTACCCGACCAGAAAGTAACTATCGAATATGATGCCGACAAGACTACTCCAGAGAACATCGCCAAGGGCTTTGCCAAGATTGGCTACAAGGCAACTGTTGTAACAGGCGAAGCCAAGAAAAAAGGCTGTAGTGGCTGCAGCAAGAAAGCTGATGCAACTAAAGGCAGCTGCTGCAAGAAGAACGGTGAAAAGAAAGAAGGAAGCTGCTGCAGTAAGAAAGCCGAAGTAAAGAAAGAGGGTTGTGGAGGCTGTAGCAAGAAAGCTGATGCAACTAAAGGCAACTGCAGCACGAAGTAACGACAAGATAGGAGTAATACCTTTATTATAGAAAGAACCGTACTTAGTGTTAAAAGGACACAAAGTACGGTTCTTTTTTATTTCAGTAAACTGACTTACTTACATTACCCCAGTTTCTTTGCCTTTGACACATGAAGGGCAAAGGCAGCAATAACGACAAAGCAAACCAAAGGTACAATGAAGCCAACAGCCATGTCGGTTTCGCCAAGAGCACCCATCAGTACAGGAGCAATAGCTCCACCCACGATTCCCATGATGAGATAAGAAGAGCCACGCTTCGTACTGCCGGCGTCAAGCCCTCGCAATGCCAAGGCAAAGATAGTGGGAAACATGATGGACTCGCAAAGATAGGTCAACACCAAAGCCACTACAGCCAGCATACCTGCACCCAAGATAACCGCCAGCATACAGACTGAGGCGCCCAAGGCGCAGAACAACAGCAAGGTGCCAGCCTTGACATAGTTCATGCCCCAACTGCCCAACAATCGACCGACAAAGAAGAAGCCCATACCACCAAACGACAGCATCAAGGCAGCATCTCGAGCCGAAACAGAAGGAATACTCTCGGTGACATAATTGATAAAGAAACTGTTGATACCCGTCTGGGCAGCCACATAGAAGAAAATGGCTGTTAAACCGAAGACAAAGGTACGGGAATGCCACAACGACACCCCGGAAGCTGCCTCAGCAACCTGTTTCTCCTCTTTAATCTCGGGTAGCTTCACGCGACCTATTACTATGGCGATAAGCAGCACGGCAATGCCTATAATGGTGTAAGGCAAAGCCACCGAGCCACTGTTGCCATCGGCTCCACGGAAAACAAGAAGTCCTCCTACCAAAGGACCGACTATCCAGCCCAGTCCATTGAGCGACTGAGCCAGGTTGAGTCTTGAGGCTGAGGTCTCCTCATCGCCAAGGACAGCAATATAAGGATTGGATGCTGTTTCCAGACAGGTAAGTCCGCAGCCTATCACAAACAGGCAGACCAGGAAAAAGTTGAACGACATAATCATCTCGCCCGGAATGAAAAGCAAGGCACCAATGCCATAAAGCACCAGTCCTGTAAGCACTCCTGCCTTATAGCCCCACTTGCGGATAATGGTACCGGCAGGTATGGCCATGATAAAATAACCTCCATACACCATCGCCTGCACCAGGGCAGAGCGAGTCTTGGATATGACAAGGGCATCCTGATAGTGCTTGTTCAGAATATCAAGGATGCTATGAGCAAAGCCCCAAAAGAAAAACAGCGATGCTATGAGCACAAAAGGCAGCAGATACTGCCCGGGAACAATCTTTTTCATCGTCACACTACTTTCTTCTTATCGTTAGTGTGATGGCCTCAGGATGAGCTTCGGCAAAATTCTTCACATCGTCTACCACCAAGGCCAGATATCCACCGCCACCAGCTCCAGGCATCTTCCACGCCTTCACATCGGGCAGAGCTGAATACTTGTCAATATAACCTTGGACACAACCCTGAATCATGGCAGGGAACATACTTACCTGAGCATCAAACGAGGCCTTGTAGGCACGGGCGAAAGCCTCATAGTCCTTAGCCAGAATGGCTTGCCAGCAGTCGTCGGCAGCCTGGGCCAAAGCCTTCACCTTCACCTCGGTGATGTCCTTACCCTCTACCACCGAGCAACCAGGTCGACGGGGCTCCATCGCTATCATGCAGAGATGTTCCTCCAGCCAGGAAAGTGTCGCCTCATCATCGCAACGCTCAAACTTCTCGGGCCAGAAACGGTTGTTGTAGTAATGACGGCACAAACCAGGAATACAGATTCCGATGGCATCCTGTGCTCCACTTACGATGCCATCATTGCGCTCAGGGTCGTTCTCGAAACAGAAGACCAACTTCGACAAGATTTCAGGATCCATATCGGGCAACTTCACTGGCCATATTTTCTTGATCATGTTTCGGGTGGAAGTGGAAAGTCCACAGCGCTCGCGCACCTCAAAGGTGGGAATCAACGACATGGTGATGGCCCAGCCTGGAGCATAACAACTCACGTAAGGCTGATCAATCCATGTACCAGCCAGATCAAGACGAGTTGGCAAGGCGCAGGTTCCATTCTTAATATCAGTACTCGAACGGGCTGTCAATCCCTCGGCAGGAGTACGCTCCAGCACTACATACTCGATACCATGCTCCTCGCAGAACTTTCGCTTGGTGTCGCTGCTTCCATCTTCATTCACGACAAACACATCGGGATGCAGGAACTCCACCGTCGGCACAAAGTCCATGATGCCCGAACCGGCATTGATGAATGCATCTTTCACGTATCGGATAGACTTTACCATGAACAGGCGTTCCTGCTCCGGATAGAAGGTTTTATGATGCTTATACTCCAAGATAGTGGAATCGGAACCTATGCCGACATACAACTCACCATACTGCGAAGCCTGACGGAAGAACTCCACATGTCCGCTGTGAAGAAGGTCATAACATCCGCTTACAAATACCTTTTTCATATCTGTTATTTATAATCTATTACTATTCACTTGCTTTAGCAATCGTGCAAATTTACAATTTTTCGCAGAAATAAAGGCACATTGTAGAGTTAAAGAAACAAAAGAGCCGACTATAAGTATAGGTTTTTAGTAAAAATAGTTGTAACTTTGTACTGTCATTATCAAAATATAGACAGATATGGAGAAAGTAACAATCGTAAAGGTGGGCGGCGCCATCGTTGAGGACAACGAGCAACTGGCACAGCTCCTTACAGATTTTGCCGCCATACCAGGAAAGAAAGTACTGGTACACGGCGGAGGCAGACGCGCTACTAAAGTAGCAGCAGCCTTGGGTATAGAGAGCAAAATGGTGAATGGCAGACGCATCACCGACGCACAGATGCTGGAGGTGGTAACCATGGTCTATGGAGGCTTGGTCAACAAGAACCTTGTAGCCAAGTTGCAAGCCAAGGGCGTAAACGCACTCGGACTGACAGGAGCCGACATGGATGTGATACACAGCCACAAGCGCCCCGTCAAGGACGGAGTAGACTTCGGATATGTAGGCGATGTGGAACGCGCCAATGGCAAGATGCTGCAAACCCTTATCCAGGAAGGCATTACACCTGTTATGGCTCCGTTGACTCACGACGGCAATGGCAATATTCTGAATACTAACGCCGACACCATAGCCAGCGAAACAGCCAAGGCTTTGGCTCCCTACTACGATGTGACGCTGATATACAGTTTCGAGAAGAAGGGCGTGCTTTCCAATCCCGATGACGACAACAGCGTGATTCCTGTCATCACACGATCCGACTTCGAGAAATACCAGGCTGACGGAACCATCGGCGGAGGTATGATTCCAAAGATAGAGAACGCCCTTGCTGCCGTAGACGCAGGCGTGAAGGAGGTGATTATCACTCTGGCAACAGCCATAGACGGCAAACAGGGAACCGTCATTAAGTAAAGAACGAAGAGTGAAGAATTCTTTTGCCTTTGATTCTTAATAAGAGTTAAAAATAGAAATAATTTAAGATTGGTTGTAACTTTCTTATAACATAGTCGTCATTAATAACAGAGGAATGAAAGAAATCAGTTTCCGAAACGATGTTTTGCCACTGAAGGACAAACTCTTCAGACTGGCTCTGCGCATTACTCTCAACAGAGAGGAAGCCAAAGACATCGTGCAAGACACACTGATAAAAGTCTGGAACTCGCGCAACAAATGGCAACAGTTAGACTCCATCGAAGCCTACAGCCTCACTATCGCAAGAAATCTCTCGCTCGACCGCATCAAGAAGATGGAGAATCAGAACGGATCGCTCGAAGATGAGAAGACAGAAAGGCCAGACGCCACCTCGAATCCTTCAGAACGAATGATTCAGAAAGACAAGCTGGACATCGTAAAGAGGATGATAGACGAACTTCCCGAAAAACAACGCAGCTGCATACAGCTACGCGATATTGAGGGAAAAGCCTATAAAGACATTGCCCTGATTCTCGGCATCACCGAAGAACAGGTAAAGATCAATATCTTCAGGGCTCGTCAAACAATAAAACAACGATTTCAACAATTCGACAAATATGGACTATAAGTACATCAAACAGCTTTTAGAGCGCTACTGGAATTGCGAGACCTCCCTCGAAGAGGAAGACATCCTCCGCACATTCTTCAGCCAGGAAGATATTCCTTCCGAGCTGGAGTCCTATAAGGCTCTCTTTACCTACGAGCTTGGCGAAAGCAAGAACGAGGCTCTGGGCGATGACTTTGACCAAAAGATGATGGACATCATTGAAGGCGAGGAAAGCCAGAAGCCAGAAAAGGCAAAGGTAATATCGCTGACAGAGCGACTGAAACCTCTGTTCAAGGCTGCGGCCATGGTGGCTATCTTCCTTACTCTGGGCAATGCCGCCCAAGTACCTTTCCAGAAAGATGCCGAATACGTAGGAAATACAGGAAACGGACAATCGGTTCACGGTGTATCAGTAGCTGCCATTGCCGACTCAGTATCGGTCGACTCCATGCAGCAATCCAATATCAACCAAGTGGCTGCCGATCCGGCTTCCAACATACTGAAATGATAAATTTCTATGCTTTCTCTATAAAATCATGTTTAGTAAAACAACTCTGAAACTGTGAAGTTTCATTTCTCTCAAATTTTTCATAACATACTAACGTAATAGTAGGGCTGCCAGGAATCCTGGCAGCCCGTGTTATTTATATACGTTTATCTGGCCTTATCGCCCCAACAGCCTATGGCAGGAAGCGGATATAGGTTCTGTCGTCAAAACTCTTGTTGCCTTCTACAAGGCCTTTGGTTGCGATGAAACAGCTGATGTTTTGAGGATCGTTGGCGATTTGATTAGCCAAGGCAGCCTCACTCTCTGCCAGAGTAGGCTTGAGGAAAGGATAGCCATCGCTCGCCAAAACAATCTCGGAAGAGGCAGAAACAGTCTCAGAAGAAGATACTGGCACAACCTTTACCCCCTCCCGATAGATGGGGAATCCATCAATAACAGTATAAGTCTTGTTTTGTCCCGAAAGCATCGCCTCGACGAGCAAAGGCTCTATTTGCCTGCGAGCCTCAGCAGGAAGCATTCCTTCCTTTATCAAGACAACGCGCCTCTCTGCAATCTCTTGCTCGTAGGGCTTACCATTCTCATAGAGTTTCCCGCTGATGAGAGCCTGACAATCGCCCACCATCCACACCTCTTGCCTTGCTCTGCTGTAAACGACGGCAGAAGCCGTAAGGCGTTCCTCGGGATGCAGCAACAATCGCTCAGCCACACCCAAAGGCTTATACACATTATCGCATATATAACGCGTGATGCCTTGGCAGAAATCATCCGCCAAGGCATCCGCCTTCAATTCTTGTCTGATATATTCAGAGATGAGCACCATAGCATAACGTCCGTTCTTCATCTCCGGATGGAGATGCTTTGGGATCTTGCTCGTACTGCCATCTATTACGGCGATGAAATCACCGGTCACGACCAGTCCATCCTCACAGGCCTCCTGGCACTTCTTGCCAATAATGCTTTGTTCTATGATAATCATCTTATTATTACGCTTTTCTAAATCTTGCAACCAACTGCAGGAAACTCGGTATGAGAATGCACAAGGAGAAGCCTACGGCATAATATACCGTCTTCTCATCACCATGGAAGAGGTCGATAAGCTTGCCGTCGCTCTGAGGAAGAAGGTTGGTCAGGATATAAGCCATCGTGTTGTTGACCCAATGCAGCAGGATGCCTGGCACAAGGCTACGGGTGCGATAGTACATCCATCCTAAGAGAAGACCCATGAACAGGGCATTGACAAACTGGGCTGCATTACCATGCACAGCACCAAAAATGGCAGCCGAAATCATGATGGCAACCCAATGGTTGCGCTTGCTCATCATACCCAGCAAGGTACGGAGGATGGCGCCACGGAAGACAACCTCCTCGGTCAATGGTGCCAGGATGCCTACAGCCACATACCCCCAGGGCTCTTTGAGCAGCCCTTCGAATATGCGGCCTGTGGTCTCGTCCATTTCCAGTCCGATTTGCTCATACACAAACTCAAGTGGAATCATGGCACCCAAAGCAAACAAAGCTACCCAAAGAAGAGTGAGCCAAGGTTTGGACAACAAATAGTTGCGAGAGATGGGAGTCCACTTGGTCTTCAGAAAAACAACCAGGGTAATCACACTGCTGAACACCGAGGTAAGGGCAAGCAGCACGGGATTGTGCCCCGAAAGCATGGCTGTTCGCACATCTGCCAGTTCCTCGTGCTGAACAAATGACCAGACAAGCATTCCCAAGAATGAAACTATAAGCTGTACTACGACAAACACAATGCCATACAGCAGAATATCCATAACACCTTTCTTTACCTCTTTCATCGTTTGTATCTGTTTATTTAAATTTGTTTCTATTCGTTCTCTTTGTCTTTCTGCAACAGCGCCACAACGGTTTCCTCGTCTTCACGGAGTTGCTCTGCAAGTTCCTCAGGCGACTCGAACTTACGCTCGCCCCTGATGCGGTGCACAAAGCTCACCAACAGCAACTGACCATAAATGTCGCCATCAAAATGGAAGATATGTGTCTCGATCGTTGTGCGCTTTCCGCCGAAGGTAGGACGCGTGCCTATATTCATCATGCCCCACTTCATTTCCATCCCCTGCTCCAGCCTTACCTTGACGGCATAGACACCGGCGGCAGGAATCATTTGACACAAATGGGAGATATCTATGTTGGCTGTAGGGAAGCCTAATTTGCGACCCTCATGAAAGCCATTCACCACCTTGCCTACGATGGTATAAGGATAGCCCAAGCACATATTGGCAAGCTCCACCTCGCCTTCGCGCAGAAAGGAACGGATGACCGAAGAGGACACATTGATGCCGTCAAGCTGGAATGCGTCATTGCGAACTACCTCCATGTTCATCTCACGTCCATAGCGCACATAGTCATCGAAGGTTTCCTCACGATTGCGACCGAAGCGATGGTCATAACCGATAAAGAGGGCTCTCACACACAAATGGTCGCACAGCACCCTGCTCATAAACTCCCTGGCAGAAAGCGATGCCATCTCTTTATCGAAATGCAGCACCACCACATTGTCTATATCGGTGCGGGAGAGGAGAAGCAACTTGGAGTCGAGTGTACTCAACAACTCTGGCTGATAGTCGCTCTGCAACACCTTGCGCGGATGCTCGTCGAAGGTGATGATCGTTGCCTCAAGTCCCTGGCTGTGAGCTTTCTCCACCAGCTGACGTATGAGATACTGATGTCCTCTGTGCACTCCGTCGAAAAAGCCGATAGTTGCCACACATGGCTTCAAAGACTTGACAGCCGTACCGTCTTTCAGCCTACATCCGTCCTGAATAGTATAATATACTGTTTTCATCTTGTTTCCCTGTCTTTATTCCTCCTTATGACACATGGCTCGCTTCGCAGCACGATACAGTTCGCCTGTCCAAAGAACGAGCGAGGTTGAGCCTACAATGATTGCCCACTCTTTAAGCGAGAGAGGCTGGGTGCGGAACATTTCACCACCGAAAGTGACAATGAGCCACTGACCTGCCAAGACCAGCAGAAGCACCAACTGCATGCCCTTATCCTGGAAGAAGTGACGGAATGCAGACCTGTTGCTGCCCAAGGCTTTGGCATTGAAGAGGTTCCAGAACTGCAGCATCACAAACGTGGTGAAGAACCATGTCAGTTCGTGCGTATCGACTCCTCCCCTGCCACGACGCTCACAATATACCAGGAAAGCAAGCATCACGACAAAGAAACTGATGCCACAGAAAAGGATTCCTGTACCCATGCTGCGGTTAATGATAAAGTCGGAAGCCTTGCGGGGCTTTTCCTTCATCACCTCGTGCGAAGGAGGCAAAGAGGCTAAAGCCAAGGCTGCAAAGGTGTCCATTATCAGGTTGACCCACAATATTTGGGTAACGGTAAGCGGCATTTCGGTGCCTATGATCGAACCGCCAAGCACCAGGAGCAAGGCTGCCACATTGACCACCAACTGGAAAAAGAGGAAACGCTGAAGGTTGCGGTAAAGCGAGCGTCCCCACATCACGGCATTGGCAATCGACTTGAACGAATCGTCGAGCAAGGTCATATCCGAGGCTTCCTTGGCTACCGATGTGCCTGAGCCCAACGAAAGCCCTACATGGGCATAGTGTAGCGCCGGAGCATCATTGGTTCCGTCACCTGTTACCGCCACCACCTCGCCATGTTTCTGAAGCATGGTCACCAATCGCTGTTTGTCTGTAGGACGGGCACGGCTCATCACACGGATATTCTGTGCGCGCTTATAGGCTTCCTCATCCGAGAGAGCCTCCCACTGTTCGCCCGTTATCATCTGTTCCTCAAGCGGAGTCATCTCGCCATCCGCCCCTATGCTTGTATTGTCTTCCTCGAAGATGCCTATCTGCTTGCCTATCTCGAAAGCAGTAGCTGCCGTGTCGCCCGTCACCATCTTGACTTCTATACCTGCCTTTCTGCACTCCTGCACTGCTGCGGGAACCTCCTTGCGCAGAGGATCGGTAATGGCAACGATGGCCTGCAAAGTCATCTTCTCGTCTTCTGCCTTCTGATAGGCAAAGGCTAATGTTCGCATCGCCTTGCGCTGGAAGTCTGCAAGCTCTTCCTGTACTTTTTGCTTTTCCTTATCGTCCAAGTCGCACTTTGCCAGCACGATCTCGGGAGCTCCCTTCACAAAGAGATACTGTGTGCCTCCTGCAAGAACACGGGTGGACATATACTTTCGCTCGGTCGAGAATGGTTGCTGGCTCACCACGGTGCACTGTTTGCGCAACTCGGCATAGTCGTGCCCCTTAGCTTTGAGCCATAGCAGCAATGCCGACTCGGTAGGATTGCCTATACCTCGGTCATTGTCCAGTTCGGCAGTGGTGTTGACGGCTATCGCCAAGTGGAGCAAATGCTCGCTTCTCTGTTTCAGCAAGAGGGTGTCCACCTGCATCTGGTTCTGCGTCAGCGTACCAGTTTTGTCGGTACAAATCACGGTGACTGCTCCCATCGTCTCACAGGCATGAAGCTTGCGCACAAGATTGTTCGACTTGAGCATTCTTCGCATATTGAGAGCCAAGGAGAGTGTGACGGCCATAGGCAAACCTTCGGGCACAGCCATCACTATCAGTGTGACGGCCATCATGAAATACTCCAACACAAGGTCGGCCATATAAAGATAATCCTTGCCTCCCCATACAGGATTGGTCAGGATGTCGTGACCAAGAAACAGTACAAAAGCGGCTACCGAAACTATTGAGCCCACCTTGGAAATCATAGTAGCCAACTTGTCCAACTGCACATAGAGAGGAGTCTTCACCGCCGTCTGCTCGGTTGACTTGACCGCCACCTTGCCTATTTCAGTAGCATCGCCTACTGCCGTCACCCGGAATTCTCCACGTCCATTCATCACCATGGTAGAACGCAAAACCACATTGCGGGCATAAGCTCCGTCGCCACCTTCATCGAGCGATTTCTCTGTCATAGGCTCGCCTGTAAGCGATGACTCGTTGATCTGCAAATCGGCACAAGAGAGCAAGACACCATCGGCTGGCACCTCGTCGCCCACCTCTATCAACACAATATCGTCTACCACCACATCGCGGCGGGGAATCTCTATCACCCTCCCGTTTCGGCGCACCTTTACAGGCTGTCCCTCGCTCAAGGCTGTAAGGATATGAAACTTCTTGGCAGCATCCCGCTCGAAATAGAAGCCCACTGTTGTAGCCAGGAATACAGCCACAAAGATGCCTATCGTCTCCATAAAGTTGTGCTCTATGAAAGCCAGGACCAGAGAGATCAAGGCTGCAACAAGAAGGATTTGGATAATGGGATCGCGATACTTATCCAAATAGAGTTTCCATAAGGATATACGACGAGGAGGTGTGAGAACATTGAGTCCACACCTCTTTCTACTTTGTCCAACTTGCTCGTCGGAAAGACCTGAATTACTATTTATTTCTTTTGCCATTTGTCATGAAGCACTTCAAGTGCTATAAGATGATGGTGCAAAGATACGGCATTTTTCTGATTAATCGAAAAAAATGCCCAAAATATTTGGTTATTTAGCAAAAAGCTATTACCTTTGCAGCCGAATTGCAAAATTCACGGACTTGTAGCTCAGTTGGTTAGAGCAACAGACTCATAATCTGGAGGTCCCAGGTTCAAGCCCTGGCTGGTCCACGCTTCTATTACAGCGACTTATGCTTCGGCGTAGGCCGCTGTTTTTTCGTTAAACTTAACAAGAGTTAATGTGATGTTTGTGCGGGAAAATTGGCAATATTACATAAAAATCCGCGCAAAGATATTTGCCGTACGTTTTACTTGATTATTATCAAAATTGAATATTACGCAAAGCACTTTGTTAAATATCACTACTTTTGCTGCTATTTATTCAAATATCTCACATCGATATTGTATCTTTGCAGAAATTATCACTTGAAACCCTATTCAAGATTTCAGAACTATTGCAAGTACCTGTACTGGAACTTATCAAGAAACAGAATATATAGAATATGACCGAACAAGAATTACAACAATATCTGCTTTCCAAATATCCAAAAGAAAACGAGGAGTGTGAATGGAAAGAGTTCAAGAACATGAAAAATGACTTCAACGGCAAAGAAAAGGATGATGTCATTTCTTATGTTTCCGCCTTGTCGAATATGGAAGGCGGACATTTGGTTATCGGTGTTGTTGACAATACTTTGGAGATTGTCGGTACTAACACATACAACTACGACAGACAAAAAGCAAAACTCAGAATGACAGATCTGTGCGCCAACTTGCCTTCTGAAGGATTGCTGGTTGAAGAATTCATCACGGACGACTCGCACAAGACGGTATGGGTAATTCATATTCCAAAACACATGAAGCGTCGTCCTGTATATGCACATAGCAAGGCATGGCAGAGATTGGATGATTCTTTGGTGGAATTGACAGACTCACGCCTTAATGTAATACTTGACGAGCAAGATTCCGCATACGATTGGACAGCGCAAGCCATCGCTGATGCTACAATAGACGATCTTGACCCAGATGCTATCATGCTTGCTCGTGAAGGCTATAAGCAACGCTACCCAAAGTTTGCAAAGGAGTGTGACTCTTGGAGTGATAAAGTGTTTCTTGACAAGGCGTGTTTGACCATAGACGGAAAAATTACGAAAGCCACACTATTACTTGTAGGCAAAGAAGAAAAAGCACATAAGCTCAATCACATTGCGCAGATTGTTTGGAAATGCTTTCAAGACGGACAAACCTTTGGTGACATCTACACTATACCTTTCATACGAACCACGAGTGAGTTACTGAATAGAATAAGAAACTATCGGTTCAAAATATATCCAAAGAACTCGCTTATCCCTGCCGAAGTATGGAAATATGACACAGAGAGTATCCTTGAGGGGCTTCACAACTCTATAGCTCATCAAAAATACGAAAGCGATGCACGAATCATTGTCACGGAAGACAAGGACAAACTGACATTCCAAAATGACGGCTACTTCTTTGAAGGAAACTATAGCCAATATATAACTGGTGAGAAAACACCAAGGCACTATCGCAACCCTGCACTGGTAAAAGCTATGGTGAACATCAAGATGATTGATACCCAAGGCTATGGCATTCACAAGATGTTCGTGAGCCAAAAGGAACGCTATCTGCCAATGCCTGATTATGACAAATCCACAGCAACAGAAGTTGTCTTGACCTTACCTGGTACCGTCATTGACGAAAACTACAGTCTCTTACTGTTAGAAAACAGAAATATGTCTCTTACAGATGCTGTACTTTTAGATTCTGTACAGAAAGGCAAGCGCATATCGCCAGAAGCTATTGCCATGCTCCGCAAGCGCAAACTGATAGAAGGTCGTTTACCACATATCTTCATAGCAAAGGATATTGCCCAAGTAACAGACCAGAAGATAGAATATTCCAAGCACAAGGGATTGGACGACAAAAAATGCGAGGCATTATTGCTTGATTCGTTGAAGGATCATGGTTCGTTGACAAAGCCAGAAATAGTGCGTCTGCTTTGGGACGTGCTACCAGACCAGTTGGACGACAAACAGAAGAACAATAAATTGGATTATTTGCTTAAACGATTAAGGAAAGCAGGAAAAATATGGACTGAAAGAAATGAAGTTACTTCCGTATGGCACCTCACGGAAAAATAGTCAAATTCCGTGAGATTACAAGCACTTTTCCGTGAGGTATAAGCTAAGTCTACATATGTAATATGTATTTGTGCTGACAATCAGTCTATTACAGTCACTGGTGAGCTTGCGGAAAATTTTTATTTCAGAAAAATTCCGTAAGGTTTCCGTGTGTAACCCTCAAAACAGACTTTCATTATGGAAGACATTCAAGAGAAATACAACCATCTTCTCCTGCAGAATGAGGCTCTTCGTCAAGAAAACGAAGAATTGAAATTGCTTCTACATGCGCACGGCATTGAATACAAGCCCAAGCATGCAGAAGAGAAGGATGCTGCATATTCACCCTGCACCTTCCCATCTGTCAAACTTTCCATAGAGGAGCGTGTAACTCTTTTCCATTCCTTGTTCAAGGGCAGAGAAGATGTGTTTGCGCGAAGATGGTTCAGCAAAACAACAGGCAAGAGCGGTTACCAACCTGTCTGTATCAATGAATGGAGGCGAGGCGTATGCGACAAAAAGAAATTCAAATGTGCAGATTGTCCTAATAGACATTTTGCACCACTCACTTACCAATACCTCTATCGTCATTTGGAGGGCAAGGACGAGAACTGTTGTGATGTTGTCGGACTATATGCCATAATGCCCGACAACAACTGCGCCTTTCTTTGCGCCGATTTCGATGACAAGAGCTGCAAGCATGGCTATAAAGACGATGTCCTTGCATTTGTAGGAGTATGCAAAGAATGGAATATTCCTTATGCCATTGAACGCTCGCGCTCTGGTAACGGTGCCCATATATGGATTTTCTTTGAGGAGCCAATACCTGCTTTCAAGGCAAGACGATTAGGGAATGCCATCCTTACAGAGGCTATGCGACATAATGGTCGTATGTCCTTCAACTCATACGACAGATTTTTCCCAAACCAAGACAGAATGCCCGAAGGAGGCTTTGGCAACTTGGTCGCCTTGCCATTGCAGGGACAGGCTCGCAAAAGACGGAATAGTGTTTTCGTAGATGACGATTTCCTGGTGTACAAAGACCAGTGGGCTTTCCTTTATAACATCAACAAGATGAAGAATAAAGAAGTAGACATGCTACTAAATCTACATGTCTGTGAAGAACTTGGAGCACTCACCACTTCAAGTGAAAGCAAGCCTTGGGTTACTCCTATAACACAAGATATTTCCAAGAGTGATTTTTATTCCGAAATAGAAATCACCAAAGCCGATAAGATTTATATTCCGCTAAAGGCTGTTTCGGCAAAAGTTCTGAATCACCTTAAAAGAATAGCATCATTCAAGAACCCTGAATTTTATTGCAAGCAGGCACTGCGACTTTCTACATATTCCACACCTCGCATCATCTCATGTTTTGACATCACTGACGACTATCTCGCCATGCCCCGTGGATGTGAAGACGCGATTCTTTCTTTCCTCAATGAGAATGGAGTAAAGTATAATATTGTTGACGAGACCAACCACGGTACGCCCATATCTATTTCTTTTCAAGGTAAAGAACGAGAAGAACAACTGGCAGCTATCAACGCATTGTTAATGCACTGCAATGGCGTGCTTCACGCAACTACGGCATTTGGAAAAACAGTTACAGCGGTCGCAATCATTGCACGAAAAAAGGTGAGCACACTTATTCTTGTGCATTCGAAGGCATTGCTTGCCCAATGGCATGAACGTCTGACGGAGTTCTTGAACATTGACTATGTAGAACCTCCAGTGCCGAATAAGCGTGGCCGTTGCAAGAAATTCTCTGCGATAGGTTGTCTCGACTCTACAGGTAACTCTCTTCATGGCATTGTTGATGTAGCACTCATCCAGTCATGTCTTGATGGCGATAGCGTAAAGCCTTTTGTTGAAAACTACGGAATGGTAATAGTTGATGAATGTCACCACGTGTCTTCTATAACATTTGAGAATGTACTGAAGGGCGTAAAGGCACATACCGTTTATGGCCTGACGGCAACTCCTATCCGCAAGGATGGACATCAACCTATCATATTCATACCCCAATTCGGGATAACCGAGTGTTTAATACGATATAAATGCAGCGTGAATAC
>NZ_VZAD01000092.1 GCF_009495355.1 Segatella copri
AAAATTACCTGTCAAAACTTTTGGAGGCGAACGCATTTTGATGCGTCCGCCCTGACCAGACAAAGAGGAATTTTGTCCTGTTGATGGGCACAAAGTGAAACTCCCATAGTAAACAATAGATTTTGTCGGTGTATGGTTTTTTGCGAAATCTATCATCTTTGACTGTGCCATCATTTTAGCATATGCACCATTCAAAAATCCTTGTGAAGGTTCTTTTGCAACTAATGACATGCTTGTAACAAAAGCCATTAGCATAACTAATAATATTTTTTTCATGAACAACAATAAAAAAGGCGTGCAACCGTTCGTAGCTTGCGCCTTTAGGTTACCGCCAAGTGACCTGCACAATACAAGCATAGAACAGTCCACGCCTATGAGCGTGAACTTTCATACTGCTTGTTCTCATTGTGCGAATATTGGCGGTATTCAAAGGCGAGAACAAGAGCTAAAAGCTCAATATCTTAAAAGTATAGAACGGAAACGCTAAGTTAAAGAATCTTGAGGTGAAACCTCGTTTAAAGTCTCATTGAGGGTTGATGTGCATCTGAACATCATGTCCCTGGCGTTTCAGTCTTGTGTAATGTCTGTTTCTTAATTAAAATTTAAAAGTTTGACAATATTGTTATTTGCAATTAAACAATAGACTTTTGTCTGTTCTTTATATATTGCCTTGCAAAAATAACAAAATTCTGTGATGTTAAAGAACTTTTTTGGAGAAATCTATGAAAAATAGGCGAAAAAATAGATGTTGAAAATGAAAAATGGTTGTAGCGCCCTTTTATAATGCTTTTTTATCATCTTTTTAATTTCAGATGTCCTTCAAAAAAGTAGTCCTTCGTCGGTAAAGTAAGTACTGTCTATAGATGTGGTACATTGCTTGAGTTTCCTGTTCGTATCAACAGGAATGATGATGTGGTAAAAAATAGAGAGCTTTATGCAATTTAGATTTATACGAGCCTAAAAAGTATCCATGGGACTACGATAACGTGAAGTACTTTATTCGGTATCTTCTCTTTTGCGTGCGTTCTTTATATCAATTATAGCATCCGCTAATTAGGTTGTATAGTATCTGCTAATTAGGTTGTGGAGGTGAGAACCTTTTTGGCTCACCTATTTTTTCTTTCAAGTATATCTTATTTTATCCATACACGTTCCTCCGTTATAAAAAACATAGTTTTCTGGCTCAAATTTACTTTTTTTCATGTAATCACCAAACTTTGTGCAATGAAACGTTCTCCGTCTCATTTGTTTTTTGTATTTTTGCAAACGATAAAGAGTGAAGACTTTACGACTCCGCTCCATCATAACATCATGTCGAACAATTAAAATAAAAACAAAACAAGAAAAATCAACAGCATAGACATATAATTTATTGAGATACATAGCGTTTACTATATTCGGAATACTCTCGAAATTTGGCGATTAAAAGATGTATATACCGTAGATTAAGTGAACGCCTGCGCTATAGCGTAGGCGGATCTTATCGGTATATACGGGCCACGCCAAATGCCTGAGAGTATGATAAGTGAAGCTTACGCTTCTTTTTTATCATATTCTTAGGTATTTTTAGTCTTGTGGCTCGTTGTCCCGAATCAAGTTCTACGCTTATCGTTTTATAGCAACCTTTTATTTTTTTTCTATATGTTAGTCTCTATATGTATGGCTACCTATAATGGTGCCAAATATATTAAGGAGCAGATGGACTCCATCTTGAGTCAGATGTTTAAGGAGAATGATAATGTAGAGTTGGAGATAATAGTCTCTGATGATGGTTCTACTGATGACACAATATCAATCCTTGAATCTTATCATGATTCACGTATCAAGATTTTCCATCATAAAAATTATTCCAAGTATAAGTATTTTAAAGCTAATCGATTAGCATCCTCTAATTTTGAGAATGCCATTACCAAAGCTACTGGCGACTATCTGTTTCTGGCAGACCAAGATGATGTATGGCTTCCCTCAAAAATAGACAAGTCTTTGTCTGTGTTACGTAAATATGGTGGTTTAGTAGCTACTGCTTTTTATTTTGGGGATGAGAAATTGAAGATTGGGCAAAAACTGATATATGAACACCGTATCCCTTTCTTTGCTCCAAAAGGTATGGGTATTTATGGCTTCTGCATGGGATTTTCTAAGGATGAGCTAAAATACTATTTGCCAATTCCTTCCCATGTGGCAGGACACGATAAGTACTTTCAGTATAGTGCAATATGGCGCAAAAAGCTTCATCTCATTGATGAACCATGCGCCATCCATCGTTGGTCAGGTGTGCATAATGCCACGAGTTTTGGTAAAAACAATGTCAGACCACCTTTGTTGGTTCAAGTCTATTTCAGATTGGTGACTTATGCCTCTGTAATATTTCGTTCTTTGATGAGATAAAATGATTGCTTACATACAATCGTTGCCATCGGCATCTTTGAATACAGTTCTCAGCGAAGCATCAAGCCTGATTCTTTACATAACAATGTAGAAGAACAAAAGTAGGCTGGCACTTTGTTGCAGATAAAATTATTTGTAGCCAAGACAAAAAAAGAGAACCCTTTGCAAAGAAAGGATTCTCTTGTATGTTGTCGTGATGAGAATGGTCTCATCTCGGCTTTCTTTACTTGAAGTATCTCTTGTAGAGACCTGCAAATCCTGCAGCGTGGCGAGCCTCGTCTTTTGCCATCTCGTGAACGGTGTCGTGGATAGCATCAGAACCCTGCTCCTTAGCCAGCTTGGCGATACGGAACTTGTCCTCGCATGCACCCTTCTCGGCAGCAATACGTGCCTCGAGGTTGCTCTTTGTGTCGCCCAAAACCTCGCCGAGCAACTCGGCAAAGCGTGAAGCATGATCGGCCTCCTCGTAAGCATAGCGCTTGTAAGCCTCTGCTATTTCAGGATAGCCCTCACGGTCAGCCTGACGTGCCATGGCCAAGTACATACCTACCTCGCCACATTCACCGTTGAAGTGGTCTTTCAAACCCTTGATAACATCTTCGTTAACGCTGTCCTTGTAGGCCTGGCCCAACACGTGAACAGTAGCAAATGTCATATCGTCGTCAACAGCATCCTCCATCTCCTTGAACTTGCTGGCAGGAGCCTTGCAGATAGGACACTTCTCTGGAGCCTCAGTACCTTCGTAGATATAACCACAAACAGTACAAATAAATTTTTTCTTCATAATGCTTTGTATTTTAATTGTTGTATAATTGTTGTTAATTAATTCTTGCTTCTTGATTTTGCAAAGCGGTCTGTTCCATTTCGTCAATACAGTCGGAGCAGATGCCCTTATAGTAGAGTTGCTGTTCCTGCACGAGGTTGCCGTCGATACAAATCTCGTGTTGCAACTGTGGTGCGTCTTCATCCATCAGGTCGATGACTCGTCCGCATTTCTTGCAGAAAAAGTGCACGTGACTTTTCGGATTTCCATCGTAGCACACGCGGTGTTCGTCGATGGTGATCATCTGTGCCGCTCCTTTTTCGCTCAGCATGCGTAGGGTGTTGTAAACTGTAGTCCTGCTCAAGGTAGGAATCTGCTTGTACAGTCCTTGGTAAACATCCTCTACCGTGGGGTGGATGGGATGATTAATGAGCCAGTCCATGATAGCCAACCTTTGTTTGGATGGGCGTATACCCGTTTCCTGTAGTCTATTGTATGCCTCTTGCTCTGTCATTCGCTTTGTTTTTATTTGTTTACGATGCAAAGATAGGCATTTTATTTGTAACTACAAAATAAATTTGGAGAAATTACAAATATTTTTTGTAATTTCTCCAAATTCCTTACATTTCACCTTTATTTACTGAGTTTTCTTGCATTTACATCTTATACAACTTTCTTAAATGGGGAAGCTATAGATGTGAAACACCTTATTATATATAGGTAGGAAAGTGCTTGCTTCGAAGTTCCTTTTAGGGTTATTATCTGAGGTCGATGACTTCAGCCGAAGGGAACTCCTTGGCGTTGAAGGCAAACGAACTGTTAGGTATGCTGCGTGCCTTGAAGTTGCTCACCTTGATGGTGCTCCATGTTTTGCCCTGTCTCATTTTGACTTGCGAGGGAACGTAGGTTTTCTGATTGATGGTGATGTAGAGTTCGGCAACTGACCGTTTCTGGTTTTGTGCTGTCAGATGAACCTGATAGTTGTTGCCGCTTTTCTTCATGTTCATTTTATATCCTGTCTTATATATATTAATAAAGGTATAGGGGTTCATTGCCATCTGTTGAGCCTGGGTTGGGGTAGAGATGTTTACCTCGTTGGTCTTCTTCAGATATGACCATTGAGTCTTTCCGTTGAACCATACGATAGCTTGTGGCGTACGGGCATTGAATTTGTTTCCTTTGATGGCAATAGTGCCGCTGCTTGAACCTATTTTCGCATTTGATATGGTGAAGTTGGCGCTTGCACCGCTCTTGTTGCCTATCACTTTGGCTGTTCTGTCGAGTACCTGTTGGGCGCTCTGGGCAAATGCACTTAGCCCTATCAGGGCCATGAGTGCGATAAGAATCGTTTTCTTCATGTTTTTAGTGTGTTAACTCTATTAATCCTGATTTTATAGGAAGGATATTTCCGATAGACCAAAGAAAGTGACATTCCTTCTTGTCTATTGGCAATATCCTCCATTTTTTTTTGAATTACTGTCCACGGAGTGCAGCCAGCAGGTTGTTGAGTTGGTTCTCATCCTGTACGAGCACCTCTCTTGGCTTGCTGCCCTGTGCTGCTCCTACAATGCCGGCAGCCTCAAGCTGGTCCATGAGTCGTCCGGCACGGTTGTAACCGATAGAGAATCGACGTTGTATCATACTTGTACTTCCCTGTTGCGATAGGACAATGGCATGGGCAGCTTCCTCGAAGAATGCGTCGAGATTACGTGTATCCACGTTTCCTGCTCCTGTGGCATTGTCATCGTTGGCTGGTTCTGGCAGTTCCATAGGTTCGATAGGACCAGGCTGTTCGCAGATATACTCGTTGATGCGCTCGATTTCGGGTGTGTCAACAAAGGCACATTGTACACGTACAGGCTCCTGTCCTCCCTGATAGAGCATGTCGCCTCGTCCTATCAGCTGGTTGGCACCAGTACGGTCGAGGATGGTCTTGGAGTCGATGGCGGCTGTAACCTTGAATGCGATACGGCCTGGGAAGTTGGCCTTGATATTACCCGTGATGATGCTTGTGGTAGGACGCTGAGTGGCTATCACCATGTGTATACCTACGGCACGTGCCAGCTGGGCGATACGTGCTATAGGCAGCTCGACCTCCTTGCCTGCGGTCATGATAAGGTCGCCAAACTCATCGATAATAACTACGATGTAAGGCATGTACTCATGTCCGTCGGTAAGACGCAGTTTGTGGTTGATATATTTCTGGTTGTACTCCTTGATGTTTCTGGCTCCTGCCTTCTTCAGCAAGTCGTATCGGCTGTCCATGAGCACACACAGGCTGTTGAGTGTGCGAACCACCTTGGTAACATCGGTAATGATAGGCTCTTCCTCATCGGGCAAGGCTGCCATAAACTTGTTGGTGATGCGTGAGTAAACGCTGAACTCTACCTTCTTAGGGTCGATAAGCACAAACTTCAGTTCGTTGGGGTGCTTCTTATATAATAAGGAGGTGATGATGGCATTCAGACCTACAGACTTACCCTGACCGGTAGCACCGGCAACGAGCAGGTGAGGAATCTTTGCCAGGTCGACCATGAACACCTCGTTGGTAATGGTCTTACCCAGAGCGATAGGCAGTTCCATCTTTGTTTCCTGGAACTTTCTGGAGTTGAGGATACTCTCCATGCTCACAATGTTAGGCTTGGCGTTAGGCACCTCGATACCTATGGTTCCCTTGCCAGGGATAGGAGCAATGATACGTATTCCCAAGGCTGCAAGACTCAAGGCGATGTCGTCCTCGAGATTCTTGATTTTAGAGATGCGAACACCTTCGGCAGGCTGTATCTCATAGAGTGTGATGGTAGGACCCACCGTAGCTCGTATGGTACGTATGGTAACACCAAAGTTGCCCAACACCTCGATGATGCGGTTTTTGTTGGCTATCTGTTCTGCCTCGTCGATATAGTTGCCATTGTCCTCATACTTCTTGAGCAGGCTCAGGGTGGGGTACTTGTACTTGGTGAAAGGCTCCTTGGGGTTGATGGGCGTATTGAGATGCTCCACATTGCTTACCACTGTTCCGTGTGCCTTTTCGTCGGCGGCAGCTATGGATATATCCATATCGATATTTCCTCCAGCTACCATGTTGGCATCCTTTGCCTCCTGTTCAGCCTTCTGGGCACGAAGCTCACGCTGTTTCTCCAGCAGCGACTTTTCTTCTATAGGGTTTTCGGCCTGCGTGTTCTCGTCTTTCTTGAGGCCTTCTTCTGGGTTCACGTCGAGGTCGATCACCTGTGCAGGTTCTGGGTCTTTGAACTCCTCAAGCACGGTGCTTGGCAGGTCTTCATCTTCCTCCTCTACAGGTTCGGTCTGATTGTCCTCAGCCTCGTCGGTAACAGGTTCCTCTTCATCTTTTTTGTGATTGGTGATTTCGAAAGACACCCTCTTGGATATGAATCCAATAGGGTTGAGAGCCTTTCTGATGACCGTGATGGTCTCGGTAGTAAGATAGGTGAGGAATGCCACGGCAACGATGAGCAGGATGGCTGTGAGTCCCGGAGGTCCCATGATGTCCTCGAGCCGCTGTACGACGAATAGTCCATGTTTACCGCCAGGATTGAAGATGAGGTCACCCATAAGTGGTGTGAGGAGCTTGGAAAAAGTTACCGAGCTCCAGAACATAACCACCATCATGCATAGAAACCATTTCAGCAAATTGATTTTATAGGCATGCATGAGTTGAAAGCCCACCAGCACGCAGAACAAAGGCAGCAGGAAGGCAGGGAAACCAAAGTTGACCGACATGAGCCAATAGGAGATGATGGCACCCCAGGAGCCGCAATAGTTCTGAAACTGTCGTCCGGTATTGATCCATTCTCCCTGTTGCAAATCTTCCAATATACTTTGGTCGGCTGCCCCCGTATTGAGAAACGACACCATAGCAATGATGACGTAAACAGATGCGAAGAAGAGAATTAATCCTAAAAAGAAGTCAGTTATAGTGTTGTTGAACAAATATTCCAAGCCTAAGGCCTCGCTGAAAGATTTGGCCTTGCGTTGCGTTTTTTTCTTTGCCATTTTTTATACAATTATTTATTTATCTGCAAAATTAGAGAAAATAAATGAGAAACTCGTCATTTTCTCGTCATTTTTTCTTAATTTTGCAATCGAAAGTAAGAAAAGATTAATGAAGATTCTATTTAAAAAGTTCGATAAGCGCGAAATTACTGGTCTTCCGAAAGTGTTGTTTCAGGGTCGTATCATAACGATTATCACCCCTGGCGAGACAGAGAAGGCTGTGGATTATCTGCTGAGCCAGAAGATATTAGGCTTTGATACAGAAACTCGTCCTTCATTCAAGAAGGGTCAAAGATATGAGGTGTCGTTGCTGCAAGTGAGTACGCACGACACCTGTTTCCTCTTTCGTCTGAACCTGACGGGCATCACGCCTGCCATCATACGATTGTTGGAGGATAAGAAAGTAGTCAAGGTGGGATTGTCCTGGCACGACGACCTGTTGCAGTTGCATCGCAGGGCAGAATTCAAGGCTGGCAATTTTGTGGAGTTGCAGGATGTGGCTGAAAAGTTTGGTATTGAGGACAAAAGTTTGCAGAAACTCTATGCCAACCTCTTTCATATGAAGATAAGCAAGGCGCAGCGCCTGAGCAATTGGGAGCAGACGATATTGCGAGATGCCCAGAAACTCTATGCGGCTACTGATGCCTGGACCTGCATCAAGATATATGAAGAGTTGCAGCGACTCTCGCGGGATGGGGATTATGAACTCGTGGAACCAGTGAAACTGGTGGAAGCGGAGAGTGAAGTAGTGAAGAGTAAAGAGGCAAAGAATGAAGAAGTGCCCCAATCTTCACCTATTATTTAAAACGTTGTAAAGTAATAAACTAAACTTTCGCAAATAGGGAAGTTAAAGGATTTAAAGAAGTTGGAGAAGTCTAAGCCATATGTTTTAGGCTGAGTATTCAACCCAAAAGGCTGTTGGCTGTAACTTCTAACGACCGAAGGGAGTGATAACTTTGTTTAATTACTATAACTTCTGAACTTGCTAATGTTCAATAAAAATAAAATATGTATAAACAGATATTTCTGAAGAGAGGAAAAGAAGAGTCGCTCAAGCGATTTCATCCCTGGATATTCTCAGGTGCCATTCATCACATGGACGAGGGCATCGAGGAAGGCGAGACGGTAAGAGTCATCACAGCCGCGGGCGAGTTTATAGCCGTAGGTCATTACCAGATAGGCTCTATCGCTGTACGTGTGCTTTCCTTCGAGGATATAGAGATCAATACCGACTTCTGGTGCGAGCGTCTGCAGTCTGCACTCGATGTTCGTATCGGTGTAGGTATAGCCGACAGTCCTACCAACAATACATATCGACTGGTGCATGGCGAGGGCGACTATCTGCCTGGACTGGTGATAGACTGCTATGGTTCTACAGCCGTGATGCAGGCGCACAGTGTGGGCATGCATGTCTGCCGCAACGAGATTTGCCAGGCCTTGGTGCAGGTGATGGGCGATCGTATTGCCAATGTATATTATAAGAGCGAGACAACTCTGCCTTATAAAGCTGACCTGCATCAAGAGAATGGGTTCCTCGTAGGTGGCGATGCCAGCAATGTGGCGATGGAGAACGGACTGAAGTTTCATATCGACTGGCTACGCGGACAGAAGACAGGTTTCTTTGTCGACCAGCGTGAGAACCGCTCGCTCTTGGAGCAGTATGCCAAGGGCAAGAGCGTGCTCAATATGTTCTGCTACACGGGTGGATTCTCTGTTTATGCCATGCGTGGCGATGCCAAGCAAGTACACTCGGTAGACAGCAGTGCCAAGGCCATAGAGTTGACCAACGATAATGTAGCGCTCAACTTTCCAGGTGATGCCCGACATGAGGCTTTCTGCGAAGATGCTTTCAAGTATCTTGACGAGCACGACCAGCAGTACGACCTCATCGTGCTCGACCCTCCAGCCTTTGCCAAGCACCGTGCAGCTCTGCGCAATGCCTTGAAGGGTTATACCCGTCTCAATGTGAAGGGCCTGCAGCGCATCAAGAAAGGAGGCATCCTCTTTACTTTCAGCTGTTCGCAGGTGGTCACAAAGGACAATTTCCGCAATGCTGTTTTTACGGCTGCAGCCCAGGTGGGCAGAAAGGTGAGAATCCTGCATCAGTTGCATCAGCCTGCCGACCATCCCATCAATATTTATCATCCAGAGGGTGAGTATCTGAAGGGACTCGTACTTTATGTGGAGTAAAATATTTTATAATGAATAAGAAAATATTTTTATTATTATTCGTTTGTTGTGCGGCGTTGGGGATAAGCAGTTGTGGCGATTCTCATGAGAAGCGTGCGCGTTTGAGCAAGGCAGAGAAGGCTCGGCTCGACAGCATCGACCGCGCCTCGTTCAAGGTGGGAGTGATGCCTACGCTCGACTGTCTGCCAGTGCTTGTGGCAAAGGATTTTCATCTCTTTGATACGTTGGGTGTGGATGTTCATCTGCGTCATTTCAATGCACAGATGGACTGCGATACTGCGTTGACCAACAAGCGAGTAGAAGGTTCGGTGACTGATTTGGTTAGGGCTGCACGTCTGCAGTCCAAGGGTACAAAACTTACCTTTCCTATCGCGACCTCTGCCTATTGGCAGATTATTTCCAACAAGCGTTCGCGTATCTCCGAACTCAAGCAGTTGTCTGACAAGATGATTGCCATCACCCGCTATTCTGCAACCGACTATCTTGCCACTCTTGCCATCGACAGCGTACATCCCAAATATGATGTCTATCGTGTGCAGATCAATGACGTGAACATACGACTCAAGATGTTGCTCAACAACGAGATGGATGCCGTGCTCCTTTCTGAGCCTCAGGCCACACGTGCTCGGCTTGAAGGTCATGTGAAGTTGATGGACAGCCGTGATAAGAACGTACGTCTGGGTGTGTTCGCTTTCCGTACAGAGGCCTTGAAGGAACCACGTCGCAAGCAGCAGTTGGATCTCTTTATCAAGGCTTATAATATGGCTGTTGACAGTATCAACAAGAACGGAGTGCAGCATTACAAGGATTTGATTATCAAGAATTGCGGTGTTGATGCCCGCACGGTTGATGCCTTGCCAAAGCTTCGTTATCAGCATGCCGGAAGTCCGCGTAAGCACGATCAGAACATAGCGAACTCTATTAAAAACTAAATAGCAGTAAAAATGTCAAGCGATTTACATTTGGTTCTACATCAGCAGGACAAGATCCAGCTCATGGAACATTTTAATGAATATGTATATCAGTTGAAGTCTGTTATTGATACTCAATTCAGCATGACAGACCTTAGGGCTGAGGTGGAAGACCTGTTGGACGACTATAACCGCATGTTGCATTTTTTCGCATGTGCCAGCAAAGACCCCAATGCACTCTCAGTCTTTTCCTCTCTTGTAGAACGGCTTTTAAAACTGGAGCACCATGTAGAGCTTGAAAGGGCAATTTCATCCAATCAGGTGTTCAAGGCTGCTGCCATCCGCATCAATGGTGCCGACCTGACGTCGATTCTTCAGAGGTTGGAACAGTCGGATGCTTCCTTCGAGGATTTTCGCAAGGCTTTCGATGCTGTTCTTGTAAGCCATCAGTGGAACAGTACTATTTCTCAATATGTAACCACTCTGTTGGTAGAGGAAAAGATTTCTCAGGTAGCAGCTTTGATGATAGAGAGCGCCATGATGTTGGCCTGTCTTGTGAGTTTCGATCTACAGAAGTCGGAAACGTTGCTTTCTGTCTATCAGCTTTCTGCCAGTGAGGTTATCCGCCAGCATGCCTTGATAGGTTTGGCTCTCTCTATGCCCTGGTCTTCCATCTATGCAGCCGACATGAAGGAGAAACTCTTGGACGGACAGCAGGTCGAACGGGTGAAGAAGGATTTGCAGTCGTTGCAGAAGCAGATTTTCCTGTGCCAGCAAACCTCTTCGGTTTCTGCCGACATCGACAAGAATATCATGCCCGATCTCATCAAGTTGAGCCACAATGGCTACAAGATGATGAAGAGCAACGTACTGGAGGACACCTCTGTCGAGGAGATAGTAGATTCCGAGATGGAAGACCGTCTTATGGACAAGTTGGACAAAACCATGGAGAAAATGCAGGTTAGGAGGGATGCAGGACTTGATGTCAACTATTCCACCTTCAGCAAGATGAAGAATTATGCCTTCTTTCATCGCTTCTCCAACTGGTTTGTGCCTTTCACGATTGACCATCCCGATATGAGCCAGTTGAAGAAAGCTCTTGGCGACAAAGCTGATTTTATGATTTCTATCGCAGGTTCAACTATGAGCGAAGGTGACAAGTACAGTCTTCTTTTCTCTTTGCAAGACGTTCTTGAGCGTATGCCTCAGTACAAGGATATGATTTTTCCGACATCTGTAAAACTTCCCAAGAGCGAAGATTTTGACTTCCTGCAAAATGATGCGGTGGCCTTACGTCGTAACTATCTGCAGGATCTTTACCGATTCTTCCAGTTGGCTCCTATGCGCAATGGCTTCCCCAATCCGTTTGTCAACGAAAGTAATTCTTGGATCGATCCTGCTTTCCTGAGCAGCGATGTCTTTACCGATTTTGATGATTTGGATGATGTGCATCTCAGCGTATGCCGATTCCTTGCCAAAAGCAAGAATTATGTAGAACTCAACCATTATTTGCGCAATTTCAGTTTAGATTCTGATGACGGAGTCGTCTTGAAGGCACTCTGTATGATGCATGTTAGGAAACGCTATGATATAGCAGTCTTTTTGCTGAAACCCATCTTTGATAAGAATCCGGGAAATGTGGCAGTAGGCAAGTTGTTGGTGAAATGCTATCTGCAGCAGGACAAGTACAAGGAGGCGCTTGATATCTTCGACGCCTTGAGCGATAAGTTGGGCGATAATCCTTCGCTCCTTCTTTCCAAGATTGACAGTCTGCGTTCCACATATCTTTACAGCGAGGCTCTGAAAGTGGCTTACGAGTTGGATTACAAATATCCCAACAACCGCATGTACATGCTACTGCTTGTTCGTGTATTGCTCGACAACAATGAAATAGAAAAGGCGGGAGAGGAACTCAACAAACTCGTCATGATGCTGCAAGAGGAGAAAGTGGATGATTATAACGAAGAACTCTTCTTGCTGGGTATCATAGAATGGTGCAGAGGACATCTCAAAGATGCGCAGGATAGCATGAGAGGCTATGCTCTGGTCAATAAGAATAACCGTAATAAAGTTTTCAGTCGCATTGCTGAGTTCAAGAGACTGCTTCTCGGACATAATGTGACGCAGGTGGAATATGCCATGATGCTGAATTTGATAGACAATCATTTTACAGCGAAATAAGTTTCTATAGGAGTAATGGGCTTTCCAAGAAGTTAAATTCTTCAGCCCTCAGAAGAAATGAGAAAACAATAGAACAAAAAGAAGAAAACAAGTAATCAAAAATGCCAACCAATAATAATAATGACAACAGCAGGCGCCGCAGTGGCGCCAAACCTCAGATAGACACCAAATATGCTCATCTTCAGCCGCAGGATATCGGGTTGGAGAGAGTGGTATTGGGCGCCCTGATGGTTGATTCGGATGCTTTCTCTATGGTTTCAGAGATGCTGAAGCCATCCACCTTCTATGAGCCTCGTCATCAGAAAATCTATGAGGCTATACAGAAGATGAATATGGAGGAGCGTCCTGTGGATATCATGACACTCGTCAACGAACTTACCAAGATGGGTGAGATTGACCGTGTGGGTGGAGCCGCCTATCTCATGGATATCTCCTCGCAGGTGGCATCGGCAGCCCATATCGAGTATCATGCCCGCATCCTGGCTCAGAAAGCTCTTCAGCGCCAGCTTATCCATTATGCCTCTGATATTGAGACACAGGCCTTCGACGAGAGTGTCGATGTAGACGAGTTGATGCAGCATGCTGAGGCAGAACTCTTCACGCTGTCGCAGAACAACATGAAGCAGGACTATACCCAGATTGACCCTGTCATCAAGGACGCTGTCGATATTCTGCAGCGTGCCGCCAAGAACTCGGGTGGACTCACCGGTATTCCTACAGGTTATACAGGTCTCGACGATATGACCAGTGGCTGGCAGCCTTCCGACCTTGTTATCATTGCCGGACGTCCTGCGATGGGTAAGACCTCTTTTGCCTTGAGTATTGCCAAGAATGTGGCTGTCGATTATCATATTCCTATCGGCTTCTTCTCTTTGGAAATGAATAATGTCCAGTTGGTGAATCGCTTGATAAGCAACGTGTGTGAAATCTCTGGACATAAGATTCTGAATGGACAGCTCGACAATACAGAGTGGGAGCGACTCGACCGCAAGTTGCGCGACCTTACTGGTGCGCCCATTTATGTCGATGATACACCAGGACTTTCAGTTTTCGAACTGCGAACCAAGGCACGCCGACTGGTAAGAGAAAAGGGTGTGAAGCTCCTTATGATAGACTATCTTCAGCTGATGAACGCCAACGGAATGAAGTTTGGTAGCCGTCAGGAAGAGGTTTCCACAATTTCCCGTTCGCTCAAGGGGCTTGCCAAGGAGCTCAACATTCCGGTACTCGCCCTGTCGCAGTTGTCGCGTAATGTGGAAAACCGTGAGGGACTCGAGGGCAAGCGTCCTCAGCTGAGCGACCTTCGTGAGTCGGGAGCCATCGAGCAGGATGCCGATATGGTGCTCTTCGTTCACCGTCCTGAGTATTATCACATCTTTGTCGACGAGAAGGGAAACGACCTTCATGGCATGGCTCAGATTATCATAGCCAAGCATCGTAAGGGTGCTACAGGCGATGTGCTGCTCAACTTCCGCGGCGAGTTTACCCGCTTCCAGGATCCTGTTGACGCAGGTTATACACCTGTCGACGAGGGTGGCGAGATCATAGGTTCTCGTATGAATAGCGGGTCAGGTCCTGCCGATGATCCTCTCTCTGCCGCTACCTCTTCTGATGGCTTCCCTGGTCCTCCTCCTTTTTGATGATTTTAGTAACATTCCAAACACGAAAAATAGCTAATAATAGAAAATTGTTACCTTTTTCGTGAAAAAACTTATAAATTGTTTGCTGGTATCGAATAAAAGCATTACCTTTGCAGTCGTAACAATAAAAAGAGAGAAAAATGGCAATACATACATTGAACATACTAAGCATTATTATTCGAATTCGACTGCAGCATGTGGGCGGAAGTGATAAGGTGTGTGTATAGTTCAAGTATAGGAAATAATAAAGCCTTTCTGCTTCCGTCGTATGGAGTAAGAAAGGCTTTTTGCTTATTTGCACATTATAATATATATCGAATAAAATAATAAAAGAACATAGATATGAGTGACAGATTATTTATTTTCGACACAACCCTTCGCGATGGCGAGCAGGTTCCAGGATGTCAGTTGAATACGGTTGAGAAGATTCAGGTGGCTAAAGCGCTGGAGCAGTTGGGCGTTGATGTCATTGAGGCGGGCTTCCCTATTTCAAGCCCGGGCGACTTCAATTCGGTGGTGGAGATTTCCAAGGCTGTTACATGGCCCACCATCTGTGCGCTGACACGTGCGGTGGAGAAGGATATTGACTGTGCGGCCGAGGCGCTTCAGTATGCCAAGCACAAAAGAATCCATACTGGCATTGGTACCAGTGACAGTCATATCAAATATAAGTTCAATTCCAACCGCGAAGAAATCATCGAGCGTGCTGTGGCTGCCGTGAAGTATGCCAAGAAATACGTAGAGGATGTGGAGTTCTATGCAGAGGATGCCGGACGTACGGATAATGAGTATCTGGCTCGTGTGGTTGAGGCTGTTATCAAGGCTGGTGCTACTGTAGTCAATATTCCTGATACTACAGGCTACTGTTTGCCTGATGAGTATGGTGCCAAGATCAAGTATCTGATGGATCATGTGGATGGTATTGAGAATGCACGAATTTCTACCCACTGTCACAACGACCTCGGTATGGCCACAGCCAACACACTGCAGGGTGTACTGAATGGTGCACGTCAGGTAGAGGTGACCATGAATGGTATTGGCGAGCGTGCCGGTAATACCTCGCTCGAAGAGATTGCTATGATTCTGAAGTGTCACAAACACCTCAACATTGACACCAACATCAATACGACCAAGATTGTTCCAATGTCCCGCATGGTGAGCAGTCTGATGAACATGCCTGTTCAGCCCAACAAGGCCATTGTGGGCCGCAATGCATTCGCTCACTCATCTGGTATCCATCAGGATGGCGTCTTGAAGAATGTGCAGACCTACGAGATTATCGATCCTAAGGATGTGGGTCTCGACGATAACGCTATCGTATTGACAGCCCGTTCGGGTCGTGCTGCTTTGAAGTATCGTCTCCACGTCAACGGTGTGAATATCGACGACGAGGAGAAGCTCGACAAGATATACAAGAAGTTCCTCCAGTTGGCTGATAAGAAAAAGGAAGTTACGGACGAGGATGTACTGATGCTCGCTGGTGCTGATGCTGCCGACAAGCATGGTGTTCAGCTCGACTGGTTGCAGGTAACCACTGGCAAGGGCGTGAAGAGCGTAGCCAGCATCGGTTTGAATATTGCTGGTCAGAAGTTTGAGGCTGCCTCTTCGGGCAATGGTCCTGTGGATGCTGCCATCCGTGCTCTGAAGAAGGTGATTACTAAGGAGATGAACCTCAAGGAGTTCACCATCCAGGCTATCGACAAGGGTTCCGACGATGTAGGAAAGGTTCATATGCAGGTGGAATACGATGGTCATGTATATTATGGCTTCGGTGCAGATACCGATATCGTGACAGCTTCTGTTGAGGCTTACATCGACTGTATCAACAAGTTCAAGGTAAGATAAAGTATAATTCAGATAAATATATAACAAACAGGATATTATGAATACATTATTCGACAAGATTTGGGACAAGCACGTTGTCCAGATTGTGGAAGACGGCCCCACACAGCTTTACATCGACCGTCTCTACTGTCACGAAGTAACATCACCTCAGGCATTCGCCGGTATGCGGGCACGCGGACTCAAGATGTTCCGTCCAGACCAGATTTTCTGTATGCCTGACCACAATACTCCAACACACGATCAGGATAAGCCAATCGAGGATCCTATCTCTAAGAAGCAGGTAGATACTTTGGCAAAGAACACTGCTGATTTCGGCGTAACTCACTTTGCCATGAACACTAAGGACAATGGTATCATCCACGTAGTCGGACCAGAGAAGGGTCTTTCTCTTCCAGGTATGACCATCGTCTGCGGTGACTCTCACACTTCTACCCATGGTGCCATGGGCGCGGTAGCCTTCGGTATCGGCACTTCAGAGGTTGAGATGGTGATGGCTTCACAATGTATTCTTCAGAGCAAGCCAAAGTCAATGCGCATCAGCATCAACGGTAAGCTCAGCAAGGGCGTTACTGCCAAGGACGTTGCCCTCTACCTCATGAGTCAACTCACTACTTCGGGTGCCACTGGTTACTTCGTAGAGTACAGTGGTGATGTAGTGAAAGATATGTCTATGGAAGGTCGTCTCACTCTCTGCAATCTCTCTATCGAGATGGGTGCCCGTGGTGGCTTCGTAGCTCCTGATGAGACAACATTCGAGTACATCAAGGGGCGTGAATATGCACCTAAGGGTGAAGAGTGGGACAAGGCTGTGGCTTACTGGAAGACCTTGAAGAGTGGTGATGACGCAGTCTTCGACAAAGAGTTGACTTTCGAGGCAAAGGATATCGAACCACGTATCACTTATGGTACTAACCCAGGTATGGGTATCGGCATCACCGAGAGCATCCCAACACTCGATGAGATTCCAGAGGAAGAGCAGGCTGGTTTCAAGAAGAGCCTCAACTACATGGGCTTCCAGCCAGGCGAGAAACTGGAGGGTCATCCTATCGATTATGTATTCCTGGGTGCATGCACCAATGGTCGTATTGAAGACTTCCGTGCCTTTGCTTCATTGGTTAAAGGAAAGAAGAAGGCTGACGGCGTAACAGCTTGGCTTGTACCGGGTTCATGGTTGGTTGATAAACAAATTCGTGAAGAGGGAATCGACAAGATAGTAGAGGCTGCAGGCTTCGAGATTCGTCAGCCAGGTTGTTCTGCCTGTCTGGCAATGAACGATGATAAGATTCCTGCAGGCAAGTACTCTGTAAGTACATCTAACCGTAACTTCGAGGGTCGTCAGGGACCAGGTTCCCGCACCATCCTTGCCAGTCCATACGTAGCTGCCGCTGCCGCTATCACAGGTAAGATTACCGACCCAAGAGAGTTTATGTAATGTTAAGTGTTCAATGTTAAATGAAAAATTGAAATGAAACAGAAATTCAATGTTATCACATCCAGCTGCATTCCTCTCCCCTTGGAGAATGTAGATACCGACCAGATCATACCAGCCCGTTTCCTCAAGGCCATCGATAAAGAGGGCATGGGTGACAACCTTTTCCGCGATTGGCGCTACAATGCCGACGGAACTCCAAAACCCGACTTCGTGATGAACGATCCTTCCTACAGTGGCGTCATCCTCGTGGCTGGCAAGAACTTCGGTTCGGGTTCTTCACGTGAGCATGCTGCCTGGGCTATTGCAGGCGCTGGCTTCCGTGTGGTTATCAGCTCTTTCTTCGCTGATATTCACAAGAACAACGAGTTGAACAACCTCGTATTGCCTGTTGTGGTAAGCGAGGAATTCCTGAAAGAACTCTTCGAGAGCATCGACAAGGATCACAAGACAGAGGTGAAGGTAGATCTTCCTAACCAGACCGTGACTAATCTTGCTACCGGCAAGAGCGAGCACTTTGAAATCAATGGCTACAAGAAGCATTGTTTGGAAAATGGTTTGGACGACGTAGACTTCCTCGTTCAGAACCGTGACAAGGTTGAGGCTTGGGAAGCTAAAAACAAGTAATTATGGACGTTAACGCAAAGAGAGATAATTCCCGCATCAAGGAGATTGAAATCATGGACTGCACGCTGCGCGACGGCGAGCAGACCAATGGTGTCAGTTTCCTTCCTCACGAGAAATTGATGATAGCAAGAATGCTGTTGCACGACATCAATGTTGATCGCATTGAGGTTGCTTCAGCGCGTGTGTCGGAAGGAGAAAAGGATGCTGTCGCTCGAATTTGCCGTTATGCCAAGACCATAGGTAAGCTGGATTCCGTTGAGGTATTGGGATTCGTGGATAACAACAAGAGTGTGGATTGGATTGCCGAATGCGGTGGTCACGTCATCAACCTCCTGGCGAAGGGTAGCTACAAGCACTGCACCCAGCAGCTCAAGATGTCGCCTGAAGAACATCTCGCTCACATCAAGCAGACTATCGACTATGCTTTGAGCAGGGATTTTACCGTAAATCTCTATTTAGAGGATTGGTCGAGCGGAATGCGCGACAGTCGTGACTATCTCTTCACGATGATGGACGAGCTGGTGAAGTTGCCTATCAAGCGCTTCCTGCTTCCTGATACGCTGGGCATTCTGAACCCGTTGCAGTGTGTGGAATACATGCGACAGATGGTTCGCCGTTATCCGAACTCTCACTTCGATTTCCATGCCCACAACGACTACGATTTGGCTGTGAGCAACTCTCTGGCAGCCGTATTGAGCGGAGCCAAGGGTCTTCACGTTACCGTGAATGGTTTGGGCGAACGCTGCGGAAATGCACCATTAGCGAGTGTTCAGGTGATTCTGAAGGACATGTTCGAGGCAAAGACCAATATCAAGGAAGACCGATTGAACGATATTTCCCGATTGGTTGAAGGTTACAGCGGCATTGCCGTGGCTCCGAATACACCGGTTGTTGGAGACAATGTCTTCACCCAGGTGGCTGGCGTACATGCTGATGGCGACAACAAGGACAAGCTTTATTGCAACGACCTGGTGCCTGAGCGTTTCGGCAGACATCGCGAGTATGCATTGGGCAAGAATTCCGGTAAGGCAAACATCATCCAGAACCTCAATGAGCTGGGATTGGAGTTGACTCCGGAACAGACCAAGGCGGTGACCAAGCGAATCACCGAACTCGGCGACCGCAAGGAGCTGGTAACTCAGGACGACCTGCCCTATATCGTGAGCGATGTACTGAAGCATGGTGCTCCGGAGGATAAAGTGAAACTGGTAAGTTACATGGTATCCACCTCATACGGTTTGAAGCCTATAGCAAGCCTTAAGGTGGAAATCGATGGCAAGGAGTATGAAGACCAGAGCTCTGGCGATGGTCAGTATGATGCCTTCGTGAAAGCGCTGCGCAACATTTACAAGGTGAAGCTCGGCAAGACTTTCCCCAAGCTCGACAACTATCAGGTAACCATTCCTCCAGGTGGTCGTACCGATGCTCTCGTTCAGACCGTCATCACCTGGCGTGAAGGCGACCGTATCTGGCGCACCCGAGGCTTGGATGCCGACCAGACAGAAGCTGCTATCAAGGCTACGCTGAAAATGATTAATATGTACGAGGCTGATAAGAGCGACGAACAGGCTGTCTCGCCTCGAAATCTTGATATGGAGTAATATCTCCGAAGATTAATAAATTATCTCCGAAAATTACAGAATTATCTCCGAAGGATATGAAAATTATGCAAACATCTCCGAAGGTTTCTATTCAGCAGTACGCCCTGAAGGGGCAGAAGCTCTTAGCCCAGGGCAACACCCTGGGTATAAGATAGCATTTAGCAATGCGCCCTGTAAGGGCAAAAGCTTTAATCATTCAAAAAATAAACAATAAAAAATCAAATAAGATGAAATTAAACATTGCAGTTCTCGCCGGTGATGGTATCGGACCAGAGATTATGAAGCAGGGCGTAGCAGTAATGCAGGCCATTGCAGAGAAGTTCAACCATGAGTTTACTTACAATGAGGCTATCTGCGGTGCTCATGCTATCGATGAGGTAGGCGATCCATTCCCAGAGGCTACCTTCAAGACCTGTATGGATGCTGATGCTGTACTCTTCGCAGCTGTCGGTGATCCACGTTTCGACAACAACCCTACAGCCAAGGTACGTCCTGAGCAGGGCTTGCTCGCCATGCGTAAGAAGTTGGGTCTTTTCGCCAATGTCCGTCCGGTAGCTACTTTCGACTGCCTGCTCCACAAGTCTCCATTGAAGGATGAACTCTTGAAGGGTGCCGACTTCGTTGTTATCCGTGAGTTGACTGGTGGTATGTACTTTGGTGAGAAGTATCAGGACAATGACAAGGCTTACGATACTGATATCTACACCCGTCCAGAGATTGAGCGCATCCTGAAGGTGGCTTTCGAGTTCGCCATGAAGCGCAACAAGCACCTCACCGTAGTCGACAAGGCCAACGTATTGGCATCTTCTCGTCTCTGGCGTCAGATTGCCAAGGAGATGGAGCCACAGTATCCTGAGGTAAACACCGACTATATGTTCATCGACAACGCTTCTATGCGTGTGTTGACAGAGCCTACCTTCTTCGATGTCATCGTTACAGAGAACACCTTCGGTGATATCCTTACCGATGAGACTTCTTGCATCACCGGTTCTATGGGCTTGCAGCCATCCAGCTCGTTAGGCGAGCACACTCCACTCTTTGAGCCTGTACACGGCTCATGGCCACAGGCAGCTGGCAAGAACCTGGCTAACCCTGTAGCTCAGATTCTTTCTGCAGCCATGTTGCTCGAGCACTTCGGTTTGAACGAGGAGGGTGCCTTGATCCGCAAGGCAGTAGATGCTTCTCTCGATGCCAATGTCCGCACTCCTGAGATTCAGGTTGAAGGCGGTGCTCACTATGGCACAACAGAGGTTGGCGAGTGGATCGTTAACTGGATAAAGAACGCATAATGAGAGGACACCGTCCTTTTGTGCTTGCTGCTATGCTTGCCCTGTTGCTTGGCGGCAGAGGCGAGGCGTTGGCTCAGCAGGGAGGTGCAGCCTTGCGCGACTCCTTGGCACATGCCACAGATATTCTTGCGTATCATCCTGACAGTGTAGACCTGCGCCTGAAAAAGGCTGCATGGAACATACAGTTGGAGCAATGGAACTATGCCAAGGATGAACTCGACAAGGTGCTCTTCCTCAATCAGACCAACATTGCGGGACTTTTCTACCGGGCTTTTGTCAACGAGAAACTGAAGCGTTACAACTTTGCGCGTCTCGACTATCAGAATCTTCTTGTTTTGGTACCTGGCAACTTCCAGGCACAGTTGGGACTGGCGCTTCTCAACGAGAAAGACCAACATCTCACCGAGGCTTACGATGGCATCAACAGTCTGATAGAGCAATATCCCGACAGCGCTGTAGCTTATGCAGCCCGTGGTGGAATGGAGAAAGAGAGGGGCATGCTCGACCTGGCGGTTTATGACTATGGCGAGGCAATGCGTCTCGACAGTACCTGTCAGGACTATGTGGTCAATCATGCCGACTTGCTCATCAGCTTAGGTCGCAAGAGCGAGGCATACGATGACCTTCGCCGTTTGCAGACGATGGGTGTCAAGTCAGGACAGTTGCAGGATTTCTTTGCACGTTTGCGGCGGAAGAAGTAGCGGCACATTTCATAAGCATTTTAAAACTTCCAAGTTTACACGCATAAAAAAAGGAGATTTTCCATATACGGAAAATCTCCTTTTTTTATCGTATGTTTTTTTGCTGAACTCTAACTTTCCCATTTGCGAAAGTTAAGTCCTTTTACTTCTTGGGAAGGTTGCGGAGAACCTCCAGCAAGTGATCCCAAACCATCTGAACAGTAGGGATGAGCAGAGCCTCTTCAGGAGTATGTACATTGCGAAGGGTAGGACCGAAGCTTACCATGTCGAGGTTGGGATATTTCTCAGAGAAGAGACCACACTCCAGACCGGCGTGAATTCCTTTTACCAGAGGCTCTTTGCCGAATAGTTTTTCGTAACTCTTGACTGTCAGGTCGGTCAGGGCGCTGTTGGCACGCATCTTCCATGCAGGATATTTGTCGCCTACACTTATCTTGGCACCAGCCAACTGGAAGGCAGCCTTCACCGTATTGGTCATATTGTCGAGGTTGCTCATCACATTGCTGCGCTGAGAAGCAACAATTTCGATGCTGTCCTCGGTAGTTGCCACACTTGCCACATTGCTCGAAGTCTCAACCATTTCGGCAATGGCCTCGTCCTGGCAGTGGGTGAGAGGCCCATTGTCAACAGCCTGCAGTGCCATGATGAATCTGTCAGCCACCTGGCTTTCGATAATGTCCACAGCATCAGTGCTCTCCATGCTGAAGTGCATGCTCTGCTCCGTAACATGGAACTCGTCTTCCACCTCAGAGGCAAAGATGTTCCAGTCAGCACGAACCTGCTCTTTGGCCTCGTTCTTTACCGCAAACACAACCTGTCCGTCGCGAGGAATGGCGTTGTGCATCTTTCCGCTGTTGAAGCTTGCCAAGAGGATGCCATCTTCTTGTTTCTCCATTTCCATATAGAGGAAACGGGCCAGAATCTTGATGGCATTGGCGCGCTTCTTGTCGATATCGTCACCCGAGTGGCCTCCGTTCAGTCCCTTGATATTCAATTTGAGGAAGAAATATCCGGCAGGAGCCTTCTCGCGAGAGAAGTCGAAGGTGGCATGGATTGTCTGTCCACCGGCACAAGAAACGAAGATAAGTCCTTCGTCCTCTGAGTCGAGGTTGATGAGCATGTTGCCTTTCATGAAACCAGCCTCCATGCCGTGTGCACCAGTAAGTCCTGTTTCCTCGTCACGTGTGAAGACACACTCCACAGGTCCGTGCTCGATGTCATCAGAGTCGAGGATAGCCAGCTCAATGGCGCAGCCTATTCCGTCGTCGGCGCCTAAGGTAGTGCCCTTGGCTTTCATCCATTCTCCGTCCACGTAGGTCTGTATGGCATCCTTGGTGAAGTCAACGTCTACATCCACCAGCTTGTCGCACACCATGTCCATGTGGCTCTGCAGGATAATCGTCTCTCGGTCCTCATAGCCAGGAGTGGCGGGTTTGCGGATAATCACGTTGCCGGTTTTGTCGACAACAGTCTCCAAGTTGTGGCTTTTACCAAACTCTTTCAGGTACTCAATCATCTGTTCCTCGTGCTTTGATGGACGTGGAATCTGATTGATTTTAGCAAACTGCTCGAAAACACGAGCAGGTTTCAAATCATTTTTAGTCATTTTATGTATTTTTATTTTGAACTTTGCTTGAAAAATATTACCTTTGCATCCAAATGTGCAATCTAATGCACTGCAAAAGTAATAAAAATGATAAAGATATTGCTATTTAGCGTGTTAATAATTGCTATATCTGTAGCTTTATTATCCGTGAAGTTGATTTTTCGCAAGAACGGCAAGTTCTCCTCGCAGCATGTCCACGACAATCCTGGACTTCGCAAGCAGGGTATTCATTGTGTGGTAGATCAGGACCGCGAGGCACGACAAGCGGGAAAGGCCTATTGAGGAAGTGAAGAGTGAAGAACGAAGACGGATTCTCTCTTTTATAAATCTTATGTAAGATATAAAATAATAAAAAACTAAAATAACAAGAAAATGAAAAAGAACATTTTGGGCTTCATGGCTATCGCAGCAGTTGCTGCCTTGTCATTGGCATCATGCAACAAGTCGCAGCCACAGGTTGAGGCTAAGTCTGAGAGCAAGGCTCCTGCTGAGTTGAAGATTGCGTATGTAGAGGTCGACTCTATCATGACACAGTATACATTTGCCAAAGAGTATTCTGCTCTCTTGGAGAAGAAGGGTCAGAACATTCAGGCTACACTTGCACAGAAGCAGCAGAACTTGCAGGCAGCAGCTGCCAACTTCCAGCAGAAGATTCAGCAGAATGCACTCACACGCGAGCAGGCAGAGGCTATACAGGCTGGTTTGCAGAAGCAGAGCAACGACGTGCAGGGTTTGCAGCAGCGTCTGAGCAACGAGTTTGCTGCCGAGCAGGCAAAGTACAACAAGGCTCTCCACGACAGTATTGCTCACTATCTGGCTGCCTACAACAAGGACAAGAAGTACAGCATCATCTTGTCTAAGAGTGGCGATAACCTTCTTTATGCCGACAAGGCTTACGATATCACTAACGAGGTGATCAATGGCTTGAACAAGGCTTACAAGGGCAAGTTGAAGAGCGAGACTGCTGCACCTGCTAAGAAATAATCCTTTGGGTGTAAGTCTTAAAACACGTACAATAACGATTCTATTTTTTTATAGAGAAATTTTACTGATAGACATACAGCTCCTTTCTGGTTTGCTGTATGGCTATATATATATAATAAGGTATAAAGAACAATGCTTCGCAAAGAAAGATACGAATACGTGTTGGATCATTTCCGACAGGAGATGCCCCGTGTCACTACCGAGTTGGAGTTTGGCAGTGCTTTCCAGTTGCTGGTAGCTACCTTGCTGTCGGCTCAGTGTACCGACAAGCGCATCAACATGGTTACGCCAGCTCTTTTTGCCCGTTATCCTGATGCCCGTTCCATGGCAGCGGCTACGGTGGAAGAAGTGTACGAACTCATTCGTTCGGTGAGCTATCCCAATGCCAAGGCGAAGCATCTCGTAGAGATGTCGTGCCAGTTGGTGGAGCGGTTCAATGGTGAGGTGCCAGAGTCGGCTGCCAATCTGACGAGCCTTGCCGGAGTAGGGCGCAAGACCGCCAATGTGATTCGTGCCGTGTGGTTTGGCAAGGCCACCATGGCAGTAGATACGCATGTCTATCGTGTCAGCCATCGCATGGGGTTGGTGCCTGCCACGGCCGACAGTCCGCGAAAGGTGGAAGACTATCTGATGGCTAACATTCCTGAAGCCGATATTCCCAACGCGCACCATTGGCTCCTGTTGCATGGCCGCTATATATGTAAGAGTGCCAAACCGCTATGCGAGCAGTGCTTCTTTAACGAGCATTGTCCCAAACGCCTGAAAAACAGTAAACTATAGCAATACAGATAAGATGAATGTCAAGAAGATCAATCATTTTTTGCAGGATGTGGCTGCTCACAACAACCGTGAGTGGTTCCAGGAACACAAGGCAGAGTATCTGGCAGCCAAGTCTGATTTCGAGGAAGGCATCAGTAAGGCCATTGCGCACTATGCCGGTTTCGATGACGAAATAGCCCACTTGCAGGTGAAAGACTGTACGTATCGTTTCTATCGTGACATACGTTTTTCTTCCGATAAGTCGCCCTATAAGCGCCATTTCGGAGCCTACATTTGTACTCACGGCAAGAAGTCGCTTCGTGGTGGCTACTATATTCATGTAGAGCCAGGACATTGCCTTTTGGCAGTCGGTGCCTACTGTCTACCTACGAATATCCTTACCTCGTGCCGCAACGAGATTATGGGTAACATTGACGAATGGCGACGTGCTGTGGAGAATGGCAGGTTTGTCAATACCTTCGGTTATCCTGGTGAGGGTGTATGGAAGGACGATGACGAGATAAGCGACAAAGGTTTCGGAGTCAATATGTTGAAGAAAGCTCCCAAGGATTTTCCTAAGGATTATGAGTTTCTCGACTATCTGAAGATGAAGGACTACTGTGCCTGGGTCCGTGTGCCCGATGATTTCTTTGCCGATGAAGCTTGGCTCAGCAAGTCGGCAGACATCTTCCGTGTGGCAAAGCCCATGATGGATTTCGTCAATTCCGTGATTGATGACTATGAATAGCTCAGCTATTCCTTTTTTGAGGGAAAAAAATCAAATATACACATTAAATGAAAACAATGTATTTCAGTCAGAAAGCCTTATTGCTTGTTGTCTTTCTGATGTTGGTCGTTTCTTCAGCGGCACAAGCCAAGCGAGTTGTTGAGCGTCCTTACTTCTTCGCCTCCAACAATCATAAATTAGAAATCGAGCGTGTGACACTCGACAAGAAAGCTACAGTTCTTGACGTAAAAATCTATCAGGCCAGTGGCAAGGTTAGTATCGATTCCCATGCCGTTCTTGCAGTCAATGGTGCGACGTATGCTTATCTGGGTAGTCCGCAGTTGCCAAAAGGTGTTTTTGTGAAAGTGCCTGAATGTGGGTACGTTTCTGCTACTTTGCGTTTTAAGCCAATGCCAGAGACCACGACGGAGTTTGATTTCCGTGAAGTATCCGACAACTCTGGTTGGAACATTTACGGAGTGCGCCTCGACGGCAGACGGCCACAGGCTGACATTCCGCAGCACTTGTTACAGCAAGCATTTGACAAAAAGGTAGAATTGCCATCTACCGATCTCAACCTTGGCAAGACTGTTGTGAATGTGCGCTTGGTAGGGTATAAACCTGAATACGGTACTACACTTGATGTTCTCGTCGATAATTGGTTCTCACCACAGCGTATGCCGTTCGACCACGATTCTATCAGCGTGGATGGAACATGCAGCATAAGTGCCAATGCTATTTTACCGGCAATAGCAACCATTCGGGTTAACCGAATGGAGATTCCGTTTCTTGCAGTGCCTCACGATACGACTACTGTAATTATTGACCTCACGACACAGGCACTTGCCGCTACACATCTCTTTGCAGATGATGCAAGCGTCAAGAAATATGTTTGGTTTGAAGGAAAATATGCTGCTGTCGATACAGAGTTGCAGAGTGTAAAGGAAAATCTTGATGTCTATGGCAAAACTTTCTTTGATGACATTTGTGGTATGACACCATTGCAATATCGTGATTATGTGCAGAAGGTTTATGAGCAAAAACTACATGCTATTGATGCTGATGCAACCATCAGCGTTGCCACCCGAACTTTGGCGCATAGTTATCTTTCCATGAATTATGCTTCGGCGTTGTTTGGTTTTAAGAACAATATAGCCATGGCTCCTATGATTGTGCGCAAGACAGGAGTGCGACGTGCCGACCTGAGTGTTGACACATTGTCGTATTTTAAAACATTGGAGCAACTCCCAATCCTTCGTTCCAAGAATCAGCGTTATTATTCTTTTCTTGCAGACTTTACGTCAAGTTTCTGTCGCCAATATATGGCGGCTGACCCATTGTTGGATGATATAGCTGTCGGAAAGCGTCTCAGCCGTTCTTTAGGACGCAAGCATCTTCTCACCGAACAGCAGATGGCGGCAGCTCGCGATAGTATTGCCAATGATATGGTGAGGGAATTGCTTTTTGCCGACAATGAAGACTTGAAGTCCCAGCAAAAGTCTTCCGACGAAAAAATGGCCGAGATGATAAAGACAGCCAATTCCAGTTCTGTATACAGCATTATAGACATAGACTCCAAGATGTCTGCCAAACAGATTTTTCCCTCAATCATAAATAAGTATAAAGGCAAAACTCTGCTCCTTGATTTTTGGAACACGTGGTGTATGCCATGCAGGGCTGCCATGTCGGCCATTCGTCCTTTGAAAGAACAGCTCACCGATGTGGTGTATGTTTATATTGCAGATGCTTCATCGCCTGTTGGCAAATGGGGCGAGATGATAAAGACGATAAGTGGTGTGCATGTGCGGTTGACAGAGGAGCAGGCTGATGCTCTTAGTGACCTATATCATTTCTCAGGTATTCCTACTTATTTTGTTGTAAACAAGGAAGGAAAGATTACTTATCAGACAACAAGTTTTCCTGGAGTAGATAAGTTGAGAGAGGTGTTGAAGTCTGAATAACATAAATGTGGGACTTCAGGAGGAAATTCTCTTTTGAAAAACGCAAGTGCTTTCATTGACTATTGAAAGCACCTGCGTTTAAGCTCGAAGCCTATTGCGTTTAATATCGAAGCCTATTGCGTTTAAGGTCGAAGCCTATTGCGTTTAAGGTCGAAGCCTATTGCGTTTAAGGTCGAAGCCTATTGCGTTTAAGGTCGAAGCCTATTGCGTTTAAGGTCGAAGCCTATTGCGTTTAAGGTCGAAGCCTATTGCGTTTAAGGTCGAAGCCTATTGCGTTTAAGGTCGAAGCCTATTGCGTTTAAGGTCGAAGCCTATTGCGTTTAAGGTCGAAGCCTATTGCGTTTAAGGTCGAAGCCTATTGCGTTTAAGGTCGAAGCCTATTGCGTTTAAGCTCGAAGCTTATTGCGTTTAAGCATGAAGCCTATTGCGTTTAAGGTCGAAGCCTATTGCGTTTAAGCATGAAGCCTATTTCGTTTTTTTATGAGTGTCATATGACAGCAGTTATGTGCTTAATGGAGATAAAAAAGCCCTGCCCCGCTAAAGGGGGTAGGGCTTTTTGATGTATTGTCGCTTTTATATGTGTTGCCACTTCGTGGAGGGAGGCCTGTTAGAACAAGCTGAGGATCTTGTCTACTATCTTGTCGATATTAGAGGAGTCGTTGAGTTCTTCCAACTTTTCGTTGAGTTTGTCTTCCATCTTTTTGCTGACCTTGTCGGACAGTTTGTCAATAGCCTCGTTGGTCTTGTTTTCGAGCTGTGACTGCAGGTTGGTGTTGTCTGAAGAGTTGTTTGCCGACTGATTGTCATCAGTATTTTCAGATGAGTCGTTGCTGTTGAGCTGTTCCACATTTTCCATTGCCTTGATAGCATCATCGGCATTGATGGTGTATACCTTGCCCAGGATTCCAAAGCTTACGTTGTGACTTTTGCCATTGAAGTTGACGGTGCCTTTCGAGAAGATGATGTAGTTGTGGTACTCGAAAAGCTGGTCGAAGGCAACATCTATCATGTTGTTCGAGATCATCTTGGCAAACGAGCGCAGGCCATCGGCGAAGATGAAATCGTCACTGATGTTTGTAGCCTTGTCTATCACCTTGCCGACTTCCTCCTTTACGGCTTGCTTATGAGTGTCTCTGCCGGGGTTGGTGAATGCCAGGATGAGCAGAATCACAACCAAGAGTCCTACGAAGAATTTCCAGTAGGATTTCTTTTTCTTAGGCTTCTTGTCGCTGTCCTTCCCGTTCTCATTTTCCTCTGTTTCTGCTGCAGGCTGACTCATATCTTCCGCCTGATTGGCTGTAGGAGGAACAGGAGGCACAGCAGTTCCTGTTTGCTGACTGCCTTCGGCGAGAATGTATTTCAGTTCGGCTATTTTCCAGGCTGGAGTCCAGTCTGCCATACCTTCTTTCCATACCAAAGTCTCAGGCTTGATATGTTTTTCTGCCAGCTGGGCTATGCTGAATGGTCCGGCTTGCTTTCCGTTTTCTACGATGAAGTATTCCATTGTTTCTGTCTGTTTATTTTTGTTTTTCTTTAACTTCCTCCTAACTTCTTTGCTCTTCACTCTCCCTCATGCGTCGCTTTCCACCATTTGGTCTGTTTCTTGGTTCTGAGAGCCACGGGATGCGAACTGGGGTCGCTGATGGTAAGACCCGAGAAGTCTTTGACAGTGATGGTTGTCGCATTGATGTTGCTGTACACTTCTGCTGTGCTTTGTGCGGCTTTTACCGTGGCTTTCAGCTGAGTGGCAAACTGATCCTTCATCGAGGCGTTGGGCTTCAGACTGTCTACATAGTTGCCCAAGTCGTAATACAGGTTGGGGGTGTATCCGTCTTCTGTCTGCACGCCAGCCAGGCGTTCTGTGGTGATGGTGTACTTGCTGTTCAGTTCCTTCATGATGGCAGCCAACTTGTCCATCTGTCGGCAGTCGATGGCAGCAAGGCTTGCGTATGGGGTAGAGGTGCTGTTGTAATGAGAGTAGTACGACGAGATGATGCTTGCGTAGTTGGGAGTTGTCGTGTTGAGATAGCTCCAGATATCCTCGTAGGGCAGTCCCTTTGCCATAATCTCATTGGGCGAAGCCAAGAGGAAGTTGGTGGCATCCTTCAGCTCGTAAGCCGTCTCCACATTACTCATATAGCAGGCATCGAAGAGGATGTACTGCATCTTGATGCCGTTGGTCTCGATGGCTTGTGCCAGCGATGATACGTTGATGGCATAGGTGTTGTCGAGTCCGCCAAAAGAGCGGGTCTTGAGTGCAGCTTTTCTCTTGGCCTGGTTGGGATAGTCGGTCCAGTCGGAAATGTTGTTCCATCCTGTTCCGTGTCCTCCGATAATCAGGGCATAGTTGAGTGCCTCTGCTTGCTGTTTCACCTCACCGATGATGTCTGTCAGTCCTTCCGTAGTGGTGTAGGCAGTGCCGGTATAGTTTTCCAGCATCTGATGCTCTACAGTAAAGGTGCTTGAGTTGTAAGTCAGCTCAAAGAGCGAACTCTCTGTGGCAGATGTGCTCATAAACACAAATACCCTTGTGCTTTTTAGTCCCTTGTTCTTCTTGATGGCATTCTCTATCTGGTTCAGGTTGTTGACCATATCGCTGTAGAGTCCTGCCGAATTTTCGGTTCCCGACCATGGATACATGATGAGCAAGGTCTGCTTGTTGACGCTGTCGATGTCGAAAGCCTCGTCGTTGCAGCCCGTCAGTCCCATCAGGGCGAAGGATACATATATAAATAAGGTGAAAAGCTTCTTTCTTGTCATGATACGAAAAATGTTAAATGTTAAGTGTTAAATGTTAAGTCGTGGCGCCCTTGTAAAGTCTTGTTCTTAAGATGGCAAGAGCAGTCTCGTCTAACACTTAACATTCAACATTTAACATTGAAATAAAATAGTCTGTTACTTCTTCTTGAGTTCTTCGATAGTAGCCTTGAGGGCTGCGATCTTCTCTACAGAGTCGCTTTCTTTCTTGCGCTCAAGAGCCACCACCTTCTCAGGAGCGTGAGCCACGAAGTTCTCATTGCTGAGCTTCTTGCGCACACCCATCAGGAAGCCTTCAAGGTGCTTGAGCTGTGCCTCAGCCTTCTCTATCTCGGCAGCCACGTCGATAAGGTCGCCCAATGGTACGGCAAACTCGTCGGTACCTACCATGAAACTGGATGCGTCAGCGCTCTTCTCGGTGATGACCTCAATCTTGTCGAGGTTGGCCATCTTCAGAGTTACGTCGTTGTAAGCCTCGAAGTCGTTCTTGCCCACTGCCTGGAGTGAGAGCTGCTCCTTCTGAGCGATGTTCTTCTGGTTGCGAACGGTACGGACACCGGCGATAATCTGCTTCACAGCCTCGATGTCGGCTGCCAACTTCTGCTCCTCGGCTGTAGGTGCAGGAATCTCCAGCTTCTCGCGCATGATGCTCTCGCCCTCCTTGCGGTCGTAGATGTGCTGCCACAACTCCTCGGTGATGAATGGCATGAATGGGTGCAGCATCTTCAGCAGTGCGTCGAAGAAACGGAGGGTAGCATCGTAGCTCTTCTGGTCGATAGGCTGACCGTAGGCTGGCTTCACCATCTCCAAGTACCAAGATGAGAACTCATCCCAGAACAACTTATATACAGTCATCAAAGCCTCAGAGATACGGTAGTCCTTAAACTGCTTCTGCATCTCCTCGTTCACCTCCTTGAGCTTGGCGTCAAACCATTTCACTGCGATTTCTGCGCTCTTAGGCTGTTCGATATCTGCTGTCTCCCAACCCTTAACGAGGCGGAAGGCGTTCCAAATCTTGTTGTTGAAGTTACGTCCCTGCTCGCAAAGGCTCTCGTCGAAGAGGATGTCATTGCCTGCAGGCGCAGAGAGCATCATACCCATGCGTACACCGTCGGCACCAAACTTATCGATCAGGTCGATAGGGTCAGGAGAGTTGCCGAGGCTCTTGCTCATCTTGCGGCCGAGCTTGTCGCGAACGATACCTGTGAAGTACACGTGCTTGAAAGGCATCTTGCCACGATATTCGTAGCCAGCCATGATCATACGTGCCACCCAGAAGAAGATGATGTCCGGACCTGTTACGAGGTCGCTGGTGGGGTAGTAGTAGTTGATCTCCTCATTGTCTGGGTGCTCGATGCCGTCGAAGAGAGAGATAGGCCACAGCCATGAAGAGAACCATGTGTCGAGGCAGTCGCTCTCTTGTTCCAGGTCTTCGGCCTTGATGTTGGCATTCTTCTCCTGTGCGAGCTTCAAAGCCTCCTCTGCGGTTTCAGCCACTACGAAGTCCTTCTTGCCCTCGTTGTCGAAGTAGTAGGCTGGTATGCGATGACCCCACCACAACTGACGGCTGATACACCAGTCTTTGATATTCTCCAACCAGTGGCGATAGGTGTTCTTATATTTCTTGGGGTAGAACTCGATATCGTCGTCCATGACCGGTGCGAGGGCGATGTCGGCAAAGTGCTGCATCTTGAGGAACCACTGTGTAGAGAGCTTAGGCTCGATAGGCACATTGGTGCGCTCGGAGAAACCTACCTTATTATTATAGTCCTCTATCTTCTCCATGAGGCCAGCCTCCTGCAGGTCGGTAGAGATCTGCTTGCGCACGTCCATGCGGTCCATGCCCACATACATGCCGGCAGCCTCACTGATGGTTCCGTTGTCGTTGAAGATATCGATGGTTGCCAGTCCGTGCTTCAAGCCGAGTGCATGGTCGTTGATGTCGTGAGCTGGAGTCACCTTCAGACAACCTGTACCGAACTCGATGTCTACATATGAGTCCTCGATGACAGGAATCTCACGGCCTACGAGAGGCACGATGACGTGCTTACCCTTCAGCCAGGTGTTCTTCTTGTCCTCTGGGTTGATACACATGGCTGTATCGCCCATGATGGTCTCAGGACGTGTGGTAGCCACTACAGCATAGTAGCCCTTCTCGTCCTTGTGCATCACGTTCTCCTCGTCCACCTGCTGGCAGTCTTGCTCCACTACGTAATACTTCAGATGATAGAGTTTAGAGTGCTCGTCCTTGTAGATAACCTCCTCGTCGGAGAGCGCAGTCTGCGCCTTAGGATCCCAGTTCACCATACGCACGCCGCGATAGATGAGTCCCTTCTGGTAGAGGTCGCAGAACACATGGATCACGGCACGCGAACGCGTCTCGTCCATAGTGAATGCTGTGCGGTCCCAGTCGCAGCTGGCACCCAAGCGACGCAACTGCTTGAGGATGATGCCGCCATGCTCGTGAGTCCAGTCCCATGCATGCTTGAGGAACTCCTCACGGGTGAGGTCGGTCTTCTTGATGCCCTGCTGAGCGAGGCGGTTCACCACCTTGGCCTCGGTAGCGATACTGGCATGGTCGGTACCTGGCACCCAGCATGCGTTCTTTCCCTCCATTCGTGCACGGCGCACAAGGATGTCCTGGATTGTATTGTTGAGCATGTGTCCCATGTGGAGCACACCTGTTACGTTAGGTGGTGGGATTACCACTGTATAGGGGTCACGACCGTCTGGCTTCGAGCTGAAGAGTTTGTTGTCGAGCCAGTACTGATACCATTTTCCTTCCACGTCTTGTGGATCGTACTTACTTGCTAATTCCATTTTTTATTATCTTTTGTTGTTTTTTCTTCAATAAAATCGGTGCAAAGTTACTAAATTCTGCCGAAATAAGCGAGGTCTTTACTTATTATTTTCCTTCATTTATGTTTTTCATCTTCATTTGGAGCTTTAAATTTGTAGAATACTTCTTTTATCTTTTATATGTTTTCAAATGTAATCAACAGGTTAGCCCAATGTCTTTTTTAGAGCACTTCTCATTTAAAACGTACCAAAGTTGTTTCCGTATCACTTAGCACTCAATAGTGTTGTGGAATTTTGGAATAATTCATTTTTCGTGGATATAGAATGAAACCATTCCATCAGAG
>NZ_VZAD01000082.1 GCF_009495355.1 Segatella copri
CACCTCTATAAAGAATATATATATAAATATATATTTATATATATATTCTTTATAGAACTTTTTTTTCATTTTCAAAATCGAAAATGACAAAAATGACTTTGACAAAAATGACAAGGTTAGCAGATTGTTTGTGCGTTTTCTAAAGGTTATAATATGAATGAAAAATATTCTTTCATACTATCATAAAAATATCACGAAAAACTCTTGGCTGTTACAAAAAGAATAACTATATTTGCAATCCATTATATTATGCTAACTAAAAATCCTGATGACATCAAGAATAAAAATAGTAGGAGTGCAGTTTGCCGCCAACCCCGACCATGAGCCCGAAACACCCATGACTGCACAGGAAAACCAACGCACCATCGACCTCCTGACCCAATTGGACAGGACACACCCTCGTGTTACTATCAAGCCCGAACCCACCAATGCTGCCGACAAGGAAGCACTGGCCGTCAGACTGATGAGTCGGAAGATAGGTTATGTGCGCAATCGTGACGATTACAAATCAATCGCTTTTGCTGCACTTGCTGCCAGCGGACGAGGATTCTTCCATGCCCGGGTGGTAGAGGTGAAAGTTGATGAGCATGGTTATTTCTATGTCGCTGTAGAAACCGAGAACTTGCCCTTAGTCCCCATCGTTCACGATGATAAATGGATGGAATGGGAACCGCCTCTGCCTCTCTTCCCCATGACCGAGGAGATGCTGAGCGTGGACGATGCCGTGATGATGCTGCAGGAACTTTTGACACTGATAACACTGACCGCAGAAGACGAGGAAGAGGTGCGAGGCTATACCGAAGCCTTGGTGTCGACAGGCAAAAACGCCCTTTGGAACGAAGCCAGGATGGGGATGGAGAATATCGTGAGAACGATGGAAGCGAAGGACGGCGAATGGATACAGAAGTTGGCGCAGGACATGGAACACCTGTTGTCCGGACTGTGTACGGAACACAGAAAGGAGGAGCGAAAGCACGAATGGTTGCCTCGGCTGCTTGCATCGCACGATGCAGATCGCTGCTGGCACGAATGGCTGCACCTGAAAGGAGCCGATTGCCGGGAACTCGACTTGCTGGAACTCTCCCTGTGGCTCAATGAGATAGAAACCTTGCTCACCAATATCCCTGCCCTTGCCAACAGACCTACTGCCGACGAGACCGACCTGCTGACCCGAGCCTATTACACCCACATTCCACTACGCCATCTGCGACTGCTTCTTGCCGCCTTTGCCGTCCGCCATCGGCTGCGAATAGCTTTGGGACTGACAGCAACGGCAGCAGCACCGATTCTTATCGGAGTGATGCAGCAGCGCCTCGTCAACACCATCGTCGCTTATTGCCGTCAACTCAAAAGGCTTGAAGATGTGAAGGTGATGCAGTCCTTCCTGTACCGCCATATACCCTATCTTCCGCCATCCGACAAGCAGTTGGTAGACGGAATGACAGGCCGTTTTCTCTCCATACAGGAGGGGCAGATGCGACAGACGGAAGCCTTGCAGCAGCAGACAGAGGCTCTGAAAGCTGTGGCCGAAGCTCCGAGAATCAACAATCATTTCGCACAAGGAAGCGTGAGCGTAGAGGCTGGAGGAACGATGATGGGTGATGTGAAAATAAAAACAAACAACGAAAATCAGAACGAATAAAATGAGCAGTATCGTAAACAATTTTGCAGAAAACAGCGTGACAATGAACGCTGGCAGCACGATGAATGGTGATGTGCATATCGAGAATGTGAATCAGGGAAAAGATGAAGGGAACACTACCGAAACCACGAATGACTCAGAGCAGAAACAGCTGAAAAGTCCGCTGCGCCTGTCAAGAAAAAAGGGCACAAAGATAGACTTCATCAGGGTGATGAATGCCTGGTACGAATGTGGCAAGGTGGAGGATATGAACGGCAATAAGCTGACGAAAAAAGATTATTTTGACTGGCTGGGCCGCCTGTTCAATATCGACTTGTCAGGCTACAGCAACGACCTATCGAATTCGATGTCAAGCAGTGTAGCATATGAAAAGCAATCGCGTATCTTCGACGAACTGAAGTGGAAAAACGAGGAAATATTCAACAGCAAATAGCGAGTTCTTACCCTTGCAGGATGAATGCGGAAACATGTAGTATAGATGTAGTATAGGAGTGCTCCGATTACTTGTTAGTATCTTTGCACCGTCAATCAGACAATAAAGTCTGGCTGGCGGTGCTTTTTTTGTTTGAAGGCATCGGAACATGATTTATTAACTTTTAATTTTTTCAGAGTATGAACATTTATTTTTCTTTCCGCATTTGGAAGTACAGTTTCAACGTGAGTTTCAACCTCTCTTTCAGTAAGAGTAATTAAGTAATTTATTTAACAAACAGAATTATGGAAACAAAAATCATGAGAGTGGTACAGCAGGGCGATGTCCTGACTGTGCAGAGTCCTAAAAGCGAGGGCGGGATGCTTAAAAAACGCAACATCATCCTACGGGAGATGGGCGGGAAATTTGAGAATTCATATGCAGCGGTCATGCTCGGAACAACCGCTGAATTGAGCTTCGGCAATCACGAGCTTGTTGTAGCTTCACTCCGCTTCCAGGTTCGGGAGTATAACGGACAGATGTATCAGGACATCGTGGTCGCTGACATCGACAGCGTGAAAAAGTAAACCAACATCGACCTGTACGGTTGGAAAGTCCCCAAGCTCCTATAAGCAGCACGCCCTGAAGGGGCAGAAGCTCTTAGCCCAGGGCAACGCCCTGGGTATAATGGCAGTCAGCAAGGCGCCCTGTAAGGGCAACAGCCTTAAAATTGTCGGGAGTTTTAAAGCTTTTGCCCTTACAGGGCGACAGGTTTTTCGCCCATAAATACCCAGGGCGATGCCCTGGGCTAAGAGCTTCTGCCCTTTCAGGGCGTATTGGGTAATTAAAACCGTACAGGTCAAAATCATTTATTAATCTGAGTTGAAAAGGTGGCGTAAGAAATGTCTCGGGACAATTTGCGCAAACTAAAACTTACACACTTCTTTCGCTCATCTAAACAACAACAGATTATGAAAAAGAATAACAACAAAACAAATGTGTTGAACACAAATACAGGTGTGCAGCACGTCCAGATAGCAGGCGTGGCTTACTACGACGAGAGCAAATATTTTATGTTTGCACCCGACTTTATTGGCAAGAACCGAGTGCCAAGTTTGCGAATGCGAGGTGTGGCGCAACAGATGTCAGACGGCACCTTCGACTTTGTGGCACAGCCAAAGAAAAAGCCTCTTTCGCAGCTGATTAAGAAGCTGGCTCATGGCAGAGTAAGCAAAACAGTAGACGGAGCTATACAGCTGACACTCAAGGTTTACTGCGACGAGGGCGTGAATATCGGCGATGTACTTGCAGACGAAGCAGAAGACGCAAGTGAAGCGGTTGTAGAGTATCAATTGAAACATTAATCATCGATGAGTTGCTATTATATCAAGGTGGAGAAAGGGCGCAAGGTCGCCCGCCCCATCACCTCAGAACAGGAGTACAGAGAGCTGCGTAACAGCAGCCAGCAAATGGCAAACCTTCGACTGGCAAGAAACGGAAATGATGCTGCCAAAAGGCGATTGGTACAGATGAATTATTCAGGACATTATCCTGGTGGAACCGTGAAGGGAAACAAGTTGCCCAGCAAGGCTTTCGGTTTCGACCTCGACGACCCAGAGTCATTTAAAATCGCTGCAGAAAAGTTGCTGCAAGACCCTGGGAAATATGGACTTCTGATGCTGGAACGTAGTGCCCGACAGGGCGGACACGTGGTATGCAAGCGAGAGCAGGGAAAAACCATCTTGGAGAATCAGGTGCGCTTGGCTACGATGCTGCAATGCGAGATGGACACTTCGGCTCACGACATCAACCGAGTGTATTTCACTACAACGGCCGCCGCTGACGACTTGCTCTATCTCTCACCCGAACTCTTCACTGACTCTTATGATGAAGCTGCCGTCAAGGCAGAGGCAAAGTTGCTGGAAGAACGAGAAAAATACGGACAGGAAGTATTGCCAGAAGGAGCTCATAAGGTCAATAAGCACTACAAGCCCTGGGAGGTTGCAGCACCTCAGAAAGAGGCGGAAATCAAAGCAGAAAATACAGCAGCAGAGCAGCTGAATCAATCTGAAAACTCTGCATCCAAGAATACTGAAAATCATCAGGCCGAACAGTCTGAGCAGACAACAGAAACAGCCTCCTCAGAACCACTCAACTACTGTGGCATCCCTTATGCAGACATCATCCGCAAATGGTGGGAACTCTATAACGACGGACATGAGCCTATTCAGTCAAATCGCAACACGCTGACCTTCGAACTGGCAGTCAATCTGCGCCATATTTGCGGCTTCGACCGCCAACTTTTAGACAAGGTAATTCCTTGTTACGATGGATTTCCCGAGGTCGAAAAGTTGTCTTGCATTGACTCAGCCCTTGCTGAAAAACGTGCAAGAATGCCCAAAAGGCTTAAGGATGTGCTGGCAGCCATCAAGGAAAGCAAAGGCAGCAATACAGAAAACATCGAGCAGGCTTTGGATGACATCAACGAGCAGGACGAATTGTTTTATTATCATGCCCTGCCATCGCTGCCGCAAGGCGTTCGAGATTCAGTTGACTCTGTGGGTCCACACCTCGCCATGCCAGCCCTTGTAGCAATCTGTCCTGTGATAGGAACCCTTGCGACAGGTGTCAAAATCTCGGTGCACGGCAGATACAATTCGCTCAACCTTATCTCTTATATTGCTGGTGACTTTGCATCAGGAAAGGGTAGCATCGACCCATTGATTGCGTCATGGACGAAAGAAATGAAGCAGATGGATAAAGTTTACCTTCAGCAGGAAGAGGACTGGCGAGCAAAGAAGCGTGCTGCGAAAAACAAGAAGGAACAGCCAGAGGAACCCAAGTTGCCTATCCGCATCCTGACTCTGAACAATACTGTCGCCAACCTTGCCGACCGCCTCTCAAATACCGAAGGTAAACACGCATTTTCTTTTACACCAGAAGCTGACACCGTAGCACAGAAATGGCGTTCTGGACTGAGTGATTTTTCTGTGATGCTTCGTCAGGCATACGACGGAACCTGTTACGAACGCGAGGCAAAGAGTGCGGATGCCGTAAATGTCCATATCGACAGGTTGCTTTGGAACGTTACCATGTGCGGAACTCCTGATGCGCTCTATCGTGTAGTAAGCAATTATACGGATGGCTTTCAGAGCCGTATAGCTGTGGCAAGAACGCCCGACAACACATTTGCCGCACTCACCGAAAACCTGTATGTCCTGAATAATGGACAGCGTGAGCAAATATCCCAAATAGCACATTTGCTGCCGCTGATGAGCGGTGATGTCGTTCTCGAGGAGCTGGAGAAAAAGGGGCGTGAATGGTTGGAAGAGATACGTCTTGAAACAATGAAAAATGACGACAAAATTAAGGCTCGTCAGCGTTTCAGAATCTGCCCTACAACCATGCGGATGATGACCTGTATCATGCTGTGTGATGTCGCTGAACAACTAATCAAGGCAAATGGTTTTCAAGGCGCAGAAAAGATACTCAAGGAGGAACCAGAGATGTGGAAAGACATGATCGTCAAGGCGCAAACAGCCTCCATGCTTTCATTATTTGATGTCATCGCCGACTATCTGATGGAAAATGCCCTTTATTTCTTTAGAGAAAGAATCGAGGCAGCCTTCTCGTCGAGAGAGTATGCTGGACAGACCACTACAGGCCGTACCCATCGAGGCAAGAACGACACCATATTTGAGCGACTGGATTCTACTTTTACTGAGGAAATGGCCATGCAACAAAGTTTGGTCGTGAAAGGTTCTGGGGTTACGAGTATGATGGTAAAGCAGATGCTGAAGAACTGGAAGAAACAGGGACTTGTTGTACAGCAACCGGACTTAAGATATACAAAAATATCGACAGTTGTATAAAAGTCTCAAAAACTTGTCATTTTTGTCAAAGTCATTTTTGTCATTTTCAAAATCAACTTTTAAAGCAATTAAAATATGAAAATAGAAATTTTTCTTATCAGAACAAACTATACTCGATGGGGAGTTCATGGGAACCTGTATATAAATGGAAAGTTTTTATGCAATACTTGTGAACACCCCTCGCTGCACCTTCCCTTAGGTTGCCACACCATAAGTTGCAAAAAGGGGCTCGTCTGGATAGGCAGATCAAAGGCTACTCGATTTGAATGTTACAATGGACCTTTTACTTGCGTCAAGGGGAGTATCAATGTAGGCGAATATAGAACAAGTGGTTTACTCGTTCATACACAGAAGTATCACAGCTATATTTGCAACCGCATCAAGCGATTTGTCAATAATAAAAACAAAGACGTTACTATCACTATTAAAGACCGAACAGCATGAAACTAACTGAAAATCCAGCAAAGAACAGACTCTTAGCCAGACTCATAGCGTTTATCTTGTTTCTGTTTCTGCTCCTGTTGAGCAGTTGCAAGACAACCAGCAACACTACTGACATCGTGCCTGTACATTCCGCTACGCACGACACCATTTTGCTCAGCAAGGTGAAATACGATTCAATCTATATCGACCGACGGCAGCGTATCGAGCGCAAGGCAGACACGGTGTTTTGCGACAGAGTGAAAATAGAGTTTCGTTACCGCCTCCTCAGAGATACAGTCTATAAGACTCGAACCGATACAATCCCTGTTGTCAAGCAAGTGCCTGTGGTAAAGAAAGAGCGTTACACACCGCCCTTCACCAAGTTCCTCGGCTACCTCGGCATCATCGCATTAGGAGCAAGTGTTATTGTTTTGCTGGGGAAGAAGTTAAGGAGTTAAAGGAGTTAAAGGAGTTAAAGGAGTTAAAGGAGTTAAAGGAGTTAAGACAATAGCTTTTGTGGACTTGAAATCAAACACTAAACATTAAATATTTCCTCAAGACATTTGTCTTAACTCCTCAGCGACCGAAGGGAGCGATAACTCCTTAACTCCCTTAACTCCCCAAAAGATAATATCAAAAAAGAAAAAATCATGAGAAAAATTACAGAAATCATCATTCATTGCAGTGCAACAACAGAGGGCAAGGACTTCACCGTTGAAGATATCGACCGCTGGCATCGCCAGCGAGGCTTCAACGGCATCGGCTATCACTTCGTGATATATCGTGACGGCAGCATACACGCAGGCAGGTCGAAGCGCCAGATTGGCGCACACTGCAAAGGTCACAATACGATCAGTCTCGGCATCTGCTATATCGGTGGTCTGTCGACCGACGGCAAGCCCAAGGACACTCGGACGGCAGCACAAAAAGCCTCGCTTCGTGCGCTCGTAGAACAGCTGCAGGAAGAGTTCCCTCTCGCCACCGTTCACGGCCACAACGAGTTCGCCGCCAAAGCCTGTCCCTGCTTCGACGTACAAAAGGAATTCGGTTGAAAACGTTAGTTTCGTGTATCAGTCTTCACATGCAACTAATCGCTATTTTATCCCGAATTGGGGTAAGATCGGCTCAACTATCACAAGTCCCATCAGAACAGCTGCGTCTTGATGCCTAACGACAAGCCGAAGACATCCCAGAAACCGGCAGAACCATTGCGATAGAAACGCATGAAATAAATATCGTTGGTGCTCAGCTCGTAGAAGAAGGTGACACTCTTCACAAACTTGCGGCGGTTCTCGGGCACATCCACCGTGAAACGCTCTCCCACAAAGATGTTGGGGCGGATGCGTGTGGAGAAAGGATAATAGCCACTGCCATACTTTGACGGCTGCTTCGTCCAGAAATCTGAGCCAAAGACGGTGTTGAAATACAAGCCACACTCCAAAGGCTCGAAGGCCCAGCCATGACCCAACATCACCGACCAGGGTATATAATTCTGCTTCAGGGTCATCGTCATCTTGGCATTGTTGGAGTCATATTTCGGTATGTAACCGAAGAGCAACTGCGTCTCCCACTGGCGATGCTTGCCATAATCCCAGCCCACTCCGAAGGAGAACAGTCCCATGTTGCCACAAGTCTGCAGGACGGTTTGCGTAGGGATGAGTGCCCCCCAGTAGCGGCGATAACGGTGAATGCGGTTGTCATAGCGACTATGTTTCACCATCGTGTCGCGAGCAGCCAACGTTGTATCTGCCACGGCGTTCTGTTGCGCCTGAACACATGCCGGCATCAGAAACAAAAGAAGAAATATCCTAAAAATCAATAATCTCATAGCTGTAATCGTCGGGAGTAATGGTAAATATATAATACTTTCGCTCCTTGGCACTCGCTGTCATATAGAAGATAGTACCGTCTTCATAGAGGTCCTGTATGCGAATGTGATGGCCATGACCGTCGAGACAGAACATCAGCTGGGGCAGCTTGTGGATGTAATCATTGAAGGGTTCTGCCACGTTATTGTTGAACTGCTCGGTGAAAGGAGGGGCATGCATACAAACGACTGAGCGGTCGAACTCATCTGCCCGATTGGTCCATTCGGCCTTGATAAAGTCGAAATTGGGAACAGGTTGCGAATAATCGTACTCGATGGCGTTGGTATTGAGGCACACAAACTTCACTCTGCCTGCGATAAAAGCAAAGTCGGGATGGCCAAAAGTCACCCGGTAAGCCTTTGTCCCTGTACCGAGACAGTCATGATTGCCCAAGAGTGCCACAAAGGGTTTGTTGAGTTTCTTGAGCCGGTCGCGAGTCCAGAGAAATTCCTGTGTGCCACCAAAGTCGGTCATGTCGCCACCATGAATCACAAAGTCGATATCTGCCCTGCGGTTGATGTCGCTCACCTCGTCACTCAGGTCATTGAGCCACTGGTGTGAGTCGCTGATAAAGGCGAACCGAAAGGTGGCTTTGTCCTTCGTCGCCTCCTCTATCTTCACTATCTGCTTGGCGTTGACATGCTTCTCTCCCTTGATATTCACATCATAGGGATGCACGTCGAACACCTTGTCACAACTGACGAGCGACAGCCCCAACAGGCCAACCATCGCCCAGATAAATCTCATCTTTCTTTTTTTCATACGGCTGCAAAGGTAATCAAAAAACCTGAATTACGAAATAGTTTTGCATTCGAAAAGAAATCAAAGAGTACATATATTCCTTATTTCGTGACATTTAGAACAGTCGTTCACCAGATTCAGACCCCTTAAAAAATGATAAGCCCTGAGAGAGAGAAACGGACTCTTGCGAAACTTGAGCAAACAGTATGTTCGCTGGGCGCCTCAGGAAGCTATCCCTCCCAAATCTCATAAGAGAACGGAAAGGCAAGGGCATCCGCCTGCACCTGAGAAGCATCCGCCTGCACATGAGAAGCATCCGCCTGCACATGAGAAGCATCCGCATTCCATACTGCCGAGGCGCAGCCCCCCTTCACAAAATGAACCCGGGCAGAGAGCGCCTTACGGAACACACGATAACTCTTGAGACAACGGTCGGCATCGGCTTGCTGGATGAAGAAAACATATCTGTTGAGAGGATGGGCAGCCATGACGGAAGCGATGCGTGTAGCCAACTTCTCGGCTGACTGGGGACCGATTTTCGCAAAGATGTACGAGAAATGGAAGAAGATGGCCGTAGGAACGCTGGACAAAGCATTCCAATCATCGTCATTCAACTCCTCAAAATGGCTCAGCTTGTGATAAACCACGCGGTCGGCGTAAGCGGCATGAAGCATCCGCTCGCCCATCTGATGCATGCTCTCCGAGATGTCGACTGCCTCGTACTCCAAACATCCTATCTTGTCGCCAAAAACCTGCATGAAAGCCAGGGCATTGGTGGCTGGTCCGCAACCCAGATGCACCGAGATGGTGCGCAGGGAGGTGGAGGAGAGCCTCTCCTCCACCCACTCCCGAACCGAGCCGTACATCAGCTTGGCGCAGGCATAGTGGGCAGGCATCATGTTGTGACAGTAAACGAGCACCTGATCGGCGGGCGTGAAGGTGCGCATCCGGTTTCTGCCCGAGGTGTCCTTGAGATCGGTCTGAATGATTTTGGATTGCACGAAATGGCTCCTGCCATAGTCGATGAGCGCCTGGTTGGTGGCAAACTCGTTGCCCAGAACATACTGGGGCCAACGGGTCATCGCATCGCCCTTGACGGACTCTTCGACGACCGTACGAAACGTACGGTCAAAGGTTTCATCAGATGATAATTCCTTGAGCGAACCGACAGAACCAGCCGAATCGAGCGACCCAGCAGAGTCGAGCGCCCCTGCTGCCCCAACGACAAAGTTTCCGCTCACATAGTCGCTGGGCGAGATGTCGAAATAGCTCTGCCTGTTACGGGCAAACTCCATGAGCTTGAAGAAGATGACGTTCTCGCGCAGGAGTCTGGCGTTGCCGATCATGATGAGATGTTTCATGGCACGGGTCATCGCCACGTTGAGCTTGCGGTCGATGATTTCGCCCGACGCACGGTCCACATACTGGTTGCCGGTGAGGAATGCCAACTGATAGTATTTCCTGATGGTGAAGCCGTAGATGATGTTCTCGCACTGGCTTCCCTGATAGCGCTCCACGGTGTCGATCATGATGTCGTGGAGCGGTTCGATGTGGTAGCTGTCTATCTCGTTGCGTATGGTGGAGATCTGATTGCGATAAGGCACGATGATGCCCACCGTGCGGTCTTTGTCGAAGCCCTCTGGATCCATGAGGTAGATGCGATGCACCGTGGCAGCGATCATCCTGGCCTCGATGAGATTCACCTTGTCGGAGGTCTCCTGCTGCCACGGGTCGAGTCCTGTCTGTCGTGGCTCGGGATAGGTGACGAAGGCGATGCGGCGGGTGGTGAGCAATGCCTCCAGCCCGTCGTGGCTCTCAGAGGTGAGCGGCGTGGGCTCCTCCTGATAAGGCAGGGGCACGGGGATAAGCTTGTTCTGATAGAAGGCATAGTTGGGGAAGATGGCTATCTCGCGGTGCATACGTCCCTGGCGGGTGAGCATGTAGCTGTACTCATTGTTGACACCCTCGGAGCGATAAGCCTTGATGAGGCGCTCGAAGAGCGAGAGCCGGCAGTCGGTGAGGTGGATGGCCCGCAGGTTGGGTTCCTGCACCATGGATTCCGACTCCTGTTGCTGCACGACGGCTGGCAACTGTTTCTCGTCGCCTATGAGCACAAACTTGGCGATGGCGTGCTCGCCCGTGCGTGCATTCTTCGCCGAGAGCAGACCTACGATCTGTGGCTCGAGTATCTGGGATGCCTCGTCGACAATAGCCAGGTCGAAATGCTTGATCGACAGGAGGGCTATCTGACTGTTGAAGGCTGTGGTGGTGCCGCAGAACACACGGCAACGCTCTATCATCTGCCTGATCTCACGGCCGTCGCGGCACGCCTCTGACCGCTTGCCGAGCAGGTGGGAGCGGTAAGCCTCATGACAGCCCAGCTCGCTGCCCAAGCGCATGAAATCGATGCCCTCGCCTACCAATTTGCTGCACATCTCGTCCACAGCCCTGTTGGTGAACGAGAGCAGCAGTACCGACGTGCCTTCCTCCATGAGCTGTTCCTTCAGCACGTTGACCATGCCGAAGGAGGTCTTACCCGTGCCGGGAGGTCCGATGATGAGGAAGAGGTCCCGGGCCTGCTTCACGCGCAGCACCAGGTCGTTGAACTCCGTGTTGCCCTGGCTGGCGTAGTCGCCCTGGAGTGTGAGCGTGGTGTCGACCCTCGGCTTGCGCTGCAACAGGAGCAAGTCCTTGCGTTCCTGACGGGCTTCGAGGAAGAGTTGAAGACCCTGATAAAGAGCACGGTACGACGATTCCATAAAGTCATGCTCTATCGCCCACACCTCGCCATCGAACACCTCGCGCTGGGTCTGCGGATTGCGGAGCGACACCTCTACCCTCGTCTCGTGAATGTCGACGATCGACCCACGGAACACATAGTGGCGCGTGGCGTTGGGCTCGCCCTCAAGGGTGGGATTGTAGGCATAGAAGAAGACGATATCGCCCTTGCGGAAGTTGGACACGTCCTTGTCCTGTCCGTCGGCGAAGGCGAACTCCACCCGCTCGATGGGCATTCCCTTGACCTGTCGGAGGGGCATCATGCGCAGGTCGCAATAGATGTTGCCGGCGTTGCGTCGCTCGTCGAGTGTGGAGTTCCATACCGAGGCGAATCCCGACTCCTCCTTGGTTCGGTTGCCCACCTTGGAGAGCATCTGCTCGTTCTCCACAAAGGTGAGGAAGCGGTAGTAATAGTCTTTCTCCAAGGGTGTGGCCGTGCGCACCCAGTCGAGCAGCGCCTGCAGCTGTGGCCGCTTGTAGCGTTCCCACAACGTTCCGCTCTCGCCCGGACATACGAGCTCGGGGGTGAGCGACTCGAGGATGCGGAATCCGCCACGCGTGAGGAGCAGTTCGAGCCAGGCCACCTGGTTGCGCAACCTGAGCGCCTTGAAGAGCAGGTCGGGCGCCGAGGCGATGTCGAGCAGGCTGTTGGCGTACTTCGAGTAGAGCATGTAGGAATGGAAGTCCTTGTAGGCCACGCCGTAGTTGTATCTGAAGATGGCACGATAGAGCAGCGCCTGCACATAGTGGTCGGGGCGAATGCGGGGTGTCTCGGGGCTCGACTTATAGGACGCCTTGCCCGATTTCTGCTCCACCATGAGCGTGAGGTCTTTCTGAATGAAGTCCATACGGGCCTGCAGTCCGAGTGTGGGCGAGAAGAAGGAAGGCTCCAGGATGGTGTTCTTGCCGTCGCGCCTGAAGGCTACCGACGAGGCCTCGGCCAGGGCTCCCTGCACGGCACGGCGAATGTGCTGGCGCTGCAGTTCGGCATCGGCACGGAAATGGTCTGAGAGGGGCGTCACGGCGAGGCTCACGGCATTGCGGGCGCAGAAGTCGGCCATGCTCTTCTCGTAGGGGCGGTCTACGTGGTAAACCTCCTCGTCGAGCAGCTGTCCGGCAAAGTTACCCAGCATGATGGCCTCGTTACTGAAGGCGGGCGCCAGCTTCCTGAGCATGTAGGCGTAGGGGGTGGCGGTCTCCTGCTCGGAGAAGCATCCTGCCAGTGAGGTGACGTCTATCAGATAGTCGGGGTTGTAGATGATGATGGCGGGATAGATGATGCCAGCCTCCTCGCGGGGCAGGATGAGGTTGAGCTGTTCACCCTTGAGCAGGATGTCGGCCAGATAGGCTCGGTCGCCCAGCGCATACGGGTTGTCGGCCTTGCGATAGTAGATGCGGCACGACTCGCCCGTCTCGCTGTCGGTGGCTGTGATGAGGGTGTCGTCCCAGGTGTCGATGATGACCCGCATCTCGCTGCCCTTGCGGTAGAGCGGACGGTAATAGGAAGCCACGACATAGGGGAAACGATGGTCGAGACTGGCGGGCACGGGAATGTCGTAAACGAGAGCGATAAACTTGCACAGGGCGGCTGTGTCGTGGGCGACAGACTGACGCAGTTCTTCATCGGTGAGTACGGCTTCGGGGGCATCCTGAGCCCGTCGGGGCGCATTCTGAAGACGGCGCAAGCGGATGCGGAAGGCGTTGACCGAAGCCGAGAGAGAGGCGTCGCGCATCTTGTCGCGGTTCTCGGTGAGCAGATAGTCCACCATGGCGAAGAAGCCGGCAAACTTGGTCTTCGACTGCTGCAACTTTCCCTCCACGGCCTGATGGAAAACCTCGCTGAGCAGACGGTAGCGCAGACGGATGTCAATGTCGGCGGGTATCTGGTCGACCTGTTCGAAGAGGTCGGTCGCCACACTCTCCACGTGCAGCCCTGCCAGCCCCTCGCCTGCCGTCTGCACATCGTAGGCCTCTATCCTGAGTCGTCGGGGAATGTCGCGCATCTGCTCGGCCGTAAAAATCTGTGCGCCCTGACTTCTGCGGCTGAGGGTTGCGCCCAAGTGGCGGTTGTCGCACACGGAGAGCCACTTCCCTACACTCTCCGAGAGGCCCGAGGCGTCGATCTCTGCATCCCGGCTGAACACGACCACCACTCCCACTTCGAGGCGCTCACATCCGAGATATTTGCGCAGTCCTGCGGCAGTTCGGCTTCGGTTGAGCCGTGCCTGTGCGAAGGGACTTTTGCCATAGGCTCCACCTGCTATCGTCCTGCCGTCGCTGGTCCAGGGGCCGTTCTCGCCTGCCACGATGCTGCCGCCCCAGTTCTTGAACTCTATCACCAATGCCGCCTGCGGTGTGAAGAGCAGCGCATCGAGCTCCACGCCCTCGATGTTGTAGTTGCCCACGAGCACGTACTCCCCACCCGTCTGCGCCTCCAACTCGCCCAGGATTCGGCAAAGTGCATCAAACTGCCTGATCTCGGCCGCATGCTCATACTCAGAAATCTTGTATATTCTCACCCCCATGTGTCGTTTTTTATTTTGCTCACAAAATTACAAATTATTTTCGATACCACCAAATTTTTGCCTGCGTCAACAGGCGAAAATGGACAGAAGCGCTGACACTGACACTGACAGTCCAAAATTCCGTAACTCCCCCCTTGAGGGAAAAGGGTGAAAGAGAAAGTTTATATTTATAAATTTATAAATATAAAAATATATTATTAACATTTCTTTACTTTTCCGTCCTCATTTCATCAAAGACAGGGTGCGGAAAATCGGACTGTCAGTGTCAGTGTCAGCAGAGGGATGGGTTGGAAGAAAACTTAGTTTTCATACACGCGAAACTAAGTTTAAGTAAGGCAAAACTTATGTGATGGTAAAACTACTGAGGGTACGAAACGTACCGTCAGTAGTTGCGCACCCTCGAAAAAAAGTCATTAGAAGTGATATTTCGAACCCACGCTGAGACGCAGTTCCACCTCGGCAGGATTGCACCAGTGGGGAGCCTCCAGGTTCTTGGTAGAAAGCGTGGCGGAAGGTTCAAGATACAGTTCCACACGAGGCGACACGCGCAGACCAGCCTGCATGGCAGCATGAAGACCCGGAGCATAGTTGGGCGTGCGGTGCTCCTTGGTGCTTACTGCCACCTGGGCACCCAGCAGACCCGTAATCTGCACCAGTTCGTCGTCGGAAGGCTCGCCCGTAACGGCACTCTTCAGGTTCATCATGTAGTCGGCACGAAGGGCTGTGAGCGTCTTGCTGCCCAGGTTGGGCGAAGGCACGAGGGTGTTGCCCAAAGCCACCTGGATGCCGCTCAGAGAGCTGAACCAATGGCCGTAACCGATGTCGGTGGGAAGAGTGAGACGGCGACCGATGCTTCCTCCGTCGCCCATGTTGCCTGTATAAACACCCGTTCCGGCACTCAGGAAGACGTAATTTCTGCGGGATGGAGCCTCGTCGAGGTCCTTGTTGCGGGAGCTGCGCTGCACGTTGTACTCCACACCCAACTGCACCTGGGGCTGCAGACGATGCGAACGATAGCCCTTGTAGCGCGAGGTGAACTCATAGCCCAACTGGGCCTCGCCCAGCAGGTTGACGTGCGACGAGAGGCGCAGGGCAAGCTGTCCGCCAGCATGAAGGTCGGAGTTGAGACGGGTGTACTCGGAGTGGTCGGCACCAAGATTGAAGCCCAGCACGGAGCGCAGGGAGAGCACACGCGAGTTGTCGCAACCATAGCTGACGGCAGTGAGGTCGGTCATCCAGTCGAAACCGCCCGTTGCCGCACCGTAGTAGCGCTCGTTGATGGGGCGTCCGAACATGCCCTGGAAACTGTAGCGGAAGCCTGCCATCGGAGCCGACCAGTGGGTGTAGCTGATGCGTGCCACAGGCATGTAGCGCTTCCACTCGTCGTACTGGAAGAGGCGCACCGCCATACCTCCCGTGAGGGCGAAGCTGTTGCGTCGCATCTTCATGTTGTCCTCTGCCTGATGGGCCTTACGCGACATTTCCTCGTGATAGGTGTAGACGAATCCTGCCATGAGCGAGCTGGTCACGTCGAGCTTGTCGACCGTATAGGCATTGGGCGCCCAACGGCTGTTGTAGAGATCGAAACGTGGCTCGAGCACGAAGTCGATGTCGCGCGAGAGGCGGACATTGGCCTGCAGACCGGCTCCTACGTTCAGACTGTAGCGCGACTCAGTGTACCAGTCGCGCGAGTAGTTGAAGCCGATTCCCGCCAGGGCGTTGACCCAGAAGCGTCGCTCGGGCTTGAGTCCGCCGAAGGCATTGTGCAGATTGAGCATATAGTCGAGACGGGCACCTATGGCACGCATACGAGTCGCGTCGTTCTGCATGAAGGTGGTGGTGTTGAGGTTCAGACGAAGTGCGTTGCAGGGGTCGATCCACTTGCCGAGCGACACAGCCACGCTCATGCCCGTGTTGTCGTGCCAGTCGCTGACGTGGGCGCTGCCCAGGAACATGGGTCCTGCCTGCACACCGGCAAAGAGTCCGTCGGCAAAGCTGTGGGGCGTGGAGAAATAAGAGCGCATGTTGCCTCTGCGCACGTCGGGCATACGGACGCCCAGACCCATGGTGAGGCTTGCCATGGGGCGAAGATTGCGCCAGGTCTGCACCTGCGACACGTTGTCCTGCGTCACGCCCACACGTGTCTCTGCATAGACGTAGGTGATGGGCGAAAAAGCATACTGTCCGCGCAGTCCCATGTGTGCACCGAAGCCATGGTCGTTGTGCTTGTTCTCACGCGAATACGACAGGTCGATGCCGGCAATGCCGTACACCTCGAAGGGATGTTGGCTGTAGTGAGTGCCGGGCTGGGCGATGGCGGTGATGTTTAGTAGATAGTCGAGGCCCACGGAGGCGTACTTCGTCTCCTTGCCGCTGATCTTGTAGGCTCCGCCATAGAAGTTGAGCCTTACTCCGTGTTCGGGCGAGATCCAGTCGCCCAAGCCCATCTCGGCGATGGGACCCAGCTTGACATTGTGGCGGCCCATGAGATTGCCTCCGAAACCGAAATCCATGAACAGATGGTCCATGAACTTCTTGTCCTTGTACGACTTGGTGACCTGTGGGCGCTGCAACATATAGTCGAGAGCGCTCTTCGAGAGCTGCGCCTTACCGGTGAGGGGTGCGCCCGCCATGATGAGGGCGCTTATGAGGATGAAATCTTTTCTTTTCATGATGATCTGTGTGTGTGTTTATTGTTGTTTATCCGTAGACAGGAGGTCGGTCACGTCGCCGTCGGTCTTGGCGATTTCCTTGAGCGAGGCGTCCATGGCGAAGGCTCGTTTCAGCTCCTCATAGGCCTCGGTGGGGTCGTTGGTACGGTTCAGACAGATGGCACGGAGATAGTGGCTCACAGCCTCGTTGTCGGGCAACTGACGGCTCATGCGCAGGGCTGCGTCGTCGAGCTTCATGGCAAGGAGCATCACCACCTCATTGCGCTTGCCGGTCTTGGCGATGGTGGCGTAGTTTTTGGCATCGTAACGGCTGTTGAGAACGGCGTTGACGGCCAGTATGGTGTGGGTCGACTCGTTGTCGTTGACGAAATGGGCCACGGAGTCGGCAGAGGCATAAAGGCCCTCGTTGAGCAGGGTGATGAGCTGGTTGACGTTGACTTCCTGAGGGGCGTTGGCACCTGCGAAGGGGCGCAACAGGGAGGCGTCGTACTGGCGATGGTTGATGAGCTGCACAGAGAGGTCGTTGGCTGCTGCCATGAACGAGGGGTACACCTCGAGTGCCTGGCGCATCATGGCGACGCGCTTCGCTGTGTCGGCCTCGGCACGGTAGAGCTTGAAGAACTCATACTTCGACAGCTGGCTGTAGTCCTGGGCGTAGAGCTGGGCAATCTCGTCGATGGTGAGAGTGCGGTAAACGTTGTAGTGCAGGGTGTAGTCCACACGGCGCAACTGGGGCAGACAGCGGGTGGCGATGATCTTGTGATAGAAAGGCAGGCGCTGGATGGCTCTGCCCTGAGCCTCGATATTGCCAGGATGAGCAGCCAGGATGGCCTCTACCCTGTCGGCCTCGCTGGCAAGGGTGTCCTTGCGGAGTATCTCGGCCACACGCGACCAGGGAGCCACCTTGGCGTCGGACGTGAAGGTCATTCCCTGGGTCATGTCGGCAGGAAGGGTGCGCTTCAGGAAACCGAGGGCATAGTCCATACGCATCTTGGCCAGACTCATGTTGCGGGAGTAGCGTCCCTCAGGCGACGACTGACCCCGGAGCTCGAGCGAGCTGAGCGAGGCGCCCTTCGACTGGGAAATGGTCTCTATCTGCTGACGGAGCTTGTCGATCTCGGAGGCGTTCTGCGGGTCGCTGCTGTCGAAGACGGCCTTGCCCACGGGGAAACGGAGGTTCACCTTGCCCTGACTGTCACGAAGCTGCACCTCCTTCTTGGGGAAGTAGGCTGAGTCGGTAAGTTCGTGGGCGGCAAAGCTGTAGTCGAGGAAGCGCAGGGGGTTGACGGTTCCACGGGCGATGATGGTGGTGTCGCGGTAGAGGATGCGGTTGTAGTTCTCGATGGCCATATAGACGTCGCAGGAGAAGTCGTCCTTCACGTGCTCCACGTAGATGGAGTCGTTGTAGCCTATGATGTCGTTGGGGCGGCCTTTCTCACGTGTCTGCTCGCTCTTCACGGTGATGTAGCGTGCCAGAGGGTCGCCGGCAAGCGAGTCGTTGAGGTCGAAGCTGTAGAGTCGGTCCTGCGTCTCGTTATACTCGCGTGCGTCGTACACCATCGGTTTCATGAGGGTCACCTGCTTGCGGGTGGCGTTGTTGAGCACGGGCTGAACCACGAGTCGGGTGTTGTGCGAGAACATCTCGCGGGGCACACGCACACGGGTCTTCACATGGAAATAGTTGCCTCTGACCTCGATGTCGGTTGGCTCGGGCAGGATCTTGTCGGTAATGCGCTTCTGCGAGACGGTCACCTCCTTGAGCGAGACACTCTCCTCTTCGAGCACCACGCGCAGTCGCGACTTGCCCTTCACGTCCACTTCCTTGGTCTTCATACCCACCATGGAGAAACGCAGACGGGCATTGGAACGCACGTTGACGGCAAAGGTTCCGTCGACATCGGTCATGGCAAGCACACGGCGTGTGGCGGCGTCGGAAACGTTGACACCGATACAGGGTGAGCCGTCCGACTTGACAACTACCGTACCCAGCACTCGCATCACCTCCTGTGCGGAGACGTCCGACACGGTGAGCAAGAAGAGGGCGACAAGAAAAGTAATGGAGCGAAGAGGCTTCATGAATAATAAGTTATGAGTAGTCATAAATTGCATTCTTATCTTATTTTTTGTATGTATATATAAGTATGTTCGCGCATGCGTTTTTGCAAAAATGCGCATGGCTGGCACGTCTTTGTGAATCTTATGCTGATAAAATTTTTGTGAATCTTATGCTGATAGATTTTTGTGAATCTTATGCTGATAAAGAGAACTATACATGGGGAAGCCGTTGTATATATGTGTGTGACTTCCAGGGGATTGTGCTTTTTACTTGATTAGATACACGAAGGTTACACCAGCCTTGATGGGGATGGGTCTCCACCCTTTCACATTGGCCTCGTCGGGCTCATACTCGTCCTTGTCCCATCTCATCTCCTGCACGTGAGCCATTCCCACGCCAAGGGTCGTCTCAAGACTCCAACGTCGCGACAACACGAAACTATAGCCGTAGGTAACGCCTCCACCATAGAGGTCGCCCTTATGGCGATTGTCCCCACGCTCGTAGTTGTAGTGGCAGCCTATGCCGGCAATTCCCACAAAATGACCTGCCTGCGGACGGGCGCTGAACCAATAGCGCACCTCAGGCGTGATCATGGCGCCACGGGTGTCGATGTTGAAGACCTTGATACGGTTGTAAGCTGCCTCGAAATTGAAGGTGACGTGGCGATTGACCCTGAACTCTGCTCCGAGGTTGGGAGTAGAGGCAGCCCAGTAGAGGGCATTGGTCTTGACAGCCACTCGCTGGGCCTTCGTCTGCATGGGAGCCAGAAGGCTGGCTGAAAGGACGGCCAGCATGCACCATACTTTTGCTTTCTTTAAGTGATAAATAACCATATATATTTATAAATGTGATTCTTATTTTTTTAGTTTTCTCTAACTCCCCTACTTCTGCTTGTTGAGTCGCTTGATGACGGCGTAAGCATCGTAGAGTCCCAGCTCGCCAGCCTTGGAAAGATCCTGGATGGCGGCTTGCTTGTTGCCAGACTTCGAACGGGCAATGCCTCGGTTGTAGTAAGCCTCGGCAAGGTTGGAGTCGATGCGGATGGCGATGGAATAGTCGTCGATGGCCTTGGAGAGCTCATTGCGCCCTGCATGCAGGTTGCCACGGTTGTAATACACATAGGCGTTGTTGCCGTTCTGACGGATGGCGTCGCTGAAGTCGGCCTCGGCAGAATGGAGATTGGTAATGCCCTTGCCCTCAGAGAGGTTGAACTCGTCGAGCTCGGTCTGACAGACGGCACGTTGCCAGTAGGCTATGGAACTCTTTCCTCCACAACCCACGTACTCGGTAAAGTCGGCAATGGCCGCCTCGAAATCGCGCAACACGGAATGGGCCACGGCACGCAGCAACAGCAGTTGGGCTTTCTCGGCGTCGCTCTTTGCCACGCTGAGCTCTGCCGACAGACGGTCGATCATGGAGAAGATCTCCATCGACTCGGCCTCGTTGAGCTGGTCCTTGCTGCACACGATGTAGAGCTTGTGCTTGGCTTTCTTGTCGAGGGTCATGTTGAAGGCGTCCACCTCCTTGTCGTAAGCCTGAATGGTGCTCAGGCTCTTGTTGTTGGGGAAGTAAGACAACTGATACATAGGCAGATAGCCAGCCTCGACCACACGGTTCTGCACCTTGCCACGATACTCGCTCTTGTACTCATGCTCGTACTTGGGCGCATCTTCGACCACGAGCGATGCATATTTGTTGGGGTCTATCTCCGAACGCTTGCGCATGGCCCTCTTGGTCTTCGCGCTCCATCGTGGCTGAATGCCTAAGTGCTTGTTCATCTGAGCCTTGAAGATGCGGAACTCATCGAGCTCGGCCTTGGCTATCATTCCCAACCGACGGTAACAGCCTGCACGATACGACAGACCCGTCCAGAAGTTGGGGAACTGGTTGATGACCGTCGTATAGTCACGGATAGCCGCCTTCAGGTCGCCCACCTTATCGTGTAGCAAGGCTCGGTTGAAGATGGCCATGAAGTTCTTGGGCTCCATCTTGATGACGAAGTCGAAATCTTCGATGGCTCGGTTATTGTCACCCAACTGCACGCGCATCAGTCCACGGTTGTAGTGGGCCAGGAAGTTGTTGGGGTCTATGTCGAGGGCGTTGTCGTAATCGCTCATCGCTCCTCGGAGGTTGTTGAGGTTGATGCGTGCCAGGGCGCGATTGATGTAACTGTTCACGTTGTTGGGCTTGAAGTGCAAAGACTTGGTAAGCGCCTCGTCGGCAGTCTTCCATTCCTTGCGCGCCAATGCCATATAGGCACGCGTAGTCCAGGCCTCGCCATCGTAAGGGTCGAGCACCAGACTCTTGTCGAGCCATTTCTCGGCGTTGAGCGTGTCCTTTTTCTGCAGATAGACCTCGGCTTTGAGCGAATAGGCCTTCGAGAACTTGTCCCATCGGGTGATGATGGAATCGAGCTGAGCGAGGGCGTCGTCATACTTGCCGTCCTCCATCTTGCAAAGGGCTCGGTTGAACCAATAGTTGCGGTTGCGGGGCTCTAAACGGATAGCTGCATCATAGTCGGAAATGGCCTCGTCGTAACGTCCCTGTCGGATGCGGGTAATCGCACGCAGGTCGTAAATATCATTAATGTAGGGATTGAGTTTCAAAGCCTCATTGGCGTCGCCCTCCGCCCCAACGAAATCGTCGAGGTTGAACTTCGCCACACTTCTGTAATACCAAGGCTCGTAGAGATAAGGTTTGGCGCCAATGGCAAGGTTGAAGTACTTGATGGAGAGTACATAGTCTTCATAATAAAGCGCACTTCGTCCGGCCGTAATGAGTCGGTCGACACGGTATTGTGCTGACGCCGTGCCAACAAAAAGCATAAAAACTAAACCAGTCAACAATCTCCTTATCATAAGAACGTCTGCCTATCTTGTATGTTTTGTACGATGAAAAATATGTACGATGAATGTAAGTTAATTGAACTTTCGGAAGTTTGCTCCACATGCCCTGAACCAACGGTCACCGACGCGTAGCGGAATTGAAAATCGCTGGCCGAAGGGTAAAGCAAAGGTAAAGGGCAGAAACTCATAGCAGCACGCCCTGAAAGGGCAGAAACTCTTAGCCCAGGGCAGCGCCCTGGGTTTATTTGAACGCAAGCCTATCGCCCTGTAAGGGCAAAAGCTTTAAAACTTCAGGGGCAATATATAAAATATATAAAAGCTGTTGCCCTTACAGGGCGCATTGCTGATTGCCTTCATACCCAGGGCGTTGCCCTGGGCTAAGAGCTTCTGCCCTTTCAGGGCGTGCTGCTTAGAACTTTTGGGCCTTCAGCCCGTACTTGAACCACTTTGCGAAACTTCAATTAATGTTTAATGTTGAGTCCACAAAAGCATTTGTCTTAACTCCCTTAACTCCTTAACTCCTTTAACTCCTTAGAAAATCTCCTGAGAAAATCTCCTTAGAAAATCTCCTTGAGAAAATCTCCTGAGAATTCTCCTAAGCTGCATTAATGTCTGATCTTTGTACGATAAGAACAGCGGAACTTTCCCTTGAGGATGTTCTTCAGCTTGCCTGCAATCATGTTCTTGCGAAGAGGCGACAGGCGGTCGATAAACATGGTGCCCTCCAAGTGGTCGAACTCATGCTGCATCACACGTGCCAGGTAACCTTCCACCCACTCGTCGTGCTCCTGCATCTCCTCGTCGAGATACTTCACATGGATGCGGGTAGGACGAGTCACCTTCTCAGAAATACCTGGGATGGAAAGACAACCCTCCTCAGAGGAAGCCTTCTCGCTCTCGTCGTCATACTCTAAGATATGTGCATTGATGAATGCCTTGCGGAAACCCTTGTACTCGGGGAATTCCTCGCTCAGCACGTCGAGGTCGATTACCACCACACGGATGGCCAAACCTATCTGAGGTGCTGCAAGACCTACACCATTGCTGGCATCGAGAGTCTCGAACATATTGGCAATAAGAGTCTTAAGCTCGGGATATTCTGGGGTGACATCTTCGGCAACCTTTCGTAAAACAGGCTGACCATAAATATAAATTGGTAAAATCATTTTCTTGACTGCAAATAATCTTGTAAAATAATGGTGGCGCTGATCTCGTCCACCAAACCTTTGTTCTCGCGCCTTGTCTTCTTCTTCACTCCGCCATCTATCATGGCACGGTGGGCCAAGACCGACGTAAAGCGCTCGTCGTAATACTCTATGGGAATCTCGGGATGAGCCTTGCGCCAACGGTTGTAGAAATTCTCCACCCTTACCATGTTCTCGCTGGGCTGACCATTGGGCTGCATGGGCTTTCCTATCACGATGCGCTCCACCTGCTCACGCTGGATGTACGCCTCTATATACTCATAGAGCACAGAAGTCTCGACGGTACCCAACCCTCCAGCGATAATCTGAAGAGGGTCGGTTACCGCGAGCCCTGTGCGTTTTTTCCCGTAATCGATGGAAAGGATTCGCATTTATTTCTTGAAAAGCAACCAAGCATCTGGATACTTGCCAGCACGAAGCTCGTTGCGGCTCTTCACAGCGTTGGCCTTGTCGGCGAATGTGGTGGCAACAACACGGTACATATTGCGCTCGCCCTGAACGATCTGAGCATCATAGCCTGCGCTCTTGAGGGTGTTGTACAAGCCCTCGGCATTGGCCTTCACACCGAAAGAGCCTACTACTACGCTGAAGTTCTGCAAACCAGAACCTGCAACCATAGAAACGCTCTCCTGGCGAACCACGGCATTATCTACGTCGGTGACTGTTGTCTGAGTGGCTGGAGCTGTCTCCAAAGGAGTTACGACAGGTTCGGTAGTGACAGGTGCCTGCTGTGCCTGCTGAGCCTCCTGAGCCTGCGCCTTCTCGAAAGCCTTGCGATAAGCACTCTCCTTAGATGTTCCACAACTTGCGAGCGCCAAGGCTGCGCATAAGCCAACACTCATTATTGAAATTTTCTTCATGTGCTTTTGTTTATTTATTGTTTAACTTTTGAAATCATTTTTTTGTTCGGCGAAAATACAAAATATATCGCAAATAGGGAAAAAAGGGCGCATAAAGTTTGTTAAATCCATATAAAACAACATTTTTATGGAAAATTTAAGCCAAAAACTCTTGTTTTGTCCCTAAAGTTTTGTATATTTGCAACATCAACTTTAGCAAGCGGAGAAATGAAAGAACAACAACTCCTCCACTTGACAAAGTGTAATTAATAACATGTTTAACATTTAATACATTAGAATTATGAAAGCATTAGGTTACATTGGCGCATTCCTCGGCGGTGCTCTTGCCGGCGGCGCTCTCGGTTTGATTTTTGCTCCTGAGAAAGGTGAAGATACTCGCAACAAAATTTCTGGCGCAATTGATGATTTCTGCAAGAAGCACGACATCAAGTTGAGCAAGAAAGATGTGGACGACCTGGTAGATGACATCAAGGATGCTGCTACTGAGGTTTAATTTCCCTGCCCTTTCATCTTTTAGCACATTTTCAACACAACCAGGATTGGTTGAACAATAAATTGAAGTTTCGCAAATGCGAAAGTTGAATTAATTCGAAAGTTAGTTTTATAATATGATGTTCTCTAACGATAAAAACGTTGAGACAATAGGACAACTCGTAGAAACTATCAAGCACTACATCGGGCTTCAGAAGGAATATTTGAAGCTCGATGTAGTTGACAAAGTTGTTCGCTTGCTCACAGCCTTCACCATCACTCTGGTGTTGCTCGGGCTCCTTACCATCGTCCTCATCTACCTGTCGTTTGCTGCGGCTTTCGCCCTGGGCAACTGGTTGGGAATGGTATGGGGATTTTGCATCGTGGCAGCTTTTTACATTCTCCTCTTGCTCTTATTCGTTGCCAACAGGCACCAATGGATCGAGAAACCTTTTGTCAGATTTCTTGCCAGCCTACTCCTGAAATAGCGCTTAGTTTAATGGTTAATTCTTAGTGTTTAATGTTTAATTGAGCTGGGTTCTGAACTTACTAATGTTTAATTGAACCAAGTTCAGTAAAATCATAACAAAAATGACAAAAAATAATCAAGAACAGGAATTAAGTTCGTTGGCAGAAATCATGTTGCGCAAGGAATTGGTGCGAAAGGATATTGATGCCGATGATGAAAAAATAAAAACTCTATGGAACTCGCTTTTCAAAAAGCCTGATGCCCTGTCGAAGTCGGCAAGCACAAGCAAACGAATAAGCAGTCTGATGTCCATGGGTGCTGGCGCACTCGATGGGGCTATCCTTGCATGGAAACTCTACCGCAAGTTCAAGAGAAAAAAGTAAACAAGACTAAGTTTGAAAAGTAAAAATAAAATTAAGTCGGAATAAGTCTTAAAAGTAAAAATAATGGCAAAAAAAATGGGCCACCGCCGTGACCCCATGTTGTTAACCTTAAATCTAATACTATGAAAAACACATTGCAAATATAAAAATATAATATGTAATTTGCAAGTATTCATCCGTTTATTTAATTTCTTTTAACTATTCCCCTTGTTTAAACGATCCAAATTTAACAACCCTTCAACGTCAAACTTTCAGAAGGTGGAGCGCTCTTTACAGAGCACCCCCTACCCTATAATGGTAAACTTGGCAAACTTGAGAAGAAGCTGCTTCGTCCCGGAATTGACAAACTGGACAGTGGCCTTGGCATTCTCGCCCGAGCCCTCCAGCTTAAGAACCGTTCCTACGCCAAAGCGCTGATGCTCGATCTTGGCTCCTTCTACCAGTCTGCCTGAACCTGCCGAAGAGGTAGAAGAACCAGTCGAATGAGAAGAGAAACCTGACGAATGAGAAGAGGAACCAGCCGAAGAGGACGTCCCTCCAAAGGCTGAGCCGCTCGAAGAAGAGGAAGAATCCATAATACGACGTGCAGCTTCCAGTCCTCTTACCGACTTGAATCTACTGTCTAAACCAGAACCTGACCTACCCGATGTTCTGAAATCATCACGACTGGAACTTCTGAAATCATCACGGCCAGAAGTCCGATAGCCACCCCTTCCGTTTGTTCTGAAATCATCCTCGCCGTCAGAATAATCCTTTTTGTCGGGCTTGAATTGCGAGGAGATAGAATGGTTGTCCCAGGGCATTCTTCCACCATAACCGCCATTTCCATAACCGCCTCTTCCATAGCCACTACTTCCGAAAACATTGTCGTCGTGAGGCATTTCAGAATCCTCCTGAATAAACGCAGAATCTATCTCCTTGATGAAACGACTGGGATTGCCAAACTCCATCTTACCATAACGGAAACGGTTTTTCGCACTCGTGAGAATACAATGTTTCTCGGCTCGCGTAATGGCAACATAAAGCAGACGGCGCTCCTCCTCCAACTCACGGAGCGTGGAGACAATGGCACTTGGGAAGACGTTCTCCTCCAAACCTACCACAAAGACCGTAGAGAACTCAAGTCCCTTGGAGGCATGAACGGTCATGAGCGACACACTGGGCTCGTCGTCATCGCCCTTGCTGTCGAGATCGGTCAACAACGCAACGCCCTGCAGATAATCCGTGAGATAAGCCTCCTGCTCACGTCCCTCCTCGCGACATTCCTCCACAAAACTCTGCATTCCTCCCAACAGCTCTTCCAGGTTCTCCTGACGGGCCAAATCCTCAGGATCACGGCTTCCCGATTTATAAATATCGGCACTAATACCACTCTCCTTGACGATGGTGTCGCCCAGGTCGAAGGCGTTCATGCTCGCCGACTTCTCCACAAAACCGCTGATCATCAACCGGAAACTCTCCAACTTGGCAAGCGTTCCCTTGTTGACTCCCAAACCATAATGCTCGGGCGAGGAAATAACCTGCCAGAAGCTCACATGATTGTCGAGCGCACAGGCAGCAATCTTTGCCACGGTCGTATTGCCAATTCCTCGTGAGGGATAGTTGATGATACGCTTGAAAGCCTCCTCGTCGTCGGGATTCGCCACGAGACGGAAGTAAGCGATGACATCCTTGATCTCCTTGCGCTGGAAGAAGCTGAGTCCACCATAGATGCGATAAGGAATGCCCTGTTTTCTGAACTCTTCCTCGAAACTTCGGCTCTGGGCATTGGTACGGTAGAGGATGGCGAAATCGCTGTACTGGCAATCGTCCTGACGCTTGATGCGCTTGATCTCGCGACACACGATCAGGGCCTCTTCCTTGTCGCTGTAGGCTGGTTTGTAGATCAGGCTCTCTCCCTTGTCGTTCTTGCTGTAAACGTTCTTCGGAATCTGATTGCTGTTGTGCTTAATCAGACTGTTTGCCGCCTCCACAATGCTCTGCGTGCTGCGATAGTTCTGCTCCAGTTTGAAGAGTTTGGCTTCCTTGAACCGGCTCTGAAAACTGAGAATATTGTCGATATTGGCACCACGAAAACTATAGATGCTCTGCGAGTCGTCGCCCACGGCACAAACCCGCTCCTTCTCCTTGCACAACTGCATCACGATGCGCATCTGGGCGTGGTTGGTGTCCTGATACTCGTCAACCAAGAGGAAGTCGAACCTGTCGGCATATTTCTTCCTGATGTCCTCATGCTCCTGAAAGAGCTTGAAGGTAAGAGTCAGCAGATCGTCGAAATCCATGGCGTTGGACTGTTGGCAACGCTGCACATACGTAATGAAAATTTCTCCCAGACGTGGCATTTTGGCACGCTGGTCGGCTTGATACGATTCCTTGTCGCGGGCGTAGTTCTCCGCACTCATCAGGTTGTTCTTAGCCATAGAAATGCGGCTGTGGACGGAGGCAGGCTTGTAGACCTTCTCGTCGAGTCCCATCTCCTTGACGATGGTCTTGATGAGCGAGCGCGAGTCGCTCTCGTCGTAGATGGTAAAGTTGTTGGTGAAACCTATGTGCTGAGCCTCGGCTCTGAGAATGCGAGAGAAAATGCTGTGGAAAGTTCCCATATAGAGATGCTGCGCCAATTCCTGTCCCACGAGTTTGCCGATGCGTTCTTTCATCTCTCGTGCAGCCTTGTTGGTAAAGGTGAGCGCCATGATGCTCCAGGGTTTCACTCCCTGTTGCAAGAGGTAAGCGATCTTATAGGTAAGCACACGGGTCTTTCCCGAACCTGCACCGGCAATCACAAGCGAAGGTCCGTCAATATATTCCACAGCCTTGCGCTGCGATTCGTTCAGGTCGTTCAATAAATCCATTCTTTTAATGTTTACTACTCATTATTTATATCCTCCCACAGCAGTATTGGGGTCAAGGTCTTCTCCCTCCTTCGGAAAGGCGGGAATGAAGCGCATTTCGTGCTCTATCTGCCTCTGTCGCTTGCGCATGTAGCGACTGGGATGCTCCGAGTTGAACTTGCGGGGATTGGGGAGAGTGGCGGCAATCAGGGCGCACTCACTACGGAAGAGGTCGTTCGCCTCCTTGTCGAAATGGTATTCAGCCACAGCGTCCACACCATAAATACCGTCGCCCATCTCGATGCTGTTGAGGTAAACCTCCATGATGCGCTGCTTGCTCCACATCATCTCTATGAGGAAGGTGAAGTAAGCCTCGAATCCCTTTCGGGTCCACGAGCGACCGGGCCACAGGAAGACATTCTTTGCCGTCTGCTGACTGATGGTACTGGCTCCATGCACCTTTCCGCCACGGGCATTGTTGCGGGCAGCATTCTCTATGGCGTTGAAGTCGAAACCATGATGTTTCAGAAAACGGGAGTCCTCGCTTGCCATGACCGCCACGGGCATGTGGGGCGAAATCTTGTCCATCGAAACCCAATGATGATGCAGGGTAACACTCTCGCCCTCAGCCACTTGCTGGAAGCACCTTATCACCATCAGGGGCGTGATGTAGACCGGGATGAAACGATAGGCCACAACAGCAAGAATGGTGGTACTGAAAAACAGCACCACCACCCATTTCAATATTTTCTTTATTTTCTTTAGAATCATCGTAATGATTACTCATGTGGACCGGGGAGCACAAAGAATGCGTCCACGGCCCGTTGGATTCAGTTCATTAGTTCAAAGTACCGTTGTTGGCCTTGTCAACCATGGCCTGGCTTGCATAGAGATAAACCTCCACACGGCGGTTGGCCTGCTGACCAGCCTTGGTGCTGTTGTCTCCTACAGGGTTGCTTGAGCCGTAACCAGCCACGTTCTTGAACTGGCTTGCCTTCACGCCACAAGAGGTGAGATAATTGTAAACAGCCTTGGCACGGTTCTCACTCAGAGGCAGGTTGATTCCGTCGTTACCAGTTGAGTCAGTATAACCCTGGATGTCAACCTGGCAATCAGTATTGTTCTTCAACACCTGAGAGAACTTGGCAAGGTCGTTCTTGGCGTTGGCGTTGAGGTCGAACTTATTGATCTTGAAAAGGATTCCCGAATCAAAGGTCACCTTGACAGCAGCCAGTCCGTTGGCGTCGGTCACCTGCTCCACCTTGGCGTTCTCCACCTGCTTGGCCTGCTCAGCCACCTTGTCCATGTGTTTGCCAATCAGAGTTCCGGCTCCACCACCTACAGCTGCACCAATGGCAGCACCCACGAGGGCACCGGTTCCACGATGACTGTTGTTGAGCAGTCCACCAACGATAGCTCCCAGAGCAGCACCAGAGCCAGCACCTACAGCTGCACCCGTGCCCGTCTTAGTCTGACAACTACCCAAAACCAGCAGCATAGAAAGGGCTGCTACCTGAAATTTCATCTTTTTCATACTCTTTTCTCCTATATATTTCGTTAATTTAAATGCAAAGATAACTCTTTTTTCTCCAACATGGAGTCTTTTCTAATATTTTTTTGTAATTTTGCATGCAAATTTAAGGCTATTTGCAAAAAGAGCCAAGGGAAAACTCCTACTATAGTGAGAGGGAATCCCTAAAACTCTTGTTTCTCGGGAGATTTTCTAAGATAACATTCGAAAATAAAATACATAAACTAAAAATAAATATGGCTAAAGAACTAAAGAATTTGACCAAGCGTGCTGAGAACTACAGCCAGTGGTATAACGACTTGGTAATGAAAGCCGACCTCGCTGAACTGTCTCCAGTACGCGGTTGTATGATCATCAAACCATACGGCTACGCCATCTGGGAGAAGATGCAGCAAGAGCTCGACAAGATGTTTAAGAAGACAGGTGTACAGAACGCATATTTCCCTATGCTCATCCCCAAGAGTTTCTTCTCGCGTGAGGCTGAGCACGTGGCAGGCTTCGCCAAGGAGTGCGCCGTGGTGACACACTATCGTCTCAAGGCTTCGGAAGACGGCAAGAGCGTTGACGTCGACCCAGCAGCCAAGCTCGACGAAGAGCTGATCATCCGTCCTACTTCCGAGACCATCATCTGGAACACCTACAAAAACTGGATCCATTCATGGCGCGACCTCCCTATCCTTTGCAACCAGTGGTGCAACGTGATGCGCTGGGAAATGCGTACCCGTCCTTTCCTCCGCACCTCAGAGTTCCTCTGGCAGGAAGGTCACACAGCCCACGCCACGAAGGAAGAGGCTGAGGCCAAGGCTCAGGAGATGCTGAAGGTCTACGCCGACTTCGCCGAGAACTACATGGGCGTCCCTGTTCTCCAGGGTGTGAAGAGCGAGACCGAGCGCTTCGCCGGTGCCCTCAACACTTACACCATCGAGGCAATGATGCAGGACGGCAAGGCCCTTCAGAGCGGTACTTCCCACTTCCTGGGTCAGAACTTCGCCAAGAGTTTCGACGTCACCTATCTTAATAAGGAGAACAAGCCCGAGTACGTATGGGCTACTTCATGGGGCGTCTCTACCCGTCTGATGGGTGCGCTCATCATGGTCCACAGCGACGACAACGGTCTCGTACTGCCTCCAAAGCTGGCTCCTGTACAGGTGGTCATCATTCCTATCAACAAGGGCGATGAGCAGTTGCAGCAGATCACAGCCAAGCTGCAGCCCGTCATCGACCAGCTGCGCGAGTTGGGCATCAGCGTGAAGTACGACGACTCCGACAACAAGCGTCCTGGCTTCAAGTTTGCCGACTACGAGCTCAAGGGTGTTCCTGTACGCCTCGTCATGGGTGGCCGCGACCTGGAGAACAACACCATCGAGATCATGCGTCGTGACACCTTGGAGAAAGAGTCTGTCAGCTTCGACGGTATCGTGGAGCGCGTGAAGGAAATGCTCGACGACATTCAGCACAACATCTTCGAGAAAGCCCGCAGCTATCGCGACGCTCATGTCTACGAGTGCGACAACTACGAGGAGTTCAAGGAGCGTGTCAAGGACGGCGGCTTCTTCCTCTGCCATTGGGACGGTACTGCCGAGACCGAGGCTAAGATCAAGGAGGAGACTCAGGCCACTATCCGTTGCGTGCCTTTCGCCTACGAGCAGACTCCTGGTGTCGACATGGTAAGCGGCAAGCCTGCCGTGGCTCGGGTCATCATCGCTCGTAGCTACTAAACATAGTAGATTCATAAAACGTTTTTTTAACCATACAGAAGTTAAAGAAGCTCTGCAATGCTTCTTTAACTTCTTTCATTTTTGTCAAGCTTATGAATATTGTTATCATGGATGGCTACGCCTCAAATCCAGGCGACCTCAACTGGGATGCACTCAAGCAACTGGGTGATGTGACTGTCTACCCCCGCACATCCGATGCCGAAAAGGTGGAACGTGCCAAAGACGCCGACATCATCCTCATCAACAAAGTACAGATGGATGCAGAGACCATCGCACAGTTGCCCCGACTCAAATACATCGGCGTACAGGCCACAGGCTTCAACGTGGTCGACATCCAGGCCGCCAAAGAACGCGGCATTGTCGTAACCAACATTCCTGCCTACAGCACCGACAGCGTGGCGCAGATGACCTTCGCCCTCATCCTCGCCATTACCAACCGTGTGGAACATTACACGCATGAAAACCGCAACGACCGTTGGACCTACAACAAAGACTTCTGCTACTGGGACACTCCCCTCATGGAACTGGCAGGCAAGAAGATGGGCATCATGGGATTGGGCAACATTGGTATAAAGGTGGCCACCATCGCACGCGACATGGGGATGGACGTATACGCCTGCACCAGCAAGAACGCCACCGACCTGCCCGAATGGATCACCAAGGTAAGCCGTGACGGACTGCTGGCTACTTCCGACATCCTCTCGCTCCACTGCCCTCTCAACGATGACACTTATCATCTCATCAACGATGAGAGCATCAAGAAGATGAAGCCATCTGCCATCCTCATCAATACCGGCCGCGGTCCGCTGGTCGACGAGGAAGCTGTGGCAAAGGCGCTTCACGAGGGAAGGCTTGCCGCCTATGGTGCCGACGTGATGAGTCAGGAGCCACCCCGTCAGGACAATCCCCTGTTCCGTGAGTCCAACGCCTTCATCACTCCCCACATCGCATGGGCAACACTCGAAGCCCGCACCCGTCTCAACAAGCAAGTGGCTGCCAACGTCAAGGCATTCATCGAAGGAAACCCCATCAACGTGGTGAACAAATAAGACTCAGGAGGAATAGGCTTCAACTGCTTACGAAGCCGCTTTCATTGCTCTATGAAATAGGCTTCATTGACAATCGAAGCCGCTTTCATTTAGAGCCTTTACTATTCAAAGTTTTCAATAGGGGTGCTGAGTAGTTATGGTACGGGAGTTAAATTCAATATAAACAATAGAGTAGATGTGGGGAGTTACCCCCAGCACCTCTCATTGCACCGTACGTACG
>NZ_VZAD01000025.1 GCF_009495355.1 Segatella copri
AAACGTGTATGACTTGAATATGCGTGTCGCCAAGTTATCTCTGCTTGGTGAGACAATGGAAAAGCATTGATAGACATATTATTGTGCGTTTTCTGATTAATACTGCAATTCAATACAATAAATTCAATAGCCAATCGTTCTTTAGTAATAACATAAAAGCAAAACAATATGAACTATATTTGTGGTTGGGGAATATTAGCGTCTATAACAGGAATTGCAATAATGTTTTCAGTTATTAAGCACAAAAAGTCGGTAAGTGCCATAAAAAATAGCACTTACTTGATTTTTTCAATTTTGATGATATGCTTAGGAATAACAACCATCTTATTTAAAAGATATGATAGTATTTGTGCAATATCCTTTGGTATTACATTCCTAAATATCACATACAAAGACAGGCGTAATTTCCCACCGAGTTTTACAATAAACTATATTAATTATCTTCAAGGATATGTTGTTGGTTTTGTGTCTATAATGTATAGTTTGTTTAGAATTTTTGAATAAATAATCAAGTAATATGTCAATACAATTCCCTATACTTAATATTTCCTTAAGTAATTTAAGTTCACAGGATTTGGAAGAAACCCATATTGGAGACTTATGGGATTATCCTGGCGATAATAGTATCTTTGAAGAATACTACAATAATCAAAAATATGTTGACCAAAGTGGGCATATATTTAAAATAATAGGAAAAAGAAAATCAAATTTTATAAATTCAATAATCCATTTTAATAAAAAAGAACTGATATTTGAGGATTGTGGTGAGACTATTAGCTTCTCTGTATTGAAGGATTTTTTAATCAATAGATACAATTCATTAGATGATAATTTAGCTAAGTCGGTTCTGATTAGATTAACAAAACAATCATAAAATATCAAGGATTTAATTGGGTAAACGTAAAAACATAGCCCATTTTTGAGGTAGTGTAATATTTAGGCTATAATATTATGGTTTAACACAGTTTATTTGCATTTTATCTTTCCTTCCTCAGAATGTAATTCTTTCTTTCCTCTATTTGGGGTTCATTACCGAACGAATCTATCAGAACAATATGGTTGGCATCCCTCACCTTATAGAATTTATTGTCACCACTCAAAGGATGTACAAGCATCAGGATGTTGTAGTCAAGCACTTGGAAAGTTCCTCTTAACTTTTCCTGTTTGTTCTACTTTCCATTGTATGCCTGTATCAACAAAAAGGTACCATCAGCATTTAACGTGAGTATTGTCTCAACATCAGACGGTAAAACACCGTAATATGTTCCAGTAATAGAATCCAAGCTGGCTCTATTTTATAAAACATATCATTCGATTTTAATTGAAATATATGCATGTCGCCAAGTTTTCTATGATTATTTAAATATAGCGTAATACGTATAAAACCATTGATAGATCAGTATTTTGAGATAATGCTGCAATTCTATGAAATAAAATCAAATGTCAATCGTTCTTTAGATAAAACATAAAATAAAGGACGTATGAAAGTATCAACAAAACGAGGCTATAAACCGCCTTAAAATTCGCCAGGGCATATCAGAGGATAATACCCACATATAAACTATTGGGATTTCACAAAAGGCAAACGAAATGCAGGTGGTATTAGTGGTGCTGAGCCTATAAAGAAATAAAATATGGAAAACTTTAAAATTGATTTATTTGAAAAAGAAACGGGGGAGTTATTTCCCTCGTTTCAAAAATTGAATCAAACAGACTGTAATATATGCTACCAACATTTTCGAAAGAATATTAAAGTATATGATTTACATGAGTCTGTTTTTGATAATTTTCAATCAAATGGTTCTTTTATAGAAAAGTATAATGCACTTGATGACCACTTTTCATTATTAGAATTATTTGCAGATTTGAATTTATGTTGTGATGTTATCTGTATTAATTGGGATGAGTTTAAAACAATAGATGTATTCCGTACAATAGATTTATATAATTATTTTAGTGATATATGGTTTCCTTCCGCCGATAATATAATAGTATTTCCCAAGAATATGACTATATTTATTATGATTAGGCATGATGGTGCAATCTATTATGTCAAATGTGATTAAATAATTGTAGAACTACCATATATAGAGAAACTTTTAATGAGTGAAACGCTGTTTCCAAAAATCATCTTTCTACAAAGGAATCAGCGAGCTGTTGGACAACAAAGAATAATTCGTCAACAACCAGTCATACAGACACATACAGCACTCTCCATATAAGGAAGCCCCGACAAGGCTTCCTTATTTGTACGCTCGGCATGAGCATTATCTAATGGGTGCAAGTCCCTAACAAGCCCTAATAGCTGGAATTGTATAGCCAATAGCAAGGGGGCCACTGCGAGGTGGAATCTGAAAGAAGCTGGCGGCAAACATTCGAAAGAGGAATATGACAACAGAATCATGGGAGCGAATGCGACAAACGTGGGAGCGAAAAAAGAGAAAAAACAGCAGAAAAAGGATAGATTCTCAGAAAAAATGATTATCTTTGCAAAATGAAAGAATAAGCCTTGACAGAGCTTTCTGCACCGCTTGAAGTAGAAGTAACGGACCTTCTCTGGGAAGATAATATAGACTGATAAAATGGCAACAGACAATAAAGACAACAAGCTCTCAATAGGAGGTGGCGATTATGCAGAAATACTGCGACAAGCTGTCGCAGTAATTGGACATGATAAGAAACTGCAACGCAGCGTTGCACTTTTGCCGTGGTCACATAATATGTTGCTTCTGAGCAAAGGATTAGATGATGATGCAACTCTCTATTATGCCACAAAGACGGTGGAAAAAGGTTGGAATCGCGACTTGTTGCTCAATGCCATCAAACTCAAAATGTATGAGACACAGGCATTGGCACGTATAGAGGTGGAACTTGCGCTTGAAGATATGGGAAACATATCGGTGTGGCGGATTATCAGTTGATAGTACCGAAAGAGAAATTACAGAAAATCCTTGCTGATGAGATAAAGGCATTTAGTGAGGAGAAAGAAAACAAAGAAATATTTTAACATGGACATTCAAAGAATAAATCTGCACACATCCGCTTTCAATGAGATAACGCATTACATTGAGAGCGATAATGGCAAGGAAAAGGTTGAAGTCTGGTTTGCACGCGAGCTTCAGTCGGTTCTTGGCTATGCACGTTGGGAGAATTTTACTATAGCTATAGGGAGAGCCGTAGATTCATGTAAGTCACAGAATATCAACGTGGATGATCATTTTCGTGAGGTCACGAAAATGATAAGCTTGGCAAAAGGTGCTAAGCGTGAAGTCAAGGACTATATGCTCACTCGCTTTGCTTGTTATCTCATAGCTCAGAATGGTGATCCTAAGAAAGAAGAAATAGCCTTTGCACAAGGTTATTTTGCATTGCAGACAAGGCGGGCAGAACTTATAGCTGAGCATTTGCAGCAAGTTTCACGTCTGGAAACACGCGATCGGTTGCGTGCTTCAGAGAAGCAATTGTCTCGCAATATTTATGAGCGTGGTGTTGATGACCGTGGATTTGGTCGTATACGTTCAAAAGGCGACACGGCTTTATTTGGCGGACACACCACCGAAGACATGAAACTTCGCCTCGGCATCAAGTCAACACGCCCGTTGGCAGATTTTCTTCCTACGCTGACCATTGCTGCAAAGAACCTCGCAACAGAAATGACAAACTACAATGTGGAGCAGAAAGATCTTTATGGTGAACCGAGCATTACTGCCGAACACATTCAGAACAATGTAAGTGTAAGGCAGATGCTGGGGCAACGAGGTATAAAGCCCGAAAACCTTCCTCCTGCTGAGGACATAAAAAAAGTGGAACGCAGAGTGGCAAGCAACGAGAAGAAAATAGAAAAGACTTCAAGCAAATTGCCAAAGAAGGTTGAATAGAGTTTAGATGGAACTCGCACTTGAAGATATGAGAAAGCCTATCGGAGAGGAATATTATCAGCTGATTCATTCGGGATGTGGCGAAGTTGAGTGGTAAGAGTGTGAATACGTATTTGTGAGTTTAAGCACAGGCGAGCCAGTCAAGTAATACTATACCATAGTCTTTATATTATAGTATGGGATGGTGTGTCATAAGTCCATGACGCACCCTCTATTTATAAAAAAACATTAAATCATAGTGTTGTGAAAATTGTAAAACAACAAACGCTTATGGATAGGAACGATTTAATAGAAACGCGCGAAGATATAGTCCAAAACATCAAAACGCTTTATTCTTACCTCGATGGTAAGGTGGACAGCGAGCATAAAGACTGGGCTATCCAAAGGATGTCCCAAGGGAAAAACTATGTCATAGAAGTTGTAGATTCTCAAATATACTTTGCTCCAAGTCGTTTTGTCGGATATGTTGACAACACGATGGAAAAGCATGAAGCCAACCCTGGCAATGGCACCGAGACTGACAACAAGATAAAGAATTTCTACCAGAAAGTACAGGATGTCAAACTTGATGCCTTGTTACAAAAAGCCATGTCTGAATACGGTATTGTTGTAGGGGCAAAGAAATATTGGATAAGCAAAGATACAACAATAGGTGATATAGCACGAATAGCACAACATGGTGCAACATATAGTCCATTAAACATGAAATATGAGAAATACTGGCACATACAAATGCATCTTCCAGAAGGGAAAAATGGCACGGAAATAAATCCAACACTCATGCTGTTAGAGAAAGAGCCAGTGATTGGTACAGGAGAATGGGACGACAAACAGTGTGACAATTTCAAGCATATAGACAACGGAAACATTGTCCTGGTAAGAAAAGGAGGTCAGGCTATCGCTCTATGCCAAATCACAGGGGAAAATTTCACTGATCCAAATTTGTCAGAAAAGTACATTAACGAGAATTTCCGAAAGGTGCACATCTTAGCATGGGCAAACGAATACAAACAACCCCGCCCAGGGCTTTTCACCCAAGGAACATTCTCTCCCTGCGGAAAATGGACAGAACAGTATAAATATATAGACGGATGGCTCGAAAATATGAAAAATAAAGCTTTTACGAACAAGTGTGCCAATCTACTGAAATCCAAGCACAACATAATCCTTCAAGGTGCGCCAGGCACTGGCAAGACCTATAATACGGCAGCCATTGCGCTCAGTGTGCTTGGTATAGACGGAGTAGACCTTGACAATCACGATGAAGTAATGAAGAAATATGAAGAGTTGCAGGACGACCGCATATTCTTCACGACATTCCATCAGTCTCTTGACTATGAGGATTTCGTCGAAGGTTTGAAACCTCGCGTTCAGTCGAATGAGAATGGCGAAAGTCTTGGCGTGACCTACGAGCCCGAAGACGGCATCTTCAAACGAGCATGCAACGCAGTGGTGACCGATGACAGCAAGGATATTATAGAGTGTATTGATGATTACCTGCAAAAGATAAAAGGATTTGAGAACCGTCGGGAAATACCTACGGTAACCGGGAAATCGTCGTTATATGTATGGTGGAATGAAGGGAACAAGACCGTCAGCAGTAGAAGTACAAACTCTACAAGCCAACGTGAGGAAAGTTACTCTCCGTCTCCACTGAATATTGAGAAAATCAAGGCTCAAGCCTTGGGAAAAGGATGTGAGAACAATTGGCAGCAATATGCTCAGGCATTCATTGAAGCGGTCAAGAATGAATATCATGCCAAGACAGACAAATCAGTGGTACTCATCATTGATGAGATAAACAGAGGAAATGTTTCCAAGATATTCGGAGAACTGATTACATTGCTTGAAGCGGACAAACGAGACAAAGGTAATCACCCAATAAAAGTGACATTACCATACTCCAAAACATTGTTTGGCGTGCCAAGCAACCTGTACATCATAGGCACGATGAACACAACAGACCGAAGTACGGGGATGCTTGACTATGCCCTCCGTCGCCGCTTTGCATTTGTGACATTAAAGTCTGACCCGAATGTGATAGTCAAACATTATGAGAAATTGGGCAACGATGACTTGAAAGCAATAGCCATCGACTTGTTCAACAATATCAAAGCCTTCATCACAAACCCAAAACATCTGTGTGGCGACTTATGCATTGACGACCTGATGGTGGGCCACAGCTACTTTATGGCATCCTCTAAAGAAGAACTACAATGCAAGGTGGAATTTGAAATAATACCGCTCATCGCCGAATATATCAATGACGGCATCTTGACCGTGAACGACCAAGAGAAAGAAAAGGCGTTCGATGCCTGGGCGTCCCTCCACCCCGTGCAGATAGTAGACGATGAGGACGAAGATTATATAGACGAAGAAGACGAATAGAATGATACAACTCCAAGAACACGAACAACTATGCAAAAATGACTTACCCGTTGAAAAAAGCGAAAGGTACGATAACCTTCAACTCATTCAATGGGATAAGCCTATGGATAATAGTGCATGGGGGTACTATGCCTCATTCAAAATTGGAGCAGAATGGATTGACAAGCAAGAAGCATTGGTGGTTACGGCAAAACGAGGAATGGAGAAAATAGATTTCCTGCGCATGTTTATGACATGCTTCTGCTCTGACCTTGCGGTGGATTCGTTTTCCAAAATCTATTCCATTGATCAGGAGAAGCCTGCCATTGTAGCCCCTGCATTGAGCAGTGTTGTTAGTCCACTTATCGTGTTTCATTTCATAGGAGTGGTAAACAGAATCAAGTCGTTAAGAAAAGGATATGTTCTGCGCCAAGAGAACCTTAAGAAGGTGAAGGGGCATACCAAGATGCTCAAAAACGAACGCATCAATATCGCCGTAAAACGATACGACCGTATTTATTGCGAATACGCTGACTACTCAGTAGATACCCCAGAGAACAGACTGATAAAGAAAGCCCTCGTCCTCTCTCAGAGATTTGTCGCCAAGATAAATCGCAATAATGTAGTATATTCAAAAGTCAACCAGATGGTCACGAAAGCACTATCGAAATTTGATTATGTGAGCGATGACATCAACATCAATTCCATTGGGCAGATACGCTCCAATAAACTCTATCGGGAATATGCGGAAGCCATGCGATTGGCCAAGGTCATATTAAAGCATTTTGACTATAGTCTCTCAAATGTGGAAGCCACGGAAAATAGGGTCACGCCGTTTGTGCTCGATATGTCTTTACTGTACGAACATTATGTGTATGGCTTGTTATATGAAGCTTATCGAGAGAAAATCAGTTACCAGTATCGGGGAGTAACTGGACTGCCAGACTTTTTATACAAGTCGAAACATTTCAATGCTATACTGGATACCAAATATATCCCCAAATATGAGAAAGGGACGCTTGACAATTACGTCATTAGGCAACTGAGTGGCTATAGTCGTGATCTAATAATTTTGAGAAAGTTAGGATATGAAGACATTGACGAAGACTCACCGACTCCATCTGTTCCGTGCATCATTATATATCCTAAGGAAGATGGAGATTCTGACAATCCGTTCAAAAGCAATAAGCTGAGAGATCTTTGCACAAGGCATCTAAAAAAAATCTCGAGGTTTTACAAAATCAGCATCTCAGTTCCAACTATTAGCAGATAAACGAGAAAAATATCGACCTGTGCGTTTGAAATTATCCAATACGCCTGTAAGGGCAAAAGCTTTAAAACTCCTAATATACAAAGCTTTTGTCCTTACAGGGTGTCTTGCTGACTACTATTATACCCTGGAATAGGAGCTTTTGGGCCTTCAGCCCGTACTTAAACCACTTGCGAAACTTCAGTAAGGAGCCCACTTGAAAAAGTCAATTTTACAAAAAATAAGCTATTGATTATCAATAAGTTGCAAAGACAAAAAATACTATTTTAGACTTTTTCAAGTGGACTCAGATAAGTGAATTCTTCGACATGGCAAAATCCTGGGCAACTTTTTGTTGCCCAGGTACTTAAAAGGTTTATTTTACAATAGTGTTACGGAATTAAGGTTCCCTATTTTTGAATTTCAAATTTAGGGAAATAAAAGAGTGAATAAATTACGTATCTGATACTATCAAGTCGTGAGAGTGTTAAAAATAAGGTCTGATTTGGCGAAAACCGAATTTTGTATCGCTGTTTGGAAACAAATCGTTATCTTTGTACCATAATTCAAAACAAAATGGGCATCAACAAGCTAAAAGTGGTGTTGACAGAAGAAACACAAGCCTTTTTGGATGCGCAGCCATTCAAAGCTCAGCAGAAGAAATAAGAAAAGAGTACTTTAATAATAAAAATAAATAGCATTATGGCACAGATGAAATTGATACCAGCAGACAATATGAAAGATAAACTTTGGGGTAGAAGAGGAACACCAGAGCGTGAAGCAATGGAAACTAAACTCAAAGAAGATGTGAACGCCTATATTGTAGGCGAAGCCATACGCAAGGCTCGATTGGCACAAAACCTCACGCAAGAACAACTTGGTGAACGTATCGGTGTGCAGCGTGCTCAAATTTCAAAGTTGGAGAAAGGTACAAGTGTTATCACATTGCCAACAATGAGTCGTGTATTCCAAGCTTTGGGTATCGCAACAGCCACTCTTGATTTGGGTATTGCAGGCAAGATTGCGTTGTGGTAAGATAGTTAATAAATAAACAGAATGATTTAACAAGGAAAATTCTCTCCTATACGTTAAATCTTTTTAAAAGTGAGGCATTTCGGCACAGATAGATTTGTTATTCGATAAATATTATGTAATTTTGCACCCCGAAAGCCCAGAAAAGGGCAATAAATACAGAAAAGTTTAGTTCGTTGGGGCTCGAAAAAGAGCTGGCACGAAGCCAGACGCCTCGCGGAAAAACCCGTTTATAAAATAAAAAATGTACGCAATCGTAGAAATTAACGGTCAGCAGTTCAAGGCAGAGGAGGGCAAGAAGCTCTTCGTACATCACATCAAGGATGTAGAAGCTGGCAAGACTGTTGAATTCGACAAGGTGCTGCTCGTTGACAAAGACGGCGCAGTGACAGTCGGTGCACCTACAGTAGAGGGTGCGAAAGTAGTAGTAGAAGTAGTGAACCCACTCGTAAAGGGTGACAAGGTCATCGTCTTCAAGATGAAGCGCCGCAAGGACTATCGCAAGAAGAACGGTCACCGTGCACAGTTCACTGAGGTAACAATCAAATCTGTAATCGCTTAAAATTAGGAGGAATTAGAAATGGCACATAAAAAAGGTGTTGGTAGTTCTAAGAACGGCCGTGAATCAGCTTCACAAAGATTAGGCGTTAAGATCTGGGGTGGTCAGTCAATCATCGCAGGTAACATCATCGTTCGCCAGCGTGGCAACAAGCACTTCCCAGGTGAGAACGTAGCTCAGGGTAAGGACGACACACTGTATGCTTTGGCAGACGGTATCGTTTACTTCCACAAGGGCCGCAAGGACAAGAGCACAGTATCTGTTCTCTCTCCAGAGGTTTACGCTGAGAAGACCAAAAAAGCTGACGCTTAATTAAAAGTAAACAAACTATTCCAAACAAACATACGAAGCCTGTTCTCTTATCGAGAGCAGGCTTTCTGCTTTTTTAACGAAAAACACGTTTAATTCCACCCAAACATTCACTTTTTCTCGCCTTTTATTGTGCTATAAGAAATATTTTTTGTAATTTTGCCTTCAAATAGTAAATCAATTTATAAATAGTTATCTTATGCTTACACTTAAACTTATCAGCGAAGAGACTGAACGTGTAATTAAAGGTCTTGAGAAAAAGCATTTTCCTAATGCCCGCGAGGCCGTAGAGAAAGTTTTGGAGTACGACAAGATCCGTCGTGAAGCCCAGCAGAAACTGGACACCAACAAGCAGCAGGCCAACCAGTTTGCCAAGCAGATTGGTGCTCTGATGAAGGAAGGAAAGAAAGAGGAAGCCGAAGCCGCCAAGGCGCAGGTTGCCAATCTGAAAGCAGACGGCAAAGCCTTGGAGGAAATCATGGAGAAGGCTCAGCAAGATATGACCAATGAACTGCTCGAAATCCCTAACATACCTTGCGACGAGGTGCCTGAGGGTAAGGATGCAGCAGACAACGTTGTGGTAAAGGAAGGCGGCGAGAAGCCTAACCTGGGTCCTGACGCACTCTGCCACTGGGACTTGCTGAAGAAGTACAACCTGGTAGACTTCGACCTGGGTGTGAAGATTACCGGTGCCGGCTTCCCTGTATATATCGGCAAGATGGCCCGCTTCCAGCGCGCTTTGGAGGCTTTCTTCCTCGACGAGGCACGCAAGAGCGGATACTTGGAGATACAGCCTCCTTACGTTGTCAACGAGGCTTCGGGTCTGGGTACAGGTCAGCTGCCTGACAAGGAAGGCCAGATGTATCATGCCAACCTCGACAACCTGTTCCTCATCCCTACTGCTGAGGTTCCTGTCACCAACATCTTCCGCGATGTAATCCTCGACGAGAAGGATCTGCCTATCAAGCGTTGCGCTTACTCTGCTTGCTTCCGCCGCGAGGCTGGCAGCTACGGTAAGGATGTTCGTGGTCTGAACCGTCTGCATCAGTTTGACAAGGTAGAGATTGTACGCATCGACAAGCCTGGTCACTCTTACGAGTCATTGAAGGAAATGCTCGACCACGTAGAGGGCTTGCTCAAGAAGCTGGAGTTGCCTTATCACATCCTCCGTCTCTGCGGTGGCGATATGAGCTTCACCTCTTCTATCTGCTACGACTTCGAGACATGGAGTGCCGCCCAGCAACGCTGGTTGGAGGTTTCTTCAGTTTCCAACTTCGAGAGCTATCAGGCCAACCGTCTGCACTGTCGTTACCGCCATGCTGACGACAAGAAGATAGAGCTCTGCCACACCCTGAACGGTTCGGCTCTGGCTCTGCCACGCATCGTAGCCTCTATCCTGGAGAACAACCAGACTCCTGAGGGCATCCGCGTACCTAAGGTATTGGTACCATACTGCGGATTCGAGATGCTCGACGACAAGAACTTTGAATAAAAAGTTTCGTCATATTTCACAGACACTCTGACCAGCAACGCCGCTGGACAACAATATGAAGTACGAGGATAACATTGGTTGCAGAAATGCTGCCAACGTTATCCTTTTGCTTTTAAAATGAGTCGTCCCTTTAGAAAATGAGGAAGTTAAAGGAGTTAAGGAGTTAAGGAGTTAAGGAGTTAAGACAAATGCCTTTGTGGACTTGCCCCTTCTCCCATTCCAAAAGGGCTGTTGTCCCTTAACTTCCCGAACGACCGAAGGGAGTGATAACTTCTGAACTTGATAAAGTTCAACCGTCGAATACAAAAACATAAATAATAACCCAAATCAACTAAAAAACCCAAAGAAACAGAATGAACAAGATTATCAGAAAAATACAATATTCCGAGAAGGTTTATCGTTTCGACGTAGAGGCGCCTCTGATCGCCAAAAGCCGCAAGGCCGGTAACTTTGTCATCATCCGAGTAGATGCCAACAGTGAGCGAATGCCACTGACCATTGCTGATGCCGACATAGAGAAAGGCACCATCACACTGGTAGTACAGAAAGTGGGACTCTCCTCCACCAAACTCTGCAACCTGAACGAGGGAGATGAGATCCACGACGTGGTAGGCCCCTTGGGCAACCCTACGCACATAGAGAACTTCGGAACAGTGCTCTGCGCCGGAGGCGGTGTGGGCGTGGCTCCTATGCTGCCTATCATCAAAGCCCTGAAAGCTGCCGGCAACCGGGTACTCTCGGTGATTGCCGGACGAAGCAAGGACCTTGTCATCATGGAAGATGAGGTACGTGCATCAAGCGACAAGCTGATCATCATGACCGACGACGGCAGCTATGGCGAAAAGGGTGTGGTAACTGTAGGAATGGAAAAACTCATCCAGCAGGAACACATCGACAAGGCCTTCGCCATCGGTCCTCCTATCATGATGAAATTCTGCTGTCTGCTGACACAGAAGTACAACCTGCCTACAGATGTATCGCTCAACACCATCATGGTGGACGGAACTGGTATGTGCGGTGCCTGCCGACTCACCATCGGTGGAAAGACCAAGTTTGTGTGCATCGACGGTCCTGAGTTTGACGGTGCCCTGGTTGACTGGGACGAGATGTTCAAGCGCATGGGAACCTTCAAGGACGTGGAACGCGAGGAGATGGAACACTTCGAGGAACATCTCGCCACAGTGGAAGCTGCCAAGAAGAAAGAGAGCACAGACGTGGCAATGGATGTGGAGCCTACCAACGAGAGCGTGGCAGAGCTGACCAACCGTGACGCTGAGTGGCGCAAGGCACTGCGTGCCTCGATGAAACCTAAGGAGCGTACAGCCATAGGGCGTGTGAAGATGCCAGAGCTTGACCCCGTATACCGTGCCACTACCCGCACCGAGGAGGTGAACATCGGTCTTACCAAGGAGATGGCTCTCACCGAGGCTAAGCGCTGTCTGGACTGTCCTAAGCCTTCCTGTATGGAGGGTTGCCCTGTAAACATCAACATCCCTTCGTTTATCAAGAACATAGAACGCGGTCAGTTCCTCGCTGCCGCCAAGGTGCTGAAGAACACCTCTGCCCTGCCTGCAGTCTGCGGACGTGTATGCCCACAGGAGAAGCAGTGCGAGAGCCGTTGCGTGCACCTGAAGATGAACAAGCCTGCCGTAGCCATCGGTTATCTGGAGCGCTTTGCTGCCGACTATGAGCGCCAGAGCGGCAACATATCCATCCCAGAGAAGGATCCTGCCAACGGCATCAAGGTGGCTGTAGTGGGCTCGGGTCCTGCGGGTCTGAGCTTTGCTGGAGACATGGCTAAGAAGGGATTCGACGTCACTGTGTTCGAGGCACTGCACGAGATTGGCGGTGTGCTGAAATATGGTATTCCTGAGTTCCGTCTGCCCAACGCCATCGTGGATGTAGAGATAGAGAACCTGCAGAAGATGGGTGTGAAGTTTGTTGCCGACTGCATCGTGGGCAAGACCATCGGTGTGAAAGAACTGGAGGAGCAGGGCTTCAAGGGCATCTTCGTAGCTTCGGGAGCCGGTCTGCCCAACTTTATGAACATTCCTGGCGAGAATGCGCTCAACATCATGTCGTCCAACGAGTATCTCACCCGTGTCAACCTGATGGACGCTGCCAATCCTCATACAGATACCCCTATCAACTTAGGCAAGAATGTAGTTGTGGTAGGTGGCGGAAATACAGCCATGGACAGCTGCCGCACAGCCAAGCGCTTAGGTGCCAACGTAACATTGGTTTACCGTCGTTCGGAGGCAGAGATGCCGGCACGTTTGGAAGAGGTGAAGCATGCCAAGGAAGAGGGTATCACCTTCCTCACACTGCATAATCCAAAGGAGTATGAGGCCGACGAGAAGGGAGCCGTGAAGTCTGTCATCCTCGACGTGATGCAGCTTGGCGAACCTGACGCCAGCGGACGTCGCCGTCCTGAGGCTACAGGCGAGACCATCAAGCTGGAGTGCGATCAGGTGATTGTGGCAGTGGGTGTGAGTCCTAACCCTCTCGTACCTCAGAGCATCGAAGGTCTGGAGTTAGGCCGCAAGAATACCATTGCCGTCAACGAGCAGATGCAGAGCTCACAGCCTGCCATCTATGCCGGCGGTGACATTGTGCGCGGTGGTGCTACTGTTATCCTCGCCATGGGTGATGGCCGCAAGGCTGCTCTCAACATGGCACAGCAGCTGAAGCCAGAAGCATAACAGCAGGAAGAAAGTACAACAACTGAAACGAAAGTACGACAGCTGAAACGAAAGTACAACAACTGATAAAAGAATAAAAAAGGGCGATTGCCATTTCCTTTACGGATAATGAGCAATCGCCCTTTAACTTATTCAACTTCCCCATTTGCGAAAGTTGAGACCTAAATTATTTCCAAGGATTCTCTGTTGGGTAAGGCAAGCTGGCTGGCTGGTTGTAAGCGATGTCCTTAATGCCCAGGAACTTGAAGGCCTCGAAGAGTGTCTTGCCTACATGAGAGAAGGCTACGGCACCATGATGAGGATACCCCTTCTGGATCAATACGTGACGATAGAAGCGACCCATCTCTGGAATAGCGAAGATACCGATACCACCGAAAGAACGTGTAGGAACATCGAGCACCTCGCCCTCAGCGATATAAGAACGCAAGTTGCCCTCTGAGTCGCACTGCAGACGATAGAATGTGATGTCGCTGGCAGCAATGTCACCCTCCAAAGTACCACGGGTGAAGTCTGGCTTGCCACCATTCTCCAACAGACGGTTCTGGATGAGCTGATACTTGATGGCACGTGTAGAGCACATCTTGCACTGAGGTGTGTTGCCACAGTGGAAACCCATGAAGGTGTCTGTCAACTTATAGTCGTACTTGCCCACAATGTCCTCATCGTAGATATACCGAGGAACTGAGTTGTTGATGTCGAGCAATGTCACTGTATCATCAGAAGCACACATGCCGATGTACTCAGAAAGAGCACCATAGATGTCGACCTCGCAGGCTACAGGGATGCCACGGCTTGCCAGACGGCTGTTGACATAGCAAGGCTCGAAACCAAACTGGCTTGGGAATGCAGGCCAGCACTTGTCGGCAAAGGCTACATACTGGCGAGAACCCTTGTGATTCTCAGCCCAGTCGAGCAATGTGAGCTCAAACTGTGCCATACGACGGCTCAGGTCAGGATAGTACTTACCCTCGCCCATCTCGGCTGCCATATCCTTGCAAACGTCGTCGATACGTGGGTCGTTCTCGTGCTCTTTGTAAGATACGAGCAAGTCAAGCTCTGAGTTCTCCTCTATCTCTACACCCAGTTCGTACAAGCCCTTGATAGGAGCGTTGCAAGCGAAGAAGTCCTGAGGACGTGGACCGAAGGTGATGATCTTCAAGCCCTTCAGACCGAGGATGACACGAGCTACAGGAACGAAGTCGGCAATCATCTTAGCCACTTCGGCTGCTGTACCAACTGGATACTCTGGGATATAACCCTTGAGATGACGCATACCCAGGTTGTAAGAGCAGTTGAGCATACCGCAGTAAGCATCACCACGACCATTGATCATGTCGCCATCACCCTCGGCAGCAGCAACAAACATGCAAGGACCGTCAAAGTTCTTGGCAATAAGTGTCTCTGGTGTCTCAGGACCGAAGTTGCCAAGGAAGACCACCAAGGCGTTGCAGCCCTGCTCCTTTACCTCGGCGACAGCCTTGAGCATATCTTTCTCATTCTCAACTGTTGTCTGGCAGTTGAAAATTTCTCCTTTGTATTCTTTTACAATGTTTTCACGGCGCTGAGTAGAAAGCGCGATAGGGAAACAGTCACGGCTTACGGCGATAATACCCAGCTTGACCTGTGGAATGTTAGAACTTACCATAATAGTTTTGTTTTTGTATATTGATAAATTAGATTTTATTTGCTTAGTACATTTAGTGCTCACAAAAATACAATATTTTTTTGTACCATGCAAATGTTTTAAGATTATTTATTCAAGTTTCTTCAAATACTCAGCGCACATTTCGGCACAGCGTTCTCCGTCGACTCCTGCCGACACGATGCCTCCTGCATATCCTGCGCCTTCACCACAGGGGAAGAGTCCCTGCAGACGTACATGCTGCAGGGTGTCGCAGTCGCGAAGAATACGGACGGGCGAAGAGGTACGGGTCTCCATGGCGATGAGCGTGGCCTCGTTGGTAAGGAAGCCATGCGCATTCTTGCCGAAGGTCTTGAATCCTTCCTGCAGACGCTTGCTCACAAAGGCAGGCATCCAGAAATGGAGAGGACTGCTGATAAGACCCGGGGCATAACTGCTCTTGGGAAGGTCGTAGCTCAAACGGTTGTTCACAAAGTCGGCCATGCGCTGGGCTGGTGCCGTCTGCTTCATATTGCCCTGCTGCCAGCACTGCTTCTCCACAATCTGCTGGAAATACATCATCGTGAGTGGTGAATCGGGAGTCAGAACTTCCTCCTCTGCCGAGGATGAGAGAGAGGCATCCGACTGTAATATCGCCTGATGTTCCTGGACAAAAGATGCCACATCCTCGGGATGGGTCTCCACCACCATGCCCGAGTTGCTCCATGCCGTGCCTCGGTTGCTTGGACTCATACCGTTGACCACAAGCTGCTGAGGTCCGGTAGCGGCAGGGATGACAAATCCACCGGGACACATACAGAAACTGTACACGCCACGTCCGTCTACCTGAGTAACGAAACTGTATTCTGCAGCAGGAAGATACTTGCCACGTCCATTCTTGTTATGATACTGTATCTGATCGATGAGATGAGCGGGATGCTCCAGACGCACACCCACGGCGATGCCTTTGGCCTCTATCTCAATCATAGAGGCTGCGAGATAGCGATACACATCACGCGCACTATGTCCTGTAGCCAGGATAACCGGACCACGATAGGTCTCCTCGGCACCCGTCTGCAGGTTGACAGCCTCGACACCTATCACCTTGTCGCCATCGATGATGAAGGAGGTCATCTTGGTTTGGAAATGCACCTCACCCCCACACTGAAGGATGGTGTTGCGCATGTTTTCTATCACACGCGGCAGTTTGTCGGTTCCTATATGGGGATGGGCATCAGCCAGAATGTTGGTATTGGCTCCATGCTGGCAGAAGACATTCAGTATCTTGTCCACACTGCCGCGTTTCTTGCTGCGGGTATACAGCTTTCCATCGCTGTAGGCACCTGCTCCACCCTCACCAAAACAATAGTTGCTTTCGGCATCCACCTTCTGGGTCTTGGTAATGTTGGAGAGGTCCTTCTTGCGCTCGCGCACGTCCTTGCCTCGTTCGAGCACCACAGGACGATAGCCCAACTCGATAAGTCGCAGGGAAGCAAAAAGACCGCCAGGTCCCTCGCCCACCACTACCACACGAGGGCGTGAGCTCACATCAGAATATTCGGTATGTATGTATTGGTCGTCCTGTGCGAACTCATTGATATAGGCACGCACCTTCAAATTCACGTAGATGGTACGCTGCCTGGCGTCGATGCTTCGCTTGAGCACCCTCACCTGGTTCAATGTCCGCACGTCTATTCCTTTCTCCTTGGACAGGTAACGCTTGATACCTTCCTCACTGGCTGCCTGTTCTGGCAGAATCCGGATTTGATATTCCTCTATCATTATTGTATTATTGATTGAACTTTCTATGCCTCCAACATATCAAAAGAGCCTATGACCTCAAGGGTATCGAGGTTGTACATAGTAAACTTGCCATCCTCGAGAGTGGCAAGTGTAGGGGGATTGCCTCCCTTGGGAAAGGTGATGCTGCCCGTATTGCAGATGGCCTTACCCTCGGCATTGCGCGAGAGTTCCCAGAGATGGCTGTGACCATAGATGATGGCATCATAAGGACCCTTGGGCATATTCTCCTTATTATATATATGACCATGGGTGAGCAGATAACGCTTGCCGCCATCCACCAAAAGGGCATACGTCTCCATGATGGGGAAATCGAGCAGCATCTGGTCCACCTCTGCATCACAGTTGCCTCGTACGGCAACGATCTTGTCTGCCAGGTTGTTGAGACGTTCCACAATGCCCTTGGGGTCTATGCCCTCAGGTATGCGGTTGCGGGGTCCGTAGTTGATGATGTCGCCCAAGATGCACATCATGTCACACTTCTGCGCCTCGAAAAAGTCGAGTGCACGCTGCAAGGCTGGCAAACAGCCATGAATATCAGAGAATAATAGGTATTTCATCGTAGTCTATTTTTTATTTTGATTGCAAAGTTAATGATATTTTTCCAATTCTTTTTCTTTCCCCTTCATTTTTTTTGATGCGTTGGAGCATTTTTTCAAGGAAAGACCGTAAGGAGATGAAAGTCCACGAGGATGAAAGAGACCAAGGAAGAATGAACTGACAAGGAAAGATAAAAAGCAAAAGTCCATAGCCTAAGGGAAAACCTTGAGCTATGGACTACTATATAAAAGCATCAGAATGCAACTATACTATACAAATTCTGCATAGAGGTCGAACTCGTCGCTGGAGGTGATACGCACCTGATAGAACTGCCCCACACGCAGACGCTTGTCAGCTTTGATCAGCACCTCAGGGTCTACCTCGGGCGAGCAGAACTCGGAACGGGCGATATAGTAATCGCCTTCCTTCCTGTCGACGATGACCTTCATCTTCTGCCCTACCTTCTCAGCCTCGATCTCTGCACTGATATCCTGCTGGAGGGCCATGAGCTGGTCGAGTCGCTTCTGCTTCACCTCCTGAGGCACATCGTCCTCATAATGGATGGCACTGTAGGTTCCTTCTTCCTCAGAATAGGCAAAGGCACCCATACGCTCGAAGCGCGCCCAACGTACAAACTCCATCAGTTCGGCAAAATCCTCTTCGGTCTCGCCAGGGAAGCCAACCATCAGTGTGGTGCGGATATGTATGCCCGGCACACGCTCGCGCAACTGCTTGATAAGCTCCATAGTCTCCTGCTTGCTGACATGGCGGCGCATACGGGTAAGCATGTGGTCGCTGATATGCTGAAGGGCGATATCAAGATAACTGCATACATTCTCCTTCTCGCGCATCACATCAAGCAAGTCCATTGGGAACTGGTTGGGATAAGCATAATGCAGACGAATCCACTTCACCCCAGGAATATCAGCCATATCACTGATCAGGTCGGTGATGTGATGCTTACCGTCGAGGTCGATACCATAATAAGTCAGCTCCTGTGCTATGATCTGGAATTCCTTGACGCCCTCTGCCACCATATCACGAACCTCCTGAAGAATCTCCTCCTTAGGACGGCTTACATGTTTGCCGGTGATGATAGGGATGGCACAATAGGCACAATGACGGTCGCAGCCCTCGGCTATCTTGACATAAGCATAATGACGGGGAGTGGTGAGATGGCGATGACCATCACAGGAAGGAACATCAGCCTTGCCCAACTCGCCCAACAACTGCTTGTAGTTGAACTTGCCGTAAAACTTATCGACCTCAGGAATCTCTTTCTCCAGCTCTTTCTGATAACGCTGCGAAAGACAGCCCATCACATAGAGCTTCTTCAACCGTCCCTCCTGCTTGCGCTGTACAAACTCAAGGATGGTATCGATGCTCTCCTGCTTGGCATCCTCAATAAAACCACAAGTGTTGATGACAGCTATCTCGCCCTGCGGACGCTTAGAGTCGTGCACGCAATGATAGCCGTTGGCTTCAAATTGTTTCATCAGCAATTCGCTGTCCACCAAATTCTTGGAACAGCCCATGGTGATGATATCTATCGTATTCTTTTTCACTTTCCTTTCTTAAACAAAGAGTCTACAAACTCTACCTTGTTGAACAACTGCAGGTCTTCCATTCCCTCACCCAGACCAATGTACTTCACTGGCACCTTGAGCTGGTCGGAAATACCTATCACCACACCACCCTTGGCTGTACCATCCAGTTTGGTAATGGCAAGCGAGGTAATGTTGGTAACAGCAGAGAACTGCTTGGCCTGCTCGAAAGCATTCTGACCCGTACTGCCATCGAGAACAAGCAAAACCTCATCAGGAGCCTCGGGAAGAACCTTCTTCATCACATCCTTGATCTTCTTGAGCTCATTCATCAAGCCCACCTTGTTGTGAAGACGTCCTGCCGTATCGATGATAACAACATCAGCTCCATTGGCCTTGGCACTCTGCAAGGTGTCGAAAGCCACAGAAGCAGGGTCGGAACCCATCTGCTGCTTGACAACAGGCACACCCACTCGCTCGCCCCAGATAGAGATCTGCTCCACCGCAGCAGCACGGAAGGTATCGGCAGCGCCTAAATAGACTTTCTTGCCAGCCTTCTTGAACTGGTAAGCCAACTTGCCGATAGTGGTGGTCTTGCCCACACCATTGACACCTACCACCAGGATGACGTAAGGCTTGTGGTCGGCAGGAAGACTCCAGTCGGCATTGTCACCCGTATGATTCTCCTCCAACAACTTGGCTATCTCCTCACGCAGGATTCTGTCGAGCTCAGAGGTAGACACATACTTGTCGGTAGCCACACGCTCCTCAATGCGGTGGATGATCTTCACTGTGGTGTCAACACCCACGTCGGATGTAATGAGAATCTCCTCCAAATCATCGAGGACATCATCATCGACAGTAGACTTGCCCGCTACGATGCGAGCCAACTTACCAAACACACTCTCCTTGGTTTTCTCGAGTCCCTTGTCGAGTGTTTCCTTATTCTTGCTGCTAAAAAATCCGAATAATCCCATATTTACATTATATTTGAGTGCAAAGATAGGAAAAATAATTGTATATACAAAGAATAAGGCTGCAAATCTTACGAAATGCAGCCTTACTTAAAGTATATTGATTACTTAAAATCCTAAAAATGATTAGGCTTTGAAGAAATCTTTAACAGCCTCGTTAGGTACCATCTTCTCATCGAAGCAATATGCACCTGTCTTTGGGCTCTTAACCATCTTGATAACCTTTGTATATGCGCGACCATCCATGTTACCTTCGTGGAGGGTAGCGACCGCTTTCTTTGCCATAGTCTATCTAAACTTTAAAATATTGTTATAAACTGTTGTAAGCGTGCTTACTTAATCTCCTTGTGAAGAGTCATCTTCTTCAAGATTGGATTATATTTCATCAGTTCGAGACGCTCAGGAGTATTCTTACGATTCTTTGTAGTCACGTAACGGCTTGTACCTGGCATACCACTGTTCTTATGTTCAGTGCACTCGAGGATAACCTGTACTCTATTACCTTTTGCTTTCTTTGCCATGATATTTATTCTCCTATAACTTTAATGTCCTTCCAATCTACGAAGCCCTTAGACACAGCCTGCTTCAAAGCTGCATCAAGACCAACCTTGTTAATGAGACGAAGACCAGCAGCACTGATCTTAAGGCTAATCCAGCAACCCTCTTCTACATAGTAGAATTTCTTGCTGAAAAGGTTAACGTCAAAGCTTCTCTTTGTACGATGCTTTGAGTGAGACACATTACAACCTAACTGTGCCTTCTTACCTGTAATTTGACAAATCTTAGACATTTCTATCTTTAATTTTCTAATTCGTTAATTGATACCTATTCCAAACAGGGTGCAAAATTACAAATATTTTTGGTATTTACAAAAGAATCCCTTAAAGAAAACAATCTTTTAAGGATTTTTTATACTTTTGGGCTCTATAAGAGTGGTTTCACGTCGATTTTATTGACTGACACGGGGTTATGTCGAATCAAGCATAACAGTGGCAAGATTGCTAAAGCCCTGTAAGGGAAAAAGCCTTAAGTTTTGTTTGGAGTTTTAAAGCTTTTGCCCTTACAGGGCGACAGGTTTGCGTCCGTAATAACCCAGGGCGTTGCCCTGGGCTAAGAGCTTCTGCCCTTTCAGGGCGTGTGGGGCAAGACTTGCGACACAGGGCGTGCGGGGTAAAGCTTGCGAAACAGGGCGTGCGGGGCAAGACTTGCGACACAGGGCGTGTGGGGTTAAACTTGCGAAACTTGAGTTAGCCTTCTTTCTTCAAGTCTTCTTCGTACTCCTTGAGGAAGCTGTACATAGACTTGAGGGCAGAATTGGTGGCAATAGCGAGATTGATGTCGCGACCGTAATCCTCGGTAAGCTTGAGGGTACGCACATCGTCCTTGCTGCCATAACCAATCCAGATGGTACCAACAGGTATCTCGGCTGTACCGCCTGTAGGACCTGCCACACCGGTAGCCGAAATGGCGAAGTCTACCTTCAGTGCATCAATGGCGCCAAGCACCATTTCGCGTGCCACCTCCTCGCATACGGCAGTCTGCTCTTCCAGTACCTCGTGACTTACCTTCAGGATGTTCTCTTTCACTTCGTTGGTATAAGATACGATACCACCCTTGAAGTAGTTGGAAGCACCTGGCACAGAGATGATTGCCTCAGCGATTCTACCGCCAGTGCAACTCTCTGCCGTACCCAATGTTTTCTCACTATTATAGAGCAATTCAGAAATATTCTTGCTCAAGATTTTGCTTTCAAATTCCATTTATATCAGTGTTAAGTGTTTGCTGCTATTTGAATGTCACCTTAGAGTATGCAGGCAGATCGATGCTGGCAAAATCGCCGTCACGATACTTGAATGTACCTACGCAGGCTATCATGGCCGCATTGTCCGTGGTATAGCTGAACTTAGGAATATAAATCGTCCAGCCGAAACGCTGAGCATGATCACGGAAGGCATTGCGCAAGCCGTTGTTGGCTGAAACTCCTCCCGCCACAGCCACGTATTTGATGCCTGTCTGTTTTACTGCCATACGCAACTTCTTCATCAGGATATCTACGATGGTGTACTCGATGCTGGCTGCCAGGTCGTACTTGTTCTTCTCGACGAAGTCGGGATCCTCTGCCACCCATTTGCGCAAGCTATAGAGGAAACTGGTCTTGAAACCAGAGAAACTGTAGTCCATACCCTGTATATGAGGCTCGGCAAAGGTGAAGGCCTTAGGATTTCCCTGTCGCGCATACTTGTCGACTACAGGTCCACCGGGATAGCCCCACTCCAACACCTTAGCACACTTGTCTATCGCCTCGCCTGCCGCGTCGTCGATGGTCTGTCCCAACACCTGCATATCGTTATAGGCATTCACCTTTACTATCTGCGAGTTTCCTCCACTCACCAAGAGACAGATGAAGGGGAATGGAGGCGCACTCTGGTCGTCGTCCGACTCCTTGATAAAGTGTGCCATGACATGTCCCTGCAGATGGTTGACATCAATGAGAGGGATATTAAGCGAGCGAGCAAAACCCTTGGCAAAGCTCACACCAACAAGCAACGAACCCATCAGACCAGGTCCACGTGTGAAAGCCACGGCACTGAGGTCTTCCTTCTTTATACCTGCACGCGCTATGGCCTGATCAACAACAGGCACCACGTTCTGCTGATGTGCACGCGAAGCCAACTCGGGCACTACGCCACCATAGGCTTTGTGCACCTCCTGTGAAGCTGTGACATTGCTCAGCAACACTCCATTCTTGAGCACAGCGGCTGAGGTATCGTCGCAACTGCTCTCTATACCTAATATATATATATCCTTCATAGTTCTTTAATGTGTAAGAATCTCCACACCAGTCTCGGTCATGACGAGTGTATGCTCCCACTGAGCCGATGGCTTCTCGTCGCCAGTGATAACTTCCCATCCGTATGGGTCGTCGGCATCGATAAACACCTTCCATGTACCCATGTTGATCATAGGCTCAATGGTGAACACCATACCAGGTACCAGAAGCATGCCTGTACCCTTGTGTCCATAGTGCAACACCTCGGGCTCCTCGTGGAACTGAAGTCCCACACCATGTCCGCAGAGATCGCGCACTACACCATATCCATATTTCTTGCAATGATTCTCGATGGCATGACCGATGTCGCCCACAAAACTGTAAGGCTTAGCCACCTCCATACCTATCTCGAGACATTCCTTTGCCACGCGTACCAGCTGTTCTTTCTCGGGAGTTGTCTTTCCACCAACGATAAACATACGGCTGGCATCGGCATAATATCCGTCAACGATGGTAGTCATATCCACATTCACGATATCACCCTCCTGGAGAACATCTTCCTCCTTTGGAATGCCATGGCACACCACCTCGTTGATGCTGGTGCACACACTCTTAGGGTAGCCCTCATAGTTGAGGCAGGCAGGAATGGCATCGTGGTCCTTGCAGTACTGCATACAGATATCATCTATCTCCTGGGTGTTCATACCCGGACGAATAGCCTCTGCCACAGCGTCGAGACAACCCGTATTCACTACTCCGCTCTTGCGGATGCCTTCTATCTGTTCTGGAGTCTTGATCAACTCGCGTGTAGGAACTAACTTTCCCTTACTCTCCCAATACATGACTTGCTTGTCGAGATCGGTAAGTGGCTGACCTGGCAGGCAATGCCATCTTTTCTTTTTGATTGCCATTTTCTTGTTTTTGTTATTTTCTTATTTTGCAAATGCAAAAGTACAATCTTTTTTTTAAATTGCCCAACATTTTGCCATAAAACTTACTTTCTTGACCTTCGAAGTCATTATCGTAAGCCGGCAGTCAGAAATTTGTATATTTCATCTGTCCAGTCGGCACCATTGGCAGGACAATAGGTATTTATCCCCAACTCGCTTGCTGCCGCACAGTTGCGTGGACCATCGTCGACGAAGAGTGTCTCTTCGGGAAGAATGTGCTCCTGAGCCAACACACGACGGAAGAACATCTCGTCGGGCTTCATACAGCCCATCTCATAACTGCGATACATAGAATCGAAATAATAATCGACAGAATGGCCATCGCCAGAGAACTCCGGACTCTCAGCCCAATCCATGACATAAGGATTGGTATTGGAGAGCATAACGACACGAAAACCCTTACGACGCAACTCCTTCAGGGCATCCAACTTATAGAACGGAAGCTCTTTCATATAGCCCAGCCAACAATGCCTCACCTCATCGAAGGTAAGTTCGCGACCACACATCTCGCCCAACTTTCGGCGAAATTCCTCCTCTCCTATCTTGCCTTCTTCCAAATCACCAAAGAAGCCTTGCTGGCGATAGGGGTCGAGTACGCGGTCTACATCAGCGACTCCTAAGTCGCTAAAACGTTTCTTGGCTTCATCGCCGTCGAGGGTAGCGATCACGCCACCGAAGTCGAAAATAATTGTCTGTATCATTTATCCTGATATGTTATTGTTGTTTCAAAACTGCTGTTTCTCCTCTTTTTTCAAAACAAGTTAAGTTTATTCTCACGGGCTTCCTGCAGACTTCCCAAACGGGCCTGCTGCTCATGATATTTCTGTCTGAGCTGCTCGTATCGCCGCTTCAGTTCCGCCTCATAGGCTGCACCGTCTTTACCGAACAAACGGGCACAGATACCGGCATTCAGACTGGCATCCTTCACCCATACCACGGGGCCGTCGTACACGGGAGCTATCTTCAGAGCCACATGCATCTCGCTGGTAGTGGCTCCTCCCACCATGATGGGAAGCCGCAATCCTGCATTCTGCATCTGTTGAGCCACATGCACCATTTCCTCGAGCGAGGGAGTGATGAGTCCGCTCAGTCCGACGGCATCTGCTTTTTCCTCAACAGTTTTTCTTACTATCTGCTCGGCAGGCACCATCACCCCGAGATCTACCACATCGTAGTTGTTGCACGACATCACCACTGCCACGATATTCTTTCCGATATCATGTACGTCGCCTTTCACCGTTGCCAAGACCACCTTGCCTGCCTTCGACGATCCGCCTTCCTTCTCTGCCTCTATATGCGGCTGAAGTATAGACACGGCAGCCTTCATGGTACGGGCAGTCTTCACCACCTGTGGCAGGAACATCTTGCCCTCGCCAAAGAGTTCGCCCACCTCGTTCATGCCATCCATCAGCGGCCCTTCTATCACATTGACGGCATGAGGATATTTACCCAATGCCTCGTCGATATCGACCTGCAGGAAGTCGGATATGCCTTTGCGCAAGGCATACTTCAAGCGGTTCTCTACGCTGTCCTTTCTCCACTCTGGTGCAGCAGGCTTAGGTGCGGTTGCTCCCCCAGCCTTGGCAGCTTTTGCAGCATCGGCTTTCTCCTTGATCTCGGCAGCCAGTTCGATGAGGTCTTCGTAAGCGCCCTTACGGCGGTTGAGCACCACATCCTCGATGATGTCCAGCTGTTCCTTGGGAATCTTGTGATAGTCCATCCGCGCCTTGGCATTGACGATACCGAAGTCCATACCCTTCTGCTGAGCATAATGCAGGAACACAGAGTGGATAGCCTCACGTATATAGGTGTTTCCGCGGAAAGAGAACGACAGGTTGCTCACACCTCCGCTGACATGAGCTCCGGGCAGATGAGTTGTTATCCACTCGGTGGCCCGTATGAAGTCGACAGCGTAGTTGTCGTGCTCCTCCATACCTGTGGCAATGGCGAGCACGTTAGGATCGAAGATGATATCAAGCGGGTTCATCCCCACCTGATCCACCAATATATGGTAAGCCCTCTCGGCTATCTCTATTCTGCGCTCAAAGGTTGTGGCCTGACCTACCTCGTCAAAGCACATCACCACACAGGCGGCTCCGTATCTGAGCACATCCTTGGCATGAGCGACAAACACTTCCTCGCCCTCCTTGAGCGATATGGAGTTGACGATACACTTGCCCTGACAACACTTCAGTCCGGCAGTGATGACATCCCATTTGGACGAGTCGATCATGATAGGCACTTTGGCAATCTCGGGCTCGGCAGCTATCATATTGAGGAAATTCACCATCTCGGCCTTGGCATCAAGCAGTCCGTCGTCCATATTGACGTCTACCACAGCGGCCCCGTCAGCTACTTGCTTGCGGGCTATACCGAGGGCTTCCTCATAACTCTTCTCATTGATAAGTCGCAGGAACTTCCGGCTTCCTGCCACATTGCACCGTTCACCCACATTGACAAAACGTGAGCTGTCTATCGGCGCATGTACATGATCATCCACCTGCAGCAGGTCGAGACCTGATAGCCACATATACTGTGGTCGCTGAGTTACGACATGAGGTTTCTTTCCCTCTGCCATCTGCGCATATCGGGCTATGAAATCGGGCGTAGTACCACAGCATCCGCCAATGATATTGACCAGTCCTTCGTCGATAAACTCGGCAATCTGGGGCGCCATACTTTCAGGTGTCTCGTCGTAGGCACCCATCTCGTTGGGCAGTCCGGCATTGGGATGCGCACTAATATAATAAGGTGCAATCTTTCCCATACGCTCTATGAAAGGCTTCATCTGCGGGGCACCGAAAGCACAGTTCATGCCTACCGAGAAGATAGGATAAGGCGACAGACTGGCAAGGAAAGCCTCTATCGTCTGTCCGCTGAGGGTTCTTCCTGCCAGGTCGCTAACGGTGAGACTCACCATCACAGGCAACTCCACGCCACGCTTCTTCATCATCGTGAAGGCTGCGTCTATCATTGCCTTGCAGTTGAGTGTATCGAAAACCGTCTCGATGAGGATCACATCCACCCCTCCCTCTATCAGGCCGTCTATCTGTTCGCAGCAGTCGTCGAAGAGTTCGTCGTAAGTGATGTCGCGTGCAGCAGGATTGCTCACATCAGGACTCATGGAACACGTCTTGTTGGTGGGTCCCACGTCGCCTGCCACAAATCTTGGTTTATCGGGTGTAGAGAACTGATCTGCCTGTATCCTTGCCAACCTTGCGCCCTGGTAAGCCATCTCGCGGGCATAGTCCTCCAGATGATAGTCGGCTTGCGAGATACGCTGCGAAGAGAAGGTGTTGGCAGAAATGATGTCGGCTCCAGCCTCTAAATAGCGCCTGTATATGTCGGAGATGACATCAGGACGAGTCAGGTTCAGCACGTCATTATTGCCTTTCATCTGTCCGGGCACGTCGGCAAACCTCTCTCCCCTGAAGTCTTCCTCAGTAAGATTGTATTTCTGTATCTCCGTGCCCATGGCACCGTCGAGAATCAGTATTTTCCTGTCACATTGCTCTTTCAGTCTGTTGATATGCCCCATATATAATAATGTGTTACCCTCTTATGCTATTGGATTTTTCACTTGTCGTTATTTACGCTTCACTAAATGTTAGAAGTGCTTGATAGCCCTGTCCATTTCTCTTCTGTCTTCCTTCTCCTTCAGGGTCTGACGCTTGTCATACTCCTTCTTACCCTTGCACAGAGCGATGTCGACCTTGGCACGGCCATGGTCGTCGATGAAGATGAGGGTAGGTACAATGGTGAAGCCTGGCTGCTTGGCATCTTCTTCCAAACGGCGCAACTCACGCTTGTTGAGCAGCAACTTGCGGTCACGACGTGCCTCATGGTTACCGAACGATCCATAGAAATAAGGTGAAATATTCATGCCCTTAGCCCACAACTCACCATTATAGAAATCGCAGTAACAGTCTACCAAAGAAGCTTTACCACCTCTTATCGACTTAATTTCTGTACCAGTGAGCACGATGCCAGCAGTATAGGTGTCGACAAAGAAATACTCAAACGACGCCTTCTTGTTTCTTATCTGCACAGGGCTCTTCTTGCGGAGCTCTTGTTCTTGCTTATTCATTATATCCTCTCCTTTTTAAAAAATATATTCACGCAGGCGCACTACTTCTCCTCCACGGTGGCGAAAAGTTCAATATGCTCGTCGATATAACAAGCCACCTGAGCAGTCCACTGCTCCTCGTTCTCAACGAAATCATCGTCGAAATCATCAAAGAACGGATACTTCTCATAGAGAGCCATGAACTCCTCGTCGCTCATGTCGCGCTCTATGTCCTCGTGGGCCAAGTTATAACACTTGTGGGCCTTGTTGATAAGTTTGTACAGTCCTGCGACCCCCCAGTTACGGAACGCCTTGTCGGTAGGATTCTTGAAGATAAAACCTCCATAACCATTGTGTATGAGCTGTACCATTCCTCCGTCCATCATCTCCTGATGCAGCACGTCCCATGCCAAGAGTGTAATCTGGTCGCTGTTGAGCTCAGCCATGTTCTGCGCATTGAGCTCACCGCCCAAAGCGTTTCTGATGGCATCCACAAAAGCCTGCACAAACTCGTCCATACCTGCCTCTGCCGCTTTGCGCAGCACACTGTCATTTATCTTAACCTGCGTCATATAATCATTAAAAATTGCAATTTTCAGTTTGCAAAGATACACCAAAAAGCGCACAAACCAAAGAAAAACCGAAAAAATGAGTTTAAAGAGTTAAAAAGAATATATAATTTGCCCCTTTTCGTAAAAAAAATCGTACTTTTGTGGTCGGAATTCTGTGTCTTACGTCAGACATTCCGTCATATTGAATGTATTCAAACATTTTATATACTAATATAAAAAATTTAGCGAATATGATCTATTCTAAAGAAGTAGACAACATGTGCGTTGTCGCTAAGGGTCCTAACCACGGACCAGCTCCAATTCCTGAGGAGGGAAAATGGATTCAGGCAAAAGAGATCAAGGACATCTCTGGTTACACCCACGGTGTGGGTTGGTGTGCACCTCAGCAGGGTGCTTGTAAATTGTCACTCAACATCAAGGACGGTATCATCCAGGAGGCTCTCGTTGAGACTATCGGTTGTACTGGTATGACTCACTCAGCAGCTATGGCTTCTGAGATTCTTCCAGGTAAGACCATCCTTGAAGCATTGAACACCGACCTCGTTTGCGACGCTATCAACACAGCTATGCGCGAGCTCTTCCTCCAGATTGTTTACGGTCGTAGCCAGAGCGCTTTCTCTGAGGGCGGTCTTGTTATCGGCGCTGGTCTTGAGGACTTGGGTAAGGGTCTTCGTTCACAGACTGGTACTCTCTATGGTACAGTAGCTAAGGGTACACGTTACCTTGAGTTGACAGAGGGTTACATCACAAAGCAGTTCCTCGACAAGGACAGCCAGGTTTGTGGTTATGAGTATGTACACCTCGGCAAGATGATGGAGGCTATCAAGAACGGTATGGACGCCAACGAGGCTGTCAAGAAGTTCACAGGTAGCTACGGTCGTACAACTGCTGAGCAGGGTGTTGTTAAAGCAATTGATCCACGTAAAGAATAATAAGGAGATACAGATATGATTAGAAAAGTAAGTTACGAAAGTCAGGAACGTCGCGAGAAGCAAGTTCTTGCAGCTCTGAATGCTAACGGTATCAAGAGCTTGGAAGAGGCTAATCAAATCTGCGAGGACGCAGGTGTTGATCCTTATCAGATGTGTGAAGACACTCAGCGTATCTGCTTCGAGAACGCTAAGTGGGCGTATGTAGCCGGTGCTGCTATCGCTATCAAGAAAGGTGTCAAGACAGCTGCCGACGCTGCTGAGGCTATCGGTATCGGTCTGCAGGCTTTCTGCATCCCTGGTTCTGTTGCCGATGACCGTAAGGTAGGTCTCGGTCATGGTAACTTGGCTGCCCGTCTGCTCCGCGAGGAGACACAGTGCTTCGCTTTCTTGGCAGGTCACGAGTCTTTCGCTGCTGCTGAGGGTGCTATCAAGATCGCCGAGATGGCTAACAAGGTTCGTAAGAACCCATTGCGCGTTATCTTGAACGGTCTTGGCAAGGATGCTGCTCAGATCATCAGCCGTATCAACGGTTTCACATACGTACAGACCAAGTTCGACTACTACACAGGTGAGTTGAAGGTTGTTAACCGTATCGCTTACAGCGATGGCCCACGTGCTAAGGTTAACTGCTATGGTGCTGACGACGTACGTGAGGGTGTTGCTATCAACTGGAGCGAGGACGTAGACGTATCTATCACAGGTAACTCTACCAACCCTACACGTTTCCAGCACCCAGTAGCCGGTACTTATAAGAAGGAGCGTATTGCCGCTGGCAAGCCATACTTCTCAGTAGCTTCTGGTGGTGGTACAGGTCGTACTTTGCACCCAGACAACATGGCTGCTGGTCCTGCTTCATACGGTATGACTGATACTATGGGCCGTATGCACTCTGACGCTCAGTTCGCAGGTTCTTCTTCAGTTCCTGCTCACGTAGAGATGATGGGCTTCCTCGGTATGGGTAACAACCCAATGGTAGGTGCTACTGTAGCTATCGCCGTAGCTATCGACCTCGCTATCAACAAGAAGTAATCCACTTCAAGACAAATAAGAATATCCCTGTAACTGTACAGTTGCAGGGATTTTTTATGCAAGTTCTTGTAGTTTTGGTATTGCTATTACAGAATTTATTTGTATCTTTGTACTGCCATTCGTCTGAGAAGGACTGTGAGATTGACTCCCCCTTATGAAAGTTCGGACGTTTGGCATTTTTATTTTTTATATCACTACAAACATTCATCAAACAAGGAAATAAGAGAGCTGAATGCGAAGCAGATTTTCTTATCTCACCAAGATGGAAAAGTGCCTAAGAAAGAGCACTATTGTGCCCCCGAAAGGCACAAATGGAGCACAAGTAAGACACCACCCGTAAACCCGAAACACAGATTCCTATCTTTCGGAGATACGAGTCGTAAACAAGTCTTTTGTACATAGGGAATAAGTAATAGAGTAGATGTGGGGAGTTACCCCCAGCACCTCTCATTGCACCGTACGTACG
>NZ_VZAD01000086.1 GCF_009495355.1 Segatella copri
ATATATATTAAATAGTTATATAATAATATAATATAATATAGTAAAGAAAAAAGAATAAAAAACGAAAGTTGGAACCCTCAAAAAATTAATTGAAACAACTGAAACTGAAACAAATTTTCAGCCCTCAGGCAGCTTTCCTCTCCCAGGCTGTTGGTCTCTTTTCCGCTGCATTCCACGAGCGCTTGGCGGGCGAGGATGGCTTCTAATGTCCAACTCGTATTCTTTGTTTCCTATCCCTTTCTTCCGAAGTCGGCAGGAATCTCACCCCATTTCTTAGTTTCCCATTTCAGTATGGGGGTTGTGATGTTGTGTGTACGGAGCCAATTCTCGCCTCGGGCTATGATTTGATACAGTTGTTCAGTCTGCGCGTTGCGTTCCAGCTTGGTCTTGCATTGTTTCTTCTGTACCCACAGTTGCGCGTTCACGCTGTCGCTATAGATCACCTTGTCGGTAATGCCCCTTTGCTCCATGAGAGCCAAGGCGTGCACGATGGCAAGAAATTCGCCAATGTTGTTGGTGCCGTGCAGCGGTCCATAGTGAAACACCTGTGCTCCTGTCTGCAGGTCGATGCATTGGTATTCCATCGGTCCGGGGTTTCCCGAGCAGGCTGCGTCAACAGCCCATGCGTTGGCATTCACTTCCATGGGCAAGGGCAGCACGGTGTCGTTTCTCCATGAAGGAGGATTGGCTGGCAATTTGTTCATTGATGATAGAAAATAGCTGTAGTGGGTAAAAAAACGAAATGAGCATTCCCCAGAGCTCTTGGCTCTGGGGTTGCTCATTATTTGTCAATAGTCAATATTCTTTATTTTAAATTGTAGGTTATTCATTACATTCTTTCAGGAACCTCGATACCGAGCAGCGCCATACCGTTCTTCAGAATCTTGGCGATGTTGGCAGCCAGTACTAAGCGTGTAGTCTTCTCTGCCTCGCTCTCAGCATTCAGGATGCTGTAGTCGTGATAGAACTGGTTGAACTCCTTGGTCAGCTCGTAGCAGTAGTTGGCTATGCCGGCAGGGTTGTAGTTGTTGCCCGCATCAGCCACGGCTGTGGCGAAGTCGTTCATCTTCTGTATGAGGTCAATCTCCTTCTCATTGATAGGAGCATCTGCGCTCAATGTGGCAGGAATCTCAATGCCCTCGGCGGCAGCCTTGCGCATGATGCTACGGATACGAGCATAGGTGTACTGGATGAAAGGACCAGTGTTGCCGTTGAAGTCGATGCTCTCTTCTGGGTTGAAGAGCATGTTCTTGCGTGCGTCCACCTTGAGGATGAAATATTTCAAGGCTCCAAGACCCACGATGCGTGAAATCTCCTGGCGCTCTTCCTCGCTCATGTCCTTGAACTTGCCCAGTTCGTCGCTTGTCTGGCGAGCGTCCTTAATCATCTCTGCCATCAGGTCATCGGCGTCAACTACGGTTCCCTCGCGGCTCTTCATCTTACCGTTAGGCAACTCTACCATTCCGTAAGAGAAGTGAACCAAGTCCTTGCCCCACTTGAAGCCGAGGCGGTCGAGCAGGATAGAGAGCACCTGGAAGTGATAGTTCTGCTCGTTGCCCACCACGTAGATCATCTTGTCGATAGGGAAGTCCTTGAAGCGGAGGTCGGCAGTACCGATGTCCTGAGTCATATAGACCGAAGTGCCGTCGGAACGGAGCAGGAGCTTCTGGTCGAGTCCCTCATCGGTAAGGTCAGCCCAAACCGAGTTGTCGTCCTTGCGGAAGAAGAGTCCCTTCTCCAGTCCTTCCTCTACCTTCTTCTTTCCCTCGAGGTAGGTGTTTGACTCATAATATATCTTGTCGAAGCTTACGCCCATCATCTTGTAGGTCTCATCGAAGCCGGCGTAAACCCAGTTGTTCATCTTCTGCCAGAGTGCACGAACCTCAGGGTCGTTGTTCTCCCACTTCACGAGCATCTCGTGAGCTTCCTTGATGAGCGGAGCCTCTGCCTTTGCCTTCTCTGTGGCAGCTTCTTCCTCCATGCCCTCCTTCATGTACTGAGCCTTGAGCTCTGCGATTTCCTCACGATAGTGCTTGTCGAAAGCCACATAGTAGTCGCCGATGAGGTGGTCGCCCTTCTTGCCGGAAGTCTCAGGAGTCTCGCCATTGCCCCACTTGAGCCAGGCGAGCATAGACTTGCAGATGTGGATACCACGGTCGTTCACGATGTTTGTCTTGATCACCTTGTTGCCGTTGGCCTCCATAATCTGAGCCAATGACCAGCCCAGGAGGTTGTTGCGCACGTGACCGAGGTGGAGAGGTTTGTTGGTGTTAGGAGAAGAGTACTCGATCATGACGAGCGGGCTCTGCTCTGTGACAGGTTTCTCACCGAACTTAGGGTCAGCGTTGATGGTATTTAAGAGTCCTACCCATGCAGCAGGAGCGATAGAAAGATTCAGGAAACCTTTAACCACATTGAAGTCGGCAATCACATTGCAGCAGTTCTTCTTCAGGTATTCGCCAATTTCCTGTGCAGTATCCTCAGGTTTCTTCTTTGACATTTTGAGGAATGGGAACACGACGAGGGTAAGGTTTCCTTCGAAATTACTCTTGGTTTTCTGCAGGGCCACCATTTTCTCAGGCACGTCCTGTCCGTAAAGCTCTTTCACCGCAGCGATGACCGAGCTGATGATTTCGTTTTCTATCTTCATTTATACTAATTTTACCGGTAATTATTCAATAATTATGCAAGAAACATTCTCCTTCTTTGGCAGGAATGTGTTTTGCGGTGCAAAGTTACTGCAAATAAAGGACAATGCAAAATAAATCACGATAAATTTTAAGGGCAATCTCCCCCAGAGGTCTACACTCTTTCGAGAATAGTACCGAGAGCAGAGAATAAAAAACTCGTAACTGCTATCCTGAAGGTCTATACACCTTCGAGGATGATGGCAGCAACGTCTTCTGGTGTGTTCCACAGAATGCCGTCGTTCAGTTCGTCATCCGTAAAGCCACGAAGGGCTTCCTCTGCTTCCTTGGCTGTGATGGCAGGAGTGCCGTCCTCGTTTTTCGCATCGAGCAAAGCCTTCAGTATGGCAGCTCTGTATTCTTCGATAGTCATCATGTTCCTAATGTCGTTATGTTGTTTGTTTCTGGTGACAAAGATACAGTTTTTTTACAGAAGAGCAAAGTTTTTTCTCATTTTATTTCGATGAGTATTGAAAAGTTTTAATTATTCTTGTGTTTTGCTGGTCTGGGAGTTCTTTCAGGAGTTTTTACGGGAGTTGAGTTATCCAGTTGGGCAGATTCATTTTACCAGTTTGAAAAGTGAGAATGACGGGCGTAGATGTTTGTCTGTATGTCGATACAAAGTCATCCTTTTTAAGAGAATAAGTGTAAAGATAACATTTTTAACATAAAGAATGATTGCCAAGTCAGAAAAAACACTTATTTTTGCAGCAAGACAACAACAATTTTGCAAAAATAGAGTTCCTGACGCTTGCGGCAAGGGGACTCTGATGAACTGGATAAACCAAATAAATCCCTTTATATCATTCAACAACAATGAAACGAAAACTATTCCTTACTTTGGGTTTGGCAGCTTTGACCATGTACTCTTACGGAGCCAAGAAGCCTAAGACAACAGCCCGGAAAATGAACAAGACAACCATTCAGCAACCCACTTTCACCGAGTGGCACGACCTGCAGGTGAACGAAATCAACCGTTTGCCTCTTCACACATCCTTCTTCACCTATCCCTTTGCCGACATGGTGTATGAGGAAGGCGGAGTGGTAAAGAGCCGCAATCTTTCCAGTGTAGACAAGACGATGAGTCAGAATTTCCTTTCTCTTGGCGGAATATGGAAGTTCAAGTGGGTGGAGAATGCCGACCAGCGCCCAACAGATTTCTATCTTACCAACCTCGATGACTCTCATTGGGGCACGATTCCTGTTCCCGGCAACTGGGAACTCAACGGCTATGGTCAGCCGGAGTATGTGAACATAGGCTTTGCCTGGCGCGGACATTTCGATGAGCAGCCGCCTGCCGTGCCAGTCAAGGACAATCATGTGGGCTCTTACCGTCGACAGATAGACATTCCTGCCAACTGGGACGGCAAGCAGGTGATAGCCCACTTCGGAAGCGTAACTTCCAATATTTATCTATATGTGAACGGACAGTTTGCCGGCTATGCAGAAGACAGCAAGGTGGCAGCCGAGTTCGACATCACTCCCTTCCTAAAGAAGGGCAAGAACCTCATAGCCTTCCAGACATTCCGTTGGTGCGACGGTTCCTGGTGCGAGGATCAGGACTTCTGGCGTCTGAGTGGTGTGGCTCGCGAGAACTATCTCTATGCCCGTGACGCCCATCTGCAGCTTGAGGACATTCGCATCACTCCCGATCTGGTGAACAATTACAAGGACGGCGTGCTGCAGGTGGCAGCCAAGGTGAAGGGCCACGGAACCCTCAACCTCATCCTCTTCGACAAGGATGGCAAGCAGGTGGCAACAGCTGTCGGGGTTGCCAAGAATGGTCTGGCTCAGCTGTCTATGAAGGTAGACAATCCTCATAAGTGGACAGCCGAAACACCTTATCTCTACACCCTGCAGGTTTCGCTGTCGGGAGTTGGCAAAAGAGCCGACATGCGTGCCAGTGTGACACCCGTCAAGGTGGGTTTCCGCAAGGTGGAAATAAAGAACCGCCAGTTCTTGGTCAACGGTCAGCCTGTACTCATCAAGGGAGCCAACCGTCATGAGATGGATCCTGATGGTGGATACGTGGTAAGCATGGAGCGCATGCTGCAGGACATACGCCTGATGAAACGACTGAACATCAACGCCGTGCGAACCTGTCACTATCCCGACGATCCACGTTGGTACGACCTCTGCGACGAGTATGGCATCTATGTGGTGGCAGAAGCCAACCAGGAGAGTCACGGTTTCCAGTATGGCAAGGATGCCGCAGCCGGAAAGCCTATGTTTGCCCGACAGATTATGGAGCGCAACCAGCACAACGTGTGCAACTTCTACAACCATCCCTCGATCGTAACCTGGAGCCTGGGCAATGAGACCGTGATGAGCGACAACTTCATGCAGGCTTACAAGTGGATCAAGAGTCAGGACCAGAGCCGTCCTGTGCAGTATGAGCAGGCAGGCCATGGTGATGGAACCGATATTTACTGTCCGATGTATTATTCGGTGAAAGACTGCGAGGCATACAGCAAGAATCCTGCGAGCAACAAGCCTCTTATACAGTGTGAGTACAACCACACCATGGGCAACTCGGGTGGCAATCTGAGCGACTATTGGGCGCTTGTGCGTAAGTATCCCATCTTCCAGGGCGGTTTCGACTGGGACTTCGTCGACCAGGCACTGCATCGCCATCCACAGAAGCCTATGAGCATCAAGGCCGATGACATGAGCAACGAGCAGCTGCGGCAGATAGAATACACCTATGGTGGCGACTATAACAAATACGACCCCAGCGACAACAATTTTAACTGCAATGGAATCGTAGGTCCCGACCGTCAGCTCAATCCTCATGCCTACGAGTTGGCTTATCAGTATCAGAACATCTGGACCACGATGAAGGACGCTCAGAAGGGAGAGGTGAATGTATATAATGAGAATTTCTTCGCCGACCTGAGCAACTGCGCCCTGGCGTGGAGCCTGATAGAAGATGGCGTGGAGACTCAGAACGGAACCCTTGCCGACATCGACGTGGCTCCACAGCAGACCAAGACTTTCACCATTCCTTACGACCTGTCGAAGGTGAAGGGCAAGGAGGTGTTCCTCGATATTGACTTCCGCCTGAAGAAGGCAGAGCCGCTCATGGAGGCAGGACAGATCATAGCCTACAGTCAGTTGGCGGTGAAGGAGAAATCATGCTGCGGACATTGTACGTCAAAACAGGCAAGCACCCCAGCCGGCAAGAACGTGAAGGCAAAACTCATCGACCGGAAGGGCGAAGCCGACCTGGCTGTCGTCACTCCCGACCTCACCCTGAAGATAAGCCGCGCCACGGGACTCATCTCTGCCTTTACCTGTAAGGGCAAGTCGCTCCTGGGCGAGGGCGGAACCTTGAAACCCAACTTCTGGCGAGCTCCCACCGACAACGACATGGGCGCTGGTCTGCAGAAAAAGTTCAAGTTGTGGAAGCAGCCTGAGCTGACTCTGAAAACCCTCACGACAGCGAAGGACAAGAAGGCGAACACCTTCAGCATCTGTGCCACCTACACCCTGCCACAACTGAAAGCCGACCTGTCGGTGACCTATCTCGTCATGGCGAATACAGGCATGGTGAAAGTCACCGAAACCCTTCAGATGGCAGAAGGCGAGAAGGCGGACGACCTCTTTCGCTTCGGCATGCTCATGCAGTTGCCTTACGATATGTCGGAGAGCGAGTACTATGGCCGAGGACCTATAGAGAACTATTCCGACCGAAAGGAATGCATGCGCATAGGCATCTATCGCGACCAGGCCGACAATCAATATTTCCCCTACATCCGTCCACAGGAAAGCGGAACCAAGAGCGATATGCGCTGGTGGAAGCAGACCGACAGCAATGGCTTCGGACTGACGGTAAAGAGCTGTCAGCCTTTCTATGCATCAGCCCTTCACTTCGATACCGACGAGTTGGACGATGGCGACGAGAAGGAACAGCGCCACAGCTTTAATCTGCAGAAGTCACGGTTCACCAACCTCTTCCTCGATGGCGAACATTATGGAGTGGGAGGCGAGAACTCCTGGGGCGCATGGCCTTTGGCTCCTTATCGCGTACATGCCGGCAACAAGAGCTTCAGCTTTGTCCTTGTGCCTGTGAAGAAATAAGAAAGGAGAGATCCTACTTCATGCCACATTGAAGCCACACAGCTTTGCTGTCTATCGTTTCTGAAGTGTTTAGAAATATTCTTCTTCTTTTGGAGAATATGGAAAAGTTTTATATAGTCATTCCTTGAAATGGCAGGAGTGTTAGCTGCTGTTTAGAATGATCAGCTTTAATTTGAGGTTTCTGTCCAACAATTAGACGGTGGTGTCTAATTGTTGGACAGTTTGTTTAATAAGGGTTTTCGTCTAAAGACTTGATAGTCAGAAGAAGTACTGTTTTGGCACGGCTCTTGTCCTTATCATGCCAAAATGAAGAAGATTATGAAAAGAATAGGAATGTTGATAGGATGGTTGGTCTGGGCGGCTGGATCCTCGGCACAGAGCTGGAGCCTTGACGACTGCATGAAATACGCCGTGAAGCACGCCACGGAGGTGAAGCGGGAGGTGGTAAATGTCCGCCAGCGCAAGCAGGATTACCAGCATGCTGTGGCAGGATTCCTGCCAACTGTGTCGGGAGGCGTGCAGGGACAGTACGCCTGGGGACGAAACATCGACCCGGAAACCAATACTTATAATAATGTAACGACATTCAACAACTATTATCAGCTTTATGCCGAACTGAATGTCTTCGATGGTTTCGCCACCATCAACGCCTTGAAGCAGGCTAAGCTGAGCCGGGATTATTCAGCCACGGCGATGCGGAAAATTCAGGACGACCGAGCCATCGACGTGATGCAGAAATATGTGGATGCTGCCTATGCTGAGGCAAGCATTCAGATAGCAAGCGAGAAACTGAACGAAAGCAAGCGGATGCTGGCTAAGATGAAGCGTCTGTATGAACTGGGCGAGAAGGGGCGCCCGGATGTGGTGCAGATGGAATCGCAGGTGGCGGAAGATGAATATAATCTTACGCATCAGGAGAATGTGGCAAAACAGAGTCTGCTCGCCTTGAAATCTGCGATGAATTTTCCGGTGGATGAAGAGCTGAAATTGGAACTGAAGTCAGGATATAAAGAGGTTTCTGAATCTGGAGTAAACTACGAAATCGTTTACCAGGGCTTCCAGCATATTTCTCCCGATTTGAAATCGGCAGAATACGAAGTGGAGCGGGCAAGGTATGATTATAAGATAGCAAAAGGCAGATTGCTGCCATCACTCTCTCTCGGTGGCGGCATTTCTACCAACTATTACAAGAATCTCTCTCAGAAAGGGCAATACGATGGGTTTGCCTCGCAGTTTCGCAACAACCAGGGCGAATACCTCGCGTTGACCCTTTCCATACCTATTTATAATAGCGACCGCTGGCACAGCGTGAAAAAGGCACACAACGACTGGCAACTGGCGCAGGTGAACCTGGAGGAAACCAGGCGCAAGCTTCACGACCAGATCGCTCAGGCGGTAATGGATGCTGAGGGTTACGCCAAGGAGTTGCATCAGATGCAGAAGAAGGTTGCCTCCGATTCGCTCGCCTATCACATGTCGAGCCGGAAGTTTGAGGAAGGAATGCTTTCCACCTTCGATCTTCATACCGCAGCCCAGACGCTTCTGGAAAGCAGAATCAAGGAACTCCAGATGCAGATGTTGCTCATTATCAAACAAAGGTTGGTTGCTTATTACCAGGGAGAAAATTTAATTAAATAAACCTGGAGAATGCAAGTGAATTCTTCACTTTTCGTTCTTCACTCTTCACTTAAATTATGGATATAAAGATAGAAAAGAAAAAATATCTCGTGCCTCGCAAGTATTGGGCATGGATTGGCGGAGGAGCGGTTTTGATCGCAGTCCTCATTTGGTTGGGATTGAGCAATTTCTCTTCCACCCTGAAGGTGGACAGGAAGGGATTGAGCATCGGAACCGTGGAGAAGGCGCAGTTCAACGATTATGTTTCGGTGGATGGACAGGTGGTTCCTATCTCCGTGGTGCAGATCAGTTCCGAGGAGGGCGGTATTGTTCTGGAGAAAGTGGTGGATGAAGGTGCCCACGTGAACAAGGGCGATGTCATCGTGAAATTGAGCAATTCGAATCTCGACCTGGAGATTCTGAATGCCGAGAGCGAACTTGCCGAAAAGCAGGACATGCTTCGCAACACCCAGATTTCGATGGAGCAGGACCGTCTGAACAATAGCAACGAGGAACTGTCGCTTTCGCAGGATGTCATTACCAAGCGCCGTTCCTATCAGCATCAGGAGGCGTTGCACAAGGAAGAACTCAATTCGCGCGAGGAGTATCTGAAGGCTAAGGAAGATTACGACCTTGCCGTCAAGAAGCATGCACTCATCAGCAAGCGATTGAAGAAGGATGCCCAGTTGCGCCGTTCGCAGATGGATCAGATGGGCGATAATCTGGAAGCCATGCAGAAGAATGTGCAATTGGTTCGCCAGCGCAAGGAGAAGCTGAACATCCGCAGCACCATTTCGGGCGAAATCGGTTTGCTCGATGTGGAGTTGGGACAGAGCATTTCTGCCGGACAGAAGATAGGAGTCATCAACGATCTCAGCGATTTCAAGGTACAGGCGCAGGTGGATGAGCATTACATCGACCGGGTAAAACCGGGGCTTACTGCCACTTTCGACCAGAACGGCAAGCATTATCTCTTGCAGGTTCGCAAGGTTTATCCCGAGGTAAGAGACGGCAGGTTCCGCATCGACTTCGTCTTCAAAGGTGTTCGCCCTGGCAATATCCGAACCGGTCAGACCTATTATGTAGATTTGCAGCTCGGTCAGTCGAAGCAGGCAATAATTATCCCTAAAGGCACGTTTTATAGTGTAACGGGCGGTCAATGGATTTTTGTATTAGACAAGAGTGGCAAGAAGGCTTATCGCCGCAAGATAACCATCGGTCGCCAGAATCCTCAATATTATGAGGTAATTGAAGGCTTGGAGCCGGGCGAGCAGGTTATCGTTAGCGGCTATGAAGCCTATAAGGATAATGATGTATTAGTTTTTAATTAGTAGTGATTAGTTAGTAATGATTAATTAGTAGTGATTAGTGATAAATTGGGCTAACGCCCTTGAAACAGGATATTTGATATGAATCATATTATTAACGCATTCAAGAATCTGCCCCGAAGAGGCCAGCACAATTTCGTGAAGATCTTGTGCCTGGCGCTCGGATTGGCAATCAGTTCGGTAATTATTGCCGAGATTTATTTCGAGCAGACTTACGATACGTACTTCCCAGGATGGGAAAGGACGTATCTGATTTCGGAAGTGGGGAGTAACCAGGGCGAAACCATGGAGTTTACCAATACTTCAGGAGCCACCGCCCAAGGTGTAAAACAATATGCGCCTATGGTGGAAACTGCTACCAGTACTCACTATTTTTATGATGATGCCCAATGCAAGATGGAAGACCAGAACATCGTTTCTGCCAATATTAGGATGGCAGATAGTTGTTTCTTCGATGTCTTTCCACAGAAGATATTGATAGGCAAGGCTAAACAAATATTATCCCAACCCTTATCCTGTCTCATCGATTCTGAAACGGCAGCAAAGATTGGCGGCAATGTTGTAGGCAAGCATTTCACGCTTTCTAATTATCCGGGAACCACTTTTACCATCTATGGTGTTTTCGAAGCGTTTCCATGGGGTTCTTCCTTTCATGGTACGCAGATGATTCTGTCGATGTGTAGTGTGCCATACGTATATTCCTACGATGGCAGAGGCCAATGGGTGGGAAATGATTCCTATAGGTCCTACATCCGGTTGGCAAAGGGGCATGAGGCAAAAGAACTCAAGCCTTACGTGAATAAGATGCGAGAGGATCATTTCCCTTTGAAGGAGATGAAGAATATGGGAATAGAACTGAACTATGATTTCACGGTATTGAGCGATGTTTACACCCAAAATCCTTATATCAAGAAGATGGGATGGATTATGGGAATTATCGCTTTTGTCCTCCTCTTCACTTCTGTGATGAACTATCTGCTTATCATCGTTGGAAATCTCGTGGGTCGTTCTCGCGAAATGGCTGTCCGTAAGTGCTATGGTGCCGAATCGAAGAACATTCATGCCATCATTTTCTCTGAGGCTTTGGTGCATGTGGGGCTGGCGGTTGTTCTTGCGGCTGTTCTTGTGTTCCTTTGCAAGGGAACCATCGAAAATTTCCTTTCTGCTCCGGTAAGCATGTTGGTACTTAATCGTGGCAGTTGGATATTGGTGGCTATCTGTATTCTGGTACTGCTGGTTGGCGGCTTGCTGCCAGGTTGGCTTTACAACAGGATTCCTGTAGCCATCGCTTTCCGTGGTTATAATGAGAATCGCAACCGATGGAAGCTTGCCTTGTTGGGTATCCAGTTCGTTATCTCTGGTTTGCTGTTCAGTTTGCTTTACATCGTGAATGGTCAATACCAGCTGATGTTGGGGCTCAATCCTGGGTATGATTACAATCATGTAGCGATTGTTTCGATAGATGCCAGCAATAGAGACCAGCGCAACCAATGTCTGGCAGAAATCAGACGGATGCCGAATGTCATGGATTGCAGTTCGACTTTTAATGTTCCGCTCGATGGGTATGATCGTAGTGGAAATATGGTAGGAGTACCTGGCGACGATAAGAATACCTTTAATATCATGGAGATGTCGGGAGTGGACGATAATTTCTTTAAGATGATGAATATTCCTATCGTTCAGGGTTCTTTCTTTACGGAAAGAAATGACAGTTGCCGACAGGTTATTATTGATGAACGAGGTGCTGAGAAACTCATCAAAACGTGGCATTGGAAGGATGGCGTAGTTGGTAAGCAAATTACCTGTACGGGTCATGATAATAATATCTTTACCATTTGTGGCGTGAGCAAGAATATCCGCTGGGGTGCTGTGGGAACCGGGGGTGATGGAATGAATGAATTTCCTGACTTGTATTTCTATTCAGCCAAGACGGCTTATTATATGTTGGTTAAGTTTAAAGAACTAAGGGATGAATCGTTGTCGGAGTTGCAATCGAAGGTGCAGGCGATGTATCCTAACAATAAGGTCGTCGTGAAGAGTTATGCCTCTGAACTGGCTAACCAGTATGCTTCCCAGCTCAATTTCCGCAACGGAATCCTGGTAGCCGGCATCGTGACGATGATTATCGCCCTCTTCGGATTGGTGGGTTATACGAGTGATGAGGTAAACCGCCGCCGCAAGGAAATTGCGATAAGAAAGGTGAACGGAGCCAAGGTGAAGGATATTCTTCGCATCTTCCTGAAGGACATTATGAAGATTGCCTTGCCTTGCATTATCGTGGGCGACTTGGGGGCTTGGCTGATAGCCCGACAATGGCTCATGTCGTTTAGCGAGAAGATTACGATGACGCCTTTGTTGTTTATCGGCGTTACCATCATCTTGCTTGTCATCATCGGGCTTTCCGTTGTCATCAACTGCTACAAGGTGGCTAACAGTAATCCGGTGAAGTATCTCAAGGATGAATAATATTAAAAGTAAAAAAGTAAAAAGGTAAAAAAGTAAAAAGATAAGAAAATGCTTAAAATAGAGAATCTTTGCAAGTCATTCCGCACAGAAGATGTGGAGACGATTGCTTTAAATAATGTATCTTTCACAGTAGAAGACGGCGAGTTTGTTGCCATTATGGGACCATCCGGTTGCGGCAAATCCACCTTGCTCAATATCCTCGGTTTGCTCGACAATCCTACTTCGGGAAAATATTTCCTGGGAAATCACGAGGTGGCAAACCTGAAGGAAAAGGAGCGCACGGATGTGAGAAAGGGAGAAATCGGTTTTGTGTTCCAGAGCTTCAACTTGATAGATGATTTGAATGTAGAGGAGAACATCGAACTTCCTCTTACTTACCTCAACATTCCGAAGGCGGAGCGCAAGGCAAAGGTGCAGGCGATTATGAAGCGAATGGCCATCAGCCATCGTGCCAAGCACTTCCCTCATCAGCTATCAGGTGGTCAGCAGCAGCGAGTAGCCATCGCCCGTGCCGTAGTCTTCGGACCTAAGCTTATCCTTGCCGATGAGCCAACTGGTAATCTTGATTCGAAGAATGGAGCCGAAGTAATGCATCTGCTTACCGAACTGAACCACGAAGGTACCACCATCGTCATGGTGACGCATAATGAGCATGATGCCAAGATAGCCCATCGAATCGTCCGCTTGTTTGATGGACAGATTGTGGATGAGTAAAAAAATGTTTTAACCTTATTTTGCCGAAATCCGCAAAATGTTTTGGTGCGAATATGCCGAAATCCGCAAAATGTTTGACCATATTAGAAGAGAAAAGTCATAAATCGCTTGGTGTTAGCCTCTTTCTGCTTCAGCTCTTCTTCCATCCTCTGTATTGCCATCTTGAAGAAGAAGCGGATGAGGTGCTCGTCAGTTGCTTCCGTACGAATCATACGGAGGGCAGAAATGTATTCCTGGCGGGCTTCGGATGGGATGATGAGGAGAGGATGATTCAATCTTAAGAGAATGTAGTTGCTGACGAGTCGTCCTGTTCTTCCATTCCCATCACGGAACGGATGAAGATATTCGTAGAAGCCATGGAAGCGGGCTGCAAGAATCACGGGATGAACGGCTGCCGAAACGATAGCCTTTTCAGTAGATTCCAACAGCTTGGGAACTCTGGCGATGAGTTCTTCGTGGTTGCCAAATACCGTGTCGCCTGCAGCCATGTCCGTGGTGGTGTATTCGCCCGGAATAGCTTCTGGGGAACGGTAGGAAAGCGTATGGCTGGTAACCCGCCTGTTGATTTCTTTTAGAAAATTCTCGTCGAGTGGATGCTGCGTGTTTTGCATCATGTACTCAAAGGCTTCGAAGTGGTCAAGCATTTCGAAAGCCTCGAAAAGAGTCTTTCCGGCAGGAATCATCCCTAATCCTTTCTCCTTCAGTTCCCGGGTATCATCTACGGAGAATGAGTTGCCTTCAATGGCGCATGAATGGGTAGAGAAGAGTACTTCATTATATTTGATGTACTCTTCTCTATCCATTTTATTGATGATAAGGGTTTGATATTTTCCTCTCAAATCCTCGTATTCCTTGATTTCCTTTTCGAATGCCATAATCTTCTGTAAGTAATTATTTGACTAACTTTAATATGTTTTTTATAAAATCGTGTGATAAGCCAATAATTTCCAGTATGTCATTTTCGGAAATTTCGTACGCGCAGTTGTAATCGGCTTTTTGCCTTAACTGGAACATACGGGCGAGGAAACTGCCATAAGAGATATCTACGATACCAGTCTTTACAAAGTGTAAACTGAATTGGGTGTTAATGCCAGCATGAGTGTGGGCATTAACACCTTTTGCTATGAATAGAGCTTGTACGGCATGGAAGCAGGCATAATAATAGCGATTGGCTGCTAAATCCCAATGCTTTAGTTCAACCATTTCATCTGCTTGAGTTAAAAAGCGCTTGGCTTTTTCTACTTGCAGACTGATTAATGTGTCTTTGTTTACTTGATCCATAACTTTTATATTAAACTAATGCCGTCTCGATTTACATTCTCGTAAAAAGGGGTGAAGTTATACGATTCCCATTCTTTCTTTGTGTAAAGAATGGGATTGATTTCTGTGCCGAGGTCGCAACCTAACAAAACAAACGGGTAACTTACTTTGTCATAGTCCGTTTGTTCCAGTTTGTCTTTGTCTAAAAGGATAAGAATGTCCCAGTCTGAATCGTTGCGAGCATCACCTCTCGCTCTTGATCCATACAATATAGCCTTGCTTCCTGAAGGAATAGCAGATTTAGCTATTTCTTTTATCTTTAATATGGTCTTATCGTCTGTTGACATAAGCTTAATCTTTTATAAAGGCAAAGATATGGTAAAAAAGCGAAAGTGCCAAACTTTCCTTCCCCAAATTATACTTTTTTATGGGATGATGATGCGGAAGGTGGTGATTCCCTGTGCCTTGTCCTGATGGAGCGAAAGGCTGCCGCCGCTTACTCGCATGATTTGGCGGGAAAGGGAGAGCCCGATTCCGCTTCCTTCCGGCTTCGTGGTGAAGAACGGGATGAAAATGTGGGAGGCTACATCTTCGGGGATGAGACCGGCGTTGTTGCTCACGTCGATGATGATGGATTCCTGGGTGTTGGCATAGGCTTTGAGACGGATAAATGCCTTCTTGCTTGCCGCGGATTGCAAATCCGCGGAGCGACATTCCTGCTTGTCTTCTCTTTCCTTTTCCTTTTCCTTGAAAGCTTCTACGGCATTCTTCAGAAGATTCGTTACTACGTGAGAGAGGAGGCTCTCGTCGGTGTAAACCAGCAAATCCTTGGGAGTAACCGAAATCTCTACTTCGTGGTTGCAGAGTATCGCCATTCTTTCCAGGAATGGTTCCACATAGAAGAGAGCAGGCTGAGGCTGGGGAACATGGGTGAAACGGCGATAGTTGTTGACGAAAGCCAACAGTTCTGTTCCTGTTTTGTGGATGGTTTCCAGGCCTTGCTTCAAGTCTTTATCCTCTGTAACCCGGGTAAGCAGAGTCTCGCTCAACGAAGTAACCGGCGTGATGGTATTCATGATTTCATGGGTCAGCACACGAATCAGTTTGATCCAAGAATCCACCTCTTGGTTACTCAGCTCGTGGCTCACGTCGCTCAGGGCGATGATGCGCACGTGCTTGTCTTTCAGCATGGCTTGCGTCTTATGTTTTGCCAGGTGTTCATCCTTCAGTTTCCCTTTTACCTGATTCATGTGGGTAAGCACATCCGTATCGAGCAACCGGAGGGCTGCCTGGTTGTGTTGCAGGATGTTGTCGTGACTATCCACCACCAGGATGCCCGTATCCACCGCATTCAGAATCTGCTCGTAATATTTCTCCCGCTCCATCTGCTCCTCTCTCGTATGCTGCAGGAAGAGTTTGATGCGGTTGAGGGATAGATTCAGTATCTTATCCTCCTTAACCCCCTTCTCCGTAGAAAAGCTGAAGGAGAAATCCCCATTATCTATCGCATCAAAAAGGAAAGTTACCTTCTTGATGTTACGGCGATAGTGGCGGTAAAGTCGAATGTACCCTACTACAGCCACAAGCAAAAGCACGATAATTATAATTAGTTTATAATCCATATCGCTTAATCTTATTATAAAGCGTTTGGCGAGAAATACCTAACCTTGCGGCTACCACCGACAGATTTCCCTCACATTCCCTGATGGTTTTCTCTATCATTCGGCTCTCCATCTCGTCGAGCGTCTGAACCTCTTCCAGGGGTTTCTCTCTTCTCTGCTGGTTTCCGCCGTCAATATCTTCGGCAGAAATCATTCCGCCATCAGATAGAATCACGGCTTTCTCGATGGCGTGCTGAAGTTCACGGATGTTGCCGTACCACGGCAAACTGGTAAGTTTTTTCTCAGCCTCTTCCGAAAGGCGGAGATTCACCTTATTATATAAATCGCCATATTGACGGAGGAATCTTTCTGCCAATGGAACGATGTCTGATTTTCTCTGTCTCAGGGCTGGCAATTCCAGATGGATGGTGTTGATGCGATAGAGCAGATCCTCTCTGAATTCGCCATCGTTCACCATCTGCTGCAGATTGCGGTTGGTGGCGCAAACCAGTCGTACGTTGATAGGAATCTGCGTGCTTCCCCCCACTCTTACGATGCTTCTGCGTTGCAGGGCGGTAAGGAGTTTTGCCTGAAGACCATAGGATAGGTTTCCTATCTCATCCAGGAAGATGGTGCTGCCGTCGGCAAGCTCAAACTTGCCCGGTTTATCCACCTTGGCATCAGTAAAAGCACCCTTCACATGACCGAAGAGTTCGCTCTCGAAAAGGGTTTCCGTGATAGCTCCCATATCCACAGGCAGCATCTTTTTCGCACTTCTTGTGGACATACGATGTATTTCATTAGCCAATACCTCTTTACCCGTTCCGTTTTCGCCTGTAATGAGGATGTTTGCATCGGTTGCGGCAACCTTTTCTACAATGCTTCTCAAATTGTTCATCACTTCGCTATCTCCCCAATACATCATGCCAGTCGAATCATTTCCACCTTTTCTGCTGATAGCTTTATCTGTAGGCTTGTTCTTATCCCTTGCCTCTATCAGCGTACGAACCAATTTCTCATTTTCAAAAGGCTTCACGATGAAGTCGGCGGCACCTTCCTTGATGCCTGTTACGGCAAGTTGGATGTCGGCATAGGCGGTAAAGAGCACCACTTCGGTTTTCGGGCTGATGCTCTTGATTTCCCTGAGCCAGTACAATCCCTCGTTGCCCGAATTGATTCCGCTGGAGAAGTTCATGTCGAGGAGCACCACGTCGGGGTGCTCCTCTCTCAGTTTAGCAGGGATGGAGTTAGGATTGGCGACGGTGATGATGCCATCGAATATGGGTTCCAGCAGCATCCTCACCGTAGTAAGAATGTTGCGGTTGTCATCAACAATCAATATCGTTCCTTGTTTCTTAATCATGGTGCAAAGATATAAAATATCATAGAAAGGCGGCCATGATTGTCTAATAATTAGACGAAAAATGCCGATAGTGGTGTCAAAAGTTATTTTTTCTGCAACTTTTGGCACCCTTATCGGCACTTGTTTATTCAGAATTCAGATTTCTGATGCAGAATTGCTTATCCTATAAGGGGAGTTGCAGCTCTATCGGAACCACAACTTTTATGCTGAAGTTGCGGCCCATATTGTAAACGCCTCTTCTGCCCGTCACCTGGTTTACGTCAAGATACTTCAGACGGCTCAGGTGGTTCTGGTAAGCACGGTTGGTAAGGTTCTCGCCAGAAAGATAGAGCGAGAGAAGGCGCTTGCCGTGGAGCTTCACGTCGGTTCCTGCGTAAATATTCAATAAGGTGTAGGATGGCGTGGCGGTCTCCGTCTTGTTGGCTGCAAAATAATGGTTCTGGCGAAGATTGCAGTCCATCTGCAGCTTAACGAAGAGATGGTCGAAAGTCTTGCCGTCGCAGACAAACTCATACCTTACATCCGAAACCCAACGAGGGGCTGGGGTGAATGGCAGATACTTTGATTCGGCAGGCTGATGCAACTGCACGGAGTTGACATACGAGAAGGTGTTGCCGAAATGCAGACGCTCTACAGGATGGATGTCGATGCTTGCCTCACCACCCAGAATGCGGGCGTCGCCTGATGTAAACTGATAGGCAGGCGTGTCGTCGATGAGGACAGGCTGATTATTCTCATCAGCCAACTTCTCGCTGTAGATGTAATGGTTGATGCGATTGGCAAACAGAGAAAGGGAAGCCGAAATAATAGGCGAAGAATAATCTAAACCAAGGTCGAATTGCCAACTGTTTTCCGGCTTCAAACTGGTATTCCCCAATTCGTATCGCTGGGTTCCCTCGTGCACACCGTTAGATGCTAATTCGCTGATGTTTGGAGCACGGAAACCTCTTGCTACGTTCAGCTTGATATTGAAATCGGGCAGGATTTCGTAAGCCAATCCGATGCTTCCGGTTACTCCCTCAAAGCTGCGCTTGAAAGCCTGGAAGCGGAAAGCATCATGATCCGAATCGGAACCAGCCAATCCTCCATTGTTTTCCGAAGACTCCTCTTCTCTCAAAGCCTCGCTGTGCAGGTGGCGATGATCGTATCTGATTCCTCCGCTCAGGTTCAGTTTGCCTATCTCCTTGCTCACCGTGGCAAATACACCATAATCGAAGAGATGATAGGCTGGAATCAGGAATTCAGAGCCTTTGTTTATCGACTGTTGCCACATGCCGTTGATGCCCGTAGAGAACTTCCATCCATTCATTTCCGGCGAAAGGTAATGCAGGTCGTAATTCACGGTATGGAGCATGAAGTCGAGTCCACATTCTTTCGGATTCTCTTCCTCCTCAAACTCCTGACGTCGGTTCTGCTGATAACCCAGAAGGAGTTTCAGGTTGCCGTCGCCCAGGAACCAGGAATTATCCAGCACAGCCTTGTAATGATGAATCTGCTGATAAGGCATCGGTTTGCCATAGCTCTTCACATCGTAGCCGTCGGGCACTTCCAGCTCTCCCGTTTTCTCATCTCTTTCTCCCTCCACGATGCCCGGAGTGAGATGATAATAATCGAGTGTGAGGTGCGAATGCCCCATTCGGTAGTTCCAGCCGAGAAGCTGCGAGAAAGCCTGCTCTCTGAGCGAAGAACCGAATACGTAACCATCGTATTTGTTCTTGTAGGCATGCGCCATCTTGCCGCTGTATCGGGTGTTCCAGACGAATCCGCCCTGGTTGCCGGCAAAGTTGAGCGAATAGTCAAAAAGTCCGTTGTTGGTTTGATAGCCCGTAGAGAAATTCGCTCTCATGTCGCCCTTGGCAAGTGTAGGAGCAGAGTGGAAGATCAGGACGCCTGCCATCGCATCCGAGCCATACATGAGGCTTGCCGGACCTTTCAGAATCTCTACGGAATGAACCGAAGCCGGGTCGATTTCTATTCCGTGTTCATCGCCCCATTGCTGACCTTCCTGTCTTATTCCGTCGTTCACCACAACCACGCGGTTATAGCCCAGGCCACGGATAACGGGTTTTGAAATGCCGCTTCCCGTGGTAATCTGCGAAACGCCAGGCTGGTGGGCGATGGCGTCGATGATGTTGGTAGAAGGTTGCATTTCGAGCTGGCGGGCAGAAACAAAGGAGATAGGTGCCGGCGATTGCTTCAGCTTCTGGCTGCCCGTCAAACCTGTTACCACCACTTCGTTCAGTTTCACGCTCGATTCCGTCAGCGGCTGGTGCTTGGTAGAATCGCATGCTTCCTCTTCATGAATGTTTGCTTCTTCTTTATCATGATTTGCTTCGTTTATAGCCATAGCAGAGGCTGTAGCTGACGAGCACAGGCTCATCAGTATTATTGATTTCAATATAGTTCTCATTATGTTGTTTGTTACCTTATTCTGTTAATATTCAGTTATTTATATAATAACAGAGAATAAGGTGGAGCACGGGTAGATTTTACCCCCTTCGCTCTGCACAGGCAAGGAGAGCAGAAGGCACGGCGAGGGGAGAGATGGAGCACGGCGAAGGCAACCCAAACCAAGAGGGATGGAGCCAGATAAGGAGTGCTTTGCAATTGGCAGAGCACACAGTCGTGCATGGTATTCTGCAGGGCTATCAGATGCCCGTCGTGATGAACATGATGGGCGCAATCGGCACAAAAGAAATCGGCCTGAGTTCCCTGCGCTTCACCATGATGGTGAAACGTAACGGCTATGAGCATCGGCAGGTAAACCAATAGCAGCAGCCAGGAAATCCTGATTCTCTTATGCGTTATCCTCTGCATTTAACAGCATTTGTTTATGCAAATTATCTACAGTCTTCTGTATTTTCTGTTTGCAAAGATAATGCAAAGTTCTTCATTTCAGCTGTGGTTATTCTTTGAATTTCGATATTTTAACGAAGATTATCTGTTTTCAGCAGAAAAGCCATGTAGAGGGGAAGAATGAGAGTTTGTGGGGCTGTACCCACATTTACATCTCCCAGTTTGATGGCTTGAACTACGTGATACTTTTCTGGGTTCGAAAGGATGGTCTTGGCACTTTTGATGTTTCCGTTGCTCGCCTTTACTTCTACCAATGTACATTCGCCTTCGTATCTTGTAACAAAGTCAATTTCCAACCCCGAATCCTTGCGGAAATAATAGAGCTTACGATTCATCTTACCAAAAATGTCGGCCACCAGATTTTCAAAGATGGCTCCCTTGTATCCATAGAGATTGCCTTGCAGAATATCAGCAGCCGTTCCTTGTTCGAGCATACTGATGAAAAGCCCCGTATCTGCCATCAGTCTTGAAGAATTTCAAGGCTGTGCGGGCCCGTGGGCATTCCTGTATCTCGTCAAAGATGATACAGGTCTTGCCCGATACGAAATTGGCATCAGGTATTAAGGTAGAAAGTGTCATGCAGAGGAGATCGATGTTCAGGCCACCATCAAATACCGACTTGTATTCTGGGTGCTGGAAAAAGTCTATATACACAACATGCTCATAATTTTTATGGGCAAAATCGAGTACCGAGAATGTCTTTCCGCATTGGCGACATCCTTTGATGATGAGAGGCATTTTGTGCTCATCACTCTTCCATTCTTTGAGATATTTCTCGATTTTTCGTTTAAACATCTGTTTTTCTAATGATTTATGATGTGTTGTTCTCGATGTTGTGCACGTTTTTCAAGGGACTTTTCTTGAATCCATGCACGTTTTTCAAGGGACTTTTTGTTCTGCTCTGCCACTTTTTCAAGGGACTTTGCGGTTGCAAAGATACATTTTTTCCTTCTTAAAAGGAAAGAAATCGGTAATTATTTCCTTTTAAAGGAAAGATTTTCCTTTCTCTCCAATTATTTTTTGTACTGAGTCCACTTGAAAAAGTCGAAAATCGTATTTTTTGCCTTTGCAACTTATTGATAATCAAAAGTAGGTTTTCGTAAAATTGGCTTTTTCAAGTGGGCTCTGTACTGAAGTTTCGCAAGTGGTTTAAGTACGGGCTGAAGGCCCAAAAACTCCAGAAGCAGCACGCCCTGAAAGTCAGTTATCAAAATAAAGCCCCCTCACTCTTCCTCAATCCTTATTGCCAGCGAATCCTTGTCAAGGTGTATGCCGTTATGCTCGATGAACAGCGAGAGCGAGCCTCGGGCAGCCAGCTCGTGCGGTGTGCCGGTCTCGAAACGGCCTGACTGCATCAGCCAGAGGCGGTCGGAAAGCTGAAGCGCCATTTCTATATCGTGGGTGGAGAGGAAGATGGTCTTGCCAAGATCGTGAGCCAGGCTGCGCAGCAGCTGCAGCATCTCTGCCTTGCTGGGATAGTCTAAGAAAGCCGTGGGCTCGTCGAGGAAGAGGATGGGCGTGGACTGCGCCAAAGCCTTGGCGATCATCGTCTTCTGTCGCTCGCCATCGCTCAACGTGCTTATCCTGCGGTCGCTGAGATGACTGATGCCGACCTGACGCATGGCTTCGGCGACAAGGGCACGGTCTTCCTGACTCAGACGACCCCAGAACCCGGTATAAGGGGAACGCCCCATGCCGACAAGGTCGGATACGGTGAGACCCGAGGTCTCGGGCTTGGCGGTGAGTACGATGCTCATCTGGCGCGAAAGCTCGCCACGGGTGAGGCTGGAAAGGGGTACGGGACGGCTGCCAGTACCGAGCAGCACCTCGCCCTGCAGGGGGCGGAGAAAGCCCGAAAGAGTGCGCAATAGGGTAGACTTGCCTACGCCGTTGGGACCAATGAGGCAGGTCAGCTCGCCGGCACAAAGGCAGCCTGTGAGATGACGGGCTACGACCTTGGTTTCGCCCCGATGGCGGTAGCCGATGCTGAGTTCGTTGAGAAGAACAGATGATTTCATGATGCAAAGATAAGTGATTTTTCTTGATAATACTTATCTTTCCCAAAAAAAAGCAGTACTTTTGCACACGATATGGAACAAACATCACCAATACAAGCACTGCTTCAGCAACGTACCCTACTGCAAATAGAGTATTACACCGAGAAAGAAGCCTTTCGCAAACAGACCGAACAGATGGGAATGCAGCGAAAGGTGAAGAGAGGCGATGCCTGGTTTCCGCTACGCATAGGAAAAAGTTTCTACAACTCGCTCAACCAAAACGCCATAGAGGTGTTCCGTACCGAAGACCAGGACATCGAACACAACTTTGAGTTCGGAAGACCCGTCATGTTCTTTAAGGCAGGGGAAAACAAATCCGCGCAGACAGACGGGAAGACAGAAAAGAAGATGTTGAAATACTTCTCCTTCACAGGCACCGTGAGCTATGTGGACGGCGACAGAATGGTGATTACCGTACCCGACTCGGCACCGCTGCTCGAACTGCAGCAGGCTGACGTGCCAGTGGGCGTTCAGCTGTCGTTCGACGAGACGAGCTACAAGATGATGTTCGACGCCCTCGACTGCACGATGAAAGCCAAGAACAACCGCCTGGCATATCTGCGCGACCTCTTCTACTCGCACCGGAAAGCAGAACGATACAGCTTTGAGCCCATGAGATTTCCCTGGCTCAACCCCACCCAGGAACAGGCCGTGAACGAGGTGCTGTGGGCGAAGGACGTAGCCATCGTGCACGGTCCTCCAGGAACAGGAAAGACCACGACCCTGGTGGAAGCCATCAACGAGACGCTGATGCGGGAGAGCCAGGTGCTGGTGTGCGCCCAGAGCAACATGGCGGTGGACTGGATCTCAGAGAAACTCGTGGACAGAGGCATCAACGTGCTGCGCATCGGCAACCCGACACGAGTCAACGACAAGATGCTCGGTTTCACCTACGAGCGACGCTTCGAGAGCCATCCCGACTATCCGCAGCTGTGGGCCATCCGCAAGGCCATCCGCGAACTTCGCAAGAACCGCAAGAAGGGAAGCGAGAACTTCCACCAGAAGATGGACAGGCTGAAGAGCCGTGCCGCCGAGATAGAGATAAGAATCAACGCCGAGTTGATGGGCGAGGCAAGAGTCATCGCCTGCACGCTGGTAGGCTCGTCCCACAGACTCTTGGAGGGAATGAAGTTTGGCACACTCTTCATCGACGAGGCAGCTCAAGCCTTAGAGGCAGCCTGTTGGATTCCGATGAGAAGAGCCGGCAGAGTAGTGCTGGCGGGCGACCACTGTCAGCTGCCGCCTACGGTGAAGAGCATTGCCGCCATGAGAGCAGGACTGGGCAAGACGCTGATGGAGCGCATCGCCGAGAACAAACCCGAGGTGGTGACGCTGCTGAAGATACAATACCGCATGAACGAGGAGATCATGCGATTCTCGAGCGACTGGTTCTACCACGGCAAGGTGCAGAGTGCGCCACAGATAAAATACCGGAGCATCCTGGACTACGACCACGCCATCACATGGATCGACACAGGAGACACGGAGAATCAGATAACCATCGAGGGGGAAGAGGCTTCCGAGGATTCTGCATCCAGTTCATCATCGACGGATCATAATACAGTTTCAGCATCAGTTTCCCAGCAGAATGCAGACTTGAACTTCAAGGAGCAGTTTGTGGGCGAGAGCTTCGGCCGCATCAATAAGGCAGAGGCGGAGCTTACTCTCCTCACCCTGGCGGAATACTTCACCAAGATAGGCAAGCAGCGCGTAATAGACGAGCGCATCGACGTGGGAATCATCTCGCCCTATCGTGCTCAGGTGCAATACCTCAAGAGGCTCATCAAGAAGTATGAGTTCTTCAAGCCTTACCGCCGCCTGATCAGCGTCAACACGGTGGACGGATTCCAGGGACAGGAGCGCGACGTGATCCTCATCTCCTTGGTGCGGTCCAATGACGAGGGACAGATCGGATTCCTGAAAGACCTGCGCCGCATGAACGTGGCGATGACACGTGCCCGCATGAAGCTCATCATCCTGGGCAACAAAGACACCATGACGAAGCATCCTTTCTACAAGAAACTGTGGGAGTATGTGGAGGCTATCAACAACAACGAATAAGATGGGAAAGCGGTTGTCATGAACGTAATACGAGGAAGGTTCGTGTAAAAAAGTGTATGCATACGAGGAAAGTTCGTGTAAAAAAGTGTTGAAAACATTTGAAAGTTCGTGTAAAAAAGTGTATCTTTGCAACCGACAGAGCTGTTTAAACATCATAACAGCAAGTTATTAGCATCATTAACGACTTCAAAATGTATGTAAGGATGAAAAGAACGGTCATAGAACAATTAAAAGCATGGAAAGAGAGCCTTTGCAGAAAGCCCTTAATCTTATCAGGAGCAAGACAAGTAGGCAAGACTTATATCCTCCAGGAGTTTGGGAAACAGGAATATGACCACGTAGCCTACATCAACTGTGATGGAAACTCTGAGATTGCCAACATATTTGCAGAAGATTATGATATGAAGCGAGTCCTAATGGTTATCGGAGCCATTAGCAAACAGCCTATAATCCCTGGCAAAACGCTTATCATTCTGGATGAAATACAAGAACTTCACAAGGGACTTTCCTCGCTGAAGTATTTCTGTGAAAATGCACCAGAATACCATGTGGCTGTAGCAGGTTCACTTTTAGGCGTTGCCATGCATCAAGGAGAATCCGCCCCAGTGGGAAAGGTTGATATCATTCGACTCTACCCTATGTCTTTCGAAGAGTTTCTTATGGCAAAAGACGAAGAACAGTTGCTGAACATATTGAAAAGTAAAGACTGGAAGACCATCACATTACTTCATGATAAACTCACTAAGATATTAAGAGAATATTATTTTGTAGGGGGAATGCCTGAGGCTGTGAAAACTTATCTTGCAACCAACGATGCAAATCTCGTCAGACAGGTTCAGAACAACATTCTCACCATTTATCGTAGTGACATGTCGAAGCATGTCAGCCCAAATGAAGCCACTCGCATCAGCATGGTTTGGCAATCCATCCCTTCCCAGCTTGCCAAGGAAAACAAGAAGTTCATCTATGGAGCGGTGAGAAGCGGAGCACGAGCCAAGGATTTTGAGATGGCAATACAATGGCTGGTGGATGCAGGTCTCACCTATCGCATTTCCCGAGTAAGAGAAGTTGGAATGCCTTTGAAGTTTTACGAAGACCTCAATGCCTTCAAGCTGTTTCTCCTGGATGTCGGCCTCCTGGGTGCGTTGAGCGAGATGGAACCTGCCCAAATGCTCATCTCCAACAAAGCCATGACGGAGAGCAAGGGGGCGTTCACGGAAAACTACGTCCTTACCCAGCTATTATGTCAACAGGACATTTACACCTATTATTATAGTAGGGGAGACGCTCGCTTGGAGATAGACTTCCTTGCCCAGCACCAAGGGGTGATAACTCCGATAGAGGTAAAAGCGGAAGAGAACCTGCGTTCCAAGTCACTTCGCGCCTTCTTTGACGCCCATCCCGACTTGCGAGCCATCCGCTTCTCCATGTCGCCATACAAGGAGCAAGAGTGGATGAAGAATGTCCCATTGTACGGGGTAGAGGAGAGTTTTTAGGAACTCTTCTCACAATACTCCCTGAACTTTGCTTTAGTCATGGCAATACCAATGAGTCTATTAGATAACGCAACAATAACAACAAAATAAAAAAATATGCTACAACGAGACTACATACAGCGGCTGATACGAGAGTTTATGGCGGCACTCGAGAGAATGCTCGAAAAGAAAGAGGTAGAGGTGAGACGCGAGAAGATCAAGGAGCTCTACGACCAATACGTAGGTCCTTATGCCTTCTACAGCGTCGCCACCATCGACGACGTGATGAAAGCCATGGCAGGCATCGCCGACGAGGAGAAGCGGCTCTCCAAGATGAACATGCTCGCCGAACTCTATTATCACGAGGCCGACACCGTGGGGCAGCCCACAAGGGACGAACTGCTCGGCAAGGCCTTCATGCTCTTCGACTACGTGGAAACCCACGGCGACACTTTCTCTATCGAACGCCGCAACAAAATGGCAGAAATCAAGAAGGAGTTAAGGAGTTAAAGGAGTTAAGGAGTTAAAGGAGTTAAGACAAATGCTTTTGTGGACTTGAATTAACCATTCCCTCAAGGCGTTGTCTTAACTCCTCAGCGACCGAAGGAAGCGATAACTCCTTTAACTCCTAAAAAAAATAACTTTTCTAATAGGATAACAACAAAAACTAATCATAAAAATTAATGGTCAAAACCCCAAAATCAAAGTCGGTAAACGACATGACGGTAGGCTCGCCCTTGCGAGCCATCATCCAATTTGCAATACCACTCATCCTGGGTTACATCCTTCAGCAGATGTACCTCATTATCGACGCCGCCATCGTGGGAAGATGGATAGGCGTGGGCGCACTTGCGGCAGTAGGCGCATCCTGCTCCATCATGTTCCTCATCATGGGCTTCTGCAACGGCTCCTGTGCCGGTTTCGCCATCCCGGTCGCCCAGGCATTCGGTGCCAAAGATTACCCCAAGATGCGGACTTACGTCAGCAACAGCATCCGCATCGCCGTGGTGTTTGCCGTCGTCATCACCTTCCTTTCCTGCATCTTCTGCGGAAAAATACTGCACCTGGTGAATACGCCGAAGGAAGTCTTCGACGACGCCTACATCTTCCTGATGCTGCAGTTTGCGGCGATACCTTTCACCATCGCCTACAACCTCCTCTCCGGTCAGATCCGTGCCTTAGGCAACTCGAAGCAGCCATTCTGTTTCCTCATCACCGCCTCCGTCATCAACATCATACTCGATGCCATTCTCATTCTCGGCATGGGGTTGGGCGTAGAGGGAGCAGGCATCGCCACCTGGCTATCGCAGGGCATCTCCGTGCTGCTCTGTATCAGGTTTATCCAAAAGAAGATGCAGATTCTGATTCCGAAGGGCGAGGAAAAGAAATTCGATAACAAGAAGATCAGCATTCTGCTGAACAACGGCGTTCCGATGGGACTGCAGTTCTCCATTACCGCCATTGGTCTCATCATGCTCCAGAGTGCCAACAACGCCTTAGGAACGGTTTATGTGGCTGCATTCACCGCCTCTATGCGCATCAAATACCTCTTCACCTGCGTGTTCGAGAACATCGGAGTGGCAATGGCAACCTATTGCGGTCAGAACCTGGGAGCCAGGAAGTTGGATAGAATTGGTCAGGGCGTAAGGGCTTCCATCAGGATGATGCTGGTTTATTTCGTCTTCACCTTCCTGCTCATCTATCCGTTTGCCGACGAGATGATGATGCTCTTCGTGGATAAGGGCGAGGCAGAGGTAGTGACCTATGCCGCCCAGTTTATGCGCATCGCCAACTATTTCTATCCTTGTCTGGGCTTGCTCACCATCCTGCGCTACAGCATCCAGGGCTTGGGTTACAGCAACCTCTCGATGCTGAGTGGCGTAATGGAAATGATAGCGAGATGCGGTGTGAGTCTCTGGCTGGTGCCAGCCCTGGCTTGGACGGGTGTCTGCTTCGGCGACCCCGTAGCCTGGGTCATGGCAGATCTCTTCCTCATTCCCGCCTTCCTGTGGCTTTATAAGCATCTGAAGAAGGAAGTGCTGTAGACGATGAAAACGGCGACTTGTAGTTATAAAAAATAATCTTTCTAACTGGGAAAATATTTTTTTCCAGTTAGAAAGATGAAATTCTATTATTCAGTATTCGTTATGGAAAACCTTATAGGGGTCCATCTGCTGCATTTTCTCCTTGATTTTCTGCTCTATTCCCTCTGATGGTTCCGGAATTTCGGCACCCATTTCCTTGGCAGCAGCCTCATCCTCGGCAGCACCGGCACTATCACCCAGACTTCTGCGAACCTCGCTGCGCTCGCGATACGCATCAATAGAGAAAGGATTTACCTCCATCACCTTACCGTAGGTCTGTTCAGCCTCCTCCATCTTTCCCTGTGCCTTCTCTACACGAGCCTTCAACAACAGCACATCCTCGTTGCCCGGAATATGCTCATAGAGGAAAGTTGCATCGAGTTCTGCCTCGGAAAGCTGAGCCTGATCCAACAGGATGCTGCCACGAAGCAATCGGGCGGCATAGAAATCCTCACGCTTGCCTATCGCCTCAGTCAGCATCGACACGGCACGGATGGGTTCGCCCAATCCCCGGCAAGCCTTAGCAGAATAGAGATAGGTCTGCAGATTCGATGTGTCCAGGTGAAGAGCCTTATCGCATACCTCCGACATGGCAGTATAGTTCTCCATCATATAAGCCACATCCGCCATACGCAGCAGCACCGCCACGTTGTCGGTCTGGGCTTCCGAGAGAATCTGCAACTGCTCATAGGCTTTCTGCAGATCACCCATAGAGATGTAAGCCTGCGAGAGATAGTCGCGGCATTCCAAATCTTCGGCATTCAACTGCAGAGCGTGTTCCAAAGACTTGGCTGCAAGGTCAAATTGATGCATGCGGAGAGCACGAACACCATCATATTTCACCATGTCGAAGTCTTTTTCCTTCTCCTGTTTCACTTCCTCAGTAGTCTTTTGGCCACCAAATAGCTTTTTAAATATGTTCATAATCCAACTATTTTTTTAGGCTTTGAATTGTTTGTTGTTGAAATCGTATCAAACGACAGGGCAAAAATACGAATAAAATCCCGAAAACGCCCCTTTTTTGGAAGAAATATTTTCTTTTTTCTGATTTCGGAAAGTAGAGAACTTATTTAACTATTTGATTATTAACCTTTTAGACAGAAGCAAGCTAACAAAATATTCCAAATTCCAAATCTTCTAATTAATTTTTCAGCATATCCATCCTACCCTCCTTTTTATATATTTATATATATATAATTAATTAATAATCAATATGTTACACAATATAAAAAGTAAAGCAGACGGACAAGCGAAAGATGCATACCCTCTTAAAATTAATTGGAAGAACTGGAATCTGGAAGATTTTGCAGGGTAACCGGAACGCAGCCAACCGGAGCAAGCTAACTGGAACGCAGCCCCAGGGAAATCCCCTTTTCTATAGAAGGCAAACCCAATCCATTTGCTTTTCACCTTAGGAACAGAAAATCATAGGAAAAACATTAATTTTCCTTAAACAAACCGCTTCCTAGGATTATTTCGAAGTATAGTTAGAAATATTTTTGTATTTTTGCAAAGTATACTTTAAAATATTTCTGTATGGACAAGCAAATTATCAAAAATATCATCATCGAGAAGCAAATAGCCATCCCGAACTACAAACTGGTTCACCGAGATTTCCTTTTCGGCGACAAGTCGAATTATATTCTCGTAGGTATCAGACGAGCAGGAAAATCCTACTTACTGTATCAGGATATTCAGACCAGACTCAACAAAGGAGAACAGTCGGCCCAAGATATTCTCTACATCAACTTTGAGGATGAGCGCTTGTCATCCCTCAAGGCTGAAGAACTGGGCACTATCCTGGATTCCTACATGGAACTATATCCAGGCAAACAGCCCTTCGTCTATCTTGATGAGATTCAGAATATAGAAGGTTGGGAGAAATTTGCCCGCCGCTTGGCTGACTCCCAATATCGCGTGATGATTACAGGCAGCAACGCCAAGATGCTGGGCAAGGAAATGTATTCTACACTTGGAGGAAGATACATTCCGAAGGAAATCTTTCCTTTTTCCTTTGCAGAATACCTAACCTATCATCAAGTAGAACTAGGTGAAAACTGGGAATACAACCAACAGATAAAATCAATAGTGTCCAACTATTTTGATTCCTACTTTTACGAAGGGGGAATAGCTGAATCGTTTGAGCAACCCGACAAGCGGGAATATCTCAATGCCCTGTATCAGAAAATTCTGATTGGCGACATCGTGGAGAGAAACAGCATTCGCAATTCAAGAATATTCCGCTTCCTGGCTAAAAAACTTGCCGATAGCGTGATGCAGCCTTCATCCCTGACCAGATTGCAACACATGGTGAAATCTACCGGAGACACCATCAGTTTGCCAGCCCTAAAGGATTACCTGGAATACATGCAAGATGCGTATCTCTTCTTCCCGATTCCGAATCTGGTTTCACCTATGACAGAACAGGCAACACTTCAAAAAAGATACGTTGCCGATAATGGAATACTCAATCTCTTTCTGTTTCAGGGAGAAACGAAGCTGTTGGAGAATATGGTGGCGATAGAACTGAACAGAAGATTCAGAAACACGACAGAAGAAACCTTGCTCTATTATTTCAACAAGAACGTAGAGATAGATTTCTGCGTTCCTTCTGCCCAGTTGGCCATACAGGTATCTTACAATCTGAATGATGAGGCAACCTACGAGCGAGAAGTAGGAGGACTGATTAAATTTCTGAAAGCCTTTCCAGGCTATCACGGCTACATCATCACCCGTGATTACCAGACCCAAATAAAGGCAGATGATTATACGATAGAGGTAGTACCTATCTGGAAATGGCTACTGCAAGACAACAACTAGAGCTTTAAAATATTTCCTCTAAATACATAAAATAAAGACTTGCTGTCCCACGAATTGGCACAAGTGCAAGCTAACTTTGCACACAGAAATTAAAATTACCCCAGTTCGGGATAAGAATAGTTCATAAAAAAGTTGGTAGTCTCACAAATAT
>NZ_VZAD01000062.1 GCF_009495355.1 Segatella copri
ATATATATATAGTTATAATATATATATAATATAATAAAAATTGAAAAAATGAAAACACACAACCCTCTTAAAAATAACTGAGACAACTGAAACTGAGACAGCAGATAACTTAGTTACTTCTCTAAAAGGCTAATAATCAGTTGTTTACCAAGAAACGAAAAGGTAAATATGAAGTATGACGTCTCAAAAAAGACCGCCCAAAGGTGCTAAAACAGGAAAAAATGAACGAAAATAGTGCCATTTTTACTCTCACAGGCATCAAAATCCATGCACGAACCTATCGTTCCGATGATTTTCCCTGTTCTCGGAGCGCACGTAATTGGAGCCAAATTCATGTATCCTGACCTCATTTGGAAGGAATTATGAGGCATGAAGGGCAATCTCCCATCGAACTCTTGCCTATTTGAGATGTCGTAACGAAGCTTTGCGACGCAAAAAGGCGTCAAAAATCACTTTCCATCAGTTGGAGGCAGTAAACTGTCCAACTGGGAATTTTCTTTCAAATATTTTAGTACGCATTTCATTTGTTTTCCAAATTATTTTTTTATCTTTGCATAAGATAAGCTGCATCTCAGCAAAACATTCAACACTTAAAAACTCAATAACAATGAAACATTTGGATTTTTCACTCTTCACATTTTTTGCCTTGCTGATATTCTCTCAGCCATCTTTCGCCCAGAAACCGAATGCGAAACAACTGCCTATGCGAGAGAATTACGAGTGGCAAGGTGAGTTGCCCGTTTACGTCGAACAACTCAAACAGGAACTCACATACCCTATGGCATGGGGTAACAGTCCTATCAAAAACTTTGCAAAATGGAAGAAGGCTGCCCGTCAGAAGATATTTGAATGTATGATGGCACCTCCTCGCCGAGCCAAGTCGTGGGACATGAAGGTGATAGCCGAAGAACAACGAGATGGTTATCGTGCACAGAAAATCAGCTTCTGTGTCAACGCCTATGCCCGCATCACAGCCTATCTTCTTATACCCGACGGCAAGGGACCTTTCCCTGCCATCAATGCCCTCCATGACCATGGAGCCCACCTCTACATCGGCAAGGAGAAGATGATACGTCCCTTTGATGTCGACACCGCCGTTGTCGCCGATGCAGATGCATGGGCAAAGAAGTTGTACGAAGGTCAGTATCTTGGCGACTATCTTGCCCGTCACGGCTATGTAGTCTTCTCTGCCGACGCACCTCTTTGGGGCGAGCGTAGCCGTAAGGAAGGTATCGACCGCAACAAGTATGATATTATCGCCGGCAACATGATGATGCTTGGACGCGACCTTTCTGCCTTTATGACCTACGACGATATGGCTGGAACCGATTTCCTGTCTACTCTCCCTATGGTCGATAAGGACAGGATAGGATGTGTGGGATGTTCTATGGGCGCATACCGTTCCTGGATGCTTGCTGCCCTCTCCGACAAGATCAAGGCGAGTGCCAATATCTGCTGGATGATCACTACCGACGATCAGCTTACCCTGCGTTATGGACGAAAGGAGAACGGAGGGTTTGCCAACTGCATTCCTGCACTCCGTCAGTACCTCGACTATCCTCACATCGCCTCCTTGGCTTGTCCTCATCCTTCTCTCTTTATTAGTGGCACCCTTGACCATCTTTTCCCCGTCCCCGGAGTCAAGAAGGCTTTCGAGCAGATGCATGCTGTATGGAACAGCCAACATGCAGACTCTCTCCTTACCACCGAACTTTGGGACGTGCCTCATTCCTGCGGACTTCGCATACAGCAAAAGATTCTCCAATTCCTTGACCAAAACCTTTGATGAAGGAATGAAAGGGACTTCCTGTAAATGAACACGCCAAGTGTCTCCTATAAGCAGCACGTCCTGGGTTAGGAGTTTTCGCCCTTACATGGCGTTCCAACTGAACAGGTCGAAGTTTTTTCGGATGAAGCGAAGAAGGCTTTCAAATTTCTCAATATTGAAATTTGAAAGCCTTCTTTTTCTTCTTAAACAATTTCGGTTGCAGCCAATATCCCAATTTGGTACACAGAATTCCGATGCAGGCTCCCGCCACGACATCGTTCAGATAGTGCCGGTTGTTGTAGACTCGCAGATAGCCTGTCAGCGCAGCCATGGCGTAGCCCGAATATCCTATCCATGGCGACACGTCCTTATATTCTTGATACAGCATCTCTGCACCCATGAATGCCCTCGCCGTATGACCCGATGGAAATGACCTGCAGTCTCTGCCGTCGGGTCTTTCCTCGTTTACAGCCGCCTTCATGCCGAACGTAATGAGTCCCAATGAAGCGTACGACAGCGCTATGATGCCCAGGCGTTCTTTAGGTTCGTTTTTCCCCTTTACGCCTGCTAACCTCAAGCCCCAGGCCGTCGCCATGGGTGTAAACTGCAATACTTCGTCAGCCCTCAGATGATGCCTTCCCTCAGCCGACAGCCCTTTCTGAACCTCGCGCTTCTGTTGCGCAAACCAACCATGGTTCTGAACATACAGCGCAGCCAGTCCTGTTATGACTACAGGTACCAGTACGTCCTTCGGTCGCAGCACGGGTTTGCAGTCTGCCGTCATCATGGGGGCGGGCAATGGTCTTGTTGCGGCTACAATAGAGTCGGTCTGTACTGTTTCCGTTGTTTCCAACGAGTCCACCGACACCATGGCAGAATCCTGCGCCCACAGCACAGAGTTGCAACAGTACCAGCAAACAAGTCCCAGCAGAACCCTCCGTCGTAGGCACGAAGGCAAAAGAACTGATAAATCCATCATCATTTTGAATGTATAAAAAGTCTATTTTGTGTGCAAAAGTACGAAAACTTTTTGATTATCAAGAACTTTTTACTAACTTTGCACCCGAATTTAGACAAGTATCAGGCAGCCTGTCGCCTATTAGAGTAGGACAGGACAGCCTTGTCGCAAGCGTTTTCGGAAGGATATTGCACCCTATTAATGGCTGGGAGGGTGAATTCAGCCTTCTGCATTGAATACATTAATAAGGTAAAAAAGATTTGAAAACATTTTTAGAATTAGGCGTCAGCGAGGACATTCGCCGCGCTATTGAGGAGCTTGGATTCGAGAATCCAATGCCCGTACAAGAAGAAGTAATCCCCTATCTCTTAGGCAACAAAAACGATGTCATCGCGTTGGCGCAGACAGGAACTGGTAAGACTGCATCCTATGGCATTCCTGTCATTCAGAAGACCGATGCTAAGAACAAGCAGACACAGGCCATTATCCTGAGTCCTACCCGTGAGCTTTGTCTTCAGATAGCCGATGACCTCAACAGTTTCGCCAAGTACATCGACGGACTCCACATTGCTGCAGTCTATGGCGGAACCGATATAGGCAGTCAGATACGCACCCTCAAGCATGGTGTACAGATCATCGTAGCCACACCTGGTCGTCTTCTCGACCTCATCAACCGTGGCGTGGCTCAGTTGGAGCATGTGAACAATGTTGTATTGGATGAGGCTGACGAGATGCTCAATATGGGTTTCTCCGAGAGCATCAACGCCATCTTCGAGAATGTACCAGCGGATAGAAATACACTTCTCTTCTCTGCTACTATGAGCAAGGAGATAGAGAAAATAGCGCTCCACTATCTCCACGACCATAAGGAGATAGTTGTAGGCTCACGCAACGAGGGTGCCGAGCACGTCAATCACATCTACTATCTGGTGAACGCCAAGGACAAGTATCTTGCCCTGAAGCGTGTCGTAGACTTTTATCCCCGCATCTTCGCCATTATCTTCTGTCGCACCAAGTTGGAGACACAGGATATTGCCGACAAACTCATCCGCGATGGTTATAATGCAGAGGCTCTTCATGGTGACTTGAGTCAGCAGCAGCGCGACCTCACCATGCAGAAGTTCCGTAATCACAATGTGCAGTTCCTTGTGGCCACCGATGTTGCTGCCCGAGGACTTGATGTCGACGACCTTACTCACGTCATCAACTATGGACTCCCCGACGATATTGCCAGCTACACCCATCGTAGTGGACGAACAGGTCGTGCCGGAAAGAAGGGTACCTCGATCTCTATCATCCACACCCGCGAGAAGTTTAAGGTAAGACAGATTGAGAAACAGATAGGCAAAGATTTTATTGACGGCACCCTTCCTACTCCCGAGGAGATTTGTAAGAAACAGCTCTTCAAGACTATGGACGACATCATGAAGACCGATGTTGACGAGGATCAGATAGAGCCTTATATGGCAGAGATCAACCGCCAGTTCGACTACATCGACAAGGAAGACATCATCAAGAAGATGGTTACCATCACCTTTGGTAAGTTCCTCGACTATTATAAGAACGCTCCTGAGATAGTCAAGCCCGAAACCGGCAAGGGCTCTCGTGGCTCTCGTGGTGAGGGTAGAGGCTCAGAGGGTCATGGAAAGGTGTCTAACGGTCGCCGCAAGCACGAGGCAGAGGCTGGATACAAGCGTCTCTTCATCAACCTGGGCAAGGCCGACGGCTTCTATCCTGGCGAGATCATGCAGTATCTCAACAAGCACGTGAAGGGTCGCCAGGAGGTGGGACACATTGATTTGCTCTCTAAGTTTGCCTACATCGAGGTTCCCGAGGAGGATGCCAAGCGTGTGATGAAAGCTCTCAACGGTACAGAGTACAAGGGCCGCACCGTTCGTTGCAACGATGCCGACGAAGAGGGTCATGGACGTAGTGCCCGTGGCAGTCGTAGCGAGAGTCGTGAGAGCCGCAAGGGCGGCAAGGGCAGCGAGAGCAGAGGCAAGGGGAAAGGCAGTCGTGCAGAGAGTCGTAGCCGTAAGCCTCGCAGAGAAGAGGAGACAGGCGACTGGCGTCAGTTCTTCCAGCACAACGACAACGTTAAGTTCAAGGGCGAGGAACCCAACTTCGAGGAAGAAGGCTGGGCACGCCGCCGTCCTACGAAGAAGTAGTCGCCTTAGCGACAGAACTCGCATGTAAAAGTACTGAATTTTAGCCTTTTTCTATATTGGAAAGGGCTAAAATTGCAGTCATAATCCTTCTGTATAAATATTCATTGCCTAACAGGACTTAACTGTGAAAAAATAATTTCCCAGTTGGGAAAAAATTTTTTTCCAGTTAGGCAGATTCCTTTTTCCAGTTGGTGCGTGTTTTTTTTGGTGATTATGGAATAAATATACGGTATAATTATTCTTTTATTTTCTCAATTTTCACAAGTGGTTCAAGCACGCCCTGAAGGGGCAGAAGCTCTTAGCCCAGGGCAGCGCCCTGGGTATAATAGCAATCGGCAAGGCGCCCTGTAAGGGCAAAAGCTTTATGTATTGCCTTGATTTTTAAAGCTTTTGCCCTTACAGGGCGACAGATTTGCGTCCAAAACAACCCAGGGCGTTGCCCTGGGCTAAGAGCTTCTGCCCTTTCAGGGCGTGCTACGTAATTCCAACCGTACAGGTCGAAAAAGTTTTGTAAATTGTCTGGTACTTGAAAGCTTCTGCCCTTCAGGGCGTGTGGTGCTTACTTGCGAAAGTTCTGTAATCTAATCCGATGTTGTTTCGCCAACTGAGGAAGCAAAAATGCGCCAACTGAGGAAGCAAAAATGCGCCAACTGAGGAAACAAAAATGCGCCAACTGAGGAAACAAAAGTGCGCCAACTGAGGAAACAAAAATGCGCCAACTGAGGTAATCTCTACCTCACGGCATTATTGATAGATGAGGGTGAAGAGACGTTCGTCGGCGAAATATTCCTGGGCGACTTCCTGTATCTGCTGCGAGGTGATTTCGTCTATCTGCTCGTAGAGATGCTGGATGTTCTTGAGCCAGCCATAATGGAGGTAGCTCTTGCCGAAGTCGAGGGCGAAGTTCTCACGGTTGTCGCAAGCCACTCCTATCTGTCCCTTAATCTGCTTTTTGGCAGCTCTTAGCTGCGAAGGACTGAGAGGACGGTCGATGAAATGCTGCAACTCGCGGTGTACGAGGCGGCGGCAACGTTCGATGTCGTGGACGTCGCAGCCGTAATAGATGCTCCAGTAGCCCAGGTCGCTGTAGGTGGTCAGGTTGCTCTCTACGGTATAGACGAGGCCGTGATGCTCGCGAAGGGCGAGGTTGAGTTTGGCATTCATGCCAGGACCTCCAAGGATGTTGTTGAGAAGATAGAGAGGCATACGGCGTGCGTCATGGACATTGCAAGCCTGAGTGCCCGTCATGACGTGTGCCTGATGGGTGTGTTTGGGGATGATGACAGTACGTGGCTCCTGCAGAAAGTCGTGATGAGGCAGTTCTGCTGACTGGGGGCGCTGGATAGCAAAGGCTGCGGACAGTCCCACTTGAGCCTTTTCCAAGAGGCGTACAAGGCGGGAAAAGGAAATGTCACCATAGGCGAAGAAGATAGCATTGTCTGGACGATAATGACGATGGGCGAAGCGCTGAGCATCAGCTTGTGTGAAACTTCGTACGCCCTCTGCTGTTCCGAGGATGCTATGACCTAAAGGATGACCCTTGAAGAGGTGGTTCTCGAATTCGTCGTAGATGAGTTCGGAGGGTGTGTCGTTGTAGCTCTCTATCTCGTCGCAAATGACTTCTACCTCCTTGTCAAGCTCTGCCTGGGGATAGGTGGAGTGGAAGACGATGTCGGTAAGGAGGTCAACGGCCCGTGCTGTATGGTCGTGAAGGATGGCGGCATAGTAGACGGTAGACTCCTTGGTGGTGTAAGCCTGCAGGTCGCCTCCTACGCTTTCGAGGCTGTTGAGAATGTGCCATGCCCGGCGACGGCTGGTACCTTTGAAGGTGGTGTGCTCGCAGAAATGGGCAAGGCCTTCCTCGCCTGGCAGCTCGTCACGTGAGCCTGCCTGAATCTGATAGCCACAGTAGACGACGGGACTCGTAGAGGGCAGATGAATGATGCGAAGCCCGTTGGAGAGAGTATGTGTATTGTAATTCATGGCTGCAAAGGTAGTGAAAAATTGTTTAATAATAGCGAATTCGTTTTGCTTTCTTTGGGTTATTCTTTATCTTTGTGCTCAAAAATCAAAATTAACAGTTATGGTAACAGAAATTAAGAACGGGATTTATTACGTGGGTGTAAACGATAGAAACAAGCATCGTTTTGAGGGGCTGTGGCCTCTGCCCAATGGTGTGAGCTATAACTCGTATGTGATTGTAGACGAGAAAGTGACGCTTGTCGACACTGTGGAGGTGGATTTCTTCACTCAGTTTCTGGAGAATATCAAGGAAGTGATTGGTGAGAGGGAGATTGACTATCTGGTCATCAATCACATGGAGCCAGACCACAGCGGTTCGATAGCTCTCATCAAGAAGTATTATCCCAACATCAAGATAGTAGGCAACAAGAAGACCTTAGGTATGCTGGAGGGATTCTATGGCGTGACCGATGATGTGGTGGAAGTAAAGAATGGTGAGACGTTGAGCACAGGCAACCATGAGTTGAGTTTCGTGCTCATTCCGATGGTTCACTGGCCTGAGACAATGGTGACATTGGATGCTGCCAACAAGGTGCTCTTCTCGGGCGATGCTTTCGGCTGCTTCGGAGCGCTGAATGGCGGTGTGATAGACGAGGAGATCAACTGTGAGGGATTCTGGTTGGAGATGGTGCGCTACTACTCTAACATTGTGGGCAAGTATGGTGTGCCTGTACAGAATGCGCTGAAGAAGTTGGCAGGTGTGGAGTTAGACTTTATCTGTTCGACCCATGGCCCTGTCTGGCACGAGCATATTGCGAAGGTGATGGATATGTACGACAAGATGTCGAAATACGAGACAGAGCCAGGACTGGTGATCTGCTATGGTACGATGTACGGCAACACAGAGCGTATGGCAGAGATTATCGCGCGTGCTGCGAGCCAGGCTGGTGTGAAGAACATCGTAATGTATAACATCTCTAAGACCCACCATAGCTACATCCTGCGTGATGTGTTCCGCTACAGAGGTCTGATAGTAGGTGCTCCTACTTATAATGCAGGCTTGTACCATGAGATGGAGGTTCTTCTCTCTGAGTTGGCCAACAAGGACATCAAGAACCATCTGCTCGGCTGGTATGGCTCGCATTGCTGGGCCAGCAAGGCTGTGGCGAAGATACAGGAGTGGAACGACACACGCTTGCATTTCGAGGCTGTAGGCGAGCCTGTAGATATGAAACAGGCCATTACTCCCGAGGTGAAGGCGCAATGCGAGGCATTGGGCAAGGCCATGGGTGAGCGATTGCTGAACTTGTAAAAGTTTTATTACTCAAGTTTCGTAAGTGGTTTAAGTACGGGCTGAAGGCCCAAAAGCTCTTAGCCCAGGGCAGCGCCCTGGGTATAATGCCAATCTGCAAGGCGCCCTGTAAGGGCAAAAGCTTTGTAAATTGCCACGAGTTTTAAAGCTTTTGCCCTTACAGGGCGACAAGGTTTGCTGCCGTAATTACCCAGGGCGCTGCCCTGGGCTAAGAGCTTCTGCCCTTTCAGGGCGTGTGAGGAAAAACTTGCGAAACTTCAATTATGAGTCCACTTTAAAAAGTAGTTTTTTGTTCTTTTCCCTACAAAATGCCATTTGATTATCAGATGGTTACATATAAAGAAATTATCAAAAATGATTTTTTAAAGTGGGCTCAATTATTATATAAGATGTAGAATAGATTCGTTTCCCTCGTTGAAGAGGAGGTCGAGAATACTCATGTTGGGCAGGAAACCCAGCTTATGTTCATAGACCTGATAATAGCGGTGCGGAACGAAGTCGGCATCAGGAAGGGGGTGTTTGGGTCGTATTGACTCACGATAGTCGCAGAAGTCCTTCAGTTCGTCGCCCTGCAGATAATGGTCAGTGAGCGAGAGATGGGGACGGATGTCGAGCAACTCGATCATCTTGTGGGTTATCTCCATGTTGAAATCAAAGAGAAACTCGTATTTCTTCTCAAAGAAAGGACGCAAGTCGTCCTGGTAGTAAGGAAAGAATGGACTCTCGCCATAGGCTGAGGCAAGGGCGTTCCAGTGTACATGGCGCCAGTTGGCATGATCGGATATGCGAATGTCTTTGATTGACAGGGAAGTGCCATGTGTAGTAGGTATGGTGAGAGCTTGTGGACCATTGGCTGTGGCAATGATCATGCGGTTGCGGTAGGTCTGCTTGACGAAGTTCTCGTGCTGCTCTATGAGGCACGCCTCGCTGCGCTGTAGTTTCTGATACCACTGCACAGGACCGAAATAGGTGGAAGAAAGAATGGAAAGCATGTTGTTTTCACTTAAATATCAAGTGGGCTTTACCTATCATCTGGTGTTTATGAACGATTTGCGGGCCTCGCTGCGTGCGTACAAGGTAGAAGCGGCAGTCGGGACAGCCACAACGGCGACAGCAAATGGCAGGAATGACGTAGCGCACCGTGTCGAGGGTAATGGTGTCGCCAGGCAGTCGTTCTATGCGGCCAATGAAGTGGGCTTCGGTGACAGAGGCGCCACGACGTGCTATCGTATCGGTGAAGACTACGAGGTCGCCACGCTTGAAGCTGTCGCAATATACCCTGTTCACTATCACTCGGGAGCCAGACTTAAGGTAGGGCGGAAGCCCGCCTTGTGGAACCGAGAAGATAGTGAGGACGTAGGTGTGGACTGCCCATACAAGGAGCAGTGCCAGCACTAACGTGATGAGGTATTTGACGGCTACTTTCACTTAATGGATAGGAGTTACTTGATGTTGTCGACAAATTTGAAGAGGCGATTCCAGCGTATGCCCGAGAAGCCAGGATGGTCAGGGCTGTGGCTCCACCATATAAAGATAGGTTTACCCACAATATGGTCTTCTGGCACGAAACCCCAGTAGCGGGAGTCGGCTGAGTTGTGACGGTTGTCGCCCATCATCCAGTAATAGTCGAGACGGAATGTGTAGCTCTTGGCTACCTTGCCGTTAATAAGGATGCGGCCTGCATTGTCCACTTTCAGGTCGTTGCCCTCGTAAACCTTGATGCATCGTTCGTAGATGGGCAGGTTGTCGAGGGTCAGGGCGATGGTTTTACCCTTCTGTGGAATCCAAATAGGACCATAGTTGTCGCGTGTCCAGCCTGTATTGGCATTGATAGGGTATAAGTCGCCGTAAGTGGCATCGGTATTGATGCTGATGCTTGCCACGAGGTTCTTGTTGGCCTTGAGAGCCAGGTAAGCCTTGCGGGTAAGCGGAATGACGCCACTCTGGTTGTAGGTGAGCAGGTCTTCGTTGGTGATGCCCAACTCGTCGGCCAGGTCGACGGGGAACTCGCCACGAAGTTTCATCTTATAAGTGTACTGCACGTTGTCGGGCTCCTTGTTGGGACGTCCGTTGAGATAAACGATACGGTTCTTGATCTGGAGGGTCTGTCCGGGCAGTCCGACGCAACGCTTCACGTAGTTCTCGCGACGGTCTGTAGGACGGCTGATGATGTCGCCATACTCGCCAGGCATACTCTCGATGTAGTGGCGTCCTGTGGCGTACACCTGCTCGAAGTAGCGATAACGCTGCAGAGGAGTGAGGTGAGCCACGTCCTTAGCCAGGCCGTTCTGCTCCAGAATCTGTTCTCCGAAAGGATAGACGAGATCGTGATAGTAGTCGCATGCCTGATAGCGCTCCTCGTTGACGAGGGTGTCGCCGGCAGGATAGTTGAATACCACGATGTCGTTGAGTTTTACATTTCCCAATCCCTTGACACGGCGATAGTCCCAGTGAGGCCACTCTACGTAGCTTTTCATGTTGACCAGCGGCATGGTGTGCTGGGTAAGGGGCATGGTGAGTGGGGTCTGTGGAATACGTGGACCATAGCTTACCTTGCTTACGAAGAGGTAGTCGCCCGTGAGAAGGCTCTTCTCCAACGACGAAGAAGGGATGACGTAGTTCTGGAAGAAGAAGAGATTGATGAAGTAGACGGCTACAAGGGCAAAGACGAGCGCGTCAACCCAGCTCATGATAAAGCGTACGGGGCCCTCGGAATCTTTCCACCACTGCCAGCGTATCTTTTTGGTGATATAGACATCGTAGATAAAGGGCACGACAACAAGGCCGAGCCAACTCTGTACCCAGAGCAGGAAGGCAAGATAGAGGACCAGCACGATAGCGAACTTGGTCCACTGCACCTTCATATTGAGTTTTTGTTTCTGTTTGTCGATCATTAACTTGATAGAATTGGTTGATGGGGAATTAGAACTTAAAGAGGTCGGAAGTAGTGAGCAGGCCACTGTGGGTGGCAGTGAACTCAGCTGCCAGGACTGCACCGAGAGCGAAGCCCTTGCGTGAGTGGGCGCTGTGCTCAATGGTGATCATGTCTGCCTCAGAGTCATACATCACGGCATGGATGCCTGGCACCTCGCCGTCGCGAACGCAGTTGATGACCAAGTCGTCAGAGGTAATGTTCTGGTCGCCCTCGTCCTGATGACCGTCGTTGGTCCAGTAGGTGACACCACGCTTCCAGTCTTTCTTGCGGTCCAGATTGTCAATAATCTCTTCGGCAAGGGTGATGGCTGTTCCGCTTGGGGCATCGAGCTTATGTACATGGTGGGTTTCCTGCATGCAGACATTGTACTGTGGGAACTGATTCATGATTTTGGCCAAGTAGCGGTTGACAGCCTGGAAGATGGCAACACCGATGCTGAAGTTGGAAGCCCAAAAGAGAGTCTGCTTGCCATCGGCACACAATGCCTCGACTTCAGCCTTGTGGTCTTTCATCCATCCTGTGGAGCCGCTCACCACCTTGACATTGTGGGCGAAGGCCTTGAGATAGTTGCCATAGGCAGCTGTAGGGTTGGTAAACTCGATGGCGACATCTGCCGAGCAGAACTCGGGGCTGTCGATATCTTCAGGGTTATTCACGTCAATCTTACATACGATTTCGTGGCCACGCTGCAGGGCAATCTCTTCGATCATGTGACCCATTTTGCCGTAGCCAATCAAAGCTATTTTCATCGTTTATTTCTTGTTTTGTTTCTATCTGTTTTATGCTTTCACGCACGTTCGTGCGCGAACCTTTCGGCAAAAATAATCAAAAATATTGAAAATACGTCCTTAATAGTGACAATTAATAGAAAAATTTGGTTATTTTTGCAGTGATTTAGAGATAAAGCCCTCAAAAAGAGGATTTTTAGGACCAAAATAAGCAACATAAAGATTATGAAATACGTATTTGAGACCAAGATGGAAGTGCGCGACTATGAGTGCGACATAGAGGGAATCGTCAACAATGCCAACTACCTGCACTATATGGAGCACACCCGGCACCTCTTTCTGCAGAAATGTGGACTGAGCTTTGCCGAGATGCACCGCAAGGGAGTGGATGCAGTCGTGGCGAGGATGAATCTGCAATACAAGACACCGCTGCAGTGTGACGATGAGTTCTACTCGAGACTGTGGTTGGAGAAGCAGGGAGTGAGATATGTGTTCCATCAGGACATCTATCGTGCCTCCGACGAACGTCTGTGTCTGAAAGCTACCGTTGAGTTGGTGTGTCTCATACAGGGCAAGTTGGGCAACAGCGAAGACTACGACAGGGCTTTCGAGAAATACTTTGCCTGAGAAACATACCACTGCCCTCTGACTCCTTAACAATAAAAACTTAAAACCGATAACGATATGGAACAGCTACTGCACTATGTTTGGAAACATAAGCTCTTTCCGCTCACCGCTCTCTGCACGACATCGGGAAAGCCGGTAGAGGTGATTGACCCGGGACTGCACAATCGCAATGCAGGCCCCGACTTCTTCAATGCCAAGGTGAAGATAGACGGAACCCTATGGGTGGGAAACGTGGAAATACACGACAAGGCGAGCGATTGGTATGTGCATAGACACGACAAAGACGAGCGGTACGACAATGTGGTTCTGCATGTGTGCGGATGTGTGGACACAGAGGCGAAAAACAGTAAGGGAGAGGCTTTGACGCAGATGGCATTGGATATTCCCGACAAGGTGATGAAGAACTACAGGGAACTGTTGTCGGTAGACCAGTATCCACCTTGCTATCAGATCATCCCCTCGCTGACGAGTCTTACCGTGCATGCATGGATGAATGCCCTGCAGACCGAACGCTTAGAGCAGAAAACCAATGCCATAGAGGATCGGGTAAGAAGATGCAATGGTGACTGGGAGAATGCTTATTTCGTGACACTGGCACGCAACTTCGGCTTTGGTGTCAATGGCGAAGCCTTTGAGGAATGGGCTTTCCATATACCTTTGCAGGCCGTGGGACATCACCGTGACGACATTCTCCAGATAGAGGCCATCTTCATGGGGCAGGCAGGGCTGCTGGAACTGAACACCATACCGGAAAGATACCAGAAAGATGCTCTGAACGACGGATACTTTGCCAAACTGAGGAATGAATACAAATACTTGGCTCATAAGTTCAACCTGACCCCGATGGACTACAGGCAGTGGAGGTTTCTGCGACTCAGACCGCAAAACTTCCCGCATATCCGAATCTCGCAACTGGCACATCTGTACTATCAGCGCAAGGCAGGACTGAGCCAACTCGTAGAGGCCGCTTCGGTAGAGGATGCCAAGAAAGTGCTTGCCACGGCTGTGACGCCTTATTGGGAAACGCATTACACCTTTGGAAGCACCAGTGTGAGAAACGATAAAAACCTGTCTCCATTCTCGCTCAACCTGTTGTGTATCAACACCGTGGTTCCCATTCTCTTTGCCTATGGCAGACATAGGGGCGAGGAGAAATATTGCGACAGAGCTTTCGACTTTCTGGAACAGTTACGACCCGAGAACAACTACATCATCCGACTCTGGCAACAGTGTGGACTCGTGGTGGATAATGCCGGCGACTCGCAGGCGCTCATCCAGCTCAAGAAGGAATACTGCGACAAGAAGGAATGTCTGCGCTGTCGTTTCGGATACGAATATCTGAAACTCTAAGCATCCTGCTTTGTCGCATCTCTCTCAACTCAACATTCAATTTCCAACAAACTAACGCTCAATACTCAATCTCCGTGGACCAGCAAGAAATACTCAATACTATCACCCTGACACGACTGAACTACTTCAGTCTGGCAGGAATACTCGAACTCTATAGAAGAACGGGTTCGGCGACAACCATATTCGAGAACAAAGACCATATCAGAGACATTCTGCCTGATGCCACGCCTAAACTCGTGGAAACGCTGAAAAACTGTGACGAGGCAAGGCGCAGGGCTGAGGTGGAGCTGGAATATGACCTGAAATATGGCATTACTCCACTCTGTATGAGCGACGAACGATACCCGCAAAGACTGCGCGACTGCGATGATGCACCGCTGATGCTCTTTTATAAAGGATCGGCAGACCTGAACCAGAAACGGGTCATCAATATCGTGGGAACACGCCATTGTACGATTTATGGCGAAGATGTCATCAGGCGATTTGTTTCAGACTTGAGGCAGCTATGCCCGCAAGTCCTTGTTGTGAGTGGCTTGGCTTATGGCGTCGACATTCATGCCCATCAGCAAGCTCTGAACAATGGATATGAGACAGTGGGTGTGTTGGCTCATGGTCTGGACAACCTTTATCCTTCGAGCCATCGTGCTACGGCTGTGAAAATGTTGAGTCAGGGCGGACTGCTTACGGAGTTTCTTACCCAGACCAATGCTGATAAAATCAACTTCGTAAGGCGCAACCGTATTGTGGCGGGCATGTCGGATGCCTGTATCCTCGTGGAGAGTGCCGCCAAGGGTGGAGGACTGATCACCACCGAAATATCTCAGGCTTACAACCGCGATGTCTTTGCCTTTCCTGGACGCGTAGGCGATGTGTACAGCGAGGGATGCAACAACCTGATACGCAGCAATGGCGCTACACTTATCACGTCGGCAGAAGACTTTGTGAAAGACATGAGGTGGCAGGACGATGCCAAACTGATGAAAGCCAAGCGGCAAGGCATAGAGCGGACGCTCTTTCCTGATCTCTCGGCAGAGGAGCAAGCCATTGTCAATGTGTTGGAAAAGAACAACGACCTGCAGATAAACCTCATCAGCATTCAGTCGGGGATAGAGATAGGAAGGCTCACAGCCCATCTCTTCTCTTTAGAGATGAAAGGCATCGTAAAGACCTTGGCAGGAGGAATGTATCATCTGCTGAAATAGTGATTTTTCGAAAAAAAAGTAGTACCTTTGCAGCCGCAAGCAGGGAATGCTCTCTTGAAAGGGTTTTGAAAGAGGTATTTGAAAAAAGTGCTGATCCTTCTGCTGCTGGTAATAATTGAATTCAGGAAATATGAAAATAGGAAATATAGAATTTGGAAACAAACCGCTCTTCCTCGCTCCGATGGAAGACGTGACCGATATAGGCTTCCGTATGCTCTGCAAGCGATACGGAGCGGCTATGGTGTATACGGAGTTTGTATCGGCTGAGGCTCTGGTGCGCTCTATCAAGTCGACTGTCAACAAGCTGACCATCAGCGACGAGGAACGTCCTGTCGGTATTCAGATTTATGGCAGAACGACAGAAGACATGGTGGAGGCTGCCAAGATTGTGGAACAGGCGAAGCCCGATGTGATAGACATCAACTTTGGATGTCCTGTGAAGAAGGTGGCTGGAAAGGGAGCTGGAGCTGGTATGCTGAGAAACATACCGCTGTTGCTCGATATTACGCGTAACGTGGTGAAGGCTGTCAATGTGCCCGTGACGGTGAAGACCCGACTGGGATGGGACAGTGACAACCTTGTGATTACCGAATTGGCTGAACAGCTGCAGGACTGCGGCATTCAGGCGCTCACCATACACGGAAGAACAAGAAGTCAGATGTATACGGGAGAGGCCGACTGGCGACTGGTAGGTGAGGTGAAGAACAATCCACGCATCCATATTCCGATTATCGGCAATGGCGACATCACGACACCCGAAGAAGCTCAACTTGCCTTCGAGCGTTATGGTGTGGATGCTGTCATGGTGGGCAGAGCTACTTTCGGAAGGCCTTGGATCTTCAAGGAGATGCGCGACTACTTAGATAACACAGGGGCTGCTCCCCTCACCGTCGATGAGAAGATTGACATTCTGGAAGAACAGCTGCGCATCAATATCGACCGTATAGATGAGTACAGAGGCATTCTGCATACTCGCCGACACTTGGCTGCATCGCCTATCTTCAAAGGTATTCCCGACTTCAAGCAGACGCGTATCGCCATGCTTAGAGCCAATACCGAGGAAGAATTGAGGAGGATTCTTGCCGAATGTAGAGACAGACTGTCTCAACTCGCTGCTTGCCATCCCTAAACATAAACATGAAGACGCATATTCAAAAGCTGAGTTGCCCTTGCACAAAAGTTGAGTTTCCCTTGCACAAAAGCTGAGTTGCCCTTTACTAAAAGTCAATGAAGCCTGCTGTCTAACACTTCGCCTAACCTGTATATAGCAAAATAAAGATTAGGCGAAGTTAAATATAACCTATATTTAATTAAATATAAGTTAGGCGAAGCACTTTGCATCAGGCTTCTTGATGTTTCTTGTCCGTTCTGTTGAAATTAGAAAGCCGTTCAAACGACGTTTGTATGTCGTTTGAACGGCTTGGTTAGTATTGCCTGATGAAAACACCTAATATGGCAGGAATGCCTTTCGGGTTGCTACTTGGCGTTGATTTCCTTCAAGAGGCGATCGGCGTGTCCCCACTTGTCCATCAAGTAGAGCACGTAGCGGATGTCTACACCGATGCAGCGGGCCAGGCGCTTGTCGAAGTTGATGTCAGAGCTGAGGCTGTCCCAGTTGCCGTCGAAGGCAAGACCTATCAGCTCGCCCTTGCCGTTGAACATAGGGCTGCCAGAGTTACCGCCGGTAATATCGTTGTTGGTGAGGAAGCAGAGCTGCATCTTGCCAGTCTCCTTGTCCTGATACTTGCCGAAGTCTTTCTCTGAGAGCAATTCATGCATGATAGGCTCGGCATAATAGTCGATTACCTTGTCGCCCTGCTTCATTTTCTCAACGATGCTCTCGGCTGTGGTATAGTAGCCTGATGGCTTGCCCCCGAGGTCAAAACCGCCTACCTGACCATAGCTCAATCGCATGGTGAAGTTGGCATCGCTGTAGTGAGGCAGGTCTTCCTCCATGCGGAGCTTGGCAGCACAGAGATACTTCTCCTGCTCGGCGATAGAATCGGATACGGCTCCCATCTTCTCTACGAAGTCGGCATAGATGTCGTTCAGGTCCATTCCGTAGCTTACACCTGGGTCTTTCTCGAATCCCTTCTTGTTGAAGTAGAGCTTGGCGCCCTTCTTCATCAGGAGTGACTTCTCCCAGAGATAGTCTACATACTTGGTGTAGTCGCCACCAAACTGAGTGTCGATGGTGGAATAGAACTTGGGCAACCACTTGGTGTCAACGTGCTCCTTATAGTTCTTCAGAAGAGTGGCGAGCACCTCTTTGTCGAGAGCCATGTCCCATTCGTCAGAGTTGTCCTCAAACTCATGATACTGCTTCTTCTTGTTCTTCTCAGGGCCCTTTACCTCCATGTTGCTCTGCAGTTTGAGAGCACGGGTAGAGAACTCTACATTGCTTCTTCTTGTAAACGACTCGGCGAAGTTGGTCCAGGCATATTTCACGTCGGCACTCTGCTTGTAGAGCTGTGCAAGCTTGTCGAAGTCTACCTTGTGGGCCAGGTCGTTGGCAGCCTTGGCTGTGTCCTGCCATGTGCGAAGACGGGCTTCGTACTCGCGCTTCAGGTTGATGATGCCTATAGAGTCGATACATTTGTTCATGCCGAGGGCGTTCTTCCAGTAGTTGGAAGAGCTGGCATACTTGCTGTCGTACTTGATTCGTACAGCCTCGTCGGCACGCATGTGCTTCTGCATCACTTCCTGCTTCACGCCACGAACCTGTGCACGTGGAGCATTCTCGGCATCGCGCATGGTCTGGATGCCATAGCTGGAGAGGTAGCGCTCTGTTGTGCCAGGATAGCCCATGGTCATGGCGTAGTCGCCATCCTTATAGCCTTGCAGCGAAACCTGTGCCCAACGCTTGGGTTTGTAAGGCACGTTGTCCTTGCTGTAGGCTGCAGGACCATTGGTCTTAGGATCGGCATAAATGCGGAATACAGAGAAGTCGCAAGTTTGGCGGGGCCACATCCAGTTGTCTGTATCACCGCCAAACTTACCCATCGACTTAGGCACGGTGAACACTAAGCGAAGGTCGGTGAAGTCGCGGTAGGTAGTGGCGTACCATTTGTTGCCCTCGTAGAAAGGCTTGATGCTGACGTGCAGGGTAGAGTCGTTCTTCTTTACCTCCTGTGTCATCGCATTCTCCAGGCTGTCAGTCAATTCGCTACGCTTCTTGTTGTCCAACTTCTCATAGCCCAGGCTCATGAGTTTGTCGGTAACATCTTTCTGGTCGATCATGAAACTTACGAACATGTCCTCGTTGGGCAGTTCTTCCTCGAAGCTCTTGGCAAAGAAGCCGTTGAGCATGTAGTCGTGCTCCACGGTAGAGTGGCTTCTGATAGCCTCGAAACCGCAATGGTGATTGGTGAATACCAGTCCGTCGGGTGAAACGACTACTCCAGAGCAATAGCCGGAGAAGTTGACCACAGCGTTCTTCAAGGCGTCCTCGCCATTGTAGAGCTGGTCGTAAGTCATACTGAAACCTTCACGCTGCATCATCTCGTACACTGCGTTTGGCAAGTTGTAAATTGTCCACATTCCCTCATCAGCGTGTGCGGTGTTGATTCCGCAGAACGCCATGATAGAGGCGATAAGGACCGTTGCTTTTTTCTTCATTTTATTCTTTGTGTTGTTGTTATACGATTTGCAAAGTTACGATTTTTCTGCGAGATAACATTAAGTAGAACAGAAAAAGCGAAAAATTCCATCAAAGTTTCTTATTCAGTTTCTTTCTCATGTTTCTATGGCTTATTCGATGATGAACCTCTTCTCTACCTTGTGTTTAACAAATTCTCTAACTGCGAATAGTGGTACATTTTCCATCCATTCTTGGTCTTGGAAACCTCGCATGGAGAAACGGATACCTTTGAGATGATAGGAGGCAAAATCGTGAGTGATAAATGCTGCGAGTGATTTTGCCTTTACATTCTCCTCTGCCTTTACTTCTATTGGTAAGATTTCGCTGCCGGCTTGTACTATGAAATCAATTTCTTGGGTAGAGCTTGGCTTACTGTAATAATATATGGGTAAGTAAGGAAGAGATTTCAGCTGTTGAAGCACGAAATTCTCAGTAAACGCCCCCTTGTATTCGCTAAACACGTTGTTGCCAATGAGAATCTGGTCAGGTTGTGCCATTGTGAGTGCTCCCAACAAACCTACATCAAGCACATATAATTTGAAAGCATCCATGTCTGCATAGAATTTTAATGGAGATTTGGCATCTCTTGTTCTTTCTACCTTATGGACGAGTCCTGCGTCAGTGAGCCATTGTATTGCAATCTCGAAATCTTTAGCCCTAGCTCCTTTTCTTATTGCACCATAGATGAACTTCTTGTTCTCGCGAGCCAGTTGGGCTGGGATTGATTGCCATACCATTCTTACTCTTTGTGTCTGTTCTTCAGTGTGTTTGCTGATATCAGCCTCGTATGCATTCAAGATGTTTTGCTGAATTTGCCTTACTTGCATTGGGTTGTGATTTTGTGTAAATTCCAATACTGCTTCGGGCATACCTCCAACAAAGTAGTATCGTCGAAGGTATTCTATGAATTTTGGAGCGAGGCTGTTGATAAGTTCCTTATCTCCGCTTTGCAATAAATCCAAAAGTTGTTTCTCTCCATTGGCAAGTAGAAATTCCTCATAAGTCATGGGGTAGAGGTGCATGATGTCAACTTTACCGACAGGGAAGGATTCTCCTTTCATGTTCATGACACCGAGCAATGATCCTGCTACGATGATATGCAATTCTGGCTTGTCTTCACAGAAATATTTCAGCGAGGACAAAACTGGTGGAATCTCTTGTATCTCATCGAGAAATACAAGGGTCTTGCCAGGAGTGATGTCTTGGTGTGCATAAGCAGCAAGGCCGATGGAAAGTCTTTCTGCATTTGCGTCACCTTGAAAAAGTTGAGCAATGCTTTTGTTTTTGTAACAGTTGATGTAAACCATATTCTCAAATTCGTTGTCTCCAAACTCTTTGATAATATAGGTCTTGCCAACTTGTCTTGCTCCATACATGATGAGAGGTTTCCTGTTGCTGGATAATTTCCAGTCTTTCAGATGGTTGTATATGAATCTTTTCATGTTTGCTACACTTTTGTGAGGGAATATTATTTGTGTCTGTACATTTTTGTGAGGGAATAATATCTTATTCTCAACACTTTTGTGAGGGAATATCGCTGCAAAGATACTGATTTCTTTTGTAAAACCACAAAAAGTCGTCCTTAAAAGTGTGATATTTTACAACAAGTCGAACTGAAAAGTGCAAAAACAGCTGATATGCAAGTGTGCATACCAGCTGCTTTCTTATGTATCTGTTACTTTCTAAAGTACTTTCCTACGACCGGCAGACTCTTCAAAGGGAAATCCTTCTTCACGAGGTAAGCAGCGAAGATGAGGATGAGTGCCGTGTTGATGAGGCAGGCGATTCCACTGGAGAAGTATCTGTTAGCCTCGGTCATTCCCACGAAGAGGACGAGGGCGAGAACCACATAGATCATCATCTCCTTCACCGGATAGTTGATAGGATACTTCTTCTGACCCACAAAATAGGAGAGAAGCATCGCCGTTCCATATCCTGCAAAACCAGCCCAGGCACAGGCAATGTAACCATAGATAGGCACGAAGATAACGTTGATGGCTATTAACACCAGGCAGCCGATGCCCGAGAAGTAAGCACCCCAGATGGTCTTGTCGATGAGCTTGTACCAGAAACTGAGGTTGAAATAAACTCCCATCATGATCTCTGCTGCCATGACGATAGGCACAACCTTCAGTCCGTCCCAGTAGTCGCGGCCGATGATGTGGCGCAATACATCCAGATAACCTACCACTACAAGGAAGGCAAGCAGGGTGAAGATGACGAAATACTTCATCGCCGAAGCATAAGTCTGTCGGTTGTCCTTATCCTTTGCCTTGCCGAAAACGAACGGCTCATAAGCATAGCGGAAAGCCTGGGTAATCATTGCCATGATCATCGCAATCTTGCTGGCAGCTCCATAGATTCCGAGCTGTGCATGAGCATCGCCCTTCTCATAGATGTAAGGGAAGAGAATCTTGTCCGCTGTCTGGTTCAGAATACCGGCAATACCGAGCACGAGGATAGGCCAACTGTATCCCATCATCTTTCTGACAAGCACTTTGCACTCGCTCCAGGAACATTTCTCTCCCATGAATCCTTCCTTCAGTTCCTTGTAGAAACAGAAGGTGATGGATGCGGTACAAACCAGGTTGATGTAGAAAGCATAACCCACATCGTGACCATCCATGATGACGTAGTAAACCAGGTTGAGTGCAATGTTCAGTCCGATGAAGAGCAACTTGAAGGCAGCAAACTTCAACGGGCGTTTTTTGTATCTGAGATAAGCGAATGGGATGCACTGGAAAGCATCAATAGCCACCGTTACGAACATCGTCCAGACGTAAGCAGGATGATCAGCGTAGCCCATCGCATCGCTCAAAGGTGTGATGAAGAGGAATACTAAGGCGATGAAGAGCAGGGAGGTGAAGCCCACCATGCTCAATACCGTGTGATAAACTTTCTCTGAATTTTCTCCCTCCTTATTGACGAAACGGAAGAAGGTGGTCTCCATTCCGTAGGTCAGGATGACGAGGAGTAACGCCGTATAGGCGTACATGTTGGTGATGACACCATAACCACCACTGGCGGCGCTGATCTTAGCCGTATAGAGTGGTACAAGCAGATAGTTCAGAAATCTGCCGATGATACTGCTCAAACCATAGATGGCGGTATCCTTTGCTAAACTTTTGAGGTTTGCCATATTAATTTGTTTTTTATTATCCGAAGAATATATATGCTATAGCGATTGCTGCGATGACTCCTGCCAAATCGGCGAGCAAGCCGCAAGCCACGGCGTGGCGGGTATTTCTGATACTTACGCTTCCGAAATATACTGCCAAGATATAGAAGGTAGTATCGGTGGAACCCTGGAAGATGCAGCTCAGTCGGCCCACAAACGAATCAGGACCATAGTTCTTCATCGCTTCCAGCATCATGCCTCGTGCGCCACTTCCCGATAGCGGTTTCATGATGGCGGTAGGCAGGGCGCCTACGAAATCGGCATTCAAGCCACATTGTTCTACCGACCAGGAAATGCCTTGAATCACCATATCCATCGCTCCCGAAGCACGGAACACGCCGATGCCCACGAGAATCGCTACAAGATAAGGAATAATCTTCACCGCAGTAGTAAAACCTTCCTTCGCTCCCTCGATAAATGCATCATAAACATTCACTTTCTTCCAGAAACCCGCCAGAATAAAGCAGAGGATGATGCCTAAGAGAATCATATTCGAAGCCAGGGTGGTAACCGTGTTCATCGTATCCTTATCCATCTGTCCGAATCCCCAGATGATGATGCCTACGAAGGCGCACATTCCCAGCAGAGTGGCGAGCAATACCGGCTGCAGGATGTTGATGCGCTGCCAGAGCGAGGTGATGATGATGCCGGCAAGTGTAGCCACGAGCGTAGCCATCAGGATAGGGATGAAGACATCCGTAGGCTGGGCTGCACCATAGGAGGCACGGAAAGCGAGGATAGTGGTAGGGATGATGGTGAGTCCAGAGGTGTTCAGAACCAGGAACATGATCATCGGGTTCGTCGCCGTATCCTTCTTCGTGTTGAGTTCCTGCATCTGCTGCATCGCCTTCAATCCTGTAGGTGTTGCCGCATTATCGAGTCCCAGCATATTCGAAGCGATGTTCATGAAGATGCTTCCCATTACCGGATGGTTCTTCGGAATATCAGGGAAGAGTCGGGTGAAGACCGGACTGAGCGCTCTTGCCAACACATTCACTACTCCTGCCTTCTCTCCTATCTTCATGATGCCAAGCCAGAGGGCGAGCACGCCCGTCAGTCCGAGTGAAATCTTGAAGGCATTCTTGGAAGAGTCGAAGGTGGAATCTACAATCTTCTGGAAGATAGTCGTATCTCCCATTGCCAATCCTATGAGTGCGAAGATGAACGCAATCACGAAAAATGCTATCCAAATGTAATTTAAAACCATTTATTTTGTATAATTCTTCAATTTACTATAGCTTCTAATTTTCTACCAGCTTGGTAGAAAGTTAGAGAGCCTGTTTGTTGTTTTTTCAAGCACGGCTGCAAAATTACAACAAAAAACTTGTATAGGGTTCGTTTTATATAGAAAATCCCTCATTGAGGGAGGATTTTGATGAATTTTATCCCTCATTGAGGGATTTTTGCCATTCGCGTTTTAGCAGTACGCCCTAAACGTGTCAAGAGAACGAATGGGCAAGTGTTGACTCCTGAGATGGAGATTACTGTTACAATTCAACAATATACTTCTGACACTTTTTATAATGGGGCGAAGGAGATACAAGATGGGAAGTAATATGTCCAACTTGGCTTTCTCAAATGGGGAAATGGAGTTAATAAGTTTATTCAACTTTCGCTGGGTTCAGAAGTAATAGAAGTTAAGTTGTAGGTTCAGCCATAAGGCGTATTTTGACATTCGATATTCAGCAGTAATCTTTTTGCCTCGATGCCTCCTGCGTATCCTGTCAGTGAGCGGTTGGTGCCAATGACGCGATGGCAAGGGATGAGAATGCTGATGCCATTGGCACCGATGGCTTGTGCCACAGCCCTTATACCTTTCATCTTGTTTATCTTTTGTGCAATCTCTTTGTAAGTTCTTGTTTCTCCATACGGAATTTCAAGTAAGGCTTGCCATACTTGTTTTTGGAAGTCGGTACCAACGGGATGTAAGGGAATTTCGAATGTATGGCGCTTGCCTGCGAAATACTCATCAAGTTCTTTCTTTGTTTCTTCCAGGACGGCAGAGGGGGCAATGATGCATTCTGCATTCAGCAGTCGCATGAGCCGGTGCTTGTTGCGTTCGGCACATGGCATTTTGTTCCAATCGCACAGGCATAGACAGTCGCCTGCCGATGCCAAGATGATTTCGCCACAAGGTGAGTTGTAGTATTGGATGAATACTACTTGTTTTCTGCGTAAATCTTTCATGATCATATTTCTCATAAAATTTAGGAAGTGAGCAGAACTTCTAACAATTCATTGGCAAGTTTGTTGTCTACCACTTTTATCACATTGTCCTCTTCTGTTGCATAGCCAAGGGCATTTATTGCGCCATACCATACGATGTCTTTGTCTATGATGGTTGTGCACAGTTTTACTTCTGGCAAAATTCTTACAGACAATCCTCTTTGTAGGAGGTGTACTGTTTCTGGGTTACTTGCTGTCGTGATAATGAGAACTTCGATTCCGATATGAGCCAACTCGTTCAACTGATTGACCAAAACATTATGCTCTATCCTATATAACTTGGGAGAAGAAACAACGATGGAGCGCTTGGCATCTCCAATACTTGAAGAGTAAGGACGGGAAAATGTTCTACCGTTGAATATCTGCTCTTTACAGACAGGTATGCCTATATCTTTTACATTGTCAAACAATGTGTGTGAATGTCGGGAAATGATTTTATATCCAATGGAAGCGTAACCCTTCAGTCGCTTCCTGTACATATTGTCGCAGACAGGTTCATGAATGTCAATGTAATCATAGATGCGCACATCTTTCTTTCCTTCGTTTTCGCGGTGCAGTCGGCCAGCATATTGGGCAATGAGACCTTTCCATGAAATGGGCAGAGCAAGGAAAAGGGTGTCAAGGCGAGGATAGTCAAAACCTTCGCCTACATATTTTCCCGTTGCGACTATCACCAAAGGTTCTTCCCTGGAAATCTCTTGCAAGTGTTGCTGCATCTCCCGTTTTTCTTTCGTGCTTCCAGTCCCAGTCAATGTAATAACATTCTTCACTTTATCCCTCAACTTTTCGGCTAATTTGGTGACATGAGCAGTTCTGTTGGTCAGAATGATTGGCGTTCTTCCGGCTTCAACAGCCTTAAACACATCTTCTACTATGAGCGTATTGCGTATCTCGTCTTCTGAAAGCAACTGATACAATGTCGTTATAGACTGTTTGTCATCAGTAATGGAACGGAATGATGTGAATCGAGGAATTAGATACCTCTCAAATGATAGTTTCGCTATCTGACTTTTAGCATCAGCAGAGAAACGAATGGGGCCACATTGCATGAATATACCCCAGTTCGGGATAAGAATAGTTCATAAAAAAGTTGGTAGTCTCACA